>CALKWM010000024.1 GCA_938004065.1 uncultured bacterium
TCCATAGCATCGCCACCAACTCGAATAGAATGCTGAGTGACGATATTGCCAAGAAATATGCCAGCAATTTCATTGGTTCCTCCGCCGATATCCATTACCATGTTGCCGTGCAGTTCCGCAATTTCTATTCCGGCTCCCAATACCACATCTAATGGTTCTTTGATAATAATGTCGTTACTGGCGCCGGTTGATTTCACAGCATCAATAACCGCTCGTCGTTCGGTACTGGTAACGCCGGCCGGTACGGAAGACATGATTTCCGGACCGAAAATTCGGATATTGTTGAGTGTTTTATCGATATAGTATTTGATGATAGCTTCTGTAATACGATAATTGGCTATGACACCATTTTTCAGAGGTTTAGCGGCGATTACATCTCCCGGGGTTTTACCCAACATTAACCTCGCCTCTTCGCCAATGGCCATGATTTTGTTGGTAGTGGTATTGATTGCAACTACGGCCGGTTCATTGATAGTAATCCCTTTTTTAGGAACGCTGATACGAATATTGGAAGTACCCAAATCAATAGCTAATTGTTGTCGTAAATTGAACATTTAGTTTATTTCATTTCGGACCAATGAGGCACCAAGTTTAGTAAGTCGTTCGTCGAGATTGGCATAGCCGCGATCCACCAAATCAATATTGTCAATTTGACTTTGCCCATCCGCTATTAGACCGGCAATTATCAAAGCGATACCGGCACGAATATCGGGACTGACAATTTTTTTACCATGAAGAGGTGTGGGACCACTAACTAAAACTCGATGAGGATCGCATTGAATTATCTCGGCGCCCATAGTGTTCAGCCACTCGGTGTAGTTGAGTCGACCTTCAAAAACCGTTTCATGAATCATGGTCAACCCATGTGCTTGCGTCATTAGTAAAGTGTATGGTGCCTGTAAATCGGTGGGAAATCCGGGATAAGCACTGGTAGTCATTTTCACGGATTTTAGCTGGTTGGTTTTAAATACTTTTACATTGTCCGCACCAATTTCCATTTTTACTCCCGCCTTGGACAATAATTCCAGAAATACGGCGAGGTGAGCCGGATCACAATTTTTTACTTGTATATCACCACAAAGAGCACCGAGAATTATAAATGTTCCGGCTTCGATTCGATCAGGGATAACTTTTATATCTCCGCCCGTGAGCGAAGAAACGCCATGGATAACAATTCGAGGGTTGCCGGCTCCCTCGATTTTGGCTCCACGAGAGTTTAGATAGTCGGCAAGTGATTTAACTGACGGTTCGCAAGCGGCGTATTCAATTATTGTTTCGCCTTCGGCCATAACTGCGGCCATAATGATATTTTCCGTGCCCGTAACACTGATTGAATGAGGAATAATTCGTACTCCGCGAAGTTTATTGGCGGTAAAATGGTAGTATTCGTCATCAGCTTTGATAGTCGCCCCAAGTCTATGAAAAGCTTCCAGGTGTATATCGATCGGACGTTTACCTATGATACAGCCACCGGGGTGTGGAATTGAAACTGTTCCAAATTTGGCAAGCATCGGTCCAATCAATACCGTTGAAGCTCGTAATTTTTTGGCTAAAATACTATCAATTTGAGTTTTGTTTATCGTTGAGCAGTTAAATACATAGTCATGGGGGCCGATTTTGTCAATTTTTGCACCGAGATCTTGCATGATCTGAATCATAATCCGAACATCAGTAATATCGGGAACATTGCTAATAGTGCATGGCTGATCGGACAGTATGGTGGATGGGATTAGTTTGAGAGCGGTGTTTTTATCTCCATATACTTCGATATCACCGGCTAGTTTTTGTTTACCGTTAATTAGGTATTGATACATAATAGTATTTAGATATTAAAACTATACTTAACATAGCTAAATTGAATAATAAATACAAGCAATACTATTGACTATTATGTTTTATTTATGTTATAATGGTTGGATTGGATATTTGGATATTTTTAAACTAAATTTACATAATCAGTGAGAGCTGTAAACACAATATGGTCTGGGATATTTATATGTCTGTTAAGTACAGTCGGTTTTTTGCTACCTCCTAAGGTTCAGGCCAAAGACAAGGTAATTTTTAGTCATCCGGAAAAAGAGAACCATGTGTTTACCAGATCCACGACTGAAAATATCACCGGTATAATTGTATCAAAAGAAATATTAACTGATGCTCAGATAAGCTTTGATGGCGGGATTTGGAGAGAGTTAAACTTAGTAAAAACTTCCGACGGCTATAATTTTAGTTATGTCTGGACTGTGTCGGGAAAAGGAAATTTTTTTATATTGGTGGAAGCAACCGATTCTTCGGGAGGAAAAGTGGAGGGACGTATCTTATGTGAGGTTTATGTGCCACCGGAACAAGAGGAGGCGGGACTAAAAGAGTTGCTATATGACTATCAAAAAGAACAAGAAAAAAAGCAGCAAAAAGCAACAAAGGCAAATGAAGACAATAAACCGGATGTCTTCACAAGTTTGGAATTTTTCGCCGAAGATTATATAGGTGGCTTTATTGAAAAAGATTATATGGTACTATTACCCACCAATGACCAATTTACTTTCTTTATGAATTCAACAGTAACCATCTATCACTTTATTAAAACATATCAAGCGGGTATCGATATTTTCTTTTTGATTACCCTGCCATTAATCATAATTCTATCCATCGGTTTAATTTTGTTTGTAATTATTGATTATGCCAATGAGTTTACGGAATTTTTGTATGCCTATTGGCATCGGTCACGAAACTTAAATCCGGTCAAGTCAGCAATACTTTTTGAGGTTGATAGTCTTCATCGAGTGAGCAATGCCAAAGTATTGTTTGAAAATATTGATACCAGACGAAAATTTTATTTACCTGCCAATCGTATTGGTCAAATTGATTTGACCAATATCCCGGATGGTGAATACTATTATTCGGTATTCAAACACGGCTACAAAGAACAAATTATAAATGACATTACAGGTGATCATTTTAATGATCGACCGATTGCTAAAAATAATTATTTGATGATAGACGGTACGACAAAAATCGCTCTTCCGGCAGAAAGTACTACCAATCTTGAACGTAAAAAAATATTTGAGAAATCAAATTTGTTCTATCGACCGAAAATGTGGTTTTTAAGAAATCTGTCCAGTGGAGTAACGTTGGGTACTTTAACAATGCTCTTATATGCACTTTTTATAAATTTAAAAATATCAATAGTTATTTCAATCTATTATATTCTTTGTTATTTGATTTATATTTTGACAATAAAAAGACAAAATAACTGGGGACGAGTATTGGATGTGGAAACTGGTAATGCAATTACTGATTTAAAAGTGGAATTGTACAAGAACGATAGTTTATATGAAGTGGTTTGGACCGATTTTGATGGTCGATACGTTTTTGAAAATATCGGTGATGGAATTTATCATTTGTCTATTGATAATAACTATCATATTGTTAAAAAAGAGGGATATTACGACGGTGAAAAATTTTGTGTTGCTGGAAATGGTGAGAGGAAAATAAATAGAAATATTTTGGTTAAAAGATAATTACCATTCAAATTGCTTTGATCCGATTTGAACTATATCTCCGGTCTGGATAGATAGTTTTTTTAGTTGTCTATCCAAACCCATTTTGTGGATAATATCACGTAAACGACGCATCGCTTCAAAACTGGTAAAATCCGTTTTGAGAGAAAATTCTTCAATTTTTGTGCCTCGGATTCCATATACACCGTTTGATAACTTAATGACATATGAATCGATGGTTTTAGTATTATTTTTTTTTCGAGTGATATTTATCTTTTCTGGTGACAGTTTTGATTTTTGGCTGATGAGAAAATTTTTTAATTTTTCCAAACCCAAATGTGATACCGACGAAATAGCAAATATACGGTCCTTGGTTTTTGTTTGACGTTTAAAATCAGCCAGATATTCTTTTAAATCGACAGATTCCGGTGTCCAACCGAGTTGATCAATTTTTGTAAAACAAATTACTGACATTTTCTTTGACATTTTCTGACTGAATTTTTCCAATTCTTCTCTAATATCGTAATAATCTCCGATCGGATCAATTGAATTGATATCTATCAAGTGCAAAATCAGACGAGTTCGTTCAATATGACGCAAAAAATCATGACCCAGGCCTTTGCCGGTGTGAGCACCTTTGATCAAACCGGGAATATCAGCAATAGTCAAGCGGGTTTTTTTATGGCTTAGGATGCCCAGATTGG
This sequence comes from uncultured bacterium, assembly GCA_938004065.1. Taxonomy (GTDB): domain Bacteria; phylum Patescibacteriota; class JAHJAL01; order JAHJAL01; family JAHJAL01; genus CALKWM01. The sequence continues at coordinate 4,202 of CALKWM010000024.1, forward strand.
GTGAAATGGTGGTAAAAGGATAGTCGGCGATTTTAGGTCGAGCATCAGTTACTACTGATAGAAAGGTAGATTTGCCGGCGTTCGGCAAACCAACTAAACCGATATCTGCAATTGTTTTTAGTTCGAGAAAGTATTTTTTTCGTTCTCCGGGTGTTCCAAATTCGCGAAATCGTGGCGTTTGTCTAGTTGAAGAGGTAAAATGAGCATTGCCAAAACCACCCTTGCCTCCACGTGCGGCCAAGTATTTGGATTTTGATTTGCTGAAATCTTTTATGGCAACAGGTTTCCCATCACTATCAATTTCATACAATATCGTTCCGATCGGTAAGGACAAATACAAGTCATCTCCTTTGGCACCGGCCCGGTTGCATTTAGCACCGTTTTTACCATCGGGTGCATAGAATTTTTTTTGCTGAACATAGTATTGCAAAGAATTAATTTTTTTGTCAGCTATGAAGTATATGTTACCACCACGTCCACCGTCACCGCCATCAGGCCCGCCACGATCGATGTATTTTTCATGGTGAAAACTGATGGCGCCATCACCACCATCGCCGGCTTTTAATTCAATTTTTGCGTAGTCTTTGAACAAGTTAAAAAGATTAACTAATAGTTAAAAAAGGAATAATTATCAAAGGAATAATTTATTATGGTTTGATACCATTTACTTCAATGTACCGCAATACTACATTCTGCAGATGTGAATAATCAATTTTTTCTTGATAGGCCGAGGGATTTTCTAAAGCATCCTCCAGGACATAATCCATCATATCACCGAAAAATATCCCACCAGTTTTTTGAAAACGAGCAAAATCTTTGTATTTTTCGTCCTGAGAAATATTGCCAAAAACTTTCATCAAGTCATGCCCAGTAATCGGATAGACAGTTCTAATATCGTATTTTTCGAGATGTTGTTTGACCTGATTGATTTTACCGATCATGTTTTTTAAGCCGGTAAAATCTTGGGGACCATGCTTTTTTATTGAGGAATTGGCATCAACATACGCCAGCTGAAGGACGCTAATTCCTTCCGGGCTCATTTCGATAGTTGGCCGAGATTTGCCAAATTCAACAGTTTTTGGTTCGATAATTTTTAAATAATATTTAACGATGGTATTGTTTTTCATGCCGGTTACATCCGGACCAAATGGTAGCATATGGTTTTCGATAGCAAAAATTACTTGGTCCTCATTGACTTTATAGACATTTGATTCACCCAAAAGTGAGTTGATGTTCATTTTGGTAAATAAATGTGCTGCCAGTTCGGCTGAAACTTGAGGGTGATTGTAATAAGTATAATTTCCCTCTTCATCAACACGGAAAGTATCAACTTTGCCAAAATCATGTAACCAAACGGCCATTTTAGTATTTATGTCAACTTCCTGGGGAATTCCCAAATCGTTTGAATAGATTTTATCAATATTTTTCAGGGCCAGCATGGTATGATTCCACACCGAACCTTCGGAATGATAATTTTCCGGCTGATCGCAGGTTTTCATTGATTCCCAGACTCTGATTATTTCCGGTGGAAATATTTCCTGATAAACACCGGACTCATCGAGTAGTTCAATCATTTTAGCCGGTTGGTGGTAAAAACCTTTAACAAATTCGGAGGCGATGATATCTCGAGAGACTCGCTCAATTTCCCGCTTTTTGGTAACGCCTTTTTTGTTTGTGTACTCTTGGCTAAATTTTTTATTTATTTCATGGTGATATTTAGAAATAGTATCAAAAGTGTTTTTTTCGATATCCAGATCGTATTTGGCGGCAAAACGAAGGGCCCGCATAATCCTGGTTGGATCTTCTTTGACAAGCCGGTCATATGGCACACCAACTGATTTTAATGTTTTTTCCTCAAGATCTTGTAAACCGTTGAATGGATCGATCAGTTTTCTGGCCGATAAATCTATCGCCATGGCATTGATGGTAAAATCTCTTCGACCAAGATCGTCTTGGATAGTTAAGTTTTGATTGGTTTTAACTTGTACATCTTTGTGTCCCAAACCATGTTCTTGATATATATCAATTCGGGGTAAAGCAATATCGATAAATTCCAGATTGCAGTCTTCGAGCTTGAGTTTGAAAACACCAAAGTTTCGGCCTTCGATATCCATCAGTTTTCCCGGAACAGATTCGAGAAATTTTTTTAATGTTTCTTTGGAAATTCCTTCCACGACAAAATCATAGTCTTTGAATTTTTTATCCAATAGAACATCTCTGACCGCTCCCCCGACAAGATAAATCTTGGGAGATATGATTTCATTGTTTTCACCGGCAAATTTATGTTTGGCAAACGCATCAAGGAAATTCTGTAAGGGTTTGATTTCTGCTATGGTGTTACACAAATTTTTTATTTTGTTGTCGATGTCGAATTTCATATTTAGATTTTCACATAATTGATAAGATTTTTCGATCTTATTTGGTCCCATAATTTTTTGAATTTTTAAGATTTGATTATATTATAGTTTATTTTCCCGTGAGATTATACCACTAACAATCACTTTTTACAACAAAATACTCCCTTTTCGAAAGATCTGGGGAGTATTTTTCAAGAATTAAATAGTTGTGGAATAGTAGAATATTACGGTAGATATGATAAAGGATTGAGGAAAGAGCCATTGTAGCGGATCTCAAAGTGTAAGTGTGGACCGGTGGACCAGCCGGTTGAACCCATGGTGCCGATGCGTTGGCCCGGGGAAACGTATTGACCGGCAGACACATCCAAAGCGCTTAAATGGCCGTATAGTGTTTGATAACCATTGCCGTGGTCAATGATGATATGATTGCCATATCCCCCACCCCAGCCCCAAGCAGCGGTAGTAACCGTACCACCATCTGAGGCGAAAATGTCCCATCCGGAACGAGCATCGAGGTCAAGGCCGGTATGCCATGGATTGAAACTGGTAGAACCAAAATACTGGCTGATGGCAATGCCGGATGTTGGCCAACCAAAATTACCACTTCCGCTGCCACCACCGGCAGGTGCTGATGAATAATTTGGCTGTGGATTGTAATATGAATTGGAAGAAGTATTATTTGTTGGTTGAACAACCGGTTTTGGTGGAGGTGGCACAACACCCCCAGGCAATATGATCTTGCGACCGATAGTCATACCTTCGGTTGAAAAATCATTCCATTTTTCGATTTCCGAAATATCACTTTTGTATTTTTCGGCTAGCGAAGAAACGGTGTCTCCTTCCAAAACGGTATAGTAAATGCCATTCATCGGCAAAATGTATAATTCTTGTCCGCCTTTAACGATTCCGCTGTCATCCATGCCGTTTGACCATTTGATAGTATCCGTGGTTAGGCCGTATTTATCGGCAATGTCCCACAGAGTTTCATCGTCTTTGACGATGTGAGCAATGACATGTTTTCGAGCGGTTGTATCGGAAACATTGGTAACCGGAGAATTGATTTTATCAAGGTATGAATCCTGAATGATGGCGATATCATTTTTTTGATTATCACTGTTTTGTTTCAGAGCTTGATCGATTTGAGCTTTTTTATCCTCGGATCCGGTTAAATTATTGATAACTGAAGCCATTTGGTCTATTTTTTGTTCGTTATCAATAATTCCAGTGGCGTCAGAGTCAACATCAATTTCCACCAGATCGGAGTTGGCATTTCCGCTAGCCATTACCAATTTGGAAGATGTGTAAAAGTCCTGGCATGAGTTACCAAAACAAGTGTTTGAAAGAATAGTGAAAGAACAAACCGTAAAAATCCCAGCATGGGTTAGGTATTTTTTAATATAACTAAAACTGAAAAAATTTCGGGAATGGTGGTTTTCGGTTGGTAACGACAAATCATCATAGCGTTTTTGGCTATGATTGACGGTAAATGGCTGGTTTTTTGGTGTGGAGAATAATCGAGAAAGAAAATCTTTGATGTTAGAAAAGTAATTTTGACGGTTGATGCCAGAATTGAGATGGCGTAATTCGCGCGATCTTTTATTTACTTTCCGCATAATGCAATTTTCCCGGGTGGGAATTAACGAGTAAATGATCAATATCAAGCTCTATAAAATGATAGAAAACTTGAATTTGACCCCCTTTAACCTAAGATTAAAATTTCATTAAAATTTAATATAGCAATTTTCTACGCGTATAGATTGTATATCAGGTTTTTGTGGCTGTCAATTGCTACAAAATATACTTGGGATATATGTTTTAAATATGTAGTAATGGACTTCGGGTCGTAAATATCTTCTGTTGAAAATTCTGTGTTTATTTTATCACACTCGAAGGTTTTTGTCAAGGTTTATATCAGTTCTTTTCCAGCTTGCCAGATTCTTTCCAAAATATTTCTTCCCTCCTCTTTGCTCAATATTTTTACTTGTGAATAGTCGACAACATGGGTCGGAACGAGATTGTAAGAGATGATTTTATCATCCAAAGTGTAGATATAGAGCAGAACTCCTTCTTGAGTTTCCTCAGACCACATCTGATCCATGATGAAATTTCCCAAACTGTAATTTATGTATTTGTCTTTATATACCTCATCGGCTTGCACAACATGCGGGTGCGTACCGATGATCATATCGGCCCCATTGTCTATCGCCAAATGGGCAATTTCCTGTTGAGTTTGTGTTGGATGAGGTGTGTATTCCGTTCCCCAATGGAAACCAACAATAACTATGTCTGATTTGGTGCGAGCTTGTTGAATGGAATCAATGATCAGATTTTGATCGTCAATTGAGTTAAAGTCCACCCAGGCCGATCCGGCATAATCCTCGCCGGCACCATAGCTGTCAGGCATGATATTAACAAAGCTTAAAAAACCATATCTTGTGCCGTTTTTCTCAATTATTTTGGGAGTAAAAGAATCATTTTTATTTCGACCGGCACCAATGTAGATAATATGGTTTTGCTCTAGAGTTAGAAAAGTCTCTTCCATGCCATCACGCAAGGCATCGCCAAAATGGTTGCCGGATATTGACACCAGATCAATACCGGATTGGGTCAGAGCAGTTACGGTTTCCGGTTGAGCAACCAGAATCATCCCTTCACTGGTAAGTGTTGTCGTAGCAATCGGAGTTTCTAGTTGAGCAAAAGTTAGATCCGGTTTGGATAGTTCTTCCCAGACGTATTCAACACTATGAATCGGATCGCCGGAGCGATTGATTTTGACCCCAACATAACGCCCCATCATGATATCACCCACACTTAAAATTTCGGTAGGACTGGGAATTACATAATTATCGGAAATGTTTTTTATCAATGGATCGTTTTCGAATTTGGTGGGAATATGAATGTCAATATTGACCGGAAATTTTTCCGTTTCGTCAAGGGCGCTAATATTTTCAATTTTTAGGGGATGAACATCGATAGTTAACTGACTAATCGGGATTAACCCGAGAAAATTAGGGTTGGATGATACCTGATCGATCACTTGTGAAATATCATCAAGAGCAAGAATTGTGTCCGGATTCATACTCAGCGAATCAACAATTTGTTCTTTCATATTTTTGACGACAACCAAAGTATCAAAATGTTCTTCGCCAACATTGATGCCACTATTGATGCTTTTTAGTTCGGACAGAGTGATATTGTCAACCAATGTTTGACGATGAATTATTGGCACCAACGCTTCACTGATAGAAAAGTATTTATCTGACTCACTATCGGAATCGATCGGTTGATAGTTGAGTATTATATCCGGATCTCGAGAATCGATTTGATAATTTGGATTGTTGTCAAGAAAATCTCTAATCAATCCGGATAACTGTTGATTTGAAATATTGTAGTCAATGGTGGTAACGGGGGCGATAATTTTGCTCACATTTTGCCCAAAGTAATTGGTGGATGGGTTCTGGATGGAATAAATAAAAATGACTAAAAAGATAGTCAATATCAAAGCAGTGACTATCAGTAATATTTTTAGAAAAGATTTGTTCATCAATAACCTCGGACTTGTACGAGTAAACGATACAAAATATATATAGCTGGAATTGAAATAATCGATATCACAAACATAATGGCGTAATCTCGATACGGATGTTTGTGAATGATGCTTTTGATAGTGGCATAGGCCGTAGCCGGTATAGCAAATAGACCGATAAAAGCAAATACGGTTAGAATTATTTGAAATAGATTGAAGATTTCTGACATTTGTTTTTGTTTAAATATGTCTAATATGATTTGGCCCACAATACTGTAGTTTCACACACGGAACCACATTTTACGCATTTACCTTTTTCTTCTCTCTGTTCAAATGGAATATGGCGAATATTGGCTTTGGTAATTTCTTTGATTTCGTCTTCGCATTTTTGTTCTCCACACCAATGAGAGTAAATAAATCCTGATTTTTCATCCATAATTTTTTTAAATTCATCCCAATCGTCGGTAGAATAAGTATTTTTTTCGGCAAACTCTATCGCTTGCTGGTAGAGTGTTGTTTGAATGCTGGCAAGAACGTCCGGTACTATTTTGGAAACATTTTTAATATCAATATTTTCTTTGTTACCGGTATCTCTTCTAAATAATACAACTTCCTCTCGAGTTAAATCTTTGGGGCCGATTTCAATTCGAATAGGTACACCTTTCTGTTCCCATTCGTTAAATTTCCATCCCGGTGATTTTTTACTGTCATTGTCGATATGTACAGAGAATTTTGTAAGATCTTTTTTGATTTGTTCGGCAATTTGCATAATTTTATGTTCTTCATCATCTGTTTTATATATAGGTACAATGACGACTTGGATGGGAGCGATATTGGGTGGAAGTCTCAATCCCTGATCATCAGAATGAACCATGATGATGCCACCCATTAAGCGAGTGGAAACTCCCCAGCTGGTTTGGTGAACGAGTTGCAGTTTGTTGTCTTCGTCCAGATATTGGATATTGAAAGCGCTGGCAAAATTGGTGCCTAAATTGTGAGAAGTTCCGGCTTGTAATGCTTTACCATCCTGCATCATAGCTTCGATTGAGTATGTGTCGAGGGCACCGGCAAATTTGTCGAATTGAGGTTTTCGGCCCTTTTTGACAGGCATAGCCAAAAAATCTTCCGCAAAACTGGCATACATGTTTAACATATCGATCGTGAATTCCTGGGCTTGTTCGGCAGTGGCATGAGCGGTATGTCCTTCTTGCCATAGGAATTCAGTTGTGCGTAGAAATAATCTGGGTCTTTTTTCCCAACGGACAATGTTGGCCCATTGGTTGATAAGTAGAGGTAGATCCCGATATGATTTTATCCAGCGGGAATAAGCGTCGTACATTATAGTTTCACTAGTAGGCCGGACAACCAGCGGTTCATCAAGTTTTTTACCACCACCGTGAGTGACGATAGCCAGTTCGGGATTGAATCCTTCGACATGTTCGGCTTCTTTCTCCAGGAAGCTTTGTGGTATAAAAAGCGGAAAATAGGCATTTTTAACGCCTTTTGATTTAATAATTCGATCCAATGATTGTTGAATCTTTTCCCAAATTGCGTAACCGTAAGGTTTGATAATCATACAACCTTTGACAGATGAATGCTCTGCCAAATCGGCTTTGGATACGATATCGTTATACCATTTGGAGAAATCTTGGGTACGGGGAGTGATTTTGAGATTATTCATAGACTAATTAGATATTAGTAATGTAACAATTTGTTGTTAAACTTTTTGAAAAATTGAGGTAAAATGACGAGATAGTTAAATGGTTATGGGAATTTGTAAATTTATTAATAATTTATGAGTAGTGCTAAATAAAAATAAGAAATATGGAATGGATCCCCGATGTCTAATCGCTCGTTCCTCGCTTTCGACTCGAGGATGACAGATAAGAAAATTAATTAGCACTACTCATTAATTTTCATTTATACTAATATAATCCAAATAAATAGATAGCGATGACGGCGATAAGGTTTTTAAACACATGAGTTAAAAATGATGGCCAAAGGGATTGTGATTTGAGATAGATATAACTTAGCACTATACCAAAAAGAGAGGTAAAGATAATAATATTTATCTGAAAGTGCAATAGAGACCAGATCAGAGTACTTAAAACTATCCCGACAATAAAACCCCAGCGATTGGAAACGGCAGTTAAAATTATGCCTCGGAAAACAACCTCTTCGATAAATGGGCCTAGGATAACGGCATAAAAAACTAGAAGTATCTGAGCTAAAATGGTCATATCCGGTTTAAAAATTTCTTGCGATTGTTCCAGGTTAATTTCAGGTAAATATATCAGAATAATCGGAGCAACTATGATCCACATGACAAAAGTTACCATGAAAGCGAGGATAACGTAGGCCAAGGTTTTAAAAATTGGGAGTGGACGAAAGCCAAAATTTATCAAACTCAAGCGGTGACGACGGAGGATGAAAAAAAAGAATACCGATAGAATAAAAGTAGCGACCATGTATTCACTAAAAATTTGCAAAACGTCTGATGGTACATGCAATATTTGTGACAAAGAACCAATTCCGGCAATTTCTTTGAAGATAATTATCAGAATTGAAAATACTATTGAGGCCAAAAAACTCAATAGTATCACTCCGGCATCGATTAAATGCATTGGACTGGAAGGAAAAGGTGCTTTTTTGATGACGGGAGTAGTTATTTTAGAAGAATTTCTGAACATCTCCAATGGTTACGATGATTAATAGTGCAATGATGGCAAAAAAACCAATCATGTGAATAATGTTTTCTGTATTGGCAGACATTTTTTTGCCAAACAATCTTTCACCAATGATGAAAATGACGCGTCCGCCGTCCAATGCCGGTATCGGCAAAAAATTTATAATAGCCAAGTTAATACTCAAAATGGCCATCATTTGCATAAGATAAGTAATGCCCATAGCACTCGCTTCGGCGGTAAGTTTATAGATACCAACCGGCCCGGCAATTTGCGAGGGTACACTTTGAGTAACTATCAAGTTATAAAGAATCATAAACAAAGCGACAATCATCATCCACAGCATTCGAAACATTTCGACAATTCCCATGGGAATGGCGAGGTAAAAAGGGTATTTGACGATTGAACCTTCAATCAAATCGAGACCTATTTGCCATTCTCCGCTCTGTTCGTTGAATATGGATAGAGCACTTACTTCCAACCTTGAAGAGTCCCGCTCGACAGTTATCTGATAAGGTTGATTTTGGATAGTTTGCAATGAGTCTTTAAAAGACTTGATGGAATTAATGGTTTGATCATTAACAGCTACTATTTTGTCTCCGGACCTAATCTGATTTGCCATGGAATGGTCTTCCGGGACATCATACACAATCGCTTCGGGTGTAATTTGGGCGCCCGGATAAGCTGATTGAACATTGTCGGAAATAACCGGCAGACCGAACATAAGCACAATACCCAATAGCAATGATCCTAAAACTAAATTCATAATGACGCCGGCAGAAACGATAAAGATTTTGGTCAGCCAGTTTTTGTAGGCAAATGAATCTTTGTTTTTTTGATGAGTACCGTCTTCACCAAACATTTTGACGTAACCGCCGAAAGGAATGAGATTGATCATGTATTTGGTCTCGCCTTTTTGCTGAGAGTAAATAGTAGGCGGAAAACCGAGAGCAAATTCTTCCACCCGGACACGTGAGTATTTGGCAGCCAGAAAATGTCCCAGTTCATGGGCGAGAACCAGAATACTGAGGACTACTAAAAAAATAAGAATATTTAGCATACTGTGGGATAAAAATAAAAAAATATGAGTAAAAAAAGTATTAAGTTATAAGTTAAAAGGTCACCTATCGGCGACATTTAAAAAAGCACATTAACAAATTAGATGGTCATCAATTCTTTCTCTTTTTCTTCGGCCAATTTGTCAATTTGGGTATTGGCCTCGTCAATCATAGTTTGTAGGATTTTTTTACCGCGTTCGAATTCATCTTCCCCTATTTCATCTTTGACCAGGTCCCAGTCTGACATCATGTCTTGACGATGGTTGCGGATGGAGATTTTGATGTCTTCGGCTTTGTCTTTGGTTATTTTGACGAACTCTTTGCGTCTTTCTTCGGTAAGTGGCGGGATTTTGATTATAATTCTTTCCCCATCGTTGGAAGGATTCAGATTGAGTTCCGAGCCATCAATGGCTTTTTCGATATCTTTGATAGCGCCTCGATCCCAGGGTTGGATAAAGATTGTCTGAGCATCGGGAATGGTAATGTTTGACATCTGGGAAAGAGGAGTTTGGGAACCATAGTACAAAACACGCAGGTTTTCAACCAGGCCGGCAGAGGCCCGACCGGTGCGGATTGTGGCCAATTCGTCTTTCAAATGTTCGATCGATTCGTTGATTTTGGGACGATAAGATTTCAATAATTCATCGGCTGTCATAATTTTTTCTTTAAAAATAATAGATAATTTCTATTTAATTTTACTATTTATCCGAACAATATGCCAACGGAATATTATTGATTATTTACAAAAAAACAGTTGAGTGCTATATTGTATGTACATATCAGCGGGGTTGTAGTTTTAAAAAGATTTTTGTTTGAGGGGGGTGAAACAATGGCTAGAGATGAAGGTGGTTTCAACAGAGATCTGCGATGTGTGGAGTCAGTAAACAAACCTGGGCCAGATTGCAATTGTATTAAAGAAGATATCTGGAAATCCTTAATAAGTAAAGATGAGGCGATAAGGGAATTATGTGGCAAAATATGTGATTTGGCTATTTGTCAAAAACATATACAGAAGAAAAGGGAAGTTTTGAGGAGAATTGGGATTTTTTGCGGAATTATTGACTCGCTAATTTCAGTTGACAGAATTAATAAGCGGAGTCTAAATGAAATATTAGACTCCGTAGCAAGTAGATTAAAAAAGTAAAATCAAAAAAGACGTTTTGGAAAATAGAGACGTCTTTTTTATAATGTGGAAAAGATTTAGTTTTTTACCCACATGAGTTGCCGGTGGAAGCCAGTTCGTAACGAGTGAAGCGAACGATTTTGATATTTTCACCAATGGTGGCAATTTGTTCAGTTATATATTGTTCAACAGTTTTGTCATTGTCTTTCAGAAATGGTTGTTTCAATAAACATACTTCCTCATAGTATTTGTTGACTTTACCTGCCATGATTTTTTCGATGATATTTTCCGGTTTGCCTTCGTTTTTCAACTGCTCGGAAAATATTTCTTTTTCTTTATCCAAAACTTCGGCGGGAACATCTTCCGGTTTGATATAGATCGGATTGACACCGGCGATGTGCAGGGCGATATCATGGACAAATTCTTTGAACTGGTCGTTTTTGGCAACAAAGTCGGTTTCACAATGCACTTCTACCATTACCCCTACCCGACCTTCACCGTGAATGTAAGTTTCGATTCGTCCTTGACTGGTTACGCGATCGGCTTTTTTGGCAGCTTTGGCCAAACCTTTTTTGCGTAATTCTTCGATGGCTTTTTCCACATTACCATCGGATTCAGTTAAAGCTTTTTTACATTCCATCAAACCAAGACCGGTTTTTTGTCTAAGTTCATTGACTTGCTCAGCAGATATTGTCATATTGATCCTTTTTAAAATATTGGAGATAATTTTTCAAATATCCTTAAAATGTGTAAAGTATTCGATAACTTTATTTCACTTTTGTGAATGAAACTAATTTGATTCGGTATAGCCCATGGCACTTACAATAGTTTTGGTCAGTAATTCGATTGATTTAAATGAATCGTCATTGGCCGGAATCAGATAATCGATCAAGTCAGGATCGCCGTTAGTATCGACAATGGCTACAACCGGAATACCTTTTTTGCGTGCTTCCAGGAGGGCGGTTCGTTCGTGATGAGCGTCGATGATAAAGATAGCATCGGGGAGTTTGTTTAAATCTTTTACACCTTCATATAGTTTCAATAATTCCGAGTATTCAACTTTGAATTCGTTGATTTCTTTTTTGGTATAACGATCGAGAAATTCTTTGTTTTCCAGGTCTTTTTTGAGTTGATTTAAGCGAATGATATTTTTGGAAACAATTTTATAATTAGTCAACAGTCCGCCAATCCAGCGATTGGTAATATAGGGCATATTGACCGCTTGGGCGTATTTTTTGATAATCTGAACGGCCTGTTTTTTGGTTCCGACAAATAACACAGTTTTGCCGGATTTTTTTAAATCAGATAGATAATCACATGATTTCTGTAACTCAAAATAAGTTTTACCAAGGTCAATAATGTGCGCATTTTCTCGTTTTTGGAAGATATATTTCTTCATTTTGGGATTCCAGCGAGTAACTTGATGACCAAAATGAACACCGCTTTCCAGCATCGTCTCCATGGAGGGAATGCTTGCATTTGTCTTTTTTTCCATAATATTTTTCCTTTATTACGTCTATTTCCCGGTTACCAAAAAATTGGCAAGGAATAAATGGGAAATATGTTTGATAAAATAAGCCGCATATTTGGCAGCTAGTTTTGATTATATAAGTAATTTTAACTTTTATCAACTGGGATTTATCTGGAGTACAAATATATCCAGTGTTTAAATCCAAGGTTTGTAGTTTGAGCGCTTTTTTTGGGTTTATGCTGAGCAAATTGAAAAGCAAGCGAGACGATGTGAGTCTTTGGTCCAATGTGGTCATATAACCAAGGTTCAAGGTTTTTTACAACCCGATCCCAAAGATACATATAAACCAGATCACATTTGGGAAGAAATTTTTCGACCTTTTCGAAGTTGCCATATATCATGGTGATATTTTGACTTTCTCCATACCACCATATTCTTAAAACTGAATTTAGGTAAGCATAGGGTGATCGTTCAACACCGATTCCTTTGGCGCCAAATTTTTTGGCCGCGATAATTAATGACTTGGCATTGCCGCAGCCTAAATCGATTACCGTTTGTCCAGATTGCAGATTGGCTAATTTAAATGCGTCAATAATCGCTTGTGAATTGGCATAAACAATGGGCGCGCCGGTTATGGTAGCGATCATGAGATTTATTGTCCAAAATATCAGGAATATCAGTAAAAATAACATAGATAAAAGAATGGCAATATTTAGTATCATAAAAAATATTTTTATTTATATCCTTTGGCTTGGAGATTGAACAAACGAGAATATGATTTTTTGTTTTGCAAAAGTTCTTCGTGAGTGCCGTATTCAGACAGTTTGCCGTTTTGGATAACACAGATTTTGTCAGCATGTCGTACGGTTGAAAAACGATGGGAAATAAGGATAACTGTTCGATCTTTGGGCAGTTTGTGAAGTTTGTCAAATATCTTTGACTCAGCTTCAGCGTCGATTGATGAAGTTGGTTCATCCAGGATCATGATGCGTGGATCACGATAAAATGTTCTGGCCAATCCCAATTTTTGCCATTGGCCGATGGAAGGTTCGACACCTTGAGAAAATTCTTTACCAAGCATTTGATTGTATCCTTTTTCCCACTCTTCGATGAAAACATCCGCTTCACTGGCTTTGGCGGCATCCTTTACTTTTTGCAAAGAAGTTTTTGAACCGGTCCTTCCGAGAGCGATCATCTCTTTTACTACAAAATGGTATCTTTCATAATCTTGAAACAAAGCGCCGATGATGTGATAATAACTTTCCAGATTAACATCTTTTAAATTGTGACCATTGATAAATATATCGCCCGACGTAGGGTCATAAAAACGGCAAAGTAATTTAATCAGAGTTGTTTTCCCGGCTCCATTAATGCCGACAATAGCGATCTTTTCTCCGGGTTCAATAGTCAAAGTAAAATTTTTCAAAATATATTTTTTCGTTTCCGGATAACAAAAAGAAACATTTTTGAAATGTATGGCAGGTGCTTGCTTGGACGATAGTATAATCCCAGGGTTAGGTTTGACTATTACTTCCTTGGTATCCATCAGCTTAAAAATATCTTCGACAAAGAGATTGTCTTGATAATGGCGGGCAAAGCCGACAAAAAGGTTGGAAATCGATCCTCGAAAACTTCCGATTGAAGCGATAATGAAGGTCATAGTACCGATTTCAATATCTCCGTGCACTACTTTTAAAATATAGAAAACCAGCGCAACCGCAAATGTGATTTGCGAGATTAAAATTGCCATCATTTCCATCTTGTATCTGATGCGAGTATTTTTAATCTCTTCGTCCTGAAACTGGCTAAATAATTTTTCATATACACCTAGAAAATATTTTACATTGTTAAATAATTTCATCTCAGTTAACGAAGTTACTTGATGAAATCGCCAATTTAGATCGTAATATCGACGTTTCACCTCAGCTTTGGCGCCCCAGATTTCCCAGACTCGAATACCATATCGAAACTCATTGATAACTTCCGGTATGGTGCCTAAAACTATCAAGGCAAATATCCACCATTCACTGTAAATTAGAATTCCGGCTGACAAAATGACCGAAAAGACGCTTTGACTCAAAAAATACTGACGTTCGATAAAAGACTGCATGCGAAAATACCCACCTTCTGATACTTTATTGATCAGATCTTTGTATTTAGGATTCTCGTGAATTGCAATGTCCAGATTGGACATTTTTTTGGCAATTTCGACTTGAAATTTTCTGTCCAGATAAAACCAAAATACCTGCAACATGTTGGTTTGGGCAGAATATGCCATCGGGGCTGATATATATGACAAAACAACAAAAGTGATCAGTATATACAAGTGTTGCGAAATTTCACCACCACTAATGATGGCGACAAGATGATTAATCAAAAGCGCATCAGCTCCATTTTGGAGATATGGCAAAGCTGAGATCACAATAAATACTACGAACATGCCGATCAGAAACCATTTCTTTTCAGCCCAAACCATTTTGTTGGTGCGGATAAAATTTCTAAACATGCTTTTTACGTTTTCGAAATAGGTATTTATGGATTTTTGTTTTTCGGCCATTGCATTTTTTAGATAATCGAAATTTTTTATAGAAAAGTCGTGTTAATAATATCATATTCAAGTCGTTTTGTAAAGTTGGTGTGTTTGCTGTCTCAAATTGAATTGTGATGTAGTTTTGGTTATAATTTTATTGCGAAACTTAAAAATATTGAATACAAATGTCAGGAGGGGAAATATGTGTCAATAAGTAAAAAGATAAACAAAATACTAGTTGATTATGGCTTTTCGGAATTCATCAACTGGGAAAAAATTGATGGCGGTAAAATCAATTTTAGTGCAAAAGTTTATGCTGATGGTAATCAATACCTGTTGCAAGCTTTAAGCCCGATATTTACGGAAGACTTGATGGATGACACGGATGTGATTTTAGGTCATTTAGCCAAGAAAAGTATTCCGGTACCAAAAATTATCCGACCGGATAATGGCTGGATCAAAACCAACGGTCAGTTGTGGCGTTTGATGGAATGGCTGGAACATGACGAATCACCGTTTATAACTGATAATAACTTGATCCAATGTGCGGAATTTTTGGCGAAATTTCACTTGGCTTTGGAGGATTTGGATTATAAGCCAAAGTACAAAATTCCTCATTTTCATGAGACAAAATATTTTCTTGAACAGTTAAATGATTTGTCATGCCATCCTGAATCAGAAGATATAACAGATCAAATAGGAATACATAATATCCGCACAATACTGGATGCCGGTCAAAAATTGATGTTTTTTGACACCCTGCCACAACAGATTATTCACGGTGATCCCAAATTGGGAAATTATCTGATTAAAAATGGTAGAGTTTTAACTTTGATTGATTATGACACTTTCATGTTGGGGAGTGTTTTGATCGATCTGTGTGATATGTTAAGAAGCTTGTGTAAATATGGAACAAATCGGACAGAGTTTGATTTTATCGCATTTGATTTATTGTCGGATGCTTATTGTCGCTATAATAATAAAGATTACCTGACTCCAAAAAAAATTTTACAAGGCACGGCATTGATAGCTTTGGAATTAGCGACCCGATACGCCGTCGATTGCTATAGCGAGCCGGGAAAAGAATATTTCTTTCATAAAAAAGATTTATACGACACCGGGCTGGAACAGAATTTGGCTAGCTTTCGAGCCGAGTATCAATATTTTCAAAATATTTATAAATTACTAAAATGATGAGCAGTACTAAATAAAAATAAGAAATATGGTATGGATCCCCGATCCTGCATTCGCTGGACAAGTTATCGAAGCGCCCGCCTCCGCCGATTCGGCGGATCGGCGGACTTTCGATTCGAGGATGACAGATAAGAAAATTAATTAGCACAACTCAAAAAATGATTTTTTATCTAATTAACCTGTTTTTTTCCTCAGGTTAATTTTTTTATTCACAAATTGGTAGTTTGTCAGCTATAATTAGGATTGATAATAAAATTAATTTGCAAAAGAGGGAAAATGTTTATTCAACGACTGGTAGTATTTTTGTTGTTTGAGGCCGCCGGTTTGGGTTTGCTTTTGAAAACCGATCCTTTGATTAAATGGATTGGCAGGATAGGTTTTGCGGAAAAAATATTTGGCCCGACTGGAACTTATACTTTTTTGAGGTTGCTGGGTGGACTATTGATGTTTTTTGGGTTAATATATTTAACAGGCACGTGGGACATGGTATTGGATAATCTTTTTGGTTGGTTGGGACCAAATCAATAATCTTTGAGGGGGCCCTTAGCTCATTTGGTAGAGCGCCTGCTTTGCAAGCAGGAGGTGGTCGGTTCGAGCCCGACAGGGTCCATTTTCTAATAAGGTTTATATGATACATAAAAAAAGCAGAGATATTTTCTGCTTTTTTTATATCATTTTTCGAGCTAATTTATTGCAGTTCAACTGTGGCGCCGGCTTCTTCCAATGTTTTCTTCATTTTTTCTGCGTCTTCTTTTGGCACATTTTCCTTGATCGGTTTAGGTGCGGTATCAACCACTTCTTTGGCTTCTTTTAATCCAAGTTCCGGATTGCAGGTACGAACAGCTTTAATGACATTGATTTTGTTAGCACCGGCTTCTTTTAAAATTACGTTATACTGAGATTTTTCTTCAGCGGCGGCTTCACCGGCGGCGGCCGGTCCGGCCATCATAGCTACGGGAGCGGCAGCGGAGACACCGAATTTGTCTTCCATAACTTTTACCAAATCAGCCAACTCCAAAATAGTCATTTTTTCCACTTTTTCTAAAACTTCAAGGGCGGTTTTAGACAATTTGGATGTATCGACTTCTTTTGTTTCCTCTTTTTTTTCTTCTTTGACTTCCTCGGCAGGAAGATCTTTTTTTTCTGCTTCTGTCATGACATAACTCCATTAAATAATTATAGATTTAAAATTTAAGCGGTAGCTTCTTTTTTTTCTTTGAGAGCATTGACCACTCGGGCTATTTTTCGCATTCCATTGGCCATACAATTTACAAAGCCGGAAACCGGTGCATTCATGCTACCTACCAGTTTAGCCAGCAATTCTTCTTTGGATGGCATAGTCGCTAGAGAAATTACTTGCTCTTTGGTTAGAAATACGCCTTCGTAAATACCACCCACTATTTCGATATGTTCTGAATTTTTTGCAAAGTCGTGGATAGTTTTTGGTCCGATAATTTCATCCTCGTAACTGTAAGCGGTGTTGATCGGTCCTAAAAAAGCTGCTTCATTCGGCAGTTCGATATTGGCATTTTTCAGCGCAATACGTAGCAGTGTTTTTTTAGATACTTCATAACGGGCGTTATTTTTGAACATTGCGTTACGTAGATTTACCATCTCTTCGGCTTTGATACCTTTGTTGATAGTAAAAACTACCGATTTGGATTTTTTCAGGCTTTCTTCGATGTCTCTTAGCATTACCTCTTTTTGTTGTCTTGATTTTGCCATAATTTTTCCTGAAGTATTTTTTTAAAAATAATTTATCGACCAAACAAAAATCCCTGTCCAAAAGACAAGGAAAACAAATTTCTAATAATAATTTGATAGATAGTTGTTTTCCATCGGTTGGCAAAAATATTTTAAGGCAATTGATATGCCGCCAACTGTCTTGGGAAAAAGGTTTGTATGTTTATAGTATATAAATTGATTGAATTTGTCAAAAAAAATACCCTTGCTAGTTTTTAACATGGGTTTTTATGATAAAAAATTTTAAATGACTTTACATTTTTTCCTTTTTTTGGTTTTCTTCCACCTTTTTTGCAAGAATGGAAAATCCATTTTAGGGTTATAGTAACATTTGTCACAGGCAGGAAAGTATTTATCTTTGCCTGCATCATAACTTCCGACAACATCTTTTATTTTTTTGGAATATTTTGCCCCTTCTTTTCCGCACCATTCACATAATGCTGTTCGGATGATAAATTCATCAGAGATACCAGCTAATAAACAGACAATTTTGTAAACATATAACTCATGGGTCAGGTTGAGGCCGAAGAAAATGAATTGTGGGCCTTTTAAACTTATTTCAATGATTTTCTTGAGATATTTTCTGATTGTCAAATATTCTGTTCCTTGATCATAAAATTGAACCTCATCTGCCAAAACCACCAAATTCATTTTTCTTTTTACGACTGATAGTTTGGTCTTTAATTTCTTGCTCTTGGGATTGGTAATTAATTCTGCCGTTAGTTGAGTATACTCTTTTTCGATGGGCCTAAGGTAATCCTCAACATGCTTGATAAGATGATCTAGACTATCGATTTCATAATCAATTGGGACATAATCACCATCCCGAGATTTGATCGTTCTTCTTTTGGCATCTGAGTCTTTGGTTGATGTAAATGAAAGTACTGGTTGATTGGCTATGTAAGCCCGATTTAGCAAATTTTCGAATACTTTTGTCTTTCCTGAGGCCATGGGACCAGTAACAACCCGGATTGATTTTCTTTTTAGCTTAATATCACTCAATTTTCTTCTCCTTTACAATAAATTTTTAAGGTCGCTTTATTTATCTTAACTTTTTTTTAATATATTTTAAATAAAAAAATAATCCACAGTTTGTGGACTATTTCCTATTTTTTGATACTTTTTATCAATATTTTAATGTTTTTTTGAGCGGTTTGATTTTGCAGACTCTCCTCCCCTTCCCATGGGTGGTTGATCTTGAACCAGTCTTCGAGATAAGAGCCGGTTTTTATGCCGCAGTATTGAAGAAATATGTGTAATCTGCGAATTTCATACAGGCATTCCATTTGTGGAAATTTCGACTGGTTTAGATAACATTGGACTTTTTTCCTGATTTCGGGAAAGATGTGCATCTGTATGTTGCTGGGCGGGATATTGGAAATAATCAACAACTCTTTCAGGAGAGAAATATCAACATTCTGCCAGTTAGTTATAACCAGTCGGGAAAAATCCAGGCGAGTGAATTTTGCTCCTTTTTGAGTAAAAAATCCGACTAACGTCTCAGTAAAAATATGAAGTTCCTCTGATGTTTTGATCTGTTTGATTTCTTCCGAAATTATGTCCTGAGACAGAAAATAATTGATATGGTGTTTAAAATTAAACCCAAAATTACTATTTGGGTAATGTCTGGATTTTTCGTGAAAATTATTTTTACAAATTTCATAGTTTAAAGTAAACTTTTGGTGAAATTTTTTCAAATTCCTCACACCTTTCTTTTTAATAATGCCGGTTTATCAAAATATACATTAATATGCATCACTTGACAATGTTGTCTATTGTATTCGAGTGAATATATTTGTGAATAGCTGATGACTGGATCCCCGATCCCGCATTCGCCAGCATTCGCCGGACAAGCAGGACGATAAAAAAGATTAATTATTCACGAGACTCTCGATATTTAAAAATAACGAACCGAATTTGCCGGTTCGTTATTAAATACTTTTTTTAAACTATATGATTATCTGAGATTTAATTCTTTTGCTCTCTCCCAAGTACTCTCGTCTAAAACGACGATTTTGTCCTGTCCGACTATATACATATAGTCATCGATATATAGCGCTCTTTGGGCGGCGATACTATCAATTGCTTTGACTAATTTGATTGTGTCTTGTGAATAATCAAAAATATATCCTCCGGCGGAGCCGGGAACAAAAAATACTTGATGCTTGTCGTCCAGCAAGAAAGCATGATGGGTCGTTAAAATGTCTGACCAGTATTCGGAAAGTGAGTATTTGGAGATTTCTGATGGTTTGGTGGGATCGCTGACATCAAATAGAGATATTTTTACATTTTGATCTTCTTTGCCAATTCCCAAGATCAATTCATCCGAAATTGGATGCAAGTAGGAAGAATAACCGGGGATTTTTAATTCGCCGACTTTTCGAGGGTTGGAAGCGGAAGAAAGATCGAGAACATAGAAAGGATCAGTCTCGCGGAAAGTAACAACATAGCCCTTTTCGCCTAGAAATCTAACCGAGTAAATACGTTCACCGGCTCCCATGTCCAATACACTACCGGAGATTTTTAAACTCTTATCCAATATATACACGTCGTTGATGCTTTCGGTGTTTGAAATGTTGATTGGGAGCCCCCAGATATTGTTGGCAGTAGTGGTTGCTACCCTTAAATTGCCATTGTATTCATCCATGGAAAAAGAATTTAGCAGTGAGCCGGGAACTGAGCCGGTGGATTGAATTTCAAAATTATTGAGATCGATTTGATTGATCATAGTGGATTCCAATTCGCGTTTGTGGTCTTTGAGGTAACCATCAACACTATTTTGCAAATCATTTTCCAATTTAAGTTTGTCATCTTGATCCAAACCGGCCATGTATTGATCCATGATGGTTTGTAATTCTAGCAGTTTGGCGGAATCGGAAATATCGTAGCTGTTAAGTTTGGTAACTTTGACGATCATTGAGTCAGAGAATAAGTCGCTATTTTCCAGGATAAAATTGTGAAAAAATGAGACAATATCGCCGGAAATGGTATAGGCAACGTAGATATTGTTTTCCGACATGTAAATAACCGAGGAATCGTAGGAACCGAGCATGCTGATGTTTTTTTCGATAGTGCCGGATTGCGGATTTAACTGAAGAACGGTATAGGTAACTGAGGCGTCAATTGGTTGAGTTGGATGATAGATGCTATCACAAACAACGGAATAGTCGTTTGTGTTGCCTTTCAGTAAAGGAATCGGACATGCCGGACTATCGTAAAGATTGGTTTGGGTTATAACGTACAGATTGCCGTTGAATGATCTGGTTTGATAGAAACTGGAATTGTAATCTTGCAGTGTATATTGCCACAATTGTTTCGGATTGGCCGGATCTGTTACGTCGTAGGAATAGATGGAGTCATATCCGATCACGATAAGAGTGTCGTCAATCAGTAGTAGCTGACCGTTTTGATCGATACTGGCGATGTTATCCAGTTTATCTATCGGGAAAGCGGAAATAACTTTGGTTGTATTTTCGAGGGCATATGATTCCGGGGCGACCGCTTCCCGATAATCGTAGAAATAATAGCTGTCAGGTGAAAAAAAGATTTCAGTGCCGTTGGTTTTGACTATATCCGGTTCATCAATTCCCTGTACCTGAACATTGGTTTGTGAATATCGGTCAGGATTTGGGGATTGTACATCTAACGAATTTGTAGGTGCAGATTCCGAAGCACTGTCTTTGAGCATTATGTCGCCCATACCGAGACCATACGAATAGTTCCTGGTGGTTTGATTATCTGAGAGATAGGAGTAAAATTCTTGCTCCGATGAAAATTGAACAAAATCACCAGCAGGGACTGTAATTGGTGGTTTGGTAATTGGCGGATTGGGTTTGTTGACAGTGTTGCGGTAGAGTATAACCAGTCCGGCCGTTCCCAGTATGCTGATGACGAGAATAAGGATCAGAAATAAAATAAAATACGTAAAGAAATTTTTTTTGTTCATATTTTTTTATTAAAAATATTTTAAGAATTAATTGTACTTGAATCTACATTAAAAATAGATAAAGCCCGAGAACGGGCTTATAATTTGTTAAATCAATTTTTTTATTGTGTTTATCGACTGATTAAATACTTGTTCGATTGATAAATTGCCGTTAATAATCAAAGGTCTATCAATTGCCGGAGTGCGGGGATGGATCGAGATCAGTTGTTGATAATTTTTGATTATTTTTTCGTATGAAATTTTGACTTTAGCTAAAATTTCTTCTCTCTCGAAGAATTCTTTTTTGTCTGACCCGGAACGTTTTGTGATACGTTCCATGCAGGTTTTGACATCGGTATCGATAAATATTGTTAAGTCGGGAGCGATAAACTCTTGATTGATTTGATTGAGAAGATCAAAATCAACTCCACTCGCATGACCGAATGCAATTGAAGAGAAAAAATATCGATCAAGTATTATCCATTTTTTTTGTTCAATGGCAGGTTGAATAACTTTATCACGATGATAGGAGCGATCAGCAGCGTATAGATGCTGAAAAGTTGATTGAGAAAAATCCAACTCTTTGTTTTGAAGCTGTTTCCTGATAAATTGCCCTATCAATAGGTTGGTTGGTTCCTTGGAAACAATGCAATTGATGCCATGGCTTTTTAGAAATTCTGCCAAATGTTCGATATAAGTCGTTTTGCCACTACCATCAAGACCTTCTACAACTATCAAGAAATCTTTGTCTTTGTAACTCATATATCCTCCTTATGTTTAACGGCCGCTACTACCGTATTTTTGATCTCCTCGAACGGACTCGGGCAGTTCATCCACTATCTCAACTTCCGGAAAATACACTTTTTGAAACACTACCTGAGCGATCCGATCACCTTTTTTTATTTCATAGTCTGTATCGGAGGTGTTAAACATAGCGATAATCCATTCTCCACGATAATTTGAATCAATAACACCGCCAATGGTGGTAATACCGTTTTTCACCGCCATGCCTCCCCTATCCCAAACCAAGCCGACGTAGTCAGGATCAAAAGCTGAGGACACCCCGCAATGTACCGTGATCCTTTGGCCGGCGGGAATCATAATTTCTTCATGGCTGAAAACGTCATACGCAGCATCACCATCGCGACTGACTTGGGGCACTTGAGCGTCGGGTGAATTTTTCTTGAACAATATTTTTTTCATTTACACCTCCATGTTTATTTATCTTTTAATAAAATTATATAACAATTATGCTAAATGTTTACGGTGGAAAAGTAAGGATTGGAAATATCAATTAGGGACAGCACAATGTGCTGTCCCTACAAAACATAATTATCAAATTTTTTAAATTTAGAATTCGGAAATGTCAACCGCGACGCTGGGACCCATGGTGGGTGATAAATATGCGGATACCAAGTATTTACCTTTTATTTTCTGGGGACGGGCTTTTTTGATAGCTTCCATGGCCGAAATAAAATTCTCTTTTAATTTGTCAGCATCAAAAGATATTTTACCGATTGATAAATGGACTATCGCGTTGGCGTCGGCTTTGAACTCGGCTTTGCCTTTGGAGAATTCTTCTACCGCTTTAACCACATCCGGCGTGATAGTTCCGGCTTTGGGGTTGGGCATCAGTCCTTTGGTACCAAGAATTTTACCAAGTTTTCCGACTTCCGGCATCATGGATGGATGAGCGATAGCAACATCAAAATCAAACCATCCTTTTTGAATTTTCTCCACCAATGACTTGTTACCGGCCTCAACGGCACCGGCTTTTTTGGCCTCTTCGGCCAGTTTGTCATCGGCAAACACAACAATTTTTTTTGATTTACCTGATCCATGTGGTAGATTGATACTGCCTCGAACGGAGTCTTTACTGGTGTCAAAATTTAGTCGGATATGTGCTTCTACAGAACCGTCGAATTTGGTAGTGGACAGACTTTTGACAGTTTCGCATGCTTCAGCAAGGGGGTATTTCTTTTTTTGATCAACTTTTTGATAGACTTCGGTATATTTCTTGCTTTTAATCTTTGTCACTTTGGACTTTTTAGATTTTTTGGTCTTGGCTTTTTTTTCTTCGGTCATGTTTTCCTTTCGTGGTAATAACGCATGTAATATGCTTCCACTGGTTTAAAAAATATGAAATAAAAATAAATATTCAATATACAATATGTAAGCTAAACGTCAATGATCAACATCCAATATCCAAGTATTATAATTCGTATTCGACTCCCATACTGCGGGCGGTACCGGCGATAATTTTGACAGCTGCGTCCATATCGTTGGCGGAAAGATCAGGTTCTTTGATCTTGGCAATTTCTTCCAACTGCTTGCGTGAAATTTTGCCAACCTTTTTTTTGTGAGGTTCGCCGGAGCCACTTTTGAGATTGATAGCTTTTTTGATCAGTTCAGCAGCGGGCGTGGTTTTGGTCACGAAATCGAAAGAACGATCTTCATATACCGTGATAACAACGGGGACAACACTACCACGCATATCTTTGGTTCTTTCATTGAAAGCATTACAGAATCCCATCAGATCGACACCATGTTGACCAAGTGCCGGACCAACCGGAGGAGAAGGATTGGCAGCACCACCCATAACTTGTAACTTGATCTTGGTTTTAATCTTCTTAGCCATAGTATTTGTGATAATAAAGGATAAAGTTAAATGTTGATAAAATTACAAAACCCAAGGAGAAGCGTGGTTTTGTAAAGATATTTTTTAAAAAAATTAAATTCTTTGAATCTGTAAAGCGTCTAGTTCGACGGGTGTTTCGCGGCCAAACATAGATACCAGTACTTTGATTTTGCCACGAATTTTGTCGATATCAGAGATGACACCATCAAAATCCTTGAAAGGCCCATCAATTATTTTGACTGATTCACCGATTTCATAATCTATCTTGAACTCCGGTTCTTCGATGCCCATTCTTTTTTGAATGTTTTTAATCTCATCAGCGCTCAATGGTGAGGGCTTATTGCCAAAACCGATAAAACCGGTAACACTGGGGGTGTTGCGAACGATATACCAACTATCTTCGTCAACGATCATCTGAACCAAAACATAGCCGGGAAAAATCTTTTTTTCAACAATTTTCTTTTTACCATTTTTGATTTCGACTTTCTTTTCTTTGGGCACAACCACATCAAAAATACGATCATTCATGTTGAGACTGTCGATTCTTTGTTTCAAGGCCTGGGCAACGTTATCTTCATAACCGGAGTATGTGTTGATGACAAACCACTGTTTTTCGCCATCTTCGCTATTGCCAAAATCAAATTTGAATTCGTCTTCTTCATTTTTGGCTTTGGCCTTGGGATCACGTTCGACTTTGGTAGTTTTTTCTTCAACCAAATCATTGTCTTTGATTTCCTCAGCATCTGCTTTTGTCATATCTAAATCATCATCTGCCGAAATTTCTGCAGTTGAAATGGGAGCTTCCTGGGAAGTTATAATTTCTTGTTCCGATTCAATCGTAATTTCCTGATTGTCTTCGATTGGAGGTTTTGGATCAGAGGAAGAATTATTTTGTTTGTTTTCGTCTTGATTCATGCTATTGTATGATATAATTTTTGATAATTAGATCCAGAACATAATCCACAACCCCAACATAAGCGCCTACGATAATCGTGGCGGCAATAACGATAAATGTTGTTTGCATTGTTTGTGTTCTAGTGGGCCAGGAAATTTTCTTGGCTTCTTCTCGAACACTAACAAAAAATGATCCGATGGAAGTTTTCATTATTTTATTGATTTAATTTTTAGAGTGGTGAGATGGTCACGATGACCGATTTTGCGACGGTATTTGGTTTTGTTTTTGTATTTATACACATCGAGTTTTGGTCCTTTGGAGTTACCGATAATTTCCGCGACCACTTCGGCACCCTCGACTATGGGACTGCCCAGCTTAACCTCTTTATCATCATAAATAGCCAATACCTCGGGTTTGATTTCTTTGGCTTCGGTATTGATGTTGGATACTTTAAAAACAGTATCTTGAGTGACTACGTACTGCTTTCCACCTTGACGAATAATTGCTTGCATGGTAAATGATTTAAAAATTGAATAATAGTTTTTTTAAACAAACCTATTATACATAAGTTAGTCTTCATATAAAATAGCATATATCAGGGGGTATTGGCAATAAAAAACTCTATAACCTGAATTCAAGAACGAAACGCACCAGTCCTTAGTTCTTTTAGTATAGCTTCTTT
>CALKWM010000025.1 GCA_938004065.1 uncultured bacterium
GGCAAATCAATCAAAAGCTTCGTGATCTAATTGGAGGTAGGACGGTTAATACCGGCACTTATGAAGAATTAACGGAAATTTTGGATGATATGAGTGATGATGAAAGAATTCAAAAAAATCTTTCGTCGGTATTTTATATCGACCTAAACAAGGTTCCGGATAGCGGTTTGGTGAGACTTCGCTTTGGTTGCACCCACAAGGGCAACAAAAAGAAGTACACCATCGTCTTTTGGTCTTTTACTACAAAGACCGAAGGAGAAGATAGCAGTACCTATGCATTTCAGGTGTCAAGTTGCAGAATGCGTGGGTTTACAATAAATCTCTCAGACTCTGAATGGGATGGAGTCTATGTCCCAGTGGAAACTGTGGGAGGGGATCTAAAATTTTCTGATATCGATTTGGCGATCGAAAGTAATTACCAAGCTGAAGAGATAGAAGAAAAAAAAGAATTGAATCCTGAGGGGGGCTTACTTCTTGTTCAGGAAAATTTGTTGAATTTTGACCAGATTCAAAATGGTCAGGTTTACCAAATTTCCGGAGATTTCAAAATAAATTTTGGTTCCCGTTCGGGGTTCAAATTGACTTTGCCGGAAGGATTCGATCAAAGAATTCATGAGCATCGATTTAGCGAAAGTGAGAAGCATGTTATCGAGCTTCCATTTTCGCCGATGTTTGACAATATCGACTCAATCGAATTCGTTCTCGAATCCGATGGTGAGGTTAAAAATTTCACTGTGAAAAAGTAAATAATTGGGCTGGTGTCAAAGCCAGCCCAAATTTGAAAAGAAAGGAAGTGGAAAATTTGAAAAAATTTTTCATGATATTAATAATTTTTTGTACATTTTTAGTAAAAAATGCAATAGCATCAGAACAAGTGCATGTCTGGGGACCGGAAAAGGGTAACTATAATGTTTGCCCGGTGGAGAAAGTGAATGATATTGTAAATATGACTGATTTGCAGATTAAAGAAAAAGTTTTGCAGTCAGAAAATGTTTACAATATTGTTAAAGGTCTAAAGGGCAAGGACGTTGCCAATGCTTGGCGCGGTGAATTGGCCAGAGGAAATTATGAAATTGTCTCTCCTTTGGCAGAGTACCGTGTTGGTAGTGGCTACGGAGATGGTTGTCTGATGCCGGGTTTGGTGGTATTGACAGAAAAACTAAAAAAGTTTCTGAAAGTACTGAGAGTGGTGGTTGTTATGAATAATAAGGCAATCACCATAGATATTCCGGTATGGGATACGATCTCCGGTGTAAAAGTCGCGTCTTGTTTCAATCCTCTTATCGACGAGGAAATTGTAGCAGGACCGACTCCTCCACCTATACCAACTCCAACTCCGACTCTTCCACCGACACCTCCTCCAACGATTACTCCTACTCCTCCTCCGGAAAAAACTCCTGAAATAACTCCAACTCCGGAGAAACCGAGGAGTGGTGGAGTTCTCTTTGAAAATGGGCAGGATGTCTCTTCGGAAACGGTTTGGGACGCGGCAGTCAATACGTTGACAATAATAATTTTCAGCGAACCGGAAAAGACTCCGACTTGTGAGTCAACACCGACTCCCGAGCCGACTTGCCCACCTGATGAGACCCCCCCTCCGACACCTCCCACTACGGATCCCACCTGTCTCCCGACCCCTCCTCCCGCTATCTCGGACCCCCAGAATCCGAATCAACCATTGACTCCGCCGGACGATATGTTGAATAACAATCCTCCGTCCGACGGGAGTTTGATCGGTTCTCCGGTTGAT
Organism: uncultured bacterium; assembly: GCA_938004065.1. Classification (GTDB taxonomy): domain Bacteria; phylum Patescibacteriota; class JAHJAL01; order JAHJAL01; family JAHJAL01; genus CALKWM01. Next base: position 1,751 of record CALKWM010000025.1, read on the forward strand.
CCGGGGTTGCCTCCGCAAAATGAAAATATTTTTACTCCTCCGACCGACAACCAGTTGGTTACGGTCCGGAAGGAGTGAAATTTTAAAAATAAAATTTAAAAGAGCGTACTTTCAAAGAAAGAAAGAGTACGCTCTTTCTTTATGCCCAAAAACTTGATTCCGAGATGATATTGATATAATATTATGTTATTCAAAACTGATGAGAAGGAGGTGTGAGAAAAGTTAAGTTGAAATTTAAAAATTTAGAAAGGTTGTGATTGATTGTGAAGAAAACTGTTTGTGTCATAACGATTTTGTTGGTGTCATTCGTGCTTTTTGGTAATTTAATAATGGCTGAGGAAATGAGTGAGGATATAAAACTTATTGATAATCAATTGAAGTTTTCTTTGAGTGACGGTTCAAGAGGTTTTTTGAGTGGATATTGTATTTACCACAATCAATTAATTGATGAAGAACCATACTATTATTTTGAACTTGGCAATGATTTGTCCAAGTCTATAGTTTTATCAGAAGATGTAGTTGCCATATCGTTTGAAGTGATTGTTAATGAGGTGGAAAAAGGTACTTTTGAGGATTTGACATTAACTGTTACTGGTGGAAGTAAAAAAATAATTCAAAATGAAACAATAAAATTTTATGATAAGGAAAATTTGTCTGATGGTAAAAAAACAGGTGTGTTTTATTTTGATTTATCAAATTATTCGCCGGGTAGTTATAGTCTATCTTTGAGCACTAAGGAAGGGTATATAAGTATTTACTGTGATTGTGTTTATAACGGCAAAATTGAGTCAGTTTTAATGAATCCAAGTTTTATTGTTACAAAAGAAAAACCAACAATTATAATTGTGGATTAAAATTATATCAAATATTTTTTAGGGGCATTTTTTATGCTCTTTCTTTATGCTCAAAAAATGATTGATTTGTGGGGGTAATTTATGAATCATTGCTGTCCCATAAAAATATTTATGAAGAGATAATATATCAATTCTTCTCCTTGTAAAAGGAGGAGAGTTGATGATGTTGTTTTGTTAAGAAAATTTTATGTTGTGGTAGGGACAAGTCCCTCCCAAGGCGGGCAGGTGTGACTTGTTCAATTTTTTTATAAAACCCTTGACTTGTGTTAGAATTGGTGCTACAAATGTTTTGTACGTAAACGTACATATTTTTTAGAAAGGGGGTTGATCTTTTATGATGAGATCAATCGTATTATTAACAGTATTATTTTTATTTGTGGCAGGATTTGCCACACAGGTAATGGCGGAAGAGAGGGTTGTTTGTATTGGGGATTGCGAATCCCTTTATACAAATATTACCGAGGATGGTAAATTGGAATTTGAATGGGTCGTAAGACCATTCAATGACTTATTTACTATAGGGTTTCATGGTGAAATGACATATTCCATCTTTGATCAGAGTGAGAAGATGGATGATTGCTTGGTAGCTAGCATTGTGTATTTCTCAATAAGTTATTCGGATGGATCCGAATCGATTTTGAAAATACCGGGCGATCTTTTTACAGGGGCGGATACAACTTTGGAAGATGGTCTTGTATTTGTTTCCAACATGGACGAATCCTGGTACAAGATGTGCCAGGTGGATAAAAAAGTCCATGAGATCGTCTTTGGAGAGGATGAGAATGGATTCCCACGTGGGTTTGTTTTTGATCCCATGCTGAATTATCCTTCTCAGCCGGTCTGTGATCCAAATGGTGTTCCACCATTTGTACCGGAAGACAAAGATTTAAACAATGTTCCGGTGCAATGCGATAAGAATGGGGGGCCGCCACAGGTACCGAAGGACGAGGATTTGATCAATGTCCCGGTACAATGTGATCCAAATGGTGGACCACCACCGGTACCGGAAGATAAAGATCTAATAAACATTCCGGTACAATGTGATCCAAATGGTGGACCACCACCGGTGCCGGAAGATAAGGACTTGATTTGTCCTTAAAAGTGCCGGCAAAAAATGGGGGAAATATAAAAATGTAAGAGGTATCTAAATAAGATATCTCTTTTTAATGCTTAAAAGTAAAATATAATGATTAAAAATATTTGGAGATAAACGTATTGAATCCCCGATAATCTAGTACTTCGCTTAGATTTCGGGGATGACAAAAAAACAAATGGATCCTTGGATCCCTAGCGCTCGATAAACTCGCTTAGGATCGAGGATGACAGAGAATAGCAGGTATGTTATGATGAAAATGTAGATGAATAGAGAGAAAAGACTTGACAGGAGATAATATTTTTGCTATGTTGAGGGCAGTTTATTTTGACATATTTTATATATTCGAAAAATTATCTAGTTTTAAGAGGTAAAAAATGAATTATTTCATGAAAAAAGTGCAGAAGTATCTGGCACGACGATATCGATCGTTAGTCGCTTTGTTTGTTTCCATGGGAATGATATTTCCATTGGCGATGCTAGGTGGATCAACATCGATGGCGGCCGGTACTCCCGTATTTAACAACATGGCCAATGATTATCCAACTTTGATGATTGCCAATCGCACTCAGAGTCCGGATAACTATGGTCAAACAACTACTGTCAGTGCCGGCGATCGAGTGGCGATGAGAGTATATATCCATAACTCCGTTTTGGAAAGCGTGGCTAACAATGTGCGGGTTACAGCCAGTATGGATAGCGATTTCAGTCGCAGTCATTCGATTTCAGCGACCGTATCGGCTGACAATGCCAGTCCGGTGAGCGGAAATGTTACCGCCAATTCGCACGGTGATGTGCAATTAAAATATATCCCGGGAACTACGCAAAGATTTTGGTTTGACTCCAACAGTCAAATGCAAAGTGAAACTTTGGGTGACGGGATATTGTCCGGTGGTGTCAATATCGGCAATGTGCAAGGATGCTGGGAATACGTGCAATATGTGGTATTTCAAGCGGAAGTTGTAGCCAATAATCCGGTTGTGCAACCGGTATTGAGTCTGGACAAACAGGTTATGAATGTAACTAACAATACCGCTTATGCCAATGATGTAACGGCCGAGCAAGGTGATACGGTTAGATTTAGCATGACGGTTGCCAATACATCCAATCAGACAGATGCGACCGGAGTTATCTTGGTTGATAGCTTGCCTTCCGGTTTGAGCTATGTCAATGGTTCAACACTTCGAAGTGATGTTACCAATCCCAATCAGAGGTTAAATGATGGAATTATAAGCAATGGTGTCAATCTGGGCACTTTGGTCAAACGTTCAAACGCATCGGGCGCGGTTTATACCGTTAACGTAACATTTGAGGCCAGAGTGGATGTGGACCAAACTGTTCGATTGGAAAATGTGGCGACTGCGGTAGCTAACAATGCCGATCCGGTTTTGGACAATGCATTTGTTAGTGTGCAAGAGATACAAGTTGAAGATCCAAATTTGACAATTGCCAAAACAGTTTCTTTGGGTGAAAATTCATCTAACTGGCTGGAGTCGGTAGAAACTGAGGAAGGTGACTATGTACGGTTTAGAATAATCGTTGGCAATAATGGTGGTGAAACTGCTGATAATGTGGTTGTAACTGATGAAATGGAAAGCTGGCTAACATATCAAAACAATTCAACTTATGTTGATGGAACTCGTACCAGTGATGATATCTTTAACGAAGGTGTGGAGTTGGGTGATATGCCTGTCAATGATGAAGTGGAAATCATTTATACCGCACGAGTAAATACAGACAGAGAAATGACTTTGGACAATGAAGCCACAGCTGACGCTGATAATGCTGATCCGGTGTCGGATAATGCCAGAGTATTAAATAATGGTAGTAATCCCGATGATGAGCCATATCTTGATATTGACAAGACAGTTGATCAAAGCGAAGTACAACCGGGTGAAGAAATTGAATATACTATCACATTGCGCAATACCGGTGATGGTGATGCTACCGATGTAACTATAATCGATGATTTGCCAAATGATATTCGCTATATTTCCGGTTCTATCGATATTGATTTGGACGGAAATGGCCGCATTGAAGATGAAGATTTGTTTGGTGATGGAGTGGTGATTAGCTACCTGGAACCAAATGATGAAGTTGTTATCCGATATGAAGCCAGAGTTGACAGTGATGCCGATGAAGGTGATCGTTTGGAAAATGTAGTTGTGGCTACGGATGATGAAGGTGATCGAGCCGAAGATGATGCCTATGTGACTGTGGAAAATGATGCGTATTTGGAGTTGACCAAATCAGTTGATAAATCCAGAGCCAATGCCGGTGAAGAACTGCGATATACGGTGGTTGTGGAAAATACCGGAGACTCGGATGCCACCAATTTGGAAATCACGGATGTATTGCCCGATTATGTAACATATATTAACAATAGTTTAAATGTTTCCGGAGACAATGTTCGTTCATACGACGATGAAGATTTGTTTGAAAATCAGGGAATTCGTGTTTCCAGATTACGAGAAGGTGATGAAATAACTATCACATTCCGAGTCAGAATTGATTCCAATATTAACCGAGATGTTACTTTGGAAAATCTGGCAGAAGTTTTGGCTGATGGTGGATTGCGCGATCAAGATATCGCTACTACCTTTGTCGGCCGAGGTGGGGATCATCCGGATATGAGTGTTATTAAACTGGTTCGCAACGAAACCAATGGTGGTGGATTTGTGACCAACAATAATGCCAATCCCGGAAATATCCTGGAGTACAAGATTACCGTTACCAATACCGGTGACGAGAGATTGACCGGAATCAGAGTCAGTGACGTGCTACCCAGCCAGATCAATTATCTTGGAGGAACGATTCGAGTAGTTGTTAACAATGCTCAGCTTTCCGGTGATTATGAGTCATTGCTGAGTGGCGGTATAATTTTGCCGGATTTAAATGTAGGCGATGTGGCAATTATCAGTTTCCGAGCCAAATCAGATACATCGATTTCGGATAAAGCGTCCAAAACCAATACGGTTACGATAAATTCATCACAACTAAACCGATCGGCCAGTGCGACTACGGTGTTTGATGTGGTTAATCCGCAACCCAATCCACAACCCAAACCGCTTCCAGATACCGGACCGGATATGATGATTGGTGGATTCGTGATGAGTATGGTTGGGGCGGTTGCCTGGTATTTACGAGAAAGATATTTGTTAGGGCAAATGTTCTAGATAAAAAAGTTGTTTACTTTGATTTTTCAAAGTTGACATATATCGATGGCGCTTAGAAAGCGTAAAAAAAATCTCCTAAAAATGATATTTGGGAGATTTTTTTGATGGGAATAAGTTATAATTTAATTTGGTAACAAAAATATTCTTTGTTCTTTTTGATAGCAAAAAGAACCAAAAACTACTGGGGGTCATAATTGCGGGAATCAAACAGCTTTTGATATTGTGTGCTGTGGGGCCGCAAGTATTCCCCCCAGACCCCCGTGTTGCCACGAGAATCGAATTATATTTGATATATTGGAATAAGAGATTGCCAAGTATTAGTATTTACTATTAGCTTTATCCTCATGATTCATGAATTGGAGAGAGAGATAGAAAAATTAATGACAGAAATAATTAAAAACAAGGAGTATCTTTGACGCTACCGGAATTGAAAAACAGATAGCCGATTTGCAAAGTCAAACTACGGCTGAAAATTTTTGGGAAGACAAAAATAAAGCTGAAGAGATTTTCTCAAAATTGTCTGCTAAACAAAAACAGTATCAGCAATGGGTTGAATTAAATAATTCAGTCAAGGATTTGGCTGAGTTATCTAAAATGGTTAACGAGTTGTCGGAACCGAAGGAAATTGTAGAGATGCAAAGTGAGTATCATCGTATCAAGAAAGAGTTCGAAGGAGCTGAGACATTGCTTTTGATGAATGGCAAATACGATGATCGAGATGCGATATTGACCGTTCATGCTGGAACCGGTGGAGTTGATGCGATGGATTGGGCGATGATGCTTTTTCGAATGTTTGGCAGATTTGCGGAAAAAAAGGAATTTAAAACGGAGATATTGTACGTTACGAGTGGAGATGAAGCGGGAATAAAATCGGCGTCAATACATGTTAAAGGTGATATGGCCTACGGTTTTTTAAAATCTGAGTCAGGTGTACATCGGCTGGTGAGGAAATCTCCGTTCAATGCCAAGGGCTTGCGTCAGACCTCTTTTGCTCTGGTGGAAGTGATCCCTTTTTTGGATGAAGATGTAGTAGTGGATGTCAATAAAGATGATTTGAGGATTGATGTTTTTCGTTCGAGCGGGCATGGGGGACAGAGTGTCAATACAACTGACTCGGCGGTACGGATAACACATATTCCGTCGGGGATTGTGGTGAGTTGTCAAAACGAGCGATCGCAGTTGCAAAACAAGGAGCGGGCGATGAAGATTCTGAAATCAAAATTGCATACTTTGAAAGAACAGGAATTGAAAGAAAAGGAAATGTTGATCAAGGGAGAGGGTAAACAGGGTTCATGGGGAAATCAAATCCGTTCGTACGTTTTTCACCCGTATAAAATGGTAAAGGATCATCGAACCAAATACGAGACCAGTGATGTGGAAGGGGTGATGAATGGGGATTTGGAGGATTTTGTGGAAG
>CALKWM010000026.1 GCA_938004065.1 uncultured bacterium
AAGCAATATGCAAGAAGCAATATGCAAGAAGCAATATGCAAGAAGCAATATGCAATATGCAATATGCAAGAAGCATGAATTGTTAATTGTTTTTTGGGTTAGCGTCGTATTTTTAAACATGGATTTTGTGCAAATGATGATGCGACATTTTAAACTTGGATATTGATTTTTAGTATTGACTTTTGGGGTGGGTTTGTTGCAAAGTATAAATATTGGTTTATTATATAAAGAGTTAATAACTAAATATTTGATTTTATTATGAAAAATTTGATTATTGTCGAATCGCCGGCCAAGGCGAAGACTATCGAAAAAATTTTAGGTAAGGGGTATAAAGTAGTGGCTTCTTTCGGGCATATACGAGATTTACCAAAATCAAAATTGGGTGTGGATGTTGATTCTGATTTTGAGCCAAAATATGTGATACCGACAAAAGCGAGAAAAACTGTAACAAACTTGAAGAAAATGTTTGCCAGTGCAGATAACATATATCTCGCGACTGACTTGGATCGAGAGGGAGAAGCGATCGCTTGGCATATTGTGGAAGCGGTGAAACCGCCAAAAAAACAGCCAATCAAAAGAGTAGTTTATCCTTCCATTACCAAGACGGATGTTTTGACAGCGATGAAAAATCCCAGAGATATCAATCTGGATTTGGTTGATGCTCAACAGGCCAGAAGGGTCTTAGATCGCTTGGTTGGGTACAAATTGAGTCCACTTTTATGGAAAAAGATTTTTAAAGGTTTGTCAGCCGGCAGAGTACAGTCGGTGGCACTTCGGCTGGTGGTAGAGAGAGAAAGAGAGATTGAGAAATTTAAACCGGAGGAATATTGGTCAATCGAAGCGGATTTCAGTCGAGAACAAACCGATATCTTTCGGGGTAAATTAGTGAAAGTAAATCGAGCTGAGTTTAAGGCCAACGAGCAGGCGCAAGTTGATTCGATCAAGGATAAAATTGAAGCGGCTATTTATGAGGTGGCGGATATAAATTCTAAAGACAAAAGTCGAAATCCCAATGCTCCTTTTATAACCAGTACTTTGCAACAAGAAGCTTATCGAAAATTGAAGTTTAGTGCTAAAAAAACGATGACATTGGCGCAAAAACTATATGAAGGTGTAAAAATTTCCGGGGAAATGACCGGTTTGATTACTTATATGCGTACCGATTCATATAATTTGTCCGAAGAGGCGATGGTAGCAATCAGAGAGCAAATTCAAAAAGAATTTGGTGCGGATTATCTGCCACTAAAGCCAACTGTATACAAGAAAAAAAGCAAGATGGCTCAAGAAGCGCATGAAGCGATCAGGGTTACTTACCCGCGTTTGACACCTGATGAAGTGGCAGCGAATTTGGATAAAGACATGCTCAGATTGTATGAATTGATTTGGCGCAGGACCATTGCTTCACAGATGAAACCGGCCAAATTTATGGCGACGACGATTGATGTGTTGGGCAAAAAAGATAATGACGAATTTTTATTTCGAGCCAATGGGATGGTAATGAAGTTTATGGGTTTTTTGAAAGTTTGGAATTATCCCGGCAGTCAAGGTGAAGATGTGGTTTTACCGGAATTGAAGAAGAGTGATGATTTGAAATTGGAAGATCTTTTTTGTGAACAGCATTTTACCAAGCCACCGGCTAGATTTTCGGAAGCCACGCTGGTCAAAGAGTTGGAAAAAAACGGAGTTGGCCGTCCATCGACCTATGCTTCAATTATGACTACTATTCAGAGCAGGAACTATGTTGTAAAAGAAGAAGGTAAATTTGTACCACAGGAAGTAGGTTTTTTAGTGAACGATTTTCTGGTGGAACATTTTCCCGATATCGTGGATGTAAATTTTACGGCTGATATGGAAAATCAACTGGATGAAATCGCTGAGGGAAAGAGAAAATGGAAACCAATGATCAAGGATTTTTACGGAGGTTTTGCGGAAAAAATTTTGGAAAAGGAAGAATCAATTTCCAAAGATGACACGATCAAGGATCAAAAGTCCGATGAAAAGTGTCCGAAATGTGGTAAGGATCTGATGATAAAAATGAGTCGTTTTGGCAAATTTTTGGCCTGTAGTGGTTTTCCCGAATGTAAATTTACCAAACCGGTGGGTACCAGTGCGGAGGAGGAAAAAATTATCCAGGAGGCGGAACCATGTGAAAAGTGTGGAGGTGAGATGGTGTTAAAAAAAGGAAGGTTTGGCAGTTTTTTGGCATGTGCCAATTATCCGGAGTGTAAAAATATCCGATCATTGGATGCGGGTGAAAGTGTGGATTGTCCGGTGTGTAAAAAAGGCAAGTTGTCCAAGAAGCGAACCAAAAGAGGAAGAATTTTTTATGGTTGCAGTGAATATCCAAAATGTGATGTGGCCGTTTGGAATGAGCCCACGACTGATATATGTGAAAAATGCGGATTTGTGATTACCAAAAATAAAGCCGGGGTTTTGATGTGTGAAAAATGTAACAAAAAAGAAAGAGAAGAAAAGAAAAAGAAATAAGGTTCAAACTTATCAAACTTTCCAAACTTTCCAAACTTTCCAAACTTTCCAAACATTTAATGAGTAGGAATGTTGATGTTTGGTTATGTCATGAATATGAGTAATTGTAAAAACATATTTTTTTTAGATGTATAATGTAGGTATGTTTATAAAAAAGATTATTTCAATCGGATTGTTGATTTTGGGGTTATTTTTACCGTCGATTGTATCGGCTCAGACACCAGATGTTATGAAAGTTGAGTATTATCGTGCCAAAGTGTTGAAAGTCGAAAATATCAGCAAAGAGATTGAATATGAAAGTGATTTCAATGATTGGCAAAAGGTTGAAGTGCAGATCATCAATGGTGAATTAAAAGGACGAACGTTCAGTTTTGAAAATAGTTTTTCTTTGTATGAAAAAAATGATTTCCTGCTTGAGCCAAATGATCAAATTGTGGTTAGCTATCAACAAATTGATGGTAGAGAACAGGTGGCTATGGCGGATTATGTACGGACAATTCCGATTGTTTTTCTTATAGTTTTGTTTAGTTTGATATTGTTATTAATTACCGGTTTGAAAGGGATTAGGTCGTTGTTGGGTTTTGCCTGGATTATCGCAATATTTATTTTCTTTCTGGTCCCGGGGATAATCGCCGGCACAAATGTATATTTGTTGGTGTTTGTGTCTGCTTTGGCGATGATAGCCGGTTCCATGACCTTGCTATTGGGTTTTAGCAGAAAAACTTTGTTGATAATCATTTCATCTTTGTTTGGATTGGTGGTGTCAACTATTTTGGTTTTGACGATTGGGGCTTGGGCAAATTTTTCTCAAGTTGGTCTGGAAGAGACTTCTCTGTTTAATGTCTCGGAAGTGTTGCAAAAATTGGATTTGGTGGCTATCGTCTATGCCGGTATGATTATCGGAGCGTTGGGATCGATGATGGATATATCGATTTCGATTGTGGCTGGAATTGAAGAAATGATGGGCGCCAATCAGGATAAGGGTGTGAGGCATGTTGATCAAGTCAAATTGTTTGCATCCGGACTCAATATCGGTCGGGAAATCATGGCGGTTAATGCCAATACTTTGATTTTGGCTTATGTCGGATCAGCTTTGACAGTGTGGGTGGTGGCAATTTCACAAGGTCATAGCTGGATTATGCTTAGTAATTTCAATATGATTTTTGTTGAAATTTTGAGAATACTAGCCGGAACTATCGGTCTGTTTTGTGCGATTCCGATGACGGCTTATTTAGCGTCAAGGTTTTTGCTGTTTGAGAGAAAGAAGAATTTCTAAATTGTGGAAAAAATATTATCAGAAATGTGTCGGATGAAAATTGTAATATTGTGAAAAGAAATGGTTAAAAAGGTTTTATCGAAATATCACTATGCTGTGAATTGTAGGAATAGTTTATGTTTTGAGCTTTTTTTAGTTTTTCATAAAAGGATAAAATAATATTTAGATGTTGCATATTGATGAGTAGTGCTAAATAAAAATAAGAAATATGGAATGGATCCCCGATCCAGCATTCGCCGGACAAGTTGTCTAATCGCTCGTTCCTCGCTTTCGACTCGAGGATGACAGATAAGAAAATTAATTAGCACAATTTATATGTTGATTATTTTTTATTGAAGTTGTTAATGAAATAAATATGGTAGAAAAAAATGAATTGAGATTTGGGACAGGCGGGGTGCCGTTGTCGGCGGAAAGTCGAGATGCGATGGCCGGGATTAGAAGGATTCATGAGTTAGGTCTGAAACATCTGGAGTTGGAGTTTGTGTATGGTGTTAGGATGCAGGAAGAAAAAGCGGTAGAAGTGGGAAAACTGGCCCAGGATTTGGGAATATCGTTGAGCGTCCATGGGCCGTATTATATAAATTTAAATTCACCGGAACCGGCAAAGAGAGATGCATCCAGAGAGAGAATTTTGGATAGTTGTCGAATTGGACATTTACTGGGTGCAAAATCAGTGTGTTTTCATGCGGCGTTCAATCTGGGGCAACAGCCGGAACAGGTTTTTGACCATGTTTTATCGGAAATGATTTTAATCGAACAAAATTTGTTTGATGAAGGTATCGATGATTTGTTTTTGGCTCCCGAGTTAACCGGCAAGCCAACTCAATTTGGTGATTTGGATGAATTGATTGAATTGTCAAAAAATTTAAAAATAACACGATTGTGTATTGATTTTGCTCATTATTATGCCCGTAGTGCTGGAAATTACAATAGTTACGAAGATTTTCTGGAAGTGATAAAAAAAATTAGGGCAGGATTGGGTGAGACAGTAACAGAAAATTTGCACATGCATTTTTCTGGTATTAAATATACCGCCAAAGGAGAAAGAAAGCATGAAATATTGGCGGAGACGGAGTTTAACTGGAAAAAAATGCTCACAGCGTTGAAACATCAAAATGTTGGTGGGTATTTGGTTTGTGAAAGTCCCAATCTGGAGGAGGATGCGTTGATAGCCAAGGAGTATTATGATAAGCGGTAAGCAATATGTAATAAAAGTATCAAGGGGCAATATCCAATATCCAAGTGAATGAATAGGCAATAAGCAATAGGCAAGAAGCAAGAATCAAGAAGAAAGAATCAAGACTAAAAGGGAAA
>CALKWM010000027.1 GCA_938004065.1 uncultured bacterium
TTATTGCTTATTGCTTATTGCTTATTGCTTATTGCTTATTGCTTATTGCTTATTACTTATTACTTATTACTTATTACTTATTGCATATTGGATATTGCATATTGGATATTGGATATTGATCCTTGATACTTTCTCGCTTCTTACTTCTTACTTATTGCTTAAATCAAATATCTATCTGCGTTCGTAAAACCTTGATAATTACTCGCCTATCATCACCCTCACCTGTGCTCATAGTTTCGATAAAATCATCATCTTTCAATGCCATATGAATAATTCTTCTTTCAAATGCATTCATCGGACGCAACTCAATTTCCCGATCATTTTCCTTGGCCTCCTGAGCCATCCGCTTTGCTAAAATAGTCAAATTATCAATCTGCCGACGCTTATAATTCATCACATCCAAAGCCAAACCTCTTTCTTCACGATTCTCCAATTCCTTCATTTTTCTAACCAAAGATCTCAAGATAAACTGTAAAGCATGCAAATTATCACCCTGCCGACCTATAAGCAATGCCGTATCTCTATCGGACAAATTATCAATATTAATTTTCAAACCACCATCATCCAAATCAGTTATCTGCAAATCAAATCCATCGATACACATTAACTCCAAAAGATCGGACAATATTTTTTTTGCATCATCTTTCATAGCATATATTAATAAATCAATATTAACTTCTCTTTCTTACATTTACCGTTACATCCTTCTCTTTGACAGTTTCGATCAATTCCGGTTTGGCATCCCATTGTACCGGTTTATTTTCCGCTATTTCTTCAACCTTATCCTCTCCATTGTTCAATTGATGAACCGGATATTTTCTCACCATTATTAACTGAAACACTACGTTAAACACGGTAGTTGTTACCCAATACAAAGGCAATCCCGACAACAAATTCCAGGAAATAAAAGTCGTCATGAGCGGCATAATATATATGAATTGATTGGTCATCATTGAAGTCAACTGATCCGGATCAAAACCACCTCCTTTATCCTTATCACCTTCATTAACACTAGGTTTTTTTACAGTACCATTGGCTGGTTTCAACAAAATACTATACCAAAACTGAGACAAACCGGTCAAAATCGCCAATGGCCAATATGGTTGCATCAGATCGATAAAACCCATAAATGTTGTGTTGAAATTCTCCGGCCGACCCACAAAACCGTACAACAATTCATACTGATCTTGACTTATATTTCTTAAAACCTGATACAAAGCAATCATGACCGGTAGTTGTATCAACATCGGCAAACAACTCGCTAACGGGTTAATTCCATTTTTCTGATAAAATTTCATCAATTCTTGCGACTGAGCGGTCTTATCATCTTTAAATTTTTCTTTGATCTTATTCATTTCCGGTTGCAGTGACTGCATCATCCGCTGTGACTTCATCGAAGCCCAAGTCAAAGGCAATAAAACAAATCTGATAACCAATGTTAAAACTATTATCGCCAAGCCCGCATCTTTCCACGGCAAAATATCATATATCAAGATAAATGCATTATAAATCGGCCGGTACAAAACTTCATTCCACAAAAAACTCATCTAATATCCTTTTTTAATTTATTTAATATCGTCGCGACACTTATTACTTGTTAGTTAAGTTTATCTTCCCCTCCCTTTGAAAATGGATTGCATCGCATAATCCGCCATGTCGCCATCAATCCGCCCTTCAAAATACCATATTTTTCAATCGCCCGATACCCATAAACCGAACATGAAGGATAAAAACGACAAAAACCTATCGGCGATAAACCGCTAAACCAACCATGGTCGGGCGAAATAGTCTTTTGATACAGTTTTATCAGAAACAATGGCAAAAAAGTGGTAATTTTATGCATTAATCTCAATTAAAACCCCTGCTTTTTTAATATTTTTTTCAATTCCATTTTTATCTGATCATAATCTTTATCCACAATCTCCTTGCGAGCAATTATAACCATTCGACAAAACTTATTTTCTTTCAAAAACTCCCGACGAACCACTTCTCTAATCAATCTTTTTATCCTGTTTCTATCAGACGCATTTTTTGCCACTTTGGTTGAAACAATAAGTCCCATCTTGAAATCAGACGTATTGGCTATATAACGAACCATAACCATCTGGCCATATAATTTCGCTCCCCTTTTCAACACTTCCTGAAATTCTTTTTTGTTATGCAATCTATTCTTGGCTGGTAACATCAGATTTTAGAAAATTTTAAAACTAAAAACTACACAGTCAGCTTTTTGCGACCCTTGGCTCGTCTGTTTTTCAATACATTTCGCCCCCCCGGAGTCGCCATCCTTTTCTTGAATCCGTGGGTTTTTTGTCTCTTTCTCTTATTTGGTTGATACGTTCTTTTCATTATTTCACCTATTTGAAAATTAAGTATATATCAATATAACTTATATTATTGTAACAAAAAACATCTCACCCCGCCATATCAATATATAAAAAAATAATTTCATTTAAAGAAATCATTCAAATCAATCTTATTATTTTTTTTTGAAAGTTTAAATAGATTCAAACTATTTAACCATTTAATACTTTTTACTTATTGCATATAAGTTACTTCCATCATTATAGAATCAATCATCACAAAATACACCGCTAACAATATTCCTGCGAACATCGCTAGATAATGAATATGCCGATGGTAATCCATTTTATGCCACCACTTATACCATACCCACTTTTCGCAACAATATTCATGGGGCTTGACCAAGTGTTTACGCGCCTGACTCTTTATCTGACCAATCGGATGAACAATATGTTTGTGTATTAATTTTTTCATGTCACGCAATTATATCACTTTATCATAATTTTTTCAATACCAAAATCAACTATCAAGCGTATTTATCCAACATTTACCCCTTTACAAATATCGGACAGCCATCTAACAATTTAACCATTTATCATTCATATTTATCATTCCTTCATAATTATATATTTCTTTCTTGCATCAACTATTAATTCTCCATTTATAACTAAAATACATGCATGACATGGCCACTCCTCCACATTCTCCTTGACAATAAAACAATATATATGCTACAATATCCAGATTTGTAAAAAACAAAAAAAATAAAAGGAGAAATTAAAAATGGAAAGAAAACAAATCCTGGTTTCACTAGCCATGTTAGCCCTATTTGTTGGAGTTACATCATGGTTAACCAACAAGTATGTTGAAACCAAATTGGCCGACAGCGCCGTGCAAGCCGCCTCGACCAACATTAACGCTCAAGTCAACGCCGGTACTTTATCCATCTCAGCTCCCGCCAACGCCTCCATGACTGCCATCGATCTGGATACTATCCCCGATACCGGTGGTACATCTACCGGCACCATCAGTGGCGTTGTAGTCAAAGACCATCGTTCCGGCACCCCCGGTTGGAGTGCAACCGCCACTTGCAGCAATTTCACTTCCGGCGCAGACACCATAGCTGTCACCAACCTAACTTTATCTCCCGGTGCCATCACTCCGGTCGGCAATTCTTCCCTTACCGGAGTTTCAGCCGGATCTGCTCATACCTATACCGGTACCTCTGACCCAGCCACTTTGATGACCGCCACCGCCGGCAACGGCCGTGGTCGATATAACCAAGATGAAGGATTGAGTCTCTTTGTTGACGTATCAAGCATTCCCGGTACATACACTGCCACCGTTACCGAAACAGTTGCCTAAATATGTCATAATAATATTGTCTTACAATAAAACAAAATAAAATCATGAGAAAAATTCTCACTTGGATTATCAGTTTGATCGTGATTATTTCAAACTTTGGTCTAACCAATGCCCTGGCCGCTGAAACCGGAGAAATGTCCATTCATCCGTACGAATGGGATGGTGAAAACGAAATCACTCAGTATTGGTATATCTACAATTTGGACAAAGGCGACAGCCATCAAGACAAAGTTGTGGTAGAAAATACCGGTAATAAAACTATCTCGGTCAAAATCTATCCAGTCGATGGTCTAACCACTTCCGATGGTGCTTTTGCCCTGGAAAATGAAGACGAAGAAAAAAACGATATTGGCGCTTGGGTAACATTATCCAAAAACGAACTGACACTCGAACCGAAACAAAGCGAAATTGTTGACTTCACTATCAGCATTCCATCAGATACCACACCCGGTGAACACATCGGCGGTATCATCATGGAAAACAAAGAAATCATGGAAGGGGAACAGATCAATGTTAAAACTCGTGTCGGTGTTCGTATCTATGAGACGGTTCCCGGTGAAGTGGTAAAAAAAGTGAATATCGAATCAATTACTACCAAAAGCGTATTTAGTAGTATCTGGTCAATCTTTTACGATCATTCATTTACATACAATTTGGCCAACGAAGGCAATGTGCAAATTACCCCTACCATCAATACCAATATCAACAGTCCTTTGTTTGGTGAAGTAAACAACACCTCACAAACATTAAACGGGAGCATATTCCCCGGCAAAACTATCGCTTTTGATTATAAACCCGATTCCAAACTATACTTTGGACCATACACCCTAACCGTAACTGTCAATCTGGAAGGCCAAGCTCCCATGCAAAAAAGCTACACCCTCTGGTCCATACCCTGGAAATTATGTGCAATCATTGTTATCATCGTTTTGGGATTGTTAAGCTTCATATATTTAGGTGAACACAAACCGTCAAATCCGCCCGAAAAACCCAAAAAAGTTACCAAGAAACCATCCAAACCCAAGACCAAAATAACTACTAAAAAAGCCAATCAAAAAACCAAATCTACAACTAAAAAACCACGATTGAAGAAAAAATAACTCCACTATTATTTTATCTTATAAAAAAACCGGACTTTTTTACTCCGGTTTTTTTTATTTCAAATTTTTACGATATAATTTACCTACAAATAAAAAATCTATAAAACACAAAAAATAAATATTTTTATGAACCCCCATTTCCAATATATTTGTCAAAGATTTCTCTTATCCTTTACTTTTTACTTTTTACTTTTTACTTTCACCCAACCGGTTTCCGCCAGCACCTGGAATTTTACCAATAACATCCATCCGAGTGTTAGCGCCAGATACTTACAATCATCGTTTTCCGGTAGCAACAATACATATTCCGGTACTGGCAATTTTACCGGCGAACGATTACTAACCAACGGCACTTCTACCAATCGTTGGACTACCGAAACATTTTCCGGCAATGTTACCATCCCCGCCGGCACTTGGACTTTTTCCGTAGTCGGCAATTCTTCAAACACTACACGCGGTTGGTATCCCAGAATTAAAATCTATGATTCCTCGAACACACTGATCTATACCAGCACTTCCCCCAATTACATTACCGGCTCGACCTATCAAACTAACACCTGGACAGATTCCGTTCCGGCTTTCAATGTCGGACCGGGATTATACTATTCCATCGAAGTATGGCGCTATCATACCATAGGAGCCAATCGAACCGAAAGATTGAGAATCAATTCCACTGATGCCAATTATATCATCGATACCTACGTTCCCAGCTACTATACCCCCAAAACTCGCAGTTGGCATTTCTACGACGATCACACTCCCGAAACTCCATCCATTTCTTATGCGCCGGAAAACAACACCCCAAACAACATGTACAATCACAACGACATTCGCCTCAGATTGTCCATCGCTGAAACCGGTGGTGTCAGTCAAACCGGTCGTATCAGATTACAATTTTCGTCAGACGGTATCAGCTATTCCGACGTTGGTGAAATCGGTTCCGGTGCTGTCTGGGCCTATTGCGACGGCGGCGGTGCAGATGATAACCTCGTTTCATCACTACTGGTATCATCTTCCACCAACTATGGCCCTTTTATTGAATCCAGCACCGCCGCCTCAACTTTCAATCATGTCGCCTACCAAACCGCTGAATTCGATTATTGTCTCCAGGAAAATTTTGCATACACCGACTCCACCTATTATTTTCGAGCTTTTCACAACACCACCGGCCTCCCAATCTTACCCGACAGCGGTTACATACAACCAAACATCAACATCTCCAACCACAACAAAATTCTCGAAATAGGTGCCAGCTTCAATTTGGATGCTATCAATCTCGATGACGCTCCCGGCCCCACCAATGGCAGTTTTAACGATTTATTTATTCGCGACTATACCGGTGCCCTGCTGGGCTGGTCAGCCACCGCCACCGCCACCGACTTTACCGATGGCCTGGGCAACTCCATCACCATCGACAATTTAACCATGTCTTCCCAAACTATCTCACCTCAGTTGGCCGAATCAACCTCCGGCATAACTCTGGGAAATGGTACTTTGTCCAATACTGTTCCATTAAATATTGCTACCGCTTCCTCCGGCTACGGTGCCGGCAATTTCACAATCAACGGTACATTCTCTCTTTACATCCCTATCGCCACCGCCCCCGGGTCATACACCTCTGTCATGACCCTGACACTAAGCTAAGCTCTAAAGATATTTTCAAAATTAACATTTTTACTTTTTTGACTTTTCCACACCAACTACTTTAATATGAAATTGGAGGTGAAATTTTTACATTTTTATTTACAAAGAAATTATTTCATATGACGAAAATTTCTTTTTTTTATGCAACCAAAATCAAATAATTACATATTTTTTTATCCAGCCATTTAACAATTTAACAATTTTTTTAACCCCACCACACCTTACACCAACCATATAACTAAATGGTTAAATTGTTAAATTGTTAAAATGTTCTTATATTACTTTTTACTTTTCCAGTCATCTGGTGCGCCTTGGGCGCATACTTCTTACTTCTTACTTCTTTTTTTCTTACAAAATGGACGGCAAACAAATTTGGCAAACCACTCTCGGCGAAATGGAAGTTACCATGAGCAAAGCAAATTTCACCACATGGCTGAAAAACACCAGTTTTTTAGATTTTGACGATGACGTCTTGACTATCGGTGTTGCCAATATTTTTACCAAAGAATGGTTAGAAAACAAATACCACCAAAACATTATCCAAACCGGTCGCAAAGTTTGTCCCAGTTTAAAAAATATTATTTACAAAGTTTCCAGCCGTCAAACCGCCCCCCAAAAAGATTTTAAAAAAACTTCTGTTGCCACTCAAAACAATATCAGCCAAAGTAGTTTAAATACCAACAACATCAAAAAACCAAATACCCGCTACACTTTCGACAACTTTATCGTCGGCTCCAACAATCGCCTGGCTCATGCCGCCGCCATGTCAGTTGCCCAAAACCCCGGCAATTCATACAATCCACTATTTCTCTACGGTGGAGTCGGTTTGGGAAAAACCCACTTGATGCAAGCTATCGGCAACCACATTAAAAAGGCATTTCCCGAAAAGAAAATCCTCTACTGCCCATCGGAAAGATTTACTAACGACTTGATAAACGGCATCAAAACCAAAAAAATCAATGAATTCAAAAATAAATACCGTCAGATTGACCTACTACTAATCGATGATGTTCAATTTATCGCCGGCAAAGTACAAACCCAGGAAGAATTTTTTCACACCTTCAATGATTTGCACGAACACGGAAAACAAATCGTTCTCTCCTCCGATCGACCGCCCCGCGCTATCCAAACCCTGGAAGAAAGACTGTCATCCCGTTTTGAATGGGGAATGATTGCTGACATCCAAGCCCCCGACCTGGAAACCAGAATGGCAATTTTGGAATACAAAGCCAATGAAGCCAACATCGAATTTTCTCCCGATATACTATCCAAAATCGCCGGCACTATTCAACACAACATTCGTGAATTGGAAGGTGCATTAAACCGTCTCATTGCTCATTGTCAAATTTATAATGAAGAAGCCAACCTGCAAATGGTCGAAGAGATTTTAAATTCCATTCTCCAAAATCCCAATCGACAAACCGTCACTCACAAAAAAATTCTTACTACCGTTTCCAAATATTACAATATCCCTCAGTCTGACATCGTCGGATCCAAAAGAAACAAAGAAATCGTCCTCCCTCGCCAAATTTCCATATACCTGATGCGCAAAGAATTATCCCTTTCCTATCCCAAAATCGGCGGAATCATGGGTGGACGCGACCACACCACTATCATCCACGGCTACGAAAAAATCGCCAAACTAATGACCCAGGACGAAGACATCTCCACTGACCTTATTAAACTGAAAGAACAATTATTCATGGAATAAAATTCATTATTTCCACAAATTCGTACGGGCGACCCTCTTGGGTCGCCCCTTGTGTTTTTTATCAGCGGACCCATGCGTCAACCCTTCGTTATTATCACAATTAATAACTTAAAAATCACCAAGATCTTTCAATTTATATTTGCGCTTTAAAGTTCCAATCAATAATTACCATTCGTTTAGACATTGGTATTGGATTTTTTTATCATTGTATATTGCATATTGTTTATTGAATATTGTATTTATCACTAGTTTGAGCTTAGTACATAGGAATTTAAAATTAGAATTTCATTATCACCAACCGATTAGCACTTAACTCCCCCCAACTGCCAACCTACGATATGATATAACCCCGACCCCCCACCCACCTTTCCCCTTTTTTCTCCCCAACCCACTTTACTCGATTTAAACCTGCACCAATATTGACTTCTCCAATGGGGATAAAATGGGGATTAGCTGTTTAAAAAATGTGCACAACTGTTCAAAGTTTTACACTCATCAAAATATTTTAAAATTATTCACCAAACTTTACCACCATATTTTTACAGATAACCTCACAAATTACCGGCAGTTTTTCACACCACGTTTTGACCCCAAAACACGCATACATTAAAGCCATATTAAATCTTACCCCCATTTTCCCCATGCCCTACTATTTACTACGACTATATTTAAATAAATAAACAATAAGACAAAAGTGGGGAAATTTTTTTATCAACCATCCAAATATTTTTTTTACCAAAAATAAAAAACCTGATAATAAACTTTAAAAAAATATCTCAATTATTTTTATAAAATCCCAAACTTACACATTCTCACCAATTATTCACTACAAATTATTAATTCCACCGCCTATTTCCATACCTCACCCCCGACACAAATCCCTATTAAACGTCTCTTTCATTTACAATTTACTCGATACATATTATAAATAGTATATAAACAATTTTTTTTTTCATTATCAATTTATAAAAAAATATTTAACTCCTATTTATGAAAATATCTTGTGTGCGCGAAAATCTAACCAAATCTTTATCCAGTCTAAGTCGCATCGTTACTACCTCCAATACATTGCCAATTCTTGGAAATGTATTACTCAAAACCGATCAAGGTCGCTTAAAACTATCTGCTACCGACCTGGAAATGGGAATTAACTATTGGATTGGTGCCAGTGTACAAGAAGAAGGAGAAATCACTATCCCGGCCAGAATTTTTCACGACTATATTTCCAACAATTCCGATGAGCACATTGTGCTCTCCGTTGAAGGACAAGTTATTTCCCTTTCCTCGGATCATTACAAAACCAAAATCAACGGCCTCGCTCCGGAAGAATTTCCTATTATTCCCGCTATCAAATCTGAATCAATGATCGAAGTTGATCGCACGGTTCTTTTTAATGCGGTTTCCAAAGTGGTTTTTTCATCCTCGATCGGCGAAACCAATCCTACTTTGGCCGGTGTGCTATTTAAAACCGACAACAACAATCTGAAAATTGTCGCGACCGACAGCTATCGTTTGGCGGAAAAAATCATCCCCCTTCCGACAGAAATCACTGAAGATTTCGCTGTTATCGTTCCTACTAAAACGGCACAAGAACTCAATCGTTTGCTCGGACTTGGTGACGGCAAAACTAAAATTTTGGTTTCCGAAAATCAGATCATGTTTCAAATGGATGACATCGAAATTGTATCCAGGTTGATCGAAGGCAATTATCCGGCCTACGAGAGTATCATGCCAACTGCCTACACAACTAAAGCGATTGTTGATACCAAAAGCTTACTTCGCGATACCAAAATGGCGGCAGTGTTTTCACGTGACACCCAGAAAATCAAACTCCAAATTTCCAAAGAAAAAAATCATTTGACCACCATTTCCAAAGGTCAATCCGGTGAAAACGTGGCTACCACCCCCGCCGAAGTGGAAGGAATTGATGGCGAAATCATGTTCAACACCAAGTATTTGTCTGACGTACTAAACGTTATTAACTCCTCCAAAGTTATCCTGGAATTAACCGATAAACTAAAACCCGGGCTGGTTAAATCCGCCGATGACGACAATTACAAATACATCATCATGCCAGTGAAGGATTAAGTAATAAGTAAAAAGAAAATATTTTAGTATTAGATTTCGTAGATTTAGATCAATTTAAGTTAAAAGCCCAAGCTAATTTTATACAAACTTATGTATATCGTTTAACATTCAATAAAATAAACGGATAGATCTTTCTTAAGAAATTTAATACTAAAATATTTTCATTCCTAAATAATTTCGCAGTGTATTTATCTACTTTACAACTCGTAAACTGGCGCAACCATCTCTCCGCCAGTTTTTCTTTTACCCCCACTACCAACATCGTCATCGGTCCCAATGCTCTGGGTAAAACCAATATTATTGAGGCCATAATATTTTTAGCCATCACCAAATCATTTCGTTTGCGTCAGGATAAACTCCTGATTACTCACGATTTACCTTTTTCCAAGGTTACCGGTGATTTTTCTGATCAAGAAAATGATTTAAAAATTGAAATTCGACTAATCAATCAAGACTTCAAAACAAAAAAAGAAATTTATCTCAATGGACTGGCCAAACGCGCCATTGATCTTATCGGTCAGACGCCGGTAGTTTATTTCTGTCCCGAAGAAATCGAACGATTTTTCTCCTCGCCCGCTTCCCGTCGCCGCTGGCTCGACATTGCTATTTCCTTGACCGATCACCGGTATTCTTGCAACTCGGCAGTTTATCGTAAAGTCGTTCAAAATCGCAACCAAATTTTAAAAAAAATCTCTAAAAATTTAGCTAACGAAAACGAATTAAAATTCTGGGATGATAAATGGTTGCAACTTGCAGAAGACATTATACAAGCTCGTCGTGAATTCATCTCCCAGTTATCCCCCGTAGCTGGGGAAAACTTCACTCAGTTGTTTAAAACTAACAATTCACTAACCATCAATTATTTGGAGTCATATATCGGCTCAGATTTAACCGCTGGTTTGCGTCGTGCCCTGGATATCAACAGGCGCAAGGAAATCCGCTACGGTAACACCATTACCGGTCCGCACCGCGAAGATATTATAATCAATTTAAATGACAAAAAAATAACCGAGGTTGGCTCTCGTGGTCAGATGCGTCTAGCTCTTCTGGCTCTCAAGATGAGTGAAGCATGGTATTTGGAGCAGAAAAAAGCCACCACTCCCATCGTGATCCTTGACGATATCTTCTCCGAATTGGATCAAGCCAACTCGCAGCATGTATTTGATTTTATCCGCTCCAACCAAACCATCATTACTGCTACGGATTTAGAATCACTGCCGAGCGAATTCAGGCAAGCAAATATTATCGATTTAAATAAGCAAAATAACTAGAATTTTTTTACATCACTTGGTTGTTTTGGGGTCCGGGGGTAAAACAGCGTCAAAACTGCACTATTCAACATTAACCTTTGGCTACAGCGTTTTTACCCCCGGCAGTTTTTGTTACTTTTTGCTGTCAAAAAGTAAATAGAATGATTAATATTTATAAAAATAACATGAAACACATTTCCGACATCTTAAAAAACACCAACCTAAGCGAAGAGCAGGTTAATGCTCTGCAAATCACCGCCGCCTGGCCTAAAATCATCGCCGAAATAATACCCGAATACTCCCAGGAAACCAAAGCCGAAAAATACATTCGCAATGTTCTCACTGTTTCCGGTATTACTTCTCAACATCTACTAAATCTCCAAATGAAAGAAGTGGAATTTTTGGAGCGATACGACCACTACTTCGGTCCCGATGTTGTTAAACAAATCAAATTTAAAATGGGACGGTTGTGAGTTTTTTCTTTATTGTCGTCCCGAGCTTGAAACTTTTTACTTGCCACTTGCTACTTTCTTTAATGATTGGCTATTGCTAACCAGATATTTTATACTTTAAATAAGTTAATAGTTTTTTTATATCCTCCCGCCATGTCTCTCAAAACTTACATCGTCGGTATTGGCATTTCCACATTCCTCTGCTGGTCCGCATTCTTTTTAACTGTCACCAATATTGACCCCTTTACTACCGACTCCAGTGGCCTAATTTCTTTCTTTGTCAGTTTTTTTCTGGGCATCTTGGGTCTTACCATTTTGATCATGATGTATGTTCGCTCGCGCATGAACTCTGTGGCTGAACTTTACGAAAAAATGCCGGTGATTGTTCGCCAATCATTTATCATTTCATTTGGATTGACCGCTATCCTTTGGATGCAGTCTATGCGTGTTTTTCGCTGGTGGACCGCATTGATGTTACTCATTATTTTGATCCTCATCGAAATCAGTTTCTATGTCAACAAGTTGTCTTTCGAAGATTCGATTACTTTGCCCGAAAAAATAAAAGAATCCTCGAACAAAATTAATAAATAATTATTTTTAACAACCTTTATAAAAAACAAGCAAAAATAATTAAATCAATGTTTGTTCATTACCGTTATTTTATATGGCTCGTGGCAACAAGGGGGTCCGGGGGGAATACTTGCGGCCCCACCGCGCGAAATAAAATATAATATTTGACTCCCGCAATTATGACCCCCGGCAGTTTTTGTTACTTTTTGCTGTCAAAAAGTAAAAAGAAAAAAATAAACCATATGTTAAATCTTGAAAAATCTTAAAACCTAAAAATACATTTCACATTATTATAATATTTCAAGTTTAAACATTTATATACTGCCATTTCACTTATCTTTAAGTTTGTAATATTACTTAACTTATAAATTTCCCCCATGCTTTCCAAACTAAAAAAAATCCAATCCGACGCCATTGAGCGTATCAAACAAGCCCGCGATACCGATACTATCGAAGAACTTCGTGTCAACTTTTTGGGCCGTAAAAGTGATTTAACCGAAATCTTGCGTGGGCTCTCTAAACTTGCTCCCGCCGAGAGACCAAAAATCGGTCAGTTTTCCAACCAGGTCAAAAATTTCATCGAGCAAGCTATTCTGGAAAGGACGCAGTACCTGCGTCAAAAAGAAACCGACTCCATGCTCGAAAGCGACATATTTGATGTTTCTCTACCGGCTCTCAATTACCGACCCGGCCACCTCCACCCTACCACCCGCGTCAAATTTGCACTTGAAGATTATTTCGAGCGGATGGGTTACATGATTTACGAAACT
The DNA here is from genome assembly GCA_938004065.1 of uncultured bacterium. Taxonomy (GTDB): domain Bacteria; phylum Patescibacteriota; class JAHJAL01; order JAHJAL01; family JAHJAL01; genus CALKWM01. The sequence continues at coordinate 13,255 of CALKWM010000027.1, forward strand.
GACAATCTGACCAATGACTATGATAACTTTGTCGCCGTCAATATCCCGCTCGACCATCCCGCCCGTGGTATGTGGGACACTTTCTGGGTAAAAGGAGAATTAAAAGGCAAAGGCAAACTATGTCTGCCACCTCATACATCCTGTATCCAAAACCGCATTTTGCGTGAAAACAAACCTCCATACAAAGCCGTCGCGCTGGGACGATGTTTTCGCTATGAAGCGACCGATGCTACTCATGAACACACATTTTATCAAATCGAAGGTGTGGTCGTGGACAAAAAACTAAACGTCGGCCATCTGAAAAAAGCGTTATTTGATATGGTTCAATTTGTTGTTGGTCGGCCACTGCCGATTCGTCTCCGCCCTCATTATTTTCCTTTTGTGGAACCGGGTTTTGAAGTCGATGTCACCTGTATGAAATGCGAGGGAAAAGGATGTAACATCTGCAAAGGTGCCGGTTGGATCGAGATGTTGGGCGCCGGCATGATTCACCAAAATGTTTTTGTCGAAGCCGGATATAAACGGCATGAATGGACCGGTTTTGCTTACGGTCCCGGCTATGATCGACTGGCTATGACCCGCTACGGCATCACCGACATCCGTCACAATTTCGCCTCCCGCCGCGAATTCATTGAACAATTTTAAGCTAAACATATCAAACCTATCAAACATAACAAACTTATCAAACTTATCAAACAAATATATCTTATGGTCTTAATTAAAGTTTGTTATGTTTGATAATTGCTAGGTTTGATAAGTTTAATACATTTGTATCTTTCTTGTATTTTTCTATGTTTTATATTATTCAATTCTTCATTATTAATTACACATCATGCAAATCCCATACTCTTGGCTCAAAGACTATTTAAACGAAACCGACCTTGAAAAAGGACAATGGACCGCCAGCAAAATCGGCCAACGCTTGACCGCCTCTTTCAACGAATTTGAAGGGGTTGAAAAGCTCGCCTTTGAATTCCCTAAAATTGTTGTTGGTCAAATCAAGAAAATCGAGCATCACCCCTATGCCGACCGACTATCGATCGTCTTGGTCGATATTGGCGTCAAAAAATCAACCATCGTTTGTGGTGCCAGCAATCTCTATGTCGGTATGTTTGTGCCGGTTGCTCTGCCGGGCGCCAAACTTGGCACCGACGGTGAATTTGAAATCAAAGTTACTGAGATTCGCGGTGTTCGCTCCGAAGGCATGATTTGTTCCGCCGAAGAATTGAGTCTGGAAGATAAATCGCTCGGTATTCTCGACCTGGGAAAAGGGTTAAAAGCCGGTGTTAAATTGGATGATGCTATTAGTTTTGATGATGAAATAATGGCACTAACCATCACCTCCAATCGGGCCGATGCCAACAACGTCATCGGTGTGGCCAAAGAAATCTCCGTTGGCTGCAATGTTCGATTCAATATCCCCAAATTCAATATCCGGGAAAATTCTCCCGACAAAATCGACAACCTGATCAAAATCCAAATCAAAGATGCCAGCGCTTGTCGCCGTTACACCTCGCGTATCATTCAAGATGTCAAAATCGGCGAATCGCCACTCTGGTTAAAAAGAAGACTAATCATGTCCGGGCTCCGCCCGGTCAACAATGTTGTTGATATTACCAACTACGTTTTACTCGAATACGGTCAACCCATGCACGCTTTTGATTATGACCTTGTTATCGGCCACAAAATCGTTGTTCGACGGGCCAAAAAAGGTGAACGTATCATTACCCTCGACGATCAGAAAGTTGTCCTGGATGACGAAGACCTGATTATCGCCGATGAAAAACGCCCACTGGCTATTGCCGGCATTATCGGTGGCCGTGAATCATCAATCATGCCCAATACCAAAACTATCGTTCTGGAGAGTGCCAATTTCGCCCGTGACCTCATCAACCGCACCACCAAAAAACACGGTATTATGACTGATTCGTCCATTATGTTTGGCAAAGGAATCCCCATGAGCAAAACCCAGCAAGCACTGGAAAGAGCCACTTTCCTTATTCAAGAAATCTGTGGCGGGCAGGTGGTTAGGGGAGTGGTGGATGTTCGTTCCAAACGGATTTTACAAAAAGAGATTAGTTTTGATGTGCAAAATCTATTTGATTTGATTGGAATTGAAATTCCCAAAAATTCTATCAAATCCATACTTACCAAACTGGATTTTGTCATTACCTCCATGGTTGAAGATAAAATCACGGTAAAAATTCCTGATTACCGCATTGATATCGAGTATGAAGAAGACATATTTGAAGAAATCGCTCGCATTTACGGATATGACCAGGTTCCGGACCAGATTTTTTCTATGCCGGTTACTCCTGCTCGACCCGAACTGCACCGTCGTTACAAAAACAAAATCATTCGATTTTACTTTGATCGCGGTTGGTCAGAGGTATATTCCTATAATTTCACGTCTGCCGAAGATACCGCCAGTTTTGGTTTTGATCCCGCGGAATCATTTGAACTGGAAAATCCGGTTGATCAAACCCAGCATTTGTTGCGACAATCTTTGCTACCCGGTTTGGTACACAAATTAAAAACCTGGACAACTTCCGGCGATATAACATCTATTTTCGAATGGGGTCGGGTATTAAACAAAAAAACCAAACCTACCGAGCACGATTCTTTTGCTACTGGATTTATCGATAAAAATCTCGATTCTAAAAATTCATTTTTAACCGTTAAATCGAGTTTTGAAGGTATGTTGGCTTTGGGCGGTTTAAAAATTTCCGACTTCACGGCCAGTCGGGTTATTGACTCTTTGGTTGATATTGATTATCTGCACCCATACAATAGTTTGGTGATTACCAAAGGCAAAAAAATCATCGGTACAATCGGAGTTATGCATCCCACTTTGGCGGAACAGTATAAACTTCCTCCCCAAACTATTCTATCTGAATTCAATCTTCATCAGTTAATACCCCATTTCAATGAATTATTCACATTTATTGAACCATCCAAATTTCCCAGCTCTTTGTTTGACGCTTCCTTTGTGGTTGATTATCGCACTATGGCTCTGGATCTCATTAACTGTGCCCACCAGGTTGGGGGTAAGAATTTAAAAAGAATTGATATTTTCGACGAATATTGCGGTGCCAATCTGGGTGAAAATAAAAAAAGTATTTCACTACGATTCGAATTCCAGTCCCACGACCGCACTCTCTCTGATGGGGAAGTGGAGGAAAAAATGCACAAAATTTTTGACGCGCTCAAAAAAGAACATGCCGCCATCTTGAGAGACAAATAAATATAAAATAATAAGTAGTGCTATTTAATTCTCTCATCTGTCATCATCGAGTCGAAAGCGAGGAACGAGCGATTGGACATCTTCGGATCCATACTATATTTCTTATTTTTTATTAGCACTACTCACAAAATAATTTTTTCGTAGTGACAGCAAACCTCTGCTGTCCACTTTTTATTTCCCATCCTAATTCTGGGTCTCCGGAAAATCCTTCAGGATTTTTTTGGGGCGTAGAGAGGAGGAGGTATTAGTAAGGGGCAATCCTCGGCCTGTACTACTCATGGAAAACTCTTGAAAACAGCTTACAATTATATATAATCAAGATAACAAATCAGACCTTTAAAAATTATTCAGAAAGAGAGTGATTTAAGTTATGTCGGAAAAATGTATCAAAGTAGTCACTGCTTGTTTTACCGGTGGCGGCATCGGTAGCCTCATCGCCCTTCAATTCGGCCAATTCTGGCCGGTTGGTTTGGTTATCGGGTGTTTGATAGGATATCTTTCCTACAACTGGCAGGAAGTAATAAAGTCAATAATAAACATTAAAAATGGCTTTACTCCACCAAATTTCGGGCAGTACATATATTTAATTTTGTTTTTTGGATTGGAATTTTTCTTCCATTCTCAGTTTTTCGTTTTTTTGATTTTATACGTATCAATGTATTTTACTCATTATGATCCGGTAATCATTGCAAACCGTTTGTTTCCTTCTTTTCTTTTCTGTGAGTTAGTAATATTGTTTGGAGGTATATTCCTAAGTTATTTTTTTCTTAACAAAAATACAAGACATCACAAAAGAGAAAAATTTCAACTTCAAAAATTTTGTGTAAAAAATTTATTAATAAATCTGTGGCCTACAAACTATGATTATCAAAAAATAATCTATGAATATTATGAGCCACCATTATTCTTTCTAATTTACGCAATATTGAGCAATATAAAAATACACATAATATTATTACTGGGTATATTGGGGGTAATTGCTGGTGGAATTTTTTCAGTATTGTGTATCTTATGGGGAATAATTTCAATAGTACTTGGTTTGTTAAAATCTTTATTCTTGATTTTTAAGAAAATATTCCTCACCATCCATTCTGAACTCCGCCTCCTCTGCGCCGTTGATGCCGGTGTCGGTGTTGTTATCGGTTACCTTTGTGGCAACCCATTGGTCGGCGCCATCGTCGGCGGATTAACAGGTGTGATCAATTTTGAGTTATTCTCCAAACGATTGCTCAAAATTCCGCAAAAAAATTAATTTTTAAAAATAGTAAAAGAACTTCGCATATTCCTTGAAGTTCTTTTTTCAAATTCCCCTTTCTTTCATCGAGATCCCCAATCCGTCATTTTACCTTCTCTTCCAACACACTCACTCTTTTCTTGAGTGCTTTCAATTCAAAATCATACACATATCCCATCACATTATCTTTAATTTGTTTTAGGTCGGATTCAACAAATCCCAATCTTCGATCAATCTCGCTAAACCTGTTTTCCATAATATCAAATCTGTTATCTATCTGTTCAAATCTCTCATCAACCTGTTTAAATCTAATATCTATCTGTTCAAATCTTTTATCAACTTGTTCAAATCTTTTATCAATTTGTTCAAATCTTATATCTATCTGTTCAAATCTCTTATCCATTTGAGTAAATCCTTTTGCCACCATCAACGCCAATTTTTCTAAACTAATTTCTTTTTTCATAAAAACATTCCTCCACAAATATATTTTACCAATAAATTTTTTTTATTCACAATATTTCAATATAGTAATTTAACATTTTTTACTTTTACCATATGTAATTATTCATTAGTAACCTCTTCAATTTCTACAAAATCAACACTCAAATCAGCGATATCCGTAAAATACACCCGATATTCCATTACTCCTTCATTTACTCTTGTAAAATCGATTGTAAAATCATGCCAACTGTTTACTGCCGAAAAATCAGTTCCAAAAATCGGCATCGCTTCTTCCACGCCACTACCGCCAAAATTAAAAACACTGATGATGGCTATCAAATCGTCAGTGGAATTTTCCGCTGTTTTCAAGCGAAATTTGGCTGTGTATTGTCCCTCCGGTTGGTCTTTTGTGTAGGGTCCATACACCATCCATCCCGCTTCTGTTGTGTCAACCGTGGCTTGACGAAATTTGCCACCCGAAACCAAGCTGTCTTTAACAATTTGTCCATTGCCGTAAATGTTTTCCGCTTCATACCGGATATTTGTAGTATGGCGAATTATGATGTTATCAACGATCACCTCCAAAATCGCCAATGAAAAAACGCGGTATTCCATCAGTCCCCCGTCGGTTTTGGCAAAATCTAAATCCACTCTCTGCCAACCGTTAGCCACTTGAAAATCAGTACCCTTGATCAATAAATTTTTGTCTTCATCGGTTCCGAAAGTATTGTTGATATTAAAAATCATCACTCCTTGCTCCGACTGATTATCGTTTATCCTCGTTACTATTCCGGCCGTCCAACCACCATCGGCAATACTGTCATATGGCCCATAAATAGAGTAATTAACACCATCACCCGGTCCTGCAGTCCATCCCGCCCCGCCGGACATTGCGGGGTCCTTTATCAAACTACCGGTTTGATGCCACATATCTTCCGCTTCGTAAATCAACCTATCTACCCGGCCAACCAAAACATTGTCAAAACTCAAATTTACTTCGTCATTAAACCAAACTCGCCACTCCATACTTCCCTCATTTCGTCTTTCAAACCACAAACCAAAATTTTGCCAGCTGTTATTTGCTAAAAAATCCGTAGCATAAATCTCACGGTGTTCGTACACTCCCAGACCGCCACAATTGTGAGCATCAATTATTGCCACCACCTGATCTTGAGTGTTGTCGTTTATCTTCAAACGGAAATTGGCCTGATACATTCCCTCCGGCAAACTATCTTCATAAGGGCCATAGAAAATATATCCGGCAGTTGTTAAATCCGTCTCCGCGCTCACCACCAAACCGCGTTCCGCCGAACCATCGGCCATCATGGTGCCGACATTGGTAAATCCGTCCTCCGCCTCGTAAATCCACCCGTATCCTGGATGAGGATTATATATTTTTTCGAAATCAACACTGCAATCATTGGTATCTGCTTCCAAATCTATCCTGGCTATCGATTGTCCCAGACTTACTCCCGGGTGAGGAGTTACTCCCACCAAATTTCCACCCTCAAATACCACCGCATCAACAACCACATCGAGAGCGTTGATCAACAAAACCTCATCTCCGGTATTGGTTAGACTGAAACTTCCGGTAGACCAGCTTGAGTATTTTGTCATATCCGGCGTTTCAGAAAAATCCGTCACTCCATCATCAGTTGTATCAATCTCAAAATCGGGAAACTTACCATATAGATTATAAAATCCCATTGTGTTTTTAGCGACCACCATTTGTTCTCCACCTTCGATTTTGGCCCCGTCCGGAAATCTGAACATACCCTCGTTTCCACCCGCTGTTTCCTCATCACCGATTTTGTAATTGGACAAATCAACTTCAGTGCTATTGGGATTATAAATCTCCACCCACTCTTCGACACTATCATCGCCAATCGTGTCATAATACACTTCAGTAATTAGCAAATAACTCGCCTCCGCCTTTACCCCCACCATCTCAAAATTTAAAAATCCCGCATTCAAAAGTATTGCTAACAATAAAAACCTCGCCCCATGCTTTTTCATTTTTTCTCCTTTATTATATTTTTTACCTATTACTTTTTACTTATCACTTTATTAAGTAGTGCTAATTATTTTTTTTATCTGTCATCCTCGAATCGAAAGTCCGCCGAATCGGCGGGCGCTTCGATATCGGGGATCCATACCATATTTCTTATTTTTATTTAGCACTACTCATCACTTTGTAAATATTTGTCTTTTATATAAAAATAACCGCCGTCACATTAACAGCGGTTTAAGAAAATATTAATTTTTATTTGAAAAGTTTGAAAAGTGCGCCTAGGGCGCAGAAAAGTTTGAAATAAAAATAAGGGCTCTAAGTGTCGCCCTCTTTAAAAAAATCGATGGCGCTTAGATGCCCTTACACTAGCTCCGTAACATCCTTAATCTCTTAAATAAATTAGGGGACTAGGGATTGTTATATGAAGCCAAAACCTCTTTAAGCTCCGCACGTTTCTTTAAAGACGACGTTTCCACCGTTCTTCCGGTGATCATGTTGGTACATATATCAAGCCATTATATTCACTAGATGTCAAATTCAATATCTTCAATATTTGAAACTTGATCCTTGTTACTTGATACTTGTACCAACATGAACACCCACTATAAATAGCCGGATAGTGCGGTATCCGTACACCGAACAGTAGAAATTCTAAAAACCAAGATTTTATTTTTATTTTTTCTTCCCAACTTACCTGAATCCTCAAAATATATTTGTTAGGATGGTTTATTGCGAAGTAGTTTGCCTTTAAATAAGATTAAAGACATTACTTAGTTTTTAGAAACTCTACTGATCGGCTTTACCGGTGCAAAAAGATTTTACTTTTGTTTTGCATTTGTTTTTGTTATTTTTTTGTTTTGATTTAATCATCCAAGTGGAAATCCCATAATATATATTTGTGGATCACTTGTCTGACTATTTATTTTTTCATCCTGAACTTGATCCACCTTGGGCGGACAAGCGATTCAGGATCTCATCACGTAATAATATTCAATATATTATTTTTTTTGGCGAGTTTTTAAATTTCGTTTCACCTTTTTTAGGTTTTCACTCAAGTCTATCAAAGATTAGGAAAATAGTCAAGCCAAATACAACAAATAATGGCATAAAATACATACAAAAGGTGCTTGAGGTAAATATTTACGAAAATATTAACAAAAGTGTAAAATAGCTCATTTTTTTATATTTTTTGACTTTCAAATAAGCTAATTCTGTACTTCGCATAGTTCGTTTTTCCTCGTAATATTGTAATATTATGAATTTATTCTTTTCATCGTCGCGTCAGCAACACCTCACTTTCCGCCCTAGGCGGACCAGCTTTGGGCTGGGATCTTGATACTTGATACTTTCTACTTAAAAATTTAACACACTTGTTAAAATAAAGTCTTTGAGCTCAACCATATTTACTGGTAACATAAAAATACATATTGTTCAAAAACTTTTTTATCATATATAAGGACGAAACGTTGCATTATTTTAAGGCCAATTCGTCTAAATAGTTTATTATAAAGAACCTCTTAAACCAAAACCGGATATCTTTAAAACTTGAATAAATTTTAAAGACCCGTATCTTATGAGGAGATATTTTTATGGCTAAAAAAATCAATCCCCCCGGTCCTTCAACCACCAAACGAGTTTATTATGGTGGTCAACGTCAATGGGTGGATGTACCTGATCTCAATACCATTCAGATAGAATCCTATGAATGGTTTTTCCGCGAGGGTTTGCGGGAATTGTTTGATGAAATTACTCCCATCGATGATTTCACCGGCAAAACTCTTTCTTTGCAATTTGGTGATTATTTTCTCGATGAACCAAAATACGACGAACATATTTGTCGTGAACGAAATTTTAGCTATAAATCATCACTACGCTGCCAAGTTTCTCTGATTAACAAAGAAACCGGTGAAATCAAAGAGCAAGAAGTGTTTATGGGAGATTTTCCCCTTATGACACATGCCGGCAGTTTCATCATCAACGGCATCGAGCGCGTACTGGTGTCTCAGATTATTCGCTCCCCCGGTGTTCTATTTGTTACCGACCGCAATGCCGGCCGTGATTACTACGGTGCCAAAATAATCCCCGATCGTGGTGCATGGTTGGAACTGGAAACCAATAACAAAAATATCATCTACGTGAAAATTGACCGTAAACGCAAAATTCCCGTTACCACTCTCTTGCGTGCATTTGGTCTATCAACTGACGAAGAAATTCTCAAAACTTTTGCCGATGTCAACACCAAAGAAGGTTTTGATTATATCAAATCGACCCTTGCCAAGGATCCGGCTGAAAATCATGAAGAAGGTCTGCTGGAAGTTTACAAACGTATTCGTCCCGGCGATTTGGCCAATGTTGAAAATGCCGAAAGCTTGATTGAAGAAATGTTTTTTAACTATCGTCGGTACGATTTTGGGAAAGTTGGCCGTTACAAACTAAACCAACGATTGAATGTCGATATTCCCAATGATAAAAAGCATCGTACCATATCTTTGGCCGACTTGATTATGGTTGTCAAAGAAGTCATACGTCTAAACAATTCTGACGGTCCGGCCGACGATATCGACAATCTGAAAAACCGCCGTATCCGCTCTGTCGGTGAATTGGCTCAAAAAGCTCTTCGTGTCGGTTTGTTGCGCATGGAAAGAATTGTCAAAGACCGTATGAGTGTTTCTGACATCAATACCGTTACTCCCTCCGCTTTGATCAATGTCCGTCCACTAACCGCCGCTTTGCAGGAATTTTTTGCCAGCTCCCAACATTCGCAATTTATGGATCAGACCAATCCCTTATCCGAGCTTGAACATAAACGTCGCGTTTCTGCCATGGGTCCAGGTGGACTTTCTCGTGAACGAGCCGGTTTTGAAGTTCGTGATGTCCATCAATCACACTATGGCCGTCTCTGTCCCATTCAGACCCCGGAAGGATCCAACATCGGCTTGGTCAATCACCTGGCAGTATATGGTCGGGTCAATGAATTCGGCTTTATCGAGACCCCGTACCACAAAGTCTTAAAAGAAGTACCCAATGATGGCAAATCGGCAACCGGCCATTTGGCTTTCAAAGATATCAAAGATCCAAAATCCAAAAAAGCTATCGTTACTGCCGGAGATGACATAACCAAAGAAATTGCCGCCAAACTTGCCAAACTCGATTTGGAAATGATATCTATCGTTCCCGAGGTTCAAACCGATGTTGTATATTTCAACTCCGGTGAAGAAGAAAAATATGTAATCGCTCAAGCCGATACCGATCTTGATGAAAAAAACCGTTTTATTGATTCTGTGGTTGCTTCTCGCAAAATGGGAGACCCCGATATTGTACCCGTTGATGAGATAGATTATATCAGCGTTTCTCCCAAACAGATTTTCTCCCTCGCTACCACTCTCATTCCATTTGTGGAAAATGATGATGGTAACCGTGCCTTGATGGGTTCCAATATGTTACGTCAAGCGGTTAGCTTGGTCAAACCACAATCTCCGATTGTGGGTACCGGTATGGAAGAAAAGGCCGCTCTCGACTCCCGGGAAGCTATTGTGGCCTCAAGAGATGGTGAAGTAATTAACGCTACCGGCAATCGATTGACTGTCAGATACAAAGGTGACAAAGAAGATACTGATTACAATCTCCGCAAATTTATCAAATCCAATCAGGGTACTTGTATCAATCAACATATTCGTTGTGAAAAAGGTCAAAAAGTCAAAAAAGGTGATTTACTGGTTGATGGTACCGCTTGTGAAAATGGTGAGCTGGCACTTGGGCAAAACATCGTTGTCGCTTTTATGCTTTGGGACGGTTTTAACTACGAAGACGCTATCATCATTTCCGAACGTTTGGTCCACGATGATCGCTATTCTTCTATACATATCGAAAACCACTTGCTGGAAGTTCGCGATACTAAACTCGGACCGGAAGTAGTTACTCGCGACATACCCAATGTCGGTGAAGAAGCCCTCAAAAATCTTGATGCCGACGGCATAATTCGCCTCGGTGCGGAAGTAACAACCGGTGATATATTGGTTGGTAAAATTACTCCCAAGGGTGAGACCGAGCTCACTGCCGAAGAAAAACTACTGCGTGCAATATTTGGTGAAAAAGCTCGTGATGTCAAAGACACTTCTCTGAGGTTGCCTCACGGTGAACGTGGAAAAGTAGTCAATATCAAAATCTTCACCCGCGACAAAGGTGATGAATTGCCAACCGGTGTTACCAAAGCGATTGAAGTTTCCGTTGCTCAGATGCGCAAGGTAATGGTCGGTGACAAAATGGCTGGTCGCCATGGTAACAAAGGTGTTATCTCCCGAATTTCTCGAGCGGAAGATATGCCTTATCTGCCTGATGGTACCCCTGTTGATATTATTCTCAACCCGCTTGGCGTGGTTTCTCGTATGAATCTGGGTCAAGTTTTGGAAACCCATCTCGGTTGGGCCGCTCACAAACTCGGGTTCAAAGTGGCTTGCCCTGTTTTTGAAGGTGCCACCTGGAACGACATCCAAGAAGAATTAATACGGGCCGAATTGCCATCCGATGGTAAAATTCAACTTTTTGATGGCCGTACCGGTGAGCCGTTTGATAACAAAGTTACTGTTGGACGTATTTATATGATGAAACTCCATCACTTGGTAGAGGATAAAGTTCATGCCCGTTCAATCGGACCATACTCCATGATTACTCAACAGCCACTTGGCGGTAAAGCTCAGTTTGGTGGTCAACGCTTTGGTGAAATGGAAGTCTGGGCACTGCAAGCTTATGGCGCCGCTCACACTCTCCAAGAAATGATTACCCTCAAATCAGATGATGTTATCGGCCGTTCTCGTGCTTACGAATCTATTATCAAAGGTGAAGACATCAAAAAACCGGCTGTTCCTGAGTCGTTCAATGTTTTGGTTCGTGAATTACAAGGTCTGGGATTAAAATTAGACATCCTTGACGAAAACTCCCAACCGATCAAAATGTCCAAAAAAAGCGACCTCAAAGACCAAAAATAATTTTTCTTTTATATTTTTATTCCTTTCTTAAATAAAATTATATATGGACGACGTCAAAAAAACCCACAAAGCCATTTCACAGGGCGATTTTGAATCTATCAAAATTTCCGTCGCTTCTCCGGAAGATATTCTCTCTTGGTCACATGGGGAAATTTTAAAACCGGAAACAATCAACTACCGCACGCAAAAACCAGAAAAAGACGGGCTTTTTGCTGAAAATATTTTCGGTCCATCCAAGGATTGGGAATGCTATTGTGGTAAATACAAAAAAATCCGTTACCGCGGCATTGTCTGTGACAAATGCGGAGTGGAAGTTACCCGTTCAGTTGTTCGACGTCAGCGTATGGGGCATATTTCTTTGGCTGTACCGGTAACTCATATCTGGTATCTACGTGGCTCCCCCTCCAAATTGGGATTGCTACTTGGGCTTACCAGTCGCAATTTGGAAAAAGTTGTTTATTTCGCCGCCTACATTATCACCGATGTTGACGAAGAAATTAGAAAAAGTGTTTTAGATCGCATCAATGGTGAATTTGTTCAATATCAGAAACAAATCAAAAAAGAACTCGATAAAAAAGTCGAAGAATTAACCCAACTGAAAAATCAAGCGCTCTCCCAGGCCGACAGAAATCAACAAAAGGACGTTGCCAAACACTATGACAAAGAAATTACCAAAACAAAACAACAAGCTGCCAAAAAAGCTGATGAGCTGAAAAATACTTTCAATAAAGCGCTGGAAGAAGTGGGTAAATTAGCCCCCAGCCAAATAATTTCTGAATCCAAATATCGTACCATTTCTTTGCGTTATGGTCAGATCATCAAAGCCAGTATTGGTGCGGAAGCAATTTTTGAATTACTTTCCCGCATCAAAGTCAAAGAAACAATCGATCAGATCAATGCCGAACTAACTACCGCTTCTACCCAACGTCGTCGTCGTTTACTCAAAAAAATGCGTCTGTTGAAAAACCTAAATGAGTCCAGTATCAAGCCGGAATGGATGGTATTGAAAGAACTGCCCGTTATTCCACCGGATTTGCGTCCGATGGTCCAACTGGATGGTGGTCGTTTTGCTTCCTCTGACCTCAATGACCTATATCGTCGTGTTATCAATCGCAACAATCGATTAAAAAAACTTATTGATCTGGGAGCACCGGAAATCATTTGTCGAAACGAAAAACGTATGTTGCAAGAAGCGGTTGACGCTCTGATTGACAATACTCCCCGTCGTGGAAAATCAGCAGTACTGACTTCCAATCGTCGTAAATACAAATCTCTTTCCGACATGCTCAAAGGAAAACAAGGTCGTTTTCGTCAAAATCTACTTGGAAAACGTGTTGACTATTCCGGTCGTTCAGTTATCTCGGTTGGTCCCGATTTACATCTGGATCAATGTGGACTACCCAAAAAAATTGCTCTTGAACTATTTAAACCCTATGTTATTCATGGATTAATCGAGCGGGGATTCGCTCACAATATCAAAAATGCCGGCAAAATCATTGAACGCAAAAGCTCGGAAATATGGGATATTCTCGAAGAAGCGGTCAATAAATCATTTGTTTTGTTAAACCGTGCTCCTACCCTTCATCGTCTGGGAATTCAAGCTTTTCAGCCGGTTTTAATTGAAGGAAAAGCCATTCAAATTCATCCACTCGTATGTCCGGCTTACAATGCCGACTTTGATGGAGACCAAATGGCCGTTCACCTGCCACTTTCTGCCAATGCACAAAACGAAGCCAAAAAAATCATGTGTTCAAATAATAACTTGCTTAAACCGGCTGATGGTGAACCGATTGTGGCACCTGCGCAAGACATCGTATTGGGATGTTACTATCTTACCGTTCATCTCCCCAAAAAAGCCGGTGAAGGCAAAGCTTTTTCTTCCTTCAATGAAGCCGTTATTGCCTATTCTCAAGGCGTTCTCGATTTGCATGCCATGATCAAGATACGCTACGAGGGCAAAATATTGGAAACTACTATCGGCCGTATCATATTTAACAGTATTTTGCCGGAAGAGTTGGGATTCAAAAACGAAACTTTCGTCAAAGGTAGTCTGGAAGCTCTGATTTCAGAGTGTTTTGCCGCCGTGGGTATCGAACGCACCGCCAAATTTGCCGATGAGGTAAAACAACTTGGCTTCTTCTACGCTACTCGTTCCGGTATTACATTCTGTGTCGGCGATATTCAGACTCCCGATGAAAAAACAACGATTATCAAAGCCACCGAAGACAAAATCACCGATGCTCTCGATCAATTCTTTATGGGTTTGATCACCAAACAGGAATACAAACGCACCATGATCGAAAGTTGGCTGGAAGCTATCAATAAACTCAATGACAATCTCAAAGGCAATATGGACCCCGAAAATCCCATGCATGCCTGTATCATCTCCAAAGCTCGTGGTAATATATCCCAATACGGTCAGATTGCCGGCTTAAAAGGTCTGGTCTCCAATCCGGCCGGAGATATTATCGAACTACCTGTCAAATCCAACTTTACTGAAGGATTGTCCGAATTGGAGTATTTCATCTCTACCCACGGTTCTCGTAAAGGCAAAACCGATACCGCGCTCAAAACCGCCGATGCCGGTTATCTAACCCGTCGTCTGGTGGATGTTGGTCAAGATATTATCACCACCAGTGAAGATTGTGGTACCAAAAACGGCATTGTTTTTACTCGTTCGGAATGGGAAAAAGATCCCGATGAGTTTACCCGAAAAATTGTTGGCCGTTATCCGGTGGAGGACATCAAAGATCCCGGGAATAAAAAAATTATTGCTTCCGCCGACAAACTGATCGATTTGCCTACCGCCAAAGCATTATTGAACAATCCGAAAATTACTGAATTAAATATGCGTTCCACGCTATATTGTGAAAATGTTTGGGGCATCTGTACCAAATGTTATGGTGTTGACCTCGGTCGCGGACATCTGGTGGATATGGGTGTGGCAGTCGGTATTGTGGCCGCTCAATCTATCGGAGAGCCGGCTACTCAATTGACCATGCGCACATTTCACACCGGTGGTGTCGCTTCCGCCGCTGACATTACTCAAGGTCTGCCACGCGTGGAAGAACTTTTTGAAGCTCGTATTCCTTCCAGTGCCGCCATCTTGTCCGACCTGTCCGGTAAAGTTACCATCAGTGAAAAAAATAACAATTTGGTCATCACCGTCACTTCCAAAAATATTCCGGAGGAATCATATCATTTTCCCAAAGAAGCCAGTTTGAGAGTGGAAAAAGGTGAAAAAGTAACTGACAATCAAGTACTGGTGATATTACCCGATCAATCGGAAATCAGAGCCAAATATCGTGGTGAAGTTATGATCAGTGGTAACAAAATTTCCGTCAATCATCCGCAAAAAATTTCCAAAGACTTCATTATTCCTCCAAATTACTCTCTCCTGATCCAGGACGGTGATACCGTTTCTGCCGGTGATCCATTGACAGAAGGGCATTTCAATTTGGCGGAATTGTTGCAGTACAAAGGCGACTTGGCGGTAAAAAAATACATTATTTCTGAAATCCAAAAAACCTATATGTTTGTCGGTAGCTCAATTCACGACAAACATCTGGAAATCGTAGTTCGACAAATGTTTTCCAAAGTTCGCATCACCGATCCGCAGGATTCCGAATACCTGCCCCGCGAAATCGTTGATGTCAATGAACTTAACAAAGCCAATCAAAAACTACTCAAATCCAAAAAGAAACCGGCACTATCCGAAGCTATCGTTATGGGTATCACCAAAGTTTCTCTCAAGACTGAAAGCTTCCTTTCTGCCGCCTCTTTCCAGGAAACAACGTCCGTTCTAATGAATGCCGCTTTAAGAGGCAAAGTCGATCATTTACGTGGTTTGAAAGAAAACACCATTATTGGCAAATTGATTCCCGTCGGTACCGGCTATTCGCCCGAACGCTATGCCAAGATTATCAAAGAATCTTCGAAATAATTTCTAGCAATGTGGTAATTTCTATAACATTTGAAAAGAAGAGTTTTTCAAGAACTCTTCTTTTTTTATAATTATTAATTTTCTAAATAAATAACCTGGACATTTTAAGATTAAACAAATAAATATTATGCTACAAAATATAACATTTGAAAAGGTTTTATTTTTCTATCGAATATATTACAATTTAAACAATCAAAACAACCATTGTTTTTCCAATCGGGTCAAATCATATCGTGTGTTTGACTTATACAGTTATGTTATGCTAAATTAATAAAGCATTTATATATTTTTGTTTTCGTTTATTTTTTTCTTGTAACTTGTTACTTATTACTTGATATTTAATTTGTTCTCCCATGCCTACAACCAATCAACTGTTAAAAAGCAAATCCGCTCGCCGGGCCAAACGTCGAAAATCCAAATCTCCGGCATTGGCAACGGGATTCAACTCGCTTAAAAACCGCGCCAGTCATTACAATAGCTCTTTCAAGAAAGGAGTTTGTCTCAAAGTACATACCATGACTCCAAAAAAACCGAACTCGGCATTACGGAAAGTCGCTCGTGTCCGCTTATCCAATGGTGAAGAAGTTACCGCCTATATCCCCGGTGAAGGTCACAACTTGCAGGAACACTCCGTTGTTATGATCCGTGGTGGTCGCGTCAAAGACTTACCGGGTGTCAGATATCATATCGTCCGTGGCCAACTCGATACTGCCGGTGTTACCGATCGCAAACAATCCCGTTCCAAATACGGCACCAAACGCCCCAAAAAAGCATAATGCTTAAGTTCTAAGTATTGTTATGTTGTCGCGAAGCGACTCCAAACTTGATACTTTCTCACTTATTGCTTATTGCATATTGAATATTGTTTTCTTACTTTTTACTTCTTACTTTTTAATTCTTACAAAATGCCTCGCCGAAAACGTATCTTTGACAAAAATCGCAAACCTGACCTCAAATACAATTCCGTCCTTGTTGGACGCATGATTCATATGATTATGTGGAAAGGGAAAAAATCCCTGGCCAACAAACTGGTTTACCAAGCTATTGATGAACTGGCTGCCAAATCCAAAAAAGAACCAATGGAAGCCCTTGAGCTGGCTATCAAAAACGTTTCTCCCGCCGTCGAGCTCAAAGCTCGCCGAATTGGAGGTGCCAACTATCAAGTCCCGATCGAAGTCAAATCCGATCGTGCTGTCACTCTGTCACTCAAATGGTTAATTGATGCCGCTCGGGCCAAATCCGGCAAATCTTTTGATAAACTCTTGGCCAACGAATTGTTGGACGCACTCAATATGACCGGCGCTGCTATCAAGAAAAAAGAAGATACTCACCGCATGGCTGAAGCCAACAAAGCTTTCGCCTATCTCGCTCGTTATTAAAAACCAAACTCAAAGTTCAAAGTTCAAAGTTCAAAACCACAACTATAAGTTCAAAACACTTTCATTGTTTATTAAGTTTTGAGTTGTAGCTTTGAATTTTAAGTTTTGAATTTTGAGTTTTTATATTATTAATTATTAATTTTTAACTAATCATGAGGGAATACACACTTGAAAAAGTCCGCAATATTGGCACTATCGCCCATATTGACGCTGGCAAAACTACCGTTACCGAAGGCATTTTATACAGTACCGGTCGTATTCACAAAATTGGTGAAGTACACGAAGGCGCAACTCAGATGGATTGGATGGAACAGGAGAAAGAACGTGGTATCACCATTACTTCCGCTGCCACCACTTGTTTCTGGAAAGAACATCGTATCAATATTATCGACACTCCCGGTCACGTTGACTTTACTGCTGAAGTCGAGCGGTCTCTTCGTGTCTTGGATGGTGCTGTGGTAGTGTTTGACGGTAAAATGGGTGTTGAGCCCCAGTCTGAAACCGTCTGGCGTCAGGCCGACAAATATTCCGTTCCTCGTCTGTGTTTCATCAACAAAATCAATCAAACCGGTGGCGATTTTTATAAATCCCTGGCTTCTATCCGTGATCGTTTGAGTCCAAACGCTTTTCCGATTCATCTGCCAATCGGTTTTGAAAAAGACATCAACGGTATTGTCGATATCATCGAAATGAAAGCTTTTAGTTATCAAGAATACAATGACAAAGAATTAACCATCGGTGAAATTCCGGCCGACATGATGGATAAAGTTCAACAATACCGCAATGAACTTCTGGAAAAAGTGGTTGAATCTGACGATGCCCTGATGGAAAAATACCTCGACGGCCAAGAACTGACTACTGAAGAATTTAAATTAGCCGTTCGAAAAAGTGTATTGAAAGGTGATTTCTTTGCCATTATGGGTGGTGACGGCCGTGGTGTTATCGTCCAAAAAGTGCTCGATGCTATCATCGATTACCTCCCCAGTCCGCTGGACAAACCGCCTGTTGTTGCCCATATTCCCGACAGTGAAGAAGAAGTGCTCATTACTCCCAATGATGAAGATCCTTTTGCCGCTCTTGCCTTCAAAGTCGCTACCGACCCGTTTGTGGGGCGTTTAACATTTGTTCGTGTCTATACCGGTGTATTAAAATCCGGTAGTTATGTATTAAATGTTACCACCGGCGAAAAAGAACGTATCGGTCGTCTGGTGCGAATACACGCCAATGACCGTGAAGAAATAGATGCCATCTATTCCGGTGATATCGCTGCCGTAGTGGGACTTAAAAAAACTACCACCGGTGATACTCTGTGTGATGAAAAAAGACCGATCCAATTGGAAAATATCACCTTTCCCGAACCAGTTATCCGTGTCGCAATCGAGCCCAAAACCAAAGCCGACCAGGAAAAATTGGGCTTGGGACTATCCAAATTGGCCGAAGAAGATCCGACTTTTCAAGTCAATACCGATGAAGAAACCGGCCAGACGATTATTGCCGGCATGGGAGAGTTGCATTTGGAAATTATCGTTGATCGCCTTAAACGTGAATTCAAAGTCGAAAGCAATGTTGGTGCACCGCAAGTAGCTTTCCGTGAAACTATCCGCGCTACCATTGAACAAGAGGGGAAATTTGTTCGCCAATCCGGCGGTCGCGGTCAGTACGGTCATGTCTATTTACGTTTGGAACCGCAGGAAGCCGGCAAGGGTTTTGAATTTGTGGATGAAATTGTTGGTGGTGTTGTTCCTCGTGAATACATACCCGCCGTTGGTAAAGGCGTCAAAGAGGCCTGCGACAAAGGTGTCATCGCCGGTTACCCCGTCGTTGATATCAAAGTTGCCCTTTATGACGGTTCCTACCATGATGTTGACTCGTCTGAAATGGCATTCAAAATCGCCGGTTCCATGGCTGTGCAGGAAGGTGTCCGCAAGGCCAAACCGGTAATCTTGGAACCGATTATGCAGGTGGATGTTGTTACCCCCGAAGAATTTATGGGTGATGTCATGGGAGATTTAAATTCCAAGCGCGCCAATATCGAGAAAATGGAAGACCAGCAAAACGCCAAAATTATTACCGCCAAAGTACCACTATCTACGATGTTTGGTTATGCTACCTCGCTCCGCTCCATGACTCAAGGCCGTGCCATGTTTACCATGGTGTTCTCGCATTACGATGAAGTACCCGGCAATATCGCCCAGGAAATCATCGCCAAGAGAAATCCTACCACATCTGACAAGAAATAATTTCATCCATTATCATTTCATTTCTCACATTCGGGCGGCCTTGCGGCCGCCCTTTTCATAGAGACAGGTCGCGACTTGTCCGATATCCTGCATTAATTTCTTAATGTTATAATAAAATTGTATTACTTAACTTAAATTTATTTTATATGAATACATCAACCCAACAATTTGTCATCGATGCCAAAGGCAAAAAAACCGCTGTTGTAATTCCAATCGACCAATATGAAAAATTAATGGAAGATTTTCATGATTTAACCAAAATTGCTACCCGAAAATCAGAAAAAAATATCAATATGTCAGAGTTAAAAAAAATTCTTTCCCAAAAATGATCCGCTACCAAATTGAATTCAAAAAGTCGGTTGTCAAAGATTTGCGCAAAATTCCTCATAAGACACAAAACAATATATTATCAGCCATTACCAAATTGGCCAAAAATCCATATTTGGGTGATATCAAAAAAATGGTTAACAAAGACGACTGCTTACGATTAAGAGTGGGTGATTATCGTGTAATTTTTGTAATAGACAAAACCAACCATACGATTATCATTTACTACATACGCCATCGAAAAGATGTTTATAGATAAGTAAGAACATATATTTTCTGTGTAGGGACAGGTCGTGACCTGTCCATTGTGTTTCGTAGGGACTTACACACTGTGCTGTCCTTTTTTGTATTTTGTAGGGGCAATTCATGCCTGCCCGCCTTGGGAGGGAATTGCCCCTACGGACAACATGACACCCAAATAATTATTATCCCTTGTCCCGGATGGAAACAAAGAAAGAAAAAAAATGAAATTTATCTATATTTTTAATTTACTCATTTTTCCTTAAACCAGAATTTTATCACAAAAAAACCAATTTGTCAAGCACATTTTTTGTAATTTCCAGTTTGATCGGTTTGAAATTCGATAATTTTGTTAGGTTTTTATTGTTTGAAAATTAATTTCTGGATCCCCGATCAAGGATCGCTTTCCGCCCAAGGCGGATCGCTTCCTTGTCGAGGATGACACAAATAAATTTATCTTTTAATATCGTCGCGAAGCGACTCCACACTTTCCGCCCTCGGCGGACCAGCCTTGGGCTGGGATACTTGTCACTTGTTACTTGAAACTTTTCTCCCTCTTGCAACACCTCAAATATTACAGTAAACTTTAACTATAAACAAACAATTCGCATATAAAGTTATCCTTCGTACTTTCGTTTGAAACAAGTTATTTGACTTGCTCTTACTTTGTATGCTAAATTAAGAAAGCATTTAGCAAATTTCAAATCTTTAAATTTTTAAATCTCAAACAAATCGTAAATCACTGTATTTTTTGTTTGGAATTTAGTATTTGGAATTTGTGATTTGATTTATTATCATCCCGTAGAAAGACCACGATTATTTCTTGTTACTTTTTACTTTTGAAAATATTAACTTTTTATAAAATATTAATTTACTAAGGAGACTCCTATGGCTGATCAAAAGTTTGAACGAGACAAGCCGCACTTGAATGTCGGCACTATCGGTCACGTCGATCACGGTAAAACAACTCTTACCGCTGCTATCACCATGGTCTTGGACAAAAAAGGCGAAGGTTATGGCGCGCGCGTCGAAGCGTATGATCAAATCGACAACGCTCCCGAGGAAAGAGAACGCGGTATCACTATCGCTACTCACCACTCTGAGTACTGGACCCCAAAACGTCACTATGCTCACGTGGACTGTCCCGGACATGCTGACTACATCAAAAACATGATTACCGGTGCCGCTCAAATGGACGGTGCTATTCTGGTTGTATCGGCCGCCGACGGTCCTATGCCTCAAACTCGTGAACACATCTTGTTGGCCAATCAAGTTAACGTTCCTTCCATCATCGTTTTCTTAAACAAAATCGATATGGTTGATGATCCAGAATTGGTTGATTTGGTGGAAGTTGAAATCCGAGAACTATTAACCAAATACGGATTCGACGGCGACAAAACTCCCATTATCAAAGGTTCCGCCCTTAAAGCCACCGAAGATCCAACCAACGCCGAATTTGCTAAACCTATTTTGGAATTGGTGGACACATTGGACAGCTATTTCCCCGATCCCAAACGTGAAATTGACAAACCATTCTTGATGCCGGTTGAAGACATTTTCTCCATCGAAGGTCGTGGAACAGTTGCTACCGGTCGTATCGATCGTGGTATCTTGAAACTTAACGACGAAGTCGAAATTATCGGTCTGAAAGACACTGCCAAAACCGTTGTTACCGGTATTGAAATGTTCAACAAACAACTTGACCAAGGTCAAGCTGGAGACAATGCTGGTGTTTTATTGCGTGGTGTCAAACGTGAAGACATTTTACGTGGACAGGTTTTGGCCGCTCCCGGTACCATCAAACCTCACACCGAATTCGAAGCCGAAGTTTACATCCTGACCAAAGAAGAAGGTGGCCGACATACCCCATTCTTCAAAGGTTACAAACCACAATTCTATATCCGAACTACCGATGTTACCGGTGATGTTGAGTTGCCGGCCGGAGCTGAAATGGTTATGCCCGGTGATACTGTTAGCTTGAAAATCAAATTGATTGCTCCGATTGCTCTGGAAGACGGTTCCAAATTCGCCATCCGTGAAGGTGGCCGCACAGTTGGCGCCGGATCGGTAACCAAGATCATCGCCTAAGTTTTCAAGGATTAACATAAAGGGAGGTAAGTCTCTTACCTCCTTTGAGTTAGAACTCTGAAAAAAACCATGTTCTTGATAATTATTTAAACAATAGACTATTTATTTTGTATCTATCAAACTATTAATTCAAAACTTAATATTCAAAGTCACAAATAAAAATTCAAAATTAGACAGTTTTTCACTTATAGTTTTGATTTGTTGTTTTGAAATTTGAATTTTGCACTTTGAGTTTCAAATTTGTAATTCGTAATTTGTCATTAATTTGTAACCTATGTCCAAAACCGAAACAGTAAAGCAACGTATTCGTATCAAAATCAAAGCTTACGATCACCGCGTGATTGACAATTCCGCCAAGCAAATCATTGATACCGCTCGCCGTAGTGGTGCCCAGATCAATGGTCCCATTCCCCTGCCCGTTGAAAAATCCAATTATACCGTCCTACGTTCCACGTTCATCGACAAAAAATCTCGTGAACAATACGAAATGCGCATTCACAAAAGACTTATTGATATTATTAATCCCTCCCCCAAAACTCTCGATTCGCTGATGAATCTTTCCCTCCCTGCCGGCGTTGACATCGAAATCAAAATGTAATTTTTGCTCCTTCTTTTGCGATTAATTCATATCATCGCGAAGCGATTCCAAACTTGATACTTGTCACTTATTACTTGATACTTATTTCCAATATCTCGTACGGGCAATTCATGAATTGCCCCTACCAATTAACTTTCTACTCACTATGAAATACCTACTTGGCAAAAAACTCGGCATGACACAACATATTTCACCCGAAGGTATGGTTACTCCCGTAACCATCATTGAGGCCGGGCCATGTGTAATAACCCAAATCAAAGAATTTAAAAATGGCAAAAAATCTTACCAAATCGGATTTGGTGAAGCCAAAAAATTAAACAAACCCCAGTCAGGTCATCTCCGGGATAAAAAACTGAAAAATCTTCGTGAATTTCCTTTTTCCGACGATCAAAAAGATGGAGTTGAGGTTGGACAAACTATAGATTTGTCAATTTTTTCTAAAGATCTTAAAGTTGATATTGTAGGCATTTCCAAAGGAAAGGGTTTCCAAGGCACAACCAAAAGACACAATTTCAAAATTGGTCCCAAAACACATGGTTCCAAATCCCACCGTAAACCCGGTTCCATCGGTTCTCGTTATCCGCAAAGGGTAATCAAAGGCCGCCAACTTCCCGGCCGGATGGGCAACGACCGCGTTACCGTCAAAAAACTAACCATTGTCGATATTGAAGCTGATAAAAATCTATTGCTGGTCAAAGGCGGTATTCCCGGACAAAATGGCCGTCTCATTATCGTTCGTCAGTCATAAAACCATATTAAACCACATTATCACAAATCATTATGTCTAAAGTTAAACAAAAATCAGCCGATAAAATTACCGCAATGGTAAACGTAGTCGATAACGACGGCAAAAAAATAGCCGATATCGATATCTCCGACAAATATTCCACCAAAGAATTATCGTCCGGATTCAATCCCCGTTTCGTCCACCAGATTTTATTGAGTTATCTTGATAACTCCCGACAAGCTACCGCCAAATGCAAAGACCGTAGTGAAGTTTCCGGTGGCGGTAAAAAACCCTGGAAACAAAAAGGTACCGGTCGTGCTCGTCACGGTTCCAACCGTTCTCCGCTCTGGAGACATGGTGGCGTAACTTTTGGACCTACCGGCGAACAAAATTTTTCCAAAGCCATAAACAAAAAAGCCAAAAAGAAAGCTGTTCGTTTTGCTCTGTTGGAACTGATCAAGAACAGTCAAATTATTGTTCTCGAAAAATTTCCCGAGAAAGCTGATTCTACCGGCAAAGCCAATAAATTTATCAGTCAATTCAAACTTCGTTCTAAAACTCTGATTGCGTTGGACAAAGAAAGCTTGTCATATTCAGTCTTTCTTGATAATCTAGATACTGTAGTCGTTAAATCCGACTATCAAATCAACGCGCTGGACATTTTTAAAGCCGGCTCAATGTTGTGTACCAAAAATGCTTTTCAAAATATCATTGATCGTATCGGTCGCTAGATATTTTTTAAATCTAAACACATAATAAACATCTACTTTTTCAAATAATCTTCATTCTATATCATGCAAAACATACTAATTAAACCGGTCATTACTGAAAAAGCGGTCGCCGGCAGTGCAAAACAGTTTTATTCTTTTTTTGTACACCAGGATGCCAATAAATTTCAGATCAAAGACGCTATCGAAAAAAGCTTTAAAGTATCTGTTGATTCGGTTCGTATCGTCAACGTCAAATCCAAGAAAAAACGTCGCGGCAGACACACTGGTCGCACACCCAACACCAAGAAAGCGATAGTTAAACTGGCCAAAGATAACAAAATCGAATTCTTCGAAAAACTCTAACTTTATATTTGTGTTTTGCGATTTACTAATTATCATCGCGAAGCGATCCCAACACTTGATTCTTGATACTTGTTACTTGGTAATTTATTGATATATATCAAATTTTGAATATTTCTTACTTCTTATTACTTACTTCTTACCAATGCCTACCAAATCTTTCAAACCGATCACTCCTTCCAGACGACAGATGACCGTTTTGGTTAACGATACCATAACCACCAGTAAACCGAACAAAAAACTTTCCAAAGGTAGCTGCAAATCCGCCGGTCGCAACAATCATGGTCTGATTACCGCTCGCAATCGAGGTGGAGGAAGCAAGAAAAAGTTTCGCACGATTGATTTTCAACGTAACAAAACCAACATTTCGGCCATTGTTAAATCGATTGAATACGATCCGAATCGTTCCGCCAACATTGCTCTGGTGAGTTATTTGGACGGAGAAAAACGATATATTATCGCTCCTGCCGATTTGAAAGTTGGTGATCGTATCATGAGTGCTCCCAAAACTGAATTCTCCATCGGCAACCATCTACAATTACAATACATTCCTACCGGCTACAATATCCATAATCTCGAATTAACTCCCGGTCGCGGTTCCCAAGTCGTTCGTTCCGCCGGTACTTATGCTCAGGTTATCGGTACCGACAAAGGCAAAGTTCAAGTCAAACTTCCTTCCGGTGTAGTGATGCTTCTGGAAAAAACTTGCACCGCTACTATCGGCACCGTATCCAATACCGATCATGCCAACGTCTCTATCGGTAAAGCCGGTCGTACACGCTGGCTCGGCCGTCGTCCCAAGGTACGTGGTAAAGCCAAAAATCCGGTTGATCATCCGCATGGTGGTGGTGAAGGTCGCAGTCCGATCGGTATGAAATATGCCAAAACACCTTGGGGAGCGCATGCACTTGGAGTTAAAACTCGTAAAATCAAGAAATACTCCGACCAACGCATCATCAAACGCCGCAAATAAATTTTCAAATATCAGTTAACAATATCCAAGTAAATTCCAAATTTCAAATTAAATAATAATGTCATCCTGAACCCGAAAGTGAGTTATACGAACGTTTCGAGCGATTCAGGATCCAATACTTGTTCCTTGATACTTGACACTTGTTACTTATTTTTCAAATTTCTTACTTCTTATTTCTTACAAAATGTCTCGTTCACTTAAAAAAGGTCCCTTCTGCGATGCGAAATTGCTCAAGAAAGTCAAAGATTTAAAACCGGGCGACAAAACTGTCATCAAAACCTGGTCTCGCCGTTCCGTTATTTTTCCCGAATTCGTCGGTTTGACTATTGCCGTTCACAACGGTAAAGAACATTTGCCGATTTACATTACCGAAAACATGGTCGGACATCGTTTGGGTGAATTTGCCCCTACCCGTAAATTCCGCGGTCATGGTGGCAAAATGGCCAAAGAACAAACCAAAGCCACTCCCACCGCTTAATTTACATTTCAATTATCAAATTTTTTATACAATACCATGTCAGAAATAATCGCCAAATCAAGATATGTTAAATCCTCGCCCCGCAAATTGCGTGCCGTTGCCAAATTGGTTGTTAGAAAAAACGCCCAAAAAGGCATGACTATTCTCGCCTTTACCGATAAAAAAGCCGCCGGCATCCTGTCAAAAACCATCAAATCGGCCGTTTACAATGCTGTCAACAATTTCAATCTGGAAAAAGAAGATCTGATTATCAAATCCATCATGGTTGATCAGGGCCCAACCATGAAACGCTATCGCGCCATGGCCCGTGGTTCCGCCAATGTTTACAATAAACGCACCGCCCACATTACCGTTATCTTGGAAAATAAAACTATTTCTACAAAAAAAGTTGCCAAGAAAACTGATACTGACTCTACCCCTGTAACCGTCAAAAAACCCGCCACCAAAGGAACAAAAGCCAAATCTGCCCCCAAGAAATCACCCGCCAAGGCCAAAGGTAGCAAAACCGAAGTCAAAGTTGTTACCCGCAAAGAAAAAAAAGCCACCGCCAAGAAATAATCTTTCTTACATCATCAATTTATTTCTTTGCGATTAATATATATCATCGCTTTAGCGATACCATACTTTCCGCCCTAGGCGGACCAGCCTTGGGCTGGGTTCCTTGATCCTTGTTTCTTGAAACTTTCTATTTTTGCATATTGAATATTTTTTACTTTTTACTTATTTCTTTCCCCTTTTAACTTATTACTTATTACTTTTTACTTTTTACTTAATATCTACCTATGGGACAAAAAGTACATCCATATATCATGCGCCTGGGCGTAACTACCGACTGGAAATCCAAATGGTTTTCCGATAAAAATTACGCCAAATATCTGCACGATGACCTCAAAATCAAGAAATATTTACTGCAAAAACTTGCTCAAGCCGGTGTTGCTGATATCGTCATCGAACGCTCTGCCGGACAATTGACAATCAATATCCACACCTCGCGCCCCGGTATCATTATCGGTCGTGGCGGACAAGGAATTGAAGAATTAAAAAAAGACTTAAACAAACATATCACCGGACAAACCAAACTCAATCTCAATATAGTTGAAATTCGTCAACCGGATACTGTTTCCGCTATTGTCGCCCAAAACATTGCCACCCAGATCGAAAAACGCATTCCCTACAAACGAGCTATCAAACAAGCCATGGAAAGAGCTCTACAATCACGAGCCCAGGGTATCAAGATCATGGTCAAAGGCCGTTTAAACAATGTTGATATCGCTCGCCAAGAAACATTTTCCAAAGGTAAAATACCTCTACATACAATTCGTGCTGATATCGATTATGCTCTTCGTCCCGCTTACACCACCAACGCCGGTACTATCGGAGTAAAAGTCTGGATTTACAAAGGTGAAATTTTCAAAAAAGATTTGCAAAAAAATGCTGAAACTCCGGCCACTGACAAACAAAGACCCCATGGCCGTCCCAACAATCGCTTTCCCCGGGCCAAAAACTCCCCCTCTCGTCCACAAAACTCTGCCCCTCGCAAATAATCTTATCTGATTCTGAACTTCTAAGTTTTTAAGTTCTAAACACATATCGTCGCGTAGCGACACCACACTTTCCGCCCTAGGCGGACCAGCCTTGGGCTGGGAAACTTGATACTTGCTACTTCTTCTTATACTTTTAACTTATTCCCATGCTAATCCCCAAAAAACTCAAATACCGTAAACACATGAAAGGCAATTTTAAAGGCATTTCCACTTCCGGCGCCAATGTTGATTTTGGTGATTACGGTCTGAAAGCATTAACCAGAGGTCATTTGACTTCACGTCAAATCGAAGCCGCTCGTCGCGCTATGACCAGATATGTTCAAAAAGGTGGTCAAATTTTGATCAGAATTTTCCCCGATCAACCAATTACCAAGAAACCCAATGAGGTCAAAATGGGAGGTGGTAAAGGAAATGTGGAACATTATGCTGTTAAAGTATTGCCCGGTCGTGTTATATTTGAAATCAGTGGTCTTCCGGAAGAAACTGCTCATCGAGCTCTCATGCTTGCCGCTCACAAATTGCCGGTTCAAACCAAGATCGTCGCCGCCAAATAATTTATTCTAATTTTTTTTATCTCTCATGAAAGCTCAAGAATTACGTCAAAAAAAAGAATCCGAATTGTTATCTCTACTCAATGAGCAATTCAAACAACTTCAGGATTATCGTTTTCAGGCAGCGGTTCGCAAACTATCCAACCCGCACTTGATCAATCAAACCAAAAAAACAATTGCTCGTATTCTAACCATATTAATTGAAAAAACTAACAGCCATGAATAACGATATTAAAACGAAAAAAACCCTCAAAGGCATGGTCATTTCCGACAAAATGGACAAAACGGTCATCGTGGAAATTCATAACTATATGCGACATCCCAAATACAGCAAACGTTATCGTGTAACCAAGAAATACTTTGCCCATGACCCCAAAAATACCGCCGGTTACGGTGATACTGTTTTGATCGAAGAATCACGACCATTGTCCAGGCGCAAACGCTGGGTAGTCAAAAACATTTTAACTAAAGCCAGTGAGCTTGTCAGACAAGAAGCTCATGGAGAAGATATTGTTTCAGAAAAATAATCCATATTTTCATACCTATTTGCTAAATACCAATCATGATCCAACAACAATCAAGACTCAAAGTAGCTGACAATACCGGTGCCCGTGAAATCATGTGCATCAAAGTTCTCGGTGGCACCAGACGTCGATATGCTTATATCGGAGATGTGATCGTCGCTTCCGTAAAAGATTCTATTCCCGGTGGCGGTGTTGTCAAGAAAAAAGATGTTGTTCGGGCGGTTATCGTTAGACAAAGACGGATTACCAGACGTAAAGACGGATCAACCATCAAATTTGACGAAAACGCTGCCGTTATAGTCGATGCCGACAATCAACCACGTGGTACCAGAATTTTCGGGCCGGTTGCCCGCGAACTTCGCGAAAAAGGATTTACCAAAATATTATCATTAGCTCCGGAAGTATTATAATCATGAAAAAAGTCAAAAAATTCAAAAAAGGTGATATCGCCATCGTTGTCAAAGGTAAAGATGCCGGCAAAAAAGGCGCCATCGTCAGAGTATTGCCAGATTCCCACAAAGTTGTTATCGAGGGTGTCAACATCTTGAAAAAACACGTTAAACCAAGCAAGAAAAATATGCAGGGTGGAATCATCGACATCAATCATCCGGTTCCAATTGCCAATATTCGCCTTGTTTGTCCCGAAACCGGTAAACCTACCCGGGTTGGTGTCAAAATTACCAAAAACGGCCAAAAAGAAAGATTTGCCAAAGTTTCCGGCGCCCCCCTGGACGCCACTAAATAATGATCAATTGCCAAGTTCCAATATCCAATTTATCAATGTCATCGCGAAGCGATTCCTTAACTTGGGTCTTGATACTTGAAGCTTGATACTTTTATTCAATTACTTTTTAACTTCTTACTTCTTACTTTTTTACACCATGTCTCGTCTTTACAAAAAATATCAATCTGAAATAGTTCCCAAATTAACCAAGGAACTAAAAAACAAATCCCCGATGCAGGTACCACGGATGACCAAGATAATTATTTCCGCCGGTTTGGGAGCCGCTCTGGAAAATCCAAAACTGATCGATATTGCGGTTGAAAACATTGCCACCATTACCGGTCAAAAACCGGTTGTTACCAAATCCAAAAAATCAATTTCCAGTTTCAAACTGAGAGCCAATGTTCCGATCGGTGCCAAAGTTACCCTTCGTAAACAAAAAATGTATGAATTTCTGGATCGTTTTATCAGTGCCGCACTGGGACGAATTCGCGATTTTCATGGAATTTCCGCCAAATCTTTTGATTCTTCCGGTAATCTCTCGATTGGCATCAAAGAACACACCATATTTCCTGAAATATCATTTGAAAAAACTGAAATCATCCATGGCTTGCAGGTAACTATCGTTTTTAACAGTAAAAACAAAGAAGCCAACCTCCTGCTCATGAAAGAATTGGGCATGCCATTTGAAAAACTGGATAAATAGAGGTAATATCTAATAGACATTATCAAAATCTATCTTTTTTTAAAATTTATTATTCCTTATTAAAACCACAAGCTACTAACTACCAAATACTATGGCCAAGAAATCACTCATCGCTAAAGCTAAAAGAAAACCCAAATTTCCCGCTCGCGGATACAATCGTTGCGCCCTATGTGGTCGTTCCCGTGGATATATGCGCAAATTCGATATGTGCCGTATTTGTTTTCGCGCTCTCGCCAACAAAGGCGAAATCCCCGGTATCAAAAAATCCTCCTGGTAAATTAGTTAATTCCCAATTTTTAAATTACCAATTTCCAATTATATATTATCATCCCTTTAGGGACACCACACTTGATACTTGTCACTTGAAACTTGATACTTATATTTTTTCTTACTTCTTATTTTCTCACTTCTTATGATCACCGATCCCATAGCCAATCTATTTACTCAAATTCGTAACGCTTGCGCCAAATCCAAGCCAACAGTGGAAGTTCCCTATTCACGGCTCAAACAATCAATCGTTGAACTGATGAAAAGCGAAGGTTATATCAAATCATTGTTTGTAACCGATGACGAACCGGCCAAAAAAATCATCAAAATTACACTCAGCTATAATCACGGAAAACCGGTTATAACCAGCATCAAACGAATTTCCAAACCGGGCCAGAGAATCTATCTCAATTCCCGCTCACTCCCCAGGATTTTAAGTGGTTATGGCATTGCCATTGTTTCCACTTCCAAGGGCTTAATGACCGCTCATCAAGCCAAATCCCAAAAAATTGGCGGTGAAATTATTGGCGAAATTTATTAGTTTTTCTTTAATCAATTTAACCATATATCCAATGTCACGCGTAGGAAAGAAACCAATCAGCATCCCAGACGGAGTTGAAGTTAAAATCAATAACTCCCTTGTCTCGGTCAAAGGACCAAAAGGAGAATTATCTTTTCCTCTTCATCAAGGTCTCAAAATCGAACAATCCGACAAACAAATCATTATAACCCGTACCGACGATTTGCCCCATACCCGTTCTCTCCATGGTTTAACCAATCGTATTCTTGGCAATATGTTCACCGGAGTTACCGCTGGATTTACCAAAGAATTGGAATTAATCGGCGTTGGTTACAAAGTAGCCATGAAAGGCAAAGATCTGGAAATGTTCTTGGGATTTTCTCATCCCGTTATTTTTACACCTCCTGTCGGAATTACGATCGCTGTCGATAAAATGAATATCAAAATTACCGGTATCGACAAACAGTTGGTTGGCGAAACCGCCTCCAAAATTCGTGATTTTCGTCCGCCGGAACCGTACAAAGGCAAAGGCATCAAATACGTCGATGAACATATCCGCCGCAAATCCGGAAAAATGGCTGCCGGGTCATCTGAATAATTTTTTTCCATCAATATTTAAACCTATATATACCTATCATGGCTATCAACATTAAACAAAACCTTAGAAAACGCAGACGAGCCCGTATTCGTTCCAAAATTAACGGTACTTCACTCAAACCTCGACTATCGGTCTTTCGGTCCAATACCAATATTTACGCTCAACTTATCGATGATACGGCGGGTA
Organism: uncultured bacterium; assembly: GCA_938004065.1. Taxonomy (GTDB): domain Bacteria; phylum Patescibacteriota; class JAHJAL01; order JAHJAL01; family JAHJAL01; genus CALKWM01. Next base: position 44,853 of record CALKWM010000027.1, read on the forward strand.
TAACACTGGTTGCTTGTGACGATCGTAAAATCGGCAAAACTAACCACAAAGAACTCAAAGCCAAAACTGCCAAGGCCTATGAAGTAGGCACCAATATTGCCAAATTGGCCAGCGAGAAAAAAATCAATCAAATTGTTTTTGATCGTGGTGGTTATCGTTTTCACGGTCGCGTCAAAGCACTGGCCGAAGGTGCTCGTGCCGGCGGTCTCAAATTTTAATATTTCAAAAACTTACCTTTTAACAGTTACAATTACTTATGAAAACTCGTTTCCCCAAAAAAGAAAAAGAATTTTCCGAAAAAGTTATCAAGATCAACCGTGTTACCCGCGTTGTCAAAGGTGGACGCCGGTTGCGTTTTCGAGCTACAGTGATCGTTGGCGATCACCGTGGTCGAGTTGGTATGGGCGTGGCCAAAGCCAATGAAGTCTCCGATGCCGTTTCCAAAGCCGCTACCAAAGCCAAAGCTATGTTGATCAACGTACCAATTGTCAATAACACCATACCGCACGCTACTTTGGCGAAATACTGTGCTTCCAAAATTCTTCTTAAACCGGCCGCCGAAGGCACCGGCGTTATCGCCGGTGGTGCCGTTCGTGACATTCTCGATTTAGCCGGCATCAAAAACGTTGTTGGCAAAATCATCGGTTCCCGTAACAAACTAAACAGTTCCCATGCTACCCTCGAAGCTTTAAAAACTCTCCGTCTCAAAGAAGATATTTTTTCTTCCCGTGGTCGTGAAGCCAAAAAAACTGTCAAATCGGAAACTGCCAAATCACCAGAACAACCCAAAGCTGACAAATCAACCCCCAAAGTCAAGACTAAAAAAACTGACAAATAATCCTTCCATAATTCTTACCTCGCCTACCATGCTTCGCTGGCGATCTGGGCGGGAAACTTATTCCTTGATACTTTTTTGCACATTGTATATTGTATATTGCATATTGAATATTGAGTATTTTTTCTTAAATTACTTACTTCTTACTTCTTACTCATTTCCTGCTTCTTGTCGCTTATTTCTTATTTCTTATTTCTTACTTCTTACTTCTTATTTCTTACCATGCCTTACCCAATCCTTAAACAAAACATAGTTAAATCCAAAAAGCGAGTTGCGCGCGGTGCCGGCAGCGGTCGCGGTGGTACCAGTGGCCGTGGCCACAAAGGTCAAAACGCACGTACCGGTAACTCCAAAAAGCCCCATTTTGAAAGTGGAGCCATCCCGCTATACCGCCGTTTGCCAAAAATTGGAGGTTTTTACCGCCATTGGGTTGATAAACCGGCCATAGTCAATCTCAAAGATTTAAAACATTTCACAGAAAAAGATATTGTCAATTTAACCAACCTGAAATTAAAAAACATTATTTCCGGTTCTGCCAAAGAATTCAAAATTCTTTCAGTCGGTGAAATTGACAAACCTCTTACACTCGCCGCTAACTATTATTCTAAAGCCGCCAAAACCAAATTGGAAAAAGCCGGCTGTAAACTGATCGCTCCCGAAGAATTCAAAAAAGAAACCAAATCCACCCGCAAACTGGCCAAAAAACCGGTAAAAAAAACTACCAATTCAAACAAGAAGTAATTTCTATTTTTTTTATTTCTTGCTACTTTTTTCCTGTTTCTTATGTCTTCAATGGATATTGGATATTGATACTTGTTAATTTCACCGCATATTGTTTATTGCATATTGAATATTTTTTATACCCATGAACACTTTCAAAAAAATCTTTACCTCTCCGGATCTTCGTAACAAAATCCTGTTTACCATCGGATTATTGACCGTTACCCGTGTTGCCGCCCATATCCCTATCCCCGGGGTTTCTTTGGAAAATATCGCCGAATACTTTTCTCAAAATCAACTCTTTGGCCTGCTGGATGTTTTTTCCGGTGGTACCATCTCCAATTTTTCAATCATCCTGATGGGTGTTGGTCCATACATCAACGCCTCGATCATTATGCAACTTTTGACCATGATTATCCCTTCCCTGGAAGCCCTTTCCAAAGAAGGACAGCAGGGTCGTGATAAAATCAATCAATACACTCGAATTTTAACCATTCCTTTGGCTTTCCTTCAATCTTACGGCACTATCGCTCTTTTAACCCAACAGGGAATTATTACCGGACTTCAAGGTTATGATTTGATTCTGGCTCTGATTACCGCCACCGCCGGTTGTGTTTTCCTGATGTGGCTGGGCGAATTGATCACCGAAAATGGCATTGGAAACGGTATATCCATGATTATCACTATCGGCATCATCGCCGGCATTCCCGCCCAACTTCGCAACCACCTGGCTCTGGCTCAGGCCGATCCCAGCAAATGGTGGACCTTTGTTGTCTTGCTCGTCGCTGTCGTGGTTATGATTGCGATTATCGTCTATGTCAATGAATCACAACGCAATGTTCCTGTAACTTACGCCCGTCAGATGCGTGGCAACAAAATGCTCGGTGGCGCTGAAACCTATCTACCGCTTCGTGTTACTACCGCCGGCGTAATCCCGATCATATTTGCTATTTCCATCATGGTATTTCCCAACGTTATTGCCAACTTCTTTGGCAACGCTCAAACCGAATGGATCGCCGAAGGCGCCAAATGGCTACAAAAACTATTTGAGAACCAAACCTTTTACGGTATTTTCTATTTTGTAACCGTCATTTTATTCACATTTTTCTATACCAGCGTTATCTTTCAACCCGAACAAGTGGCGGAAAACATGCAAAAACAAGGTGGATTTATACCCGGAGTTCGTCCCGGCTCCCAAACGACACAATTTTTAGCCGACACCATGACTCGTATTACCGTTATTGGTGCGCTATTTTTGGCCTTCATTGCCGTCGCTCCTTTAGTCCTGGAATACTTGCTTTCTACCAACAATCTACTGGTAACCGGCACCGGCTTGCTTATCTTGGTCTCGGTAACCATTGACACTATCAAACAAATCAAATCCAATATCGTCATGCGCTCATACGAAGAATACTAGAAATCAAACTCAAAGTTCAAATCTCAAAAATCAAATCTATAACAAAATTACAAACTTACAAAAAGTTTTAGTTTCAAGTTATGGTTTTGAATTTTAAATTTTGCGCTTTGAGTTTTTTTTAATCTCGTCCCGATAGGGGACTCCACACTTGGAACTTGATTCTTGGTACTTGATACTTTATCAAATTATAAAAAAATCTATGTCCAACGATATCAAATCTCAACAAACTAACCGTATTATCCTAATCACTGGCGTTCCCGGTGTCGGCAAAACATCCATAGCTGAAAAAATCTCCACCAAACACAATTTACCCATCATCAACTTTGGTGACGTTTTATTTGCCAAAGTCCGGCAAGAAAATTTCGATATCAAACATGTCGATGAAATGCGGATTAAACTTTCCCGTAGCCGTTACAAAGAAATGCAGATCCTGGCTGCGCAGGAAATCATTGCCAAACCCGGCGACAAAATCATCACCTCTCATTTATCCATCGATACGCCGATCGGTTTTATGCCCGGATTTCCCCGGCAGATCGTCGATATCATCCATCCCGACATCATCATCATCATCGAATCACCGGTAGCCGAAATCAAAACCAGACGCGAGTCGGATATTTCCGACCGCGATCGCGATAACAAATTGGAGCGATGGATTGAATTTCATCAACAATACAACCGCGCCATGGCCGCCAGCTACTCTTTTTATACCGGTAACTATTGTTTTCCCGTACAAAACAAACAAGGTGAAATCGAACGCACATTCTCCGACATCGACGCCGTCGTCTCCCAGATACTGGGATAAAGCAACAAAATTATCAAATATAAAATATAACAAACATCTATTCAACTCATTTATTTGATATTTGATAACTATTCCGCCATAGGCGGATGCGCCTTGGGCGCAGATATTTGATATGTTTGATAAGTTTTGATAATAACCAACTGTTTTAAGTTCTCAAAAAGACAAGCATATTTACAGCTTGTCTTTTTCTTTATTTTTATATCAGATCTACTGTCGGAAAAGAAAACAATCCCTCCTGTTTGCTCGCACCAAATTTTCTCGATCCGACGAAATAGACAGTCTCGAAAATTACGCCCGTTGCCACCAAATCCAGAACTTCGTATTCATATTCTTTGGCATTGAACGGACAATCATCCGGATTCATGGTTTTGCGTAAGTATCTATTTGTTAACAAAAATCTTTTTTGGCCTTCAATATAGATCAAACCCCTCTCCGGAATATCGAAAAACTTTTTCAATTTACCATCCTTGATCGATTCCAGCTTCGAAACCAAATCAACCATTTCGCTTAAATCAGCAGTTTTTCCAAGAGAAATATTAAATGCAACAAAATTATCATCTGCAATCAGAAAAACAAATTCAGGTTTTTCCGAAACTATTTCGATCCGACTAAACTTCCCTTCCATAACCCATTCAATCCTCTCACCCAACATCTGTTATTCACCATCCTTTTATTAAATTTCAATTCATAAAAATTATACTACTAATAACTATTTTTCAAAATAGTTATTGGCTATACGTTTATCTTTTTGTTATCTTTAAACTGTAATAGTTAAAATAAGAATTCAAGTTTTTTAGACATTCTTTTTTCATACATAAATAGCAGATCCCCTTTAATTATGACCCCCGGCGCTTTTGGTTCATTTTGGCGTCAAAATGAACAAACTAATGTTTATAATCATGTTTCAAGATTCAACAATTCAACAAAAATATCAGGCCATGAAAACCGGCGGTCATATCCTCTCTGAAATAATTCACTCCGCCAAAAAATTATGCCTGCCGGATACTCCCTCCGCCTCCATAGACAAATTTTGTTACGACCAAATCAAAGCCCACGGATGCCAGCCGGCATTTCTGGGGTTCCAGGGCTTCCCCGCTTCGCTCGTGCTGTGTTTAAACAACGAAGTGGTACACGGTATCCCAACCGAAGACAAAATCATCCAAAACAGCGATTTGGTAACTCTGGATTTGGGCTTAATCCACGATGGCTACGTAGTCGATATGGCTATCAGTTTTGTCGCCGGAAATAAAAAAAACCTTCAAGCCCAATCACTGATCGACACCACCCGCTATGCCCTCGACGAAGTCGTCAAAATCATCCGTCCGGGCATCCATACCGGCGCCATCGGTTTTTTTATCGAAGGCGTGGCTAAACAAAACCACCATCACGTTATCTACGAATGTGCCGGTCATGGCGTTGGTGAACATGTTCACCAACCGCCCACCATCGCCAACTACGGCCGGCCGGGCGAAGGCCCGGCCTTGACAGTCGGTCAGACCATCGCCATCGAACCGATCATGTCACTGGGCACCAATCACACCTACACCCTCTCCGATGGCTGGACCATGGTTACCGAAGATGACTCCCTCGCAGCCCAATCCGAACACACCCTCATCGTTACCCCAGAGGGTTGTGAAATCCTGACCAAGCCATAAATTTCATCAGTAACAAATTCCTGGCAATATCACGACTATATTTTTTTTGTGATCAATTCCCATCAATGGTAATCGATTGATATGCAAAGTATCTTCGGGTGACCCCTTCCATAAAAACAAATAATCTATCTTTCTCATTTCCTCCATCTGCTTTTGATTGAGGACTATTCCTTTTTGTAATATGGTGCCATCACTCAATGTTAGATTATTGGCAATATCTTCATCCATAAATATCCCACAGTTTTTTCGCAACCATTTTTCAGTCATCTTGGATAAACTTGATCTAAGTAATCTAGCATTTTGCTCATTAGTGTCTTTTGGAATACTCATCCATGTCTCCGCCAATTCTTGGACTAGCTTCCACGTTATCTCCTCACGACCGATTTGTTCTGACATAATAGTCAAATCATAATGTTCTATTGGAGCAATACCATTTTGCTTGAAATATTCTTGTCTTTTAATATATGTTGGTACACCGGTCAATTCCAAATTTTTTAGATCTATTCCCTGGCTGACTTTATTAGCTATGTCTTTGATAGATAATGTGGATTGAATTTCTTTGTCAATATTTTTCATATCTATATCATAATAATTAAGTTAACTATATTATATCAAACAAACAAACAAACGAGTTGTGCTAGTTGATTTTGTTATCTGTCATCTTCGAATCAAAAATACTCCTCCGCCGAATCGGCGGGCGCTTCGACATCGGGCTTGTCCACTCGCCACGGTTAGTATAGTTCTATTTCATTTTTTTTATTTATTTAATTAGTACAACTCATTAATTTGCAAAATATCGACATTATACAAGAAATATAATGCAATTTAAAAATACTTATATATGATAAAATAGGAACAAGTCACAATAAAACTCTTGACAAAATATTAGAGTGTGATGATACGAAAATATTAAAAAATATTCACACTAAAAAAGTATTTCAAAGCTAAAAACCGTGAACCCATTAATTCGAAAGTAATTTACTAAACTGATATCCCAATAATAT
>CALKWM010000028.1 GCA_938004065.1 uncultured bacterium
CTACTTCCATAGGTCCTGCTGGAGGAGTAACTGGTTCATCTACTTCCATAGGTCCTGCTGGAGGAGTAACTGGTTCATCTACTTCCATAGGTCCAACTTTAACAGTTTCGTCTTTTTTCAAACCAATTTTTTTCAACCCGGCATTCCACCAATATCCAAATACAGGCACGATACCACCGATCACCGGAATAGCATAGACTCTCTCCCAAAAACTCTTCTTCTCAACTTTCTTTTCTACTTTTGCAGTGGTGCTTACTTTACCTCTATTTCTCAAGTGTCTAATGCCCAATAACGCAGCACCGCCTACAACCAAAGTACCTATAACCGGAAGATTGCAAATCCATCCTAGATAATTGGTTTGGGCTTTGATTTCATTTGGAGTGTTTGGTGTTAGAGTCAGGCCTGGTGTCGGAGTGGGAGTTGGTGAATTTGTAGGCATATGTGTCGGAGTGGGGGAAGCTTGGTTAAAAAAAGTATTGTTTAAATTTTTGATAGTGTCGTTTGCAAATGTATTGGATAAATTAGAATCTTTGCTTGCTATCAGATTTTTAATAGATGCAACTTCGTCCGGCTTCAAACCGATATTGGAAACATTCTTGATAAACTCATCAACATTCTGGATGCTATCCAGACCATTGGCCAGATTTGGATTTCCAAGTTTTTTTAACAGATGAGCCACGGCAGTATTAAAGTCAATGCCGTGATTATTGGCAAATTTAACCGCTTCTTTGGTGTTTGTTACCAATAATTCTTTGAATCTCACCCAATCACCGGCATGAGTAAAACCATTCAAACTTCCCGGGTGATCCATCAGGGGTGTGGCATAAGCATGACCTGCATATAAGTTCTTCACATGTTGTATCCATTTGGGATTTGTTAGAAAATCACCCAATTTATCCGGATGTTTTTCTAAAAACATTTTTAAATCTTGAAACTGGGCTTCACTCAATTTAAAATTATTTACGAAATAGTCATGATATTGATTCCAGTCAATATTGGCAAGTTTAATATTTTTAACCGCCTCTTTCGCCATCAAAGTTTCGTGATTCCCCCCAAAAACCCATGCCAAAACAGCCGCAACTGCGCCAATCTTGGCTGAATATTTTACTGCATCCAGCATTTCTTTTTTGCTCGCCTTTTTAACCGACTTTCCCAACTCTTCATATTTACCGGCAATCTCGGCTCTGACTTTTTCGTTTTCGGCAGTCATCAGTAACTCGCCCTTCTTGCCGGATGCTTCAATTTTGACCATCTGTCCCTTTGATTTGGCGATTTTCATATCGGTCAGAGATCTAAACAATGCCAGCGATTTAACACTTTCGATATCGTTTGATTTTAACTGGCCTTTCTTTTCCATCTCATCGATCAGTACCGTGCAACTGGCCAGATCGATATTGTCCGATTCACGGATCAATTTACGCCAGTGGGAATTGTTTTCCATGTCGAAATCTTCACTGCCGTATTTAGTATTCAAATATTCAAATATTTTGGTTTTCGCCAAGCGGGCCTTTTCTTTACGGCTGTCCAAGTATTTACTGGTGGCTCCAATAGCCGAAATACCTGTAGCCGCCCCGGCCACGCTACTAACCAATAGTCCTGCCACCGGTGCAAACAAAGCCGTCACTCCAATAAATGTTGCCACACCGGGTCCGGCTGATAGAAAAAAATGTTTACAATCTGAAAGTCTAGTGGCTGACCATTTTAGATAGGGATTATTGATTTTGTCTTTCCAGTCTTTATTTACAGCGATCAGATGGCGACTATTTTGTTTGATGATGCCAATCCTTTCTCGCCATTGACCGGCTGATAACTTTTTGGTCTTGGTTTCCTCTGAAATTACTTCATTGGCAAAAACTTGATCAAAAACAAGCTTATCAACATTTTCCTTTGATATTTTACCCTCATTTAGCTTATGAAAATTTTCTGTGCTTTGAGCCACTTCCAGAGATTTCTGATCTCTTTCAGACTTTTCGACTCCGGTAAACTTCAATACCTTGTTCACAGCATTAAACAACAAACTTTCTTTTCGTTGTTCGGCGATCTGGTCCGCCCTGGCGACGGATTCATCGGGATTGTATTCGGCCAGTTTCTTTTCAAAATCTTTTGACAGATCCTCTCGGCTGATTTCTTGTTTCAATCTATCAACCGCACCGATTTCAAATATGCCGTTATTTGGTTTCAATTCCGGAGTTGTTGTGTTTGGGGTAAATTCCCTAGTTTCAATATTCATAGCTACTTTCATTAATAATATTCAAATTTAATATATCAGATAAAAATGCAAAACAAAATGATATAAAGAATTGTTAAACATTATATCTTGACATCATCGTACAATTCTTTTTTTAAATCCAAATATACTTTGTCAAATACACTCAAAATATTTGGGATGTTTTCGATCAAAAAATCAGTTAACCGTTTGTCATTGGTTTTATCAAGTATTTTTTCCAGCTTGATTCTATCTTTCTGCTTCAATTTATTCATGCATTCGATAATCACCCTTTCCTCAAATGCCTCATTGAGTTCTTTCAATATCACTTTTTGCTCCGATATCGGCAATTCACTTAACCCGAATTCCTCAGCCATTTTTTCGATATAGACATAGTTTTCCGACTTTTTCCCCATATTTATTATTTAAAAATATTAAGAGAGCCAATCATAAACCACATTTATACGGAAAGTCAACAAGATTTATTCTGCTGATACAACAACATAAATGCGAAAAGTGGCATTATTTTTTTAAGTATTGTAATGTTATACACTGGAATAATTATTTGAAATATAAAATATGCATTTAGAGTTCTGTTTGATATATCTCTTGGAAACAACACCAAAAAGTTTTTTGTAAAATAAAATAAACACTGAAAAAACAGTGTTTATGTATCTTAAATAATCTTTTTACATCACAAGATACTAAGCAATAAGTTATTTATTCATATCGATTTTTCAAAAATTATTTGACTGAGAATTTATTTTAATTAAAAATTTTAAAACGAGGGAGTACCTCAGAAAATATTTATCCAATATTTGTGAGTTCTTGATTATTTTTTTCATTCAATACTTTCTTATAAAGTTCCACATCTTTCTGGATTTCTATTTGCGCCATGGCTGCTTCCGCAGCTGCAATCTCTTTGATATTTGGTACCTTGGTATTTAGATATTTCCAACCGTTTTCTTCGTTTACATCCATCAATTTTTTGAATTCCTCTACCTCCTCTGACGTCAACTTTTCAATGATAATTATAATCGTTCGGTTAGTAATCATATCTGTTATTTTCTTCAGATAAACAATTTTGTCTTTGTCAGACCATTCATTCATTTCCAGTAGATTTAATACGTTCGCATTTAAAATTTCTTCAACGATGTTTTTGATGTTATTTTCCATGATTTATTTTATTATTTATTATTTCTCTAGTGGTTTATATTCTTCAACTTTATTATTTAAGAAGTTTTGAATTCTAGGATCCAAAATCTCTGAGTCTGTATAGACCAAAACACGTTTTAAATCTGTTTGGTAATCTCGAAAATTATCTTTCTCTTCAATACTCAATTTACTCAAAGATTTTATTTCCTTGTCCCAAACATTTAAATTTTTTAGTATTGAATTCTTCATTGATTCTTTGGCCATTAGTTTTTGTGTTTCATTTTTTTGTTTTTCTGCAAAATTCATATTCACAGCATAATCATTAATATCCTCAAATCTGCCTGGTAGCCATTTCTTTTTTTCTACATCTTCTGCCTTTTCTTCCTTTGTTTTTTCACCTGTTTTCTCGGATTCAACTTTTGGTTTTGCCTCTGGTGTTTTCCTTTTGATTGTATCTTCAACATTTTCGCTCTCTACTCGTTTTTCGATAACTTTCGCACTGATTTTATTATCGCCAATCAGCCAACTTTTTTTATCTCCTAATTTTTTGTTAATTTCTTTCTCTCCAAATATTGCCGCCAGAGCTAGAAGGGACTGACCTCCCATTTGAGCCACTTCAGATGCACCCATTTGCCAGAAATGCTTCCATGCTCCAGCATCTGATAGGTACTTTCCAAAAGCGGGTCTGACCCAGTGTGTAACACCATCCATGTTCAGATCCATCGGTACCGCTCCAACTACTAAATTGGCAACAGAAGCGGTGGTACCAATATAACTAGAAATCTTATCAATTTGTTTTTGTTTAAACTCTGCCCGGGCGATTATTTCGTTGAGTTGTAAATTAGTGCCTTGGTATTTTATATCTATGGTAGATTTTAGAGCTCTCTCAAGTGTCTCCTTATCATCTACACCACTTTCGAGCATCTCATTTATAACTATTTGTTTCTCATTTACCTGCATCAACTCTTTTTTTTCTTTGGAAAATCCCCATTGTAGAGCGCTAGCACCACCTTCAACAAATTTTTTCATACCATAACTAAATACCATTGGGGCGGCAATACTCGTATATGGAGATGCTAACATCAAAGCACCTCCAAAGATAATCTTTTTCAAGTTTTTCAATTGGTAGCTATCTTTTATTTGTACTTTCAAGAATGTCTTCGCTTTGTCCACAAAACCCTTGCCAAACTTTGTCTCTTGCTCCTCGGTAGAATTTTGTAATTTCGCATCTATAGCTTGCATTATCTCAGCTTTTTCTTTCAGTTCCCTTTTTTCTAATTTTTTGTCACCAAGTTTATCCTCAGCTTGTTTTATCATCATTCCGGTTTCCTTCGAATCCACAATAGCCAAAGGATATTCTACTTTTAATATTTGTTCAGTACTTTCAATGTTTCCATCCTTTTTTCCCTTTAACTCTTCAACATCTCTTGTGGTTATCTGTTCTCTTTTGATAATGGTTGATTCGGCAACTGACATTTTTTCAGATTCGGTCTTTTTGCCAGAAAATCCATAAATATTTAATAATTCTTCGTCAAATTCTTTATTTTTAATTTCCTTTTCTTCATTTGTAAGATCTTTGTCAAGATTTACTTGATTCTGAACCTCTAAAACATTTGTTGCTTTCTGGTGTTTATCAAGAATAAATTGGTCTTTGTTTGCTTCATTATCTGGATTAAAGCCCCCCTGTTTTTCAAATTTATCTTGAAAAATTCGCAGATCTCCTTGGTTTATTACATCTTGTAATTTTGCGTATCTATCTGGATCATTGACTTTCATCACCTCGAATTTGTCTTTTTTTCGTACATATTCTTTAATATCTGCAATTTTTAAATTCTTGTCACTTTCAGACAGCTCAAGCAGTTTTTCTTTGCTGTCTATTTTTTCTCCACCATATTCATATGTTTTTGATTCAATAGTCATTTTTTGTATTTATATTTTTTTATAAAATATTAACAGATTTATGATAATTCCATTTTTAATTTGGCAGTTTCATAAACCGCGATTTCTTCAAAATTCGGAACTTTATTCATGAGATATGTCCAAGCTTCTTCTTTACTTTTGTCCATCAAACTTTCAATTTCTTTTCTGCCATCTTCACCCAACTCTTCTAAAATATGACTCAAAATTCTGGTTTCTATTGTAGCCAATATTTTGCCAATATATTCTTCTTTTTCTTCCTGACTCCAGTCATGCATATCCAATAAATCTAAAAAACTGGAATTAATAATTTCGTTAATTTTTGTAATGGCATTTCCCATTTTTATTTTTTTACTCCAATAAAATATTTTCATATCATTATATACTATATAAATAAAAAAAGCAAGGAAAATATTGCAAAAAATGTTTTATATGTCGATTTAGCAAACATTAGAAATCTTTCATTAAAATTCTCTCATTTTTCCACCATTGTTTTATTAATAATTTATTGGTAAAATAATTACCTGATAACAAATATTTTGCGTACATTTGACTATAAAAATGAACAAAAACCCATCCCCAAAACAAAAAAATGACACTATTGTCGCTTTCGAATTGGCTTGGGAGCTTGGTTACATGATCGCTCTACCTCTGGTCATATTTGCCCTGATCGGTCGCTATTTTGACACTCGTTTTCACTCCAGTCCTATCTTTATCCTCGTGGGAATCTTCTTCGCCTTTTTTATCAGCTCGTATTTCGTTTGGCAGAAAACATCCACTCTATATCAGGAAATCGATCACTTATCCTCACCCAAGAAAACACAGAAATCAACTAAAAAATCGAAAAAATAGTTTAAAAATTTATTCAAACAATAACAAATACCAATCATGTGTAAAATTATCCTATAAATTTTGTTTTGCTGATTTTTTTCTCATCGAACAGGCATTTTTATTACTCCAAAAACATTAATTCCCATACCTTATTACCAGCGCCATGGAGCCAGTCATATCATTATCTGCCGAACCGATATTTTATTACGGTTCGTTTCCCGTGACCAACACCCTTGTGTTGTCATTAATAATATCATTTTGTCTGATAATATTTGCTGTTGTATTTCGATCTTCAATTCGCCGGATTCCCTCAACTCTTCAAAACATCATCGAAATGATTATCGAAGGCGCGGTTGACTTTATTGATTCCGTTGTGCAGGATAGAAAGCAGGCCTATTCTTTTTTCCCCGTCGTTTTTACAATTTTTCTTTTTGTTATACTATCCAATTGGATCGAGCTTGTTCCCGGCTTAGGTAGTGTCGGTGTGTGGGGAGAACATCATGGAGAAACTGTTTTGATCCCTTTTATACGATCATCGTCCGCCGACATGAACGTTACTCTCTCGATAGCATTGATAGCTATGATTGCCGTCCAAGTTTATGGAATTGCGTCACTGGGAATCGGTGAATATGCCGGAAAATTTTTTGTCAGTCCCTTTAAAAAGCCATATTTTATCGGAACTTTTGTTGGTCTTCTGGAAGTCATTTCTGAATTTGCCAAAATCATCTCTTTTTCTTTTCGCTTGTTCGGCAATATCTTTGCCGGTGAAGTATTGTTATTGGTGATAGGATATTTAGCTCCCTATATCATTCCTCTGCCATTTTTATTTCTAGAAATATTTGTCGGTTTTATTCAAGCGCTGGTTTTTTCCATGCTAACCTTAGTCTTTTTAAAAAACGCTGTCACCTCTCATCATTAGATAAACTTAATCAAACTTTTCCAAACTCTACAAACATGTTCAAACTTTAAAAATAATTTGCATTTAATTTTTATGTAAAATTATTATTTAATTTATATATGTCGTCGCTTTAGCGACACCTTACTTGAAAATTGAAAATTGATCACTGAAAATTATTAATTATTTATAGGAGAAATATGAAAAAAATTAACTACATGGGTCTGATGATTTTAGCTGTTGTATTGCTTAGTCCCGGTCTGGCTCTGGCCGCCGGCGCGGAAGCCGAAGCAGGCAATGCTGAAACCATAAAAACCATCGCCACTGCCGCCACCATCGCCATCGGCGGTATGTTGCCTGCCTACTCGATTGGCGTTCTGGCCTCCAAAGCGCTGGAAGCTATCGGTCGCAATCCGGAAGCCGCTCCCAAAATCCAGACAGCGATGATTTTGGCCGTCGCGTTTACCGAAGCGATTGCTATTTACGCTCTCGTTATCGCACTTATCATCAAATTTACCTAGACAAATTTATCAGTTACTCAATTTCCAATACAATTTATATTGGAAATTGCCTTCTGAAAAATTTATCTTTTCTTCATAAATTTATTAATTATCAACTACCTTCATGGATCTCATAACCAAATTAGGCATTGACGGCCGTTTGCTTGCCGCCCAAATAGTTAACTTTCTGATCCTGATGTTAATTTTGAATTATTTTCTCTATCAGCCGATTTTAAAAATTTTACGAGAAAGAGAAGAAAAAGTTAAAAAAAGTATGGATGACTCCCGTCGCATCGAAGAGGAGCTTTTGAAAATTGCCAAAGATAGAGAAGAAACATTGCAAAAAGCACGCAATGAAGCTAGACAGATTATCAAGGAATCTCAAACGACCGGTCTTGGCGAAAAAGAACAGATAGTTGCTACCGCCAAAGCGGAAGCTGAAAGTATTATCAAAAAAGCTAAACTGGAAACACAAAAAATATCTGCCGACGTCAAACAAGATATCATCGACGAGTTGTCGGATATCATCATATCCGTAACTGAAAAACTGCTTGCCAAGAAAATAACCAAAAAAGAAGACAAAAAACTTATCAAAGAAGCTATCCAATCTTTGCTTTAATTTCTATTATTTATGTCACAGATAACCGCTCATCAATACGCTCAAGCACTATACGATCAGCTCTTGGAGACTCCTGATAAAAAAAGAGATCAACTAATCTCTGATTTTGTTGAAACTGTCAAACAACATCACCAATCAAAATTATCCGATCAGATTATCGCCGAAATAAAAGCAGTATTTTCCCAAAAAGAAAAAACTACGCAAATACTGCTGATTTCCTCCACACCTCTCAATAATTTATTTGAATTATCGCGTATTATTTCCTTGTCTTTGAAAAAAGACATTGAAATCAAAAACCTGATCGATCCAAAACTGATCGGCGGCATCATTATTTATTACCAGGATTACAAAATCGATTTCTCTCTGAAAAATCTGGTCCAAAAAAGTAAAACCAAAGTTGTCGATGAGTTTTTGTGCATGGACCATGTTCTCAATCAAATTATTGAAATCATGAATGAGCATCAAGATCTGCTGTTTTCGGAAGATATTTCACCAATTCCGTCAGAACATATTGAAATTGTTAGCTTTACTGCCAGTAACAAACCAGCCATCAGTAAGATCGAAAAACAGCTTTCAGCCAAACTTCACCAGAAAGTGATTATTAGATTCAATAAAGATCCAGAACTAATCGCCGGTGCAGTTATCGAATACGATCACAAAAAAATTGACGCATCATTCAACAAAATTATCGATTAAATCATGGAAATCAAAACGAGAGGAATTAAGCAAACATGGGACGGATATATATATCTCGTAATTGGTTTGATGCTGACTGGGTTGTTTTTGTTCTTATCAATTGTTGTGTTTATATTTTTACACGGAATCCATATTGCATTTATTTTTGGCATAATCATTGGAGGAATATTTCTTTTTCTCGCTCGTCATGAATTGGTTTACCACAAATACCTACTGTCCAATGACAATCTCAAGCATTACTATAAAAATCGGCTAGTTAACGATATTAGATTTAATCAGATCAAAACAATTGCCAATACTGAATTTGCCTACCCGATTTCAAACCTATTTGTCGGTCGTCATCAAGCGTTTTATATTATATTAAAAGACGGTAACAATATTTGTTTTGACACCCAAGACTATGCCTCAAAAGAAAATTTGATATTAATTTTTAATCATATTATTAATCATCATAAAAAAGTAAAAATTATTGATAAACTTAATTGGATTTAAATAGACTATGACTACAAAACTTTCAAAATCACACATCATTGAACAACTAAAAAAGGAATTTGGCAAAATCAATACTCAGCCAACTATTGAAAAAATCGGCCGAGTAATTGAAGTGGGTGATGGTATCGCCATAATTTCCGGTCTGGATGAGGTGATGTCCCAGGAAATTGTGGAATTCTCCAATGGCGAATTTGGCGTAGCCCTAAACCTCAATGAAGATACCGTTGGTGCAATTATTTTTGGTGATTATGAATCCATCAAAGAAGGTGATGAAGTAAAAAGCACCGGTCGAATTTTGTCGATTCCGGTAGATGAAAGCATCGTTGGGCGAGTGGTCAATCCGTTGGGACAACCTCTCGATGGTCAAGGTGAAATAAAATCGAAAAAATTTTATCCCATTGAAAAAATCGCTCCCGGTGTGATTACACGCCAATCAGTGAACCGACCGGTGCAAACCGGAATTACTGCCGTCGATGCTATCATACCCATCGGCCGTGGTCAACGGGAACTGATAATCGGTGATCGCCAGACCGGCAAGACCGCTTTGGCCATAGATACCATCATCAATCAAAAAGGGCAGGATATGATTTGTATCTATGTGGCCATCGGGCAAAAAAGATCAAAAATCGCCGCCATGATTCAAAAACTACAAGACCATGGTGCCATGGAATATACCACGATTGTTCTGGCCGGTGCATCCGATAGTCCGGCATATAGTTTTATCGCTCCTTATTCCGGATGTGCCATTGGAGAATACTTTATGGATCAAGGCAAGGATGTACTCATCGTATTTGATGACTTGTCCAAACATGCCGTGGCCTATCGCGAAATCTCACTTTTATTACGACGCCCCCCGGGACGTGAAGCTTACCCGGGAGATGTATTTTATCTGCACTCCAGACTACTGGAAAGGTCAGCTAACCTCTGTCAGGATTTTGGCGGTGGTTCGATGACTGCACTTCCGATTATCGAAACTCAGGCCGGAGATATATCCGCCTACATTCCTACCAACGTCATTTCCATCACCGACGGACAGATATTTCTGGAATCTGATTTGTTCAACAAAGGTGTAAGGCCGGCTCTCAATATCGGTTTATCAGTATCCCGCGTTGGTTCAGCCGCTCAGATCAAAGCCATGAAAAAAGTTGCCGGAAAACTGAAACTCGCCTTGGCCCAATTTCGAGAATTGGAAGCTTTTGCCGCTTTTGGTTCCGATCTTGATGAATCCACCAAAAAACAAATCAATTTGGGACGACGTATGACTGAACTATTGAAACAACCGCAGTATTCACCAATTCCGGTCGGGGTACAGGTTTGCATACTCTATGCGATCAATAATGGATTTTTAGACGATGTGCCGGTCAATATGATCAATCAGTTTAAAAATGAATTTATCGATTTTCTAAAGTCTGAACCAAGCCGAGTAGCCGACAAAATTCAAGACAAAAAAGAACTGGATGATAAAATTGAAAAAGATATTGCTAAAGCTGTTGAAAGCTTCAAAACAACCATTGACTACCTGGAGAAGAATGACTAATTGCTAATTACAAATTACTAATTTTGAGGAACGATATCATCAAAGACAAGAGTTATTCATTCGCACTCAGAATCATTAATCTGAATAAATATTTGGTAAAGAAAAATGAATATACGATTTCTAAGCAAATATTGAGATGTGGTACATCAATAGGAGCAAATATTGAAGAGGCAATCGGAGGACAATCTAGCAAAGATTTTTACACGAAAATCTGTATCGCATACAAAGAAGCAAGGGAAACGCATTATTGGCTAAGATTGTTAAAAGACTCACAATACATTACTACGCAACAATTTAATTCTCTAATCATTGACTCTGAAGAAATTATTAAGATAATCACTCAGATTCAAAAAACCATGAAAAGCAAAATTTTTAATTAATAATTTGTCATTAGTAATTCGTAATTAAATACTATGAGCAATACTCGCGACATTAAGCGCCGCATAAAATCAATTCAAAGTACGCAAAAAATCACCAAAGCGATGGAAATGGTGGCGGCTTCCAAAATGCGCAAAGCGGTTGCTCAAGTACAGATTTCTCGCGAATACGCCAAAAAGGCCTGGCAAGTTGTCCAAAACATTGCTCATGGCCACAAGAAATATCACCACCCCCTTCTCAAAAAACCTAAAGTAATAAAAAAAGTAGCCATTTTAGCCATTTCTTCCAATAGGGGATTGTGTGGCGGTTTCAACAGCAATCTGGTTAAAGAAGCGATTCACACCTGTGATGAACTCAAGCAAAAAAATATCAATTTTGAATTTATTACTTTTGGAAAAAAGGGTGCCGATCAAATTCGAAAACATGGATTTGATATTATCGCCAATTTTGACAAACCGGATCTACTGCAAAACATCACTACTATCTCTCCGATTACGCATCTGTTGCTCGATGGATTTCAAAAAAAATCCTTTCAACAAGTAATATTGGTTTTTACCGATTTTGTTTCCTCGCTCCATCAAAAACCCATTTCCAAAGTTCTATTGCCTCTGAAAACCAAAGCCGATGCGGACATCGGCAACGTTACCATCAACCCCACCAAAAAACATTCCGAATCCGGCAGTATTGAAAAATTTTATGAATACAAATTCGAGCCGTCGCCCGTTGAAGTGCTAAACGACATTCTACCCAGAATACTGGAACTGCAAATCTACCAGGCCTGCTTGGAATCAGATGCCTCGGAACACTCCTCGCGCATGATGGCCATGAGCAATGCCCATGGCGCCGCCACCGATATGATCGATGAACTTTCGCTCGCTTATAACAAAGCTCGTCAAGCAGCCATCACCCAAGAAATTGCCGAAATCGTATCCGGAGCAAACGCCATCTAATTTAAAAATGAATAATTATCAATTACTAATTACTGAGTAGTGCTAAATAAAAATAAGAAATATGGAATGGATCCCCGATCCGGCATCCGCCGGACAAGTTATCTAATCGCTCGTTCCTCGCTTTCGACTCGAGGATGACAGATAAGAAAATTAAGTAGCACTACTCATTAATTACTAATTTAGACAAGAAACAATATTAATTCACTTTAAATACATATTATGACTAACAAAACAAACGTTGGTAAAATAAAACAGATTATCGGTCCGGTGGTTGATGTTGAATTTTCCGACAAATTACCTGAAATCTATCACGCTTTAGAGGTAAAAAACAATCAAGAAACAGTAATTCTTGAGGTTTCAAGTCACATGGGAGAAAATGCGATTCGTGCTATTTCCATGAATTCAACAGATGGACTCAAAAGGGGACAGGAAGTAATCGACACCGGTGCTCCGATCACTGTTCCGGTTGGTAACGAAGCATTGGGTAGGATGGTAGATGTATTAGGCAAAGCAATTGATGGTAAAGCGGAAATTAAATCAAAAAAAACAGCTCCTATCCACCGCAAATCACCGAATTTAACAGAGCAATCAACACAGGTTGAAGTTTTTGAGACGGGCATCAAAGTCATCGATCTCATCTGCCCATTTTTGAAAGGTGGCAAAGTGGGTCTTTTTGGTGGTGCGGGAGTCGGAAAAACTGTTGTTATAACCGAATTAATCCGCAATATTGCCGCTGAGCATGGCGGAGTTTCAATGTTTGCCGGAGTGGGGGAACGTACTCGTGAAGGCAATGATTTATATCACGAAATGCAGGAATCAGGTGTGCTGGATAAAACCGCTTTGGTTTTTGGTCAGATGAACGAACCACCCGGAGCTCGTGCCAGAGTAGCTTTGACGGCATTGACCATGGCCGAACATTTCCGCGACGAGGAAAAACAAGACGTACTATTGTTTATTGATAATATCTTCCGATTTACCCAAGCCGGTAGTGAAGTTTCGGCTCTATTGGGAAGAATGCCTTCAGCTGTAGGTTACCAACCAACTCTAGCTACCGAAATGGGTGCTTTGCAGGAGAGAATTACCTCCACCAAAGAAGGATCTATTACTTCGGTGCAAGCGGTTTACGTACCGGCGGATGATCTAACAGACCCGGCTCCCGCTACCACTTTTTCCCACCTTGACTCAACCGTTGTACTGGATCGTTCATTGGCCGAACTGGGTATCTATCCGGCTGTTGATCCACTTGATTCCAATTCCACTATCCTCGATCCCAACATAGTAGGGCAGGAACATTACAATGTCGCTCGCGAAGTCCAGTCGGTATTACAAAGATACAAAGATCTACAAGACATTATCGCTATTCTGGGTTTGGATGAATTATCGGATGAAGATAAAATTCTCGTAGCCCGAGCGAGAAAAATTCAAAAATTTCTCTCCCAACCATTCAATGTTGCCGAAGTATTCACCGGTACGAAAGGGGAGTATGTATCCAGAAACGATACTGTCAAAGGTTTTCGAGAAATTTTAGACGGTAAACATGATGACAAAGCGGAGAATGATTTCTACATGAAGGGTTCAATTGATCAAGTTGGTAAATAATATTTTTACTTTCTTAATATAAATTTAATCTAAAATTAATGTTGGTTTTTTTTAAAGTAAATAATTGACGAAAATATCCTCATATATGTCCAAAATCAAACTAAACATAATTACCCCAGAGCGTACTCTGTTTTCAGAAGAAGTAGAGCAAGTAACAATTTTTACCACTCAAGGTGAAATTACTATACTTCCCGGACACTTACCGGTAATTACTACGCTCAAATCAGGAGAATTACGTTTTACCAAAAACCAAAAAATCACACCAATCATTATTCATGGTGGTTTTGCTGAAATCAAAGACTTTGAAGTCAATATTTTGGCAGATGCGGCCGAAAAGATTGAAGAAATTATTGAAGAACGAGCCATCGAAGCCAAAAAGAATGCCGAAAAAATGCTCTCGCAAAAAATAACTGACAAAAAAGAATACGCCGCTCTCATGGCAAAACTGGAAAGAGATTTGGCTAGAATTCGAATAGCTAAAAAATACAAAAAAACCCGAAACCCATAAAATTATTGTGCGACCAATATTTAAAATTTTTTATCTATTAACCTATAAAAACCATGAAAACCTACCAGTACGAAAATTTTCACGAAGTTGAAGCCGCAGTAGTATTTTGTGTCGATCCGCGCTTTTGGCGCCAAACCATTCAATTTGTTGAGGACGAGTTGGGTATAACCAAATTTGATCCCTATACCTATCCCGGCGGTCCCCTGTGTCTTAAACGAGATGAAAGTAAAGAACTCTATATTAACAATATACGAGCTGCATCAATCGAACTGCATCATGCTAAAAAAATCATTCTAATCAGCCATGAACGCTGTGGTGGATATAAATTGATGGAAGGGGTGGAGGGTGAAGAAGCTCTGACCAGGCAAGTAAGTCACCTTCATTCGATCAAAGAGATGTTAGAAAAAGAATTTCCAGAAATCATAATTGAAGAATATATGATGAACACTATATCTGATTCAGAACTTACATTCGAAAAAATATAGAAAACTCTTAATATTTTCTTAAAATATTGTTAATATAAATAAGTACTTTAAGATTATCTATTGATAAAAATAGATAATTTTCTTTTGTACTTAAAAAAATATAAGGAGGAGTAAAAAATGGATAGCGTCCTCGTTGCGCAGTGTTTACAAAACGACGTTGTTTCAGTAACAATCCCACACTACTTAAAAATGTTCGGAGACCGCATGCACCTACTATGTTTGCCCGGCGCCTTAAGGCAAATCTGTGAGAATGATCTGCTTATGGAGCATATTTTAGATAATTACGAAAGCATCATAATCGATGGGCACAGAAATTGTGCCTATTACGGTTTGCTTGGTTTTTCAGGTGATCAAAACTACGAACAACAGAAAAAAGATCTCAGAGAAATAACCAAAAAAATGCTTCCCAAAAAACTGGAAACAGGATTTGTGGAAGAAGATTCAAAAAATATATTTATCCGAAACAGCAAGATTCGGAAAAAATACCCCGATGCACTCGTTGATTCAGTATTAGTTTATCCGGTCGATTGCTGGCAGGAAAGTTTTGAATTTATGGACAATTATTTATCAAATTCAAGAGTGGACCGTTATGGGTATTTTCCAAACGGACCGGCTAGTTTTGATAAAATGATTGAGAAATACAAAAATGACATTATAAATGTCAGCTTCAACAAGCACAAGGCCAAAAAGCTGATATTTATAGTGGAAGAAGAAATGAAGAAAGAAAATAAAAAAATAATTGTTCAAATTTCCAACTTCGTTGACGAGATGAAAAAGAAATTTGATTCGGCTGATTATTTTTCAGTCGATAAAAAAACAGAACTTATCATTTGCGCATAAAATGCGCATTGCTTAACATAATATTTATCGGCCAAGAGTTCTGCTCCGGCCGATTTTTTTATGTTAAAAAAGGGAACATGCCTTAAAAAAGAATAAATTTTCAATTAAAGCGTAATTTATTTTTTGTAAACTGATTTTTTACCATTTAGTCCAACGTAGAACTTCGACCACATCACGTTTTCCTCCATAATTCCAACTATGTCGCACAACTTTATTTAACTTCCAGGAATTACTTACCGCCAAATTATTACCAATATAAAAACCGATATGTGGATGTGTATAATCCGTTTTATTTCTTTCCCATACGATCACATCTCCCGGCTCAATACCCTCTATGTCAACATTCTTCCAGCCGTCATTTTTCATTCTCTCAACCGCTCCCTTCACTGTCGCCTTTTGTTCGCCAATTGCATCGAACAATTTCAAAATACTGGTTACAAATACTGCACAGCTTAACTCCCCTCCTTTGGTCAAATCTTCAACACGGCCATCCGGCCACTCTCCCCAAAGGTTGCGATATTGGATCGAACCAACCGAATTTTCAATCATCGAAAGATATGTTTTGTATTTCAATACTTTTGGTTTATCAGACATTTTAAATAATTATAAATCAAATAAATATCATCAATATTATAACAAATAATGCGTCAGTTTAGTGACGCATTCTAATGGTTTGTTATATAAAAAAATTTTCTTGCTTGTTTTCAAAATTACTTTTTATTAATTCTTCATTATCAGAAGAATTCTGAGAATAAAATTTTTGATAGTTTTCTACTACAAATACAAAACTTTTTACTAGATTTTGTTTCTACTTGCTTTTCTTCAATAGTATTTGCACGTTTAATATCACTTTTATTAACATGTATTTTGTTATCCTTTCTTACTACAAAACATAGTAATCTATTCGTCGTTCCGGACCCAATTTGTAGTACGTCAAAAACTCATTAATTTGATTTTTTATCTTGCAATCCAGAGGATCGGAAAAATCTTTATTGATAGAGCCAACCAAAAGACAATCTTGACCGTTGTTGCGCCTGATAACGACATCGATATTAAAAATATCTTCGATAGCTTCAAAAATCCAGCAGGTTGTTCTCATCGCGCATTCTTTGGATGCTACAACATCCAGTTGGATTTGTTCCAAATCCTCATCACCAAAAATTTCCAGGATTGATTTTTCAACAATTATTCTCATTTCTTCTTCACTCAATTTTGCAAAATACCCTGCTAATTCCTGTTTCATAAAAAATTCACCCCTTGTTTTTAACGTTAAACACATTCTACTTCTTTTTCATTGACAAAGTAAATGCAAGACCTATATGCGTTCTTCTATATTACCCTACCTATTGTCTTTGCTGGAATCATAAACATCAACCGTCACTTCTGTTTGGGCAGTGTTAGAGCCGGTTTGTTCCGGTGTTTGGTCATTATTTTTATTGACAAAAATATACACACACCCAACTACAACCAAGACAATAACTAAAACCAGTATCACATACCAGACTTTTTTCATTTAACTCCTTTTTAAATTTATAAATATCAAAAAAAAATAATCATCTCTGGCCGGCACAAGTAGCCATATCCCACAAACCGGCGTTAGTCAGTCTGGCATTATTTTCCGCTTGCATAAATTCCGTCTGATATTTGTATGGCACATCATATGTGTACTCATAGGCAAAACCGTTTTCGATTAGCCACAGATTGATATTGGTATCATCCAAAAAAACATAGCGCAAATACCGATCGTATTTATCAATGTCAGATTGCGATAAATCACTTTCCAGATAGACTTCCAAATTGCCTATCTTGTCTTCCATTACATTGGTTGCTTGCAGAGCGAAACATTCCACTTCTTTTCTGAGATCATGCAATTCGGGAGTATCAATGCCGATTAATCTGATAGTTTCTTTTTGTCCATTGTTATCAACCTTGATCGTGTCGCCATCAACTACATCCACTACTTGATAGTATCCGTCAGGTAAACCGGAATCAGGAAAACTGTTCGTACTACCAAAAATCGTCGCGATTATCAGTGCGATTAACTGAAACAAAATTTGTAATCCCTCTTTTTCCATTATTTAAAAAATTTAACCCATCAAATACATTTTACCATTGACTTATGTTATCAAACCATATAAAAATAAATTGTATTAAACACTTTAAAATTTTAAAAAAGAAAGGGGGAAATTTTGTTGTCAAAACAAAATATCAATCAAAAAATTAAGTTACTGGAAATAATTCGTGACAGCAATTTTAGGCCGGACAGCGTTCAGGTCTTTAATTTGCAGATATTTTTGCTAAATTTATGCAATAGCATAAACAATTATATTCGCGAAAATGTTTACAAAATCCCAATTACATTGGGGTTATTTATGTCAATCATAACCCTGAACTATTTTTTGGAAAATGTTCATTTATTCTATATTTCGATCATTATACTAGGAACGAGTATGATGCAAATTTTTGTAACGATCTTTTTATGTGTGATTAAAAAAATAATAATCACCTCAATCGACCAATACGAAAAAGAAAACAACTAAGCGCAACCAAAACAAACGGTTGCGCTTAAAAAATTTTTAAACAATTGAAAAAAATATTCAATTTGTATAATATAACTATATAAGAAGTATAAATACTGCTTTCTCTTATACTTACTTCTTATTTCTTACTTCTTTTTAGGGCGGTTAGCTCAGCTGGTTAGAGCGCCTCGTTTACACCGAGGAGGTCGAGAGTTCGATCCTTTCACCGCCCACTTATTTAAACTTTCTTCAATGGAGCAATACTGGCTGCCAGACTTTTAATCCCCTGCCCTTCGAAAGCCACTTTCAAGACTCCGCCTTGAATTTGTACGATTCGACCCACCCCAAACTGAGGGTGGTTCACTTTATCTCCCGATTTATAATCTCCACAGGTTTCATCCAGTACAATTTTTTTGGATTTGCCCAAATGATATGATTTTGCTGGTACAACTACATTGTTCATTGCTGATTCTTTTTCTACCAATTCTTTCGGGATATCTTCGATAAATCTTGAAGGAATATTGTTATAAACGCTTCCAAATATTCGTCTGGTTTGTGAATAAATCATAAACAAATATTTTTCCGCTCGCGTAACACCCACATAACACAATCTTCTCTCTTCCGCCATTTCCGCCTCTTCAGTTACGCTCCGGGCATGGGGAAAAATATTTTCCTCCATACCGGCTAAAAACACCACCGGAAATTCCAATCCTTTTGCGCTATGCAGTGTCATCAAGGTTACGGCATCTTCATTTTGATTGTAATTGTCAACATCACTAATCAAACTTACTTCTTCTAGAAACACTCTGATACCTTCGGCGGCATTGTACATGTCGTATTTTTTTAATACTGTTAGCAATTCTCTGATGTTTTCAATACGAGTATCTCCTTCGATTGAACCGTCATCGATATATTTTTCATATCCGGTTTTGGATAACAATTCGGCCATAAACTCCAGAGGTGTCAGCTCGTCAAGTTTATTTTTCAGTTTGTCTATCAATTTGAAAAACTTTTGAATGTTATTGATCGCTCTGGTATTGATATCATTTTCCGCCATTTCCGAAACTCCATTTTCGCCATCGGCTATCCTCTGAATAATCTCCCACAGACTAAGTGAGTATTCCTCGGCGATGGTATTGAGACATTCCACCGTCTTTTTGGCAATTCCTCGCGGTGGGATATTTATAATTCTGGATAAACTTATCGCATCTGAAGCATTTACGACAATACGCAAAAATGACAAAATATCTTTGATCTCTTTTCTCTCATAAAATCGTACCCCGCCGATTATCCGGTAAGGAATATTGTATTTGAGCAAAGTTTCTTCCAGTGCACGAGATTGTGCATTGGTTCGATATAGAATTGAAAAATCATTGTAGTTGTATTGATTTTTTATTTTCAAATCTTTTATTTTGTCAGCAATATATTTCCCCTCATCAATTTCGTTCAATGCTTCATACACTGAAATCTTTGCCCCTTTTTTATTTTCGGTCCACAGATTTTTCTTTTTTTGACCTTTGTTTTTGGCAATAACCGCATTGGCAGCCGAGAGAATATTTTGTGTCGAACGATAGTTCTGTTCCAATTTTACAATTTTGGCTTTGGGAAAATCTTTTTCAAACTCCAATATGTTTCTGATAGTAGCTCCGCGCCAGGAATATATCGACTGGGCGTCATCACCAACTACACATATATTTTGTTCAGCATTTATCAATAAATTTACCAGATTATACTGAGCAAAATTTGTATCCTGATATTCATCAATAAATATATATTTAAAAATTGTTTTGTATTTATCTCTTATCTCCGGATTGTTTTCCAGTAAGATGACCGTCTTCATTATCAAATCATCAAAATCTACCGCCCCGTTTGCTTCCAATGTCTTTTGATATTTGATGTAAACATCGCCCACAACCTCAGAAAAAGGCGACATATGAGCACTTTCTTGATAAGTCTTGGCACTCATCATCTCATTTTTAGCCATTGAAATATGTGCTTTCACAGCTTGAGGTGAAAATTGTTTCGGGTCGATGGCGATTTCTTTCATGGCTTTTTTGACCACAGTTAACTGATCGGCTGAGTCATAGATCACAAACGAGGAATTTCCACCGATTTTATCGATATCACGACGCAATATTTTTACACAAATAGAATGGAAAGTACCCATCCATGGCAATAATTGGTCAATATTGTTAGTTTGATTAGATGATTTTATCAATTCGAAAATCCTCTGTTTCATTTCTCCGGCGGCTTTATTGGTAAATGTTACTGCCAGGATATTGTAAGGAGATACTTTTTTTTCTTGAACCACATACGCTATGCGATGGGTTAGAGTTTTTGTTTTTCCACTGCCCGCGCCGGCCAATATCAAAAGAGGGCCATCGGTGTGTCTTACGGCCTCTTGTTGTTCCTGATTCAATTGTGAAATGATATTTTGTTCTTTCATTTATAGATGCTCCTTTATGTGGCTAAATTTAGCAAAAAATTCCAGTATTTCTTTAATATTTGTAAATTTGTAATCAGTAATCAAAATCACTTGATTCAAATCTGTAAATTCCAAATAATTATTTCTCCCCATAAACAGATATTGGGTATCAAGTATAAATTGATCTGACTTTTCAATATTTTCCAACATATAACGATCTTTCGCATATATATGCAAGTTTTCCAACTTGGTTTTTTCTTGGTATATATCCCCCAAATCATTATCTGAAACCAGCATTGGCTTCACTTCATCTTTTATTGAGAAAAAACAATATTCTTGTTTGTTACTATAGAATACACCGAAATAGACATCTTTACCAGCTCTTTTGCCATTGAAAAAATATCTCCAGTTAATTTCCGGAAACATGTTCAATAACTTTGCGTAAACAAATATTTCAGTGGGTTTTTTAGTCGCCGGTTTAAGGTTTAAATACTCTGTCAGGCCGGCAATCAAGGTTGGTGTTTTCTTTAGCCACAATAAACTTATCACACCTACCAAAAAAAGAACCACCGCCACCAAAATATATACGAAATATTTGTTATCCAATTTTTTTTATCAATTTTTCAAAAATTATTTACAACTTCCAGTGTAATATCTTTTTAAAATTCTTTCAAAGTTTAGATTTTTCCCCTGAATTTATGTTTCCTTTACTTTTTGTCGCAATAACAGTTATAATTGTAAAAGATTTTGTTTATTAATGTATCTTTTCAAGTGTCTTTTTTCGTTCTTTTCACCCTATATTTTTGTCCATTTTGAGTATATGCTTATTATGTTCCTTTTTATTCCACTGGCTATGTGTGTAACGGTAAGATCCGATTCCGACATTGTTGTCGCAGTATCACCAAAAATTAGGTGCGTAAGCAACCATATTTTTGGTGAAAGAGGAGGAACGGATCGTAGAGCAGAATGAGAGACGGTTTACCGGCTCACATGGAGCGGTAAGATCCGATTCCGACATTGTTGTCGCAGTATCACCAAAAATTAGGTGCGCAAGCAACCATATTTTTGGTGAAAGAGGAGGAACGGATCGTAGAGCGGAATGGGAGACGGTTTATCGGCTCACATGGAGCGGTAAGATCCGATTCCGACGACGAGGCGTGGTGACCGAGCAGCTAGGTAGCGGTCTGCAAAACCGCGTACACGGGTGCAAATCCCGTCCACGCCTTTTATAAAAACAATATTCATAAACAATTCAAAAATTTTTTACTTTTTAACAATTCAAATATTCTTGCGATTCACAATATTACAATATTTCAATATCGCCATTTGTGATTAAATATTTAACAATTTAACCATTCAACTTTTTAATCATCAACTATTATTTTTGAAATTATCATTACTAAACTATAATCATATTATTAATTATTATCTATCATGACTCAATACATTCCAATCATTCAGGCCATTATCTCCATTTTGTTGATTGTTTTTATTCTACTTCAACACAAGGGCTCGGCTCTTGGTAGTGCTTTTGGTGGAGATGGCAATGTTTACAAATCCAAACGTGGTATGGCCGGATTTTTGCATTATGGATCGGTCGTCTTGGCAGTACTGTTTCTCGTCTCGTCAATTATTGGGCTATTGGTACAATAATCTAATTAATCATGAACCAATCTTGGAAAAGGTTTCGGCCTAAAACCCAAATTATTCCCAAAAGCTGGCGTGATAAATTCAATTTCAATTTTCGCTATGCATTGATTTTTCTCTCCCTTCTATTGATATTCGGAGGAGTTTTTTTCGCATATCGTTACTATCTTCAACACACAACCGTGGTTGCCACCGAGGGAGGCACATTGATTGAAGGTATGGCCGGACAACCCAAAAATATCAATCCGATTCTATCTCAAACCAATGACGTCGATCGCGATTTGGTAAAATTGATATTTTCCGGACTATTGACTTTTGACCAAGACCGTAATCTGGTTGGTGATCTTGCCAATGATTGGACTGTATCGGAAGACGAAAAATCCTATCTGTTCAATCTCAAAGACAATGTGTATTGGCATGATGGTGAAAAATTTAGTGCCGACGATGTGATTTTTACCTATCAATTAATTCAAAACGATCAATATCCGGGGACACTAACTGACAATTGGCGAGATGTAATCATTGAAAAAGTTAATGATTATCAAGTTAAATTTACCTTACCGGAAGTTTTTTCACCTTTTCTGGTAAATCTAACCACTGGTATTTTACCGCAACATTTATTGTACGACATACCAGTTACCAAAATCGACTCGGACGATTTCAACACCAAGCCCATTGGCACCGGACCTTACAAACTGGATACACTCAAATACGACCGACTCCAGCAACGTTATGATTCTATAAATCTAATAGTCAACGATAAGTACTTTGGAAAAATCCCACATATTAACAAAATTTCCTTCAAGTTTTTTGACGACTATCAAAAACTCTACAATGCCTACAAAAATAAAGAAATAATGTCGATATCCAGGATACTGATAGCAGATTGGCCGATGGTTGTGGGCAGTACAAATAACATCAATTATTTCGATATCGCTTTGCCACAATACTCAGCAATTTTTATCAATCAAGACAGCAAAGATCTGCTTCGAGATCCATACGTCAAAGAAGCTATGGCCTACTCACTAAATCGAGAAGAAATACTCGAAAAAGTTCTATATGGCAAAGGCCAAGTAATCGATACACCAATTCCGGACGGCTACATGGGGCACAACCCGGACATTTTACATATCTTTCAAGACACAGAAAAATCCAAAGCTTTATTGGAACAGGGAAAATGGACTGACGTTGATGGTGATGGTGTACGGGAAAAAGATAATACTCGTTTGCAAATTCGTTTGGTTACTACCGATAACCCGGAATTCATGCTATCGGCTTCAATGATTCAAAAATACTGGCAAGAAATTGGTATTGAAGTTCTACTCGATACCTACAATATCGGCGATTTGGAAACGCAGATAATTAAAACTAGAAATTATGACTGTTTGCTTTTTGGTGAAAACTTGGGACTTGATCCTGATCCATATCCTTATTGGCATTCATCACAAATCAGCAATCCCGGTCTCAATTTGGCTCAATATATCAATATTGAAGTTGATAAATATCTGGAAACCGGACGCAAATCAAACGATATTGACACGCGCATTCATAGCTATTTGCCTTTTCAGGAAGTTATTTTTGACGACAAACCAGCCATATTTCTTATCCAGCCTTTCTACATCTATGCAACCAATCCGTCTGTACAAGGGATCAATATGGAGCGTGCTTCCAATCCAGCCGATCGTTTTCAATTTATATCCGACTGGTATATTAACACAAAACGTATCTGGAAAACTAATGATGAAAACCTAAATGATAATATTGTAGAAAATGGTATCACTGATCCTGACAATACTGCACCAGAAAATTAGAGAAATTTCTGATCAATAATATTATTTCTTCGTCGCTTCATATTTCTAAAATATGGAAGGAGAATGTGCAAAACGATAGAGTGCCCAAAATATTTAAACGAAGCAATCATATTTTTTAAGGATTAGTTGTCAAATTTTAATATCAAATATTTTCATCAAAATGACGATTTAATTTCGGCATTTTGATAGCTTAAAAAATTTGATTTAATCACAAAAAATTAGGAATTTATTCCATATTTTTTGTGAAAGAGGAGGAGCCACTCGACTTTAAGCGAAGCGGAAGATGGTTATACCAGCTAACGCGTAGCGGGGAGAGTGTGCGACGACGTGCGGACGTGGCGGAACTGGTAGACGCGCAAGCTTGAGGTGCTTGTGGGCATTATGCCTGTAGGAGTTCAACTCTCCTCGTCCGCATTTAATTAACCTGTAGGAGTTTTTTAATCCCGCGTATGCGGGACAACTCTCCTCGTCCGCATTTAATTAACCTGTAGGAGTTTTTTAATCCCGCGTATGCGGGACAACTCTCCAAAGTCCGCATTTAATTAACCTGTAGGAGTTTTTTAATCCCGCG
Source organism: uncultured bacterium (assembly GCA_938004065.1). Lineage (GTDB taxonomy): Bacteria > Patescibacteriota > JAHJAL01 > JAHJAL01 > JAHJAL01 > CALKWM01. Next base: position 24,582 of record CALKWM010000028.1, read on the forward strand.
TATGCTGGACAACTCTCCAAAGTCCGCATTTGATAAACTTGAAAACATTTTAACCAGGTATAATGCTTTGCAGCTCTTTAGATGTACCCCGTCTTACAATTAAAAAATTTTCTCAGTCATAGAAGGTTCTTTTTTTAAATATTTTTAAATTCATCGTTGTTCTCCTTATTTAATTTCAATTTTCAAAAAAGACAACCCTGATGGATTGTCTTTATTCTACGTACAAATTTGTTTTTAATAGCTTGATTTGTTCATCAATTATATATCTCAATTTGAGCCGTTTATCTTTATTTGTCTCTTGAGCATGTTTCAAGATGAACTCTTCAATTGATATTAACGACTGAAAAGCCAGCTCGGCTCTAGCAAAAAAATCAGGTAAAGTTTTTGCGAGCTCCAAATTAAAACAGTCGTTGAAACTTGTCGTCTGCTGTTTAATCTTTTGAAGAATCCCAATTTTAAAAATACACTCTTTCTTCTTCTGTAGAAACAAATATTCCAGACAATCGATTCCCTTGAGATTTAATTCGCCGGAATCTATGATTATTGTCGTTTCTAACTCGGCCATAAAAAACACCCCCCTTTTTTTATTACAATAAAATAATACAATATTTTTTCAATAAATAAAATATTAATATAAAATTAATAAAAATTTGATCTAAACATGATTCAAAAAAGCATTTACAAAAAACTTTATATCCTTTCGCTCGAATTTACTTAGAAAATATTTAAACCCACTACCAATGGAGTGCGGATTATCATTGAAAACAATAATCAAATATTACTTGTGCGTCATACATATATTCCGGGAAATAAATGGATGTTGCCCGGCGGTGGAGTCAATAAATTTGAATATTACGAGGATGCAATCAAGCGTGAATTAAAAGAAGAACTCAACATTATTATCGAAAATATAGAACTGCTTGGTGTTTATCAACTATTCAAGGAAAGTAAAAACGACAGCATCGTTTTGTTTTTATCACGAGATTTGGTTGACGAAAGCAAAATAAAAATTGATGCAAAAGAAATTATTGAATACAAATTTCATTCCCTAAACAATCTACCCAAAGATATCGCTGGCGGTCATTTAAAAAGAATTATTGAGTATAGGAATAAAGAAAATAATTTAATCGGTAAGTGGGAATAATACCCTCCAAAATTAGGAGGGTATTATTTTATAGAGACCTTACGAATCAGGCGTTATCTATGTTGCTATCTTGATTTGCATTGTTTCTGTTAGATGCTTTATTTTCCACATCATTTGCCTGGTTACCTTTGAATCGACCTTTACCACCAAGCCATGGTCCTTTCAAACCCAGTTCATCAGCAATTGTTTTGGCCTCATCAAAGTTTCCACTTAAAACCAAATCATGCATTTCTTTTAACAAAGAAAAATTACTCTCATTAATCACAGACAAGATTTCGTCGGCCATTGGTTTGTCTTGGATCAAAGATATAAAAGCTTCATAATTACCATTGTCCACCGCATCCATGATTTCTTTCATATCACCCATCATACCTCGTTCACCTTTAGGTCCCATTGGCATTTTGACTCCCAATTGATCAAATATTGCCTTTGCCCCCTCAAAATCTCCGTTTTTTATCAAGTTATGCGCCTCTACCAGTTGAGAAAAGTTTGTCTCGTTGATAGCAGCTGATAATTCTTCATAATTTGGGGTGTCTTCAATGGCCTCCATCCAGGCAGAGAAATCATTGTTATCCAATGCATCTTTTACGGCTTGTGCATGCTCCCCGCCACCAAATCCCTCACCAAGGCCTTCCGGTTTTACAATTCCCAATTGATCAAATATTGCCTTTGCCCCCTCAAAATCTCCGTTTTTCATCAAATTGTGCGCTTCGACAAATTGAGCAAAATTAGTTTCGTTTATTACAGACAACATTTCTTCCGCTCTTGGGGAATCTTTGGTCAAGTTTTCCCATGTTTGGTAGTCGCTGTTGTCCAAAGCTTCCATAATTGCCTGTCTATCAGGATTTAGTCCTCCGAGGCCACCTTTCATGCCCATTCCATGTCCATTTTGTGGACCGTATGCATAGGCGGAAGCGGTTGTAGTAAGTACTGTACCACCAATAATGATACCTGTTAAAATTTTATTATTCATCGTATTCTCCTTAGCATTATAATTTAGTTTTTTAAATAATCTTTAATGCAATTTATTAAATTAGTAATTCATTTTCATAATCTTGGGCCCTTTCTTTAAAAATCACTTGTTCTAGAATATGATTTTCAAAGCAAATGAGAACACTCGTAAATCGACCAATATTTTTTTGTCCTCACCAAGTAGTACGTAGTTTAAAAAAATTTCTTGCACAAAAAAAGAAATGATTTCTCATTTCTTTTTTATCCCTAATAATTTAAATCTGGAGGTGGGGGGAAATCATTCTTGGTGCCATTCTTGGGTCCCGAACCATTTTTCAGGCCCAGCCCCGGCTTTTCCCCAAATCGCAACATATCACCTTTTTGCCATGGTCGCGCTTCAGATGCTTTAAAGACATTTTCGTCAATTTTTTCTCCGATAATTTTCACCCTTTGCCCATCTTCGATTTTTTTATTTGGTGGTAATTTTATCTCTGTTATGTCAACATCCCACATTTTTCCATCAAAACTTTTTACCGTTGCCGTCTGATCATTTTCATTGATTGAAACTATTACTCCGGATAGTAAGCCATTTTCCGGATTATTCCACAATGCCTCCTTGTCATGTAAAAAATGTTCGAAAAATGGCGTGCCCTCGATTCTGTCTCTAATTCCACGCGCCAATCCTAAATAGTGGAAAGCAGTACCGGCCAATAGAACCACCAGCAATCCAAATAAAACAATCTGATATTTGGGATGTTTATAACCTTTGGGTGTAACCATAAAATTGTAATATGCCAAAACTCCGATGATGCCAAATACAACCACCCAAAAAAATGGAAAAATAGTCATCAGAAAAGGCCAAATTCCCAATCCAAGCTTAGGCCGTAAATCCCATTCTATGCTTACAAATTCAAAAATCGTAATCCCGACTGAGATCATTCCAATCAACAATAAAACCAACAACAGTATCCACAAAAACCCATGTTTAAGCAAAAAATGCCATTTTGGAATAGGTTTTAACTCTTCCTTTTTGATCTTTTCTTTTACCAATTCACTGATTGTTTTTTTATTCTTGTCCATTTCAATAATATTGTATGTAAAGTTTGGAAATGTTTCCCGCCCCAGGCGGATGCGCCTGGGGCGCAGAAAAGTTTAACTAGAGATATTCTTCCAACTCATATTTTTTTCCCTCTTTTTTTAGTTTTTCCTTCGCCCTGTGAATCAATGCCGACACCGTGCCAATCGGTTTACGTAAGATATCACTGATCTCATCATAATCTTTTTCCTCCAAGTATCTAAGTATTAGGACTTCTCGGTATTTTTCCGGCAAGTTGCTTATAACTTTGTTCATCGCTTCCTGTTTTTCATTGTGTAATGCATCGGCATCGGTTCGTTTATCATCGGCTAAAGTATTTGCAAAACCGTTACTGTCTTTATCAATACTAACAAATTCCACATTTTTCTGATTTTTTCGCCAATAACTGATGGTTTCATTGTGTGCAATTCGGTAAATCCAACTGGAAAATTTCAAACCCGAATCGAAATTATTGATGTATCTATATGCCTTAATAAAACTTTCCTGGAGTATATCTTCCGCTGTTTCCCGATTGATTTTAGCCAAACGCAAAATATAACGTAGAAGTTTGCTCTCGTATCGGTTCATCAATTCATAAAAACATTCTTCCCGACTGGAAGCCATTGATGCCAGCTCCTCGTCAGTTTTATTGGAAAATTTCTCGAAATTCATTTAGTACAAGAATAATTTTTTTTACCTCCACTCTATTATACGTAAAAATATTGATTTTTCTTGCAGGAAAATTTTCTTAAACCAATTAAAAATTATAGAATAATAAATAGAAGAATTGTTTTTACAAAAAATTACTCGAAAAAAATATCAAAAATTAATCAAAAAATTGGCTTATTGTTAGTTATTTTTCTAAGCAAAAATTTATAAAAGTAATTAAAAATATTTACATATAAAAGAATGATACAGAAGGCAAAAGAAAAAATTAAAAATAATTATATTCTTTTAGTCATTGCTACGCTATTTTTTCTAATGTATGCAGCTTTATCGTGGGTCAGGCATTATAATTTTCAATCCAATGCCTATGATTTGGGTATTTTTAACCAAACCCTCTATAATTATGCTCATTTATCTCTTGGACCAAACACTTTGCGTCACGTAGATACGCTTTTTGGCGATCATTTTGAACCCATATTATTTCTTTTTACACCTCTGTACTACTTGTTTGGCACTTACACGTTGTTAGTAGTTCAAGTTATGGCGATTATTTTGGGGGGTTTCGGTGTATATAAATTGATTAAAGAACATACCGGCCATAAAAATTATGCCATTATCGCCACCACAATTTTTTTTAGTTCATTTGGTGTATTCCAAGCTCTTGCGTTTGATTATCATAACAATGTAATTGGCGCCATGGCAATTCCCTGGATACTTTACTATTTACTAAAGAAAGACTATTTCAAATATTATCTGATTTTTATCTTGTGTTTGTCTTGCAAGGAAACAATGGCATTGGTCGGAATTATGATCGGCGTGTCAATAATTTGTTTTAATCGCAAACAATGGCAACATGGCTTGATTACTATGTCAGTAAGTGTATTTTGGTTTCTGTTAACTACACAAGTTTTAATTCCTTTTTTTAACAACAATAGTCAGTATGACCATTGGCAGTCATTTAGCAATTTAGGAACTGGTCCGTTAGATGCATTGTATAACGCTATCATCGATCCCGTATCTTTTGTATTTAGGTTTGTTGATAATAATGACAAGATACAAATGTGGTGGATAATAATCTTGTCCGGTGGCTTGTTTGCTTTTTTCTATCCCCGATATTCAATTATGCTTTTACCCTTATTATCTCAAAAATTTCTTGCCCAAAACTCCGCCTATTGGGGGTACTATTTTCATTACAATATTGAATTGATGATAATCGTGGTTATTGCGGGAAGTGTATTTATATCCGAAAACATCGCCAACAAAAATTTGAAATATTTTATTTTGTTATCGTTATGTATAATAAACATAGGTTACAGCTTTAAACTGGAATTTTATGATAATTCAAAACTAACCAAAATTTTCACTTGTGATTATTATTTTAATTCTCAACAGCGTGATCTTGTCCAAGCAATTGCTATGATACCTGTTAGTAGTGATGTAATTGCTCAAAATCACTTGATCCCTCATCTCGCTAACAGAAAAAATATCAATGTGCTTCCGCATTTTACTCATTCTGAGGATAAAAACATCTCAAATAATGCCTATCAATGTCCAAGCTTGGTCAACCACGAGTATCTTATCTTAAATCTCGCTGATGAAAGTGTCTGGCCGATGACCAGCATCGAACAAGTCAAAAAAATCATTGTCGATGGATATGATCATAATAGTGATGTAAAAACTATTTACAACAGTAACAATGTAATCTTGTATCAATTATCATTAAATTAGGATTATTTTTTTATGGATTGAACTTATTGCTGATGGCCGATCATATTTCCATTTCTTAAAACCAGGTGATGTCCCTCGGGCCGAATTTTGTATCGACGCACGAGAAATTACAGCCCGTGAATATTGCAACATCCACGGCCTCTGGCAAAAATAGTGTTGTCATCCTGAACCCGACAAAATTTTCGATTTTTGAATCGAAAATTTTATTCGAGCGATTCAGGATCTAGGGAATAATATATTTTTTATGCTTTCCAAAAACATTTCCCCCAAAATTTTATTATTTATTCTGATACTAATCCCCATCATCTTTTGGCACGATTTTTATACTCATTTCAAAGCTTACCTCAGTGGTAACATAATTACTCATATTGTTACTCACGAATGGAAAGTGGTTATCGCCAGTGTAGTTCTATTTATGATATTTTTAATCCCCCTTTCGTTTCGTCGCAAAGCCAATTGGATGGAATACGGTTTGGTTGGAGCATTTTTTGTCTCTTTATTCATCGAAATGTACGGCATTCCGTTAACCGTGCTTTTTGCTTCCAAATATTTTATGATTCCGGGTGCCGAATTACCCCGCAATGTGGTAGCATTTGATTTTCTAGGAGTTGGTTTGGCGATGGATGTGGCGATGTTATATGGGGCGATACTAATGCTTATCGGCATGGTACTAATCACAATCGCCTGGATTACACTTTATAAAAATTCCAAACAAAATCCGGATAACTTTGTGCAAACCGGCATCTATCGATATTCTCGACATCCGCAATACCTTGGGTTCATCTTGATAATTTTTGGCTGGTTTATCGGTTGGCCGACTATTCTTACAGTCATCTTTACGCCCATCCTGATATACAAATACGTTTCCGTCTGTCGTACTGAAGAAAAAGAAATGGTTAAAATCGATCCCGCATATCAGTCATACGTCACCAAAACTCCATTCATGATCTGACACTTTTTAGACAATAAAAAACCGGAATTTTATTCCGGTTCTTCTTTAATATTTTTTTTAAATTAACTTTCCGTACTTATTCTGAAAAATTGTATTGATTTGCTCTTTGTATGAGTCCAATCGTTCATTGCAAAAGAATTTCACCAATACAATATCTGATTTATCTTTTTTGTATAAGGGTAATCTTATGCAGAAATTTCGGAAATTACATTCATAATAAACAAAATCATGCAATCTCCTGTTTTTTTCCGGACAGTCATACACTGCTCCTTTCAGTCCATTTGTTTTGGCCGCACACTCTGCCAGAGCAAATAAAATCCTGCCCAGACCATGATTCCGGTGCTTCTCTTTTACAAAGACATTTTTGATCTCTAGGAGCCATTCAATTTCAAAATGTCTTTGAAAAACTATTGCTCCTACCATCTGACTTTTTTTAAGAGCGACATAGGACAATTTGATTTGAAGTGTCAATTCATCCATTGTCTGCAATACCCATCCTTGGAAATCAGGGTAATCCAGATTTTGTTTCTGCAGGAATTTCCGCATTTTTTTAGCATCGGTTTGTCTATATTGCCTGATTTTGTAATCAGAGTAATATAAATCTGACAATTTACTTTCACCTCACTTTCTTTTTTAAGATACGTTTATTAACAATTATAATATACAATCATAAAATTATAAAATGTTACAATATACTTGAAAAAAATATTATGAGAAATCTCACCAACATCCTGATATTGATCATAGTCGCCATAGTCTTTTTTTATGTTGCTATGATTGGTATTGGTTTCTATCTTTCACCTCAAGACCAACTATCTGAAGCTGACGCCATCGTCGTTATTTCCGGTGGCGAGACTCGCACCCGCACCCTGGAAGGAATTCGACTTTACCAAGACCAAATGGCTCCATTACTGGTTTTTTCCGGTGATGCGATCGATCCCTACAGTCCATCCAATGCCAAAGCGATGAGAGACATTGCCATCGACGAATTTGATATCGACCCTGACGATATAATTCTCGAAGAAGAGGCAACCAGTACTTTTGAAAATGCCACCAATCTCAAAGAAGTTTTCAATCGCTTAAGCATACATTCCATCATCCTGGTCACCAGTCCATATCATCAACGACGTTCAGAAATTACATTCCAGTACGTTATGGGACCGGATTTCAAAATTATCAATCACTCGTCAACTGATGAATTTTGGCGCAAAATCGCCTGGTACAAAAATGATCACGCCGTTTACCTCACATTTTCCGAACTATGGAAAATCATCTACATCGAATTAACTGGAGAATACCAGTAAAAAATTAAGAATTTAAAATTAATAATATCAAAATGCCTAAAAAACCTTCAACTAAAACATCAAAGGACTTGCATGTCCCGGCGCAATCAAATCCAAACTTTCAAAGGATTGCCAAATCTAAACTTAAAGCCGGCGCCAAACAAAGATCTACCCAGAAACAACTCGGCCGCCACCACAAAAAACTAACCTAACTATTTTCCATATTGCATTGTTTTTGGAACAATTAAATTGTACTCACAATGTGAACTTGATATTTGTTAAATGTCATCCTGAACCCGAAAGCCCGCAGGGCGTTTCGAGCAATTCAGGATCCCAATCTTGATCCTTGATACTTTTTTACTTGAAACTTATTATTATTTATGCCTTCCCCTTGGTTATTAAACTATTGGAGTAAAACCGGTAAACTAATTTTGCCGTATCTTAAATACCGTAAATTGGGAGTGGCGGTCCCATTGAAAACTGACAAATTAGCAAACTTTAATCCCAACAACTTTACACCGGAAGCATTATTAAAAAATATTCAAAAATGACCTACACCAAACAACAATACAAAAAATTCTTTGACAAAGTCGGCTCTCGTATCGGATGGGACTTTTCCAAATGCAAATATACTGCAACCGGTGTCAAATGGGAACTCTACCAAGAGGTGGTCAAAAAATCACAACCGGACGATTTGCTCCTTGATATCGGAACCGGAGGCGGTGAGAGAATTCTAAAAATCTGCCAAAACTTTCGCCTGGTGATAGCTATCGATCATTCTCTGGGCATGATCCAAACTGCACAGAAAAATCTATCCAAGGCCAAAACCAAAAATTGTCGATTTTTTCATATGGATGCGGAAAAATTACAATTTCCGGATGGTATGTTTGATATGGTTAGTTGTCGCCATTCTGATTTTTTACCGGCAGAAATTTATCGAGTACTAGTGCCCGGAGGATATTTTTTAACTCAACAAGTAGGGCCACTGGACAAAGAAAATATCACCAAATTTTTTGGCAGAGGACAATTTTTGGGCATGGATTTGGAGGAAGAAATGAATAATTATGTTACCGAACTTAAAAAAGCCGGATTTAAAACAATACAAACGAAAACTTATAATTCAGCAGAAATTTATCATACTCCGCATGATTTGATTTTTTTACTAAAGCACACTCCGACTATTCCAGATTTTGGTAAAACCAAATCCGACTTCACCAAATTGGAGAAATTTATCGCAGAAAATACCACCAAAAAAGGTATCAAGACTAATTCTCATCGATATATGATCATTGCTGGAAAATAATTAAAAAATATTTATTTTATAAAATAATTCATCCTATGAAACAAAGACTAAGCCATTTCTGCGTTCATGTCGCCGACATGAACAAAGCGATCGAATTCTATCGCGACAAACTGGGATTTGAGGTCGAATATCAATCCGATGATTGGTCGGAACTAAAACTTAACGACAAGATCAATCTGGCTCTGCAAACCACAACTAACCCCGGACCCGGTATCGGATTTGTGGTCGAGAATTGCCAAGAAGCCACCCTTGAATTGGCCGACAGGGGAGTAAATATTCTGTTAAATTGCGACGAGCGAGATGACGGTAAAATGACTCTCACTCAATTCACCGACCCGGACGGTGATGTGATCTGGATGACTGAAAGAAAAAAATAATCATATATTAACGAGTTAGCCAACATCGCTTCGCTCGTTGTCTAACGTGCCGCGGCTTCGCCCCCGTTATCCTCCGTCGCTCCGCGACGTCGTCTAACAGCGGCTATCCGACATGTCCATCGGCTCGCCTGCGGCGGCCTTTGGCCACGATCGGATCAGCCGCGGCACGTTATGTGAAATCAATTCTTCTCCTGTCATCCTCGAATCGGAAGCGTTATCGCGATCCGATATCGGGGATCAAGATATCTTATTTTTTTTCAATTCACACAACTCGTATATTAATAATCATATATTATAGAATAATTCAAAAAAATCTGGCCGGAATATTTTCTAAAAATATACCGGTCGCGAATTAGAGAAAGAAGTAACCTATGTCGGCAGAACTAAAGATTTTAATTTCTGGCCTGAGGAAGATGTTGAAAAGTATGGATATCAGATATTGTCGTTAAAATAGATATTGAAATTCAAAACTCAAAATGCAAAAATCAAACCCACAACTAAAAACATTAAAAATAATTTATAAATTGTGTTAGTCAATTTTTTTATCTTTTATCCTCGAGTCGAAATCCGCCAGGGCGGAACTTCGACAAATTGTCCAGCGAACCTGTCCGGCGAATGCTTGGGATGCAGGATCGGGGATCCAGAAATTATAATTGAATTGCATGGATCCCCGATCCCTAGCGCCCCTTGGGCTTAGGGTCGAGGATGACAGCAAGGTTATGTTTATAATTTGATATTTGGATTTAAACTTATGTCTTTCTCTCAAAAATGTTACCACCTTTTACGCCAAGTCCCACCTGGCCAAGTTACTACTTACAAAGATATTGCCGAAGCACTGGGTAGCAAGGCATATAGGGCGGTCGGTCAGGCGATGAAAAACAATCCCCATGCTCCCCAGGTGCCTTGTCATCGAGTAGTACATTCTAATGGTCGAGTTGGCGGTTTTGTTGGTGGGACAAACAAGAAAATCAGTTTGTTACGATCAGAAGGAATCTGTATTGAGAAAGAGAGGATAATAAATATTAATAAATATAAATACTCATTTCGTAAATAAAAAAGCGATTATTGAGTAATCGCAAATTATTTTTACTATAAAAAAAATTGAGTAGTGTGTTTTTTAATCCTTTACAGGGATTTCCAGAATTTTTCACATTTCTGGCAATGTGTCTGAAACCATACAAGAAGTTGGTCAAAATTACCTATATCAATATCAATAAATTGATCTTTTTCTATCAAACCCCACTTTTGTTTTGAAAAGAAAATTTTAGCATCGGAATTCCTATGAACCCGATGAAAATTATCCAAAAGGATCTGTAAATATTCTTCTACACCATTCATTCTGACCGGAAATATTTCTTTCCCAATTTTAAATCCTGTTTCCAAGATTATCTCACCTCACTTTTTGTAATTTGAAAAAAACCTTCAATCAGTTCATCAGCCCTCTTTAAAAATTTTTTTCTGATGTAATCTTTATTTACATACCGCCCTCCGGGTGTATGGCAAAGAATTTGTCCCAAACCAATTTCAAATTTATTATTGAGCTTTGTTGTTCTCGCTCTCCCTGATTCAATTATTTCTCTGATGAAATATATATTTCCTTTTTCATCTTCAAAAAATTTCCCAATTTCAAAAGACATTTTTTCACCTCCTCTGATAATGTTAAAATGCTATTGATTGCTAAATGTCTGATAAAACTATACTTTTTTTTAGTTATATAGGCAAGATTAAATTTTTTTATTGCATTTCGCAGTAATGCTTTTAATCAATAATGTAATTCAAAAAAGTTTGCTTTTGTTTGATAATTGATATGTTTGATAAGTTTATGAAACCATGCTCAACTTCATCTCCAATTTTTTAGCCCGTCGTACCGGCCGCAACGTTTATTACGACGCTTTGATAGACTATCTCTCTGACGGAGTTTTAGAAACTATTGAAAAAAACAAACTGGAAGGCATAAAAAGAGAATTCAAATTGACCGTCAATGATTTAAAGCAAGCCCATCAAAAAGCGGTTAATTTGGTGTTTGCAAATTTTATCAGTGATAATCGTATCACTGAAGAAGAAAAGAAATCACTCGAATCTCTGACAAATTATTTCGGGATAACCAACAATGTTCAATTCGATGAAAAAACATTCCACAAATTCTATGCTCTGGGATTGATGGACAAAGGAATTCTACCCCAAATGAAAAAAGAAAATTTAGATATAATCTTCAAAGAAAACGAGATCTTGCATTGGGCTTCACCGGGCGATTTCAAAAAATACAAAAACACCAGCAAAAAAATCAACTATCACGGACCCGCTGGCTCAATCAAAATTATCAAAGGCATCCAATATCGCGTCGGCTCGATCGATTATCAAGTATCCAACACTGAAGAATTGGTTATTGATGATGTCGGTACTTTTTGGATAACTAACGAACGGATTGGTTTTAAAGGTAACCGTAAAAGCATCTCTTTTGCGAATGCTAAACTGCACATCTTTGAAATCCGTCCGGAGGGACTATTCATCTTCAAAGAGGGGAGAGAAAAACCATATATTTTCGAACTTCATGACTATGAGGTTCCGGCGATGATCGTTTCGCAGATAATTAACAAAGTCTAAATACCCAAAAATTACTTCCCTCAACTGTCATCCCGGAAATCTAAGCGAAGCGCTAGATTATCCGGGATCCATTACCATAAACTCTAATGTGCTGCGATTTCGTTTTTTTTGCTTGCTTCTAATATTTCTATTGCTTATCAGATCTGCATATTCGCAAATTATCCCTTGGATTATATCTATCTTTATAAATTTCAAAATGAAAAAACTAATCCTCCACAGCGACCAAATCCCAGAAAATACGAAAATCGATGAAAAATTCTTGAGTCTATTTGACCACACCCCCTCAATTACCTACATCCCTTCCCAATCAGATGATTCCGATATGACTTGGTTTAGAAAAAAAGAAGAATACTATCAAAATCTTGGTGTCGAGAATCTGTTTTATTTCGATATTGATTTGCAATACAATGAAAACAAAATCGAAGAAGCGTTTTTAAAAGATGCAATCTTCCTATCGGGAGGCAATACTTTTTATTTCCTCAATCTGCTTAAAAAAAGAAATATTATTAACCGAATCCAAGAATATGTCAAAAATGGAGGAGTGTTGATTGGTGTTTCCGCTGGAAGTATTCTGATGTCTCCCACTATCCAAATAGCCAAATTTGGCGATGATAATGAAATTGGAATAAAAGATCTTTCATCCTTATGTTTAGTCGATTTTGATTTCTACCCCCACTATTCAGGAGATGATGACCCTCATTTTTCGAATATTATCGAGTATTCTAGAAAATTTAAAAAAGTGGTATATGTTTGTAGTGATGGCGATGGTGTTGTGATTGTTGATGATCGAATTACGTTGTTTGGAGATGTCGTCACAATAAATAAAGGAAAAATAATAAATAAATGAAACTTAAAGAAATCAAATCAACTTATTTCAAAAAAAATCAAAAATACGATATATTATTGCCAATCGGCTTCACCCAAACAACATGGTCCATTTCTTCAAATACGTAAACCAGCCATCGCTAATATCCGAGAAAAGTAATTTTTTACTATGAATACTATTCCTTTTCCACCTTCATACAAAAAAGCACTTATTAACAAAACCAAAAACACCACTATACGCGCTGTTGATGAATTAGGCATATACAAAGTTGGCAAAATTTATCATGCCACGACTTACCACGGAAAACCTTGGGGGATAAATATTAAAATCCAACAAATATTTCAAACCAACATAAAATCTTTGGCTAAACACGGAATTCCAAAAAGAAGCATAGATTCGCTAATCAAAAAAAAAATTAGATATCAACACCCAAATCGAAATAATTAAATTCCTTATTATCTGAAAAACAATTTACTAAATAAAAAACCTTGAAACAATCAATCAAGGTTTTAAAAAGTGATGTATTTTTTTAGTAATACTTTTGTTTCTAATATGATTCTGAATCGGCAGGTTTTAATCTCAAACCATCATTATACTTACTGATAACATATGCCCTCCCTTTAATTATATCCACACCATGGTATGTTTCCATAACCATTAATATTGATTTGAAATCACCTCTTTCTTCGTCATTTTGAGGTAACAATATCAAACTGTTCTCCTCGTAGGATATATTCATGTCTTCCCGCTCCTTTCATATTTTTTACTTACAACAATTTGTTACCGTAACTATAATATGATATAAATTATCCGTCAACCTTTTAATTATGATTAATTTGTAATTTGTATTTAGTCATTAGTAATTATTTACCATGAAAATCGCCATTGGCTTATCCGGCGGAGTGGATTCATCCGTCGCCGCATACTTATTGAAATCTCAAGGTCACGAAGTGATCGGCGTTTTCATGCGCTTTTGGCACGAGCAAAATTTGTCCTGTGCAAATTGTCTTGAAAATAAATGTTGCAGCGAAGAATCTCTGCATAAAATCAAAAGATTGTGTGTCAAACTGGATATTCCCTTAAAAATATTTAACTTTGAAAAAGAATTCAAAAAAGCAGTAGTTGATAAATTCATTGCATACTACACCATGGGAAAAACTCCCAATCCTTGTATCTGGTGCAACGAAGAAATCAAGTTTAAATTATTTTACGAAAAAGCCAAACAGGATCTAAATATCGATCGCATCGCCACCGGCCACTACGCCAATATTATAAGTATCCGACAGCCAAATTGTCATCCCCGAAATGAAAGCCCAACGGGTGCTTCGTTATCGGAGATTTCATCCGTAACCGATCAAGTACCAAATACCAATAACCAATATCCAAGTGATAAATTCCAAAATTCCAGAATTTCAGCTCTTGTTTGTCATCCTGAACCCGAGACGAACGAAGTGAGTTCTCGAGCGATTCAGGATCCAATTAATAATGACAAATTTAGCAATGCTCTTAAATCAAATATAGACTTGATGTCATCCTCGACCGGAAGCCCGCAGGGCGGTCCGGATCGGGGATCCAGAAAAAAACTTTTTTACATCCAAAAAGGAGTTGACCAAACCAAAGACCAGTCATACTTTCTATATCGCATTCCGCAAAATATTCTTTCCCAAACCATCTTTCCTTTGGCAAAATTAACCAAATTCGAAGTCAAACAAATTGCCCAAAAAGAATTTCCGGATTTCGACTTTGCCAACCAAAAAGAATCACAGGATTTATGTTTTGTTGATGATGATTACAAGCAATTCATTTCCCGGCAATCCGATCAGTTATTGATACCGGGTGAAATTATCAACACCCAGGGAGAATTAATTGGGCGTCATCAGGGGCTAATAAATTACACCATTGGCCAACGCAAAGGCATCTCCTCCGGTGGCGGAAAAATTTACTATGCCAAAGAGATCGATGTTAAAAACAATCAATTAATCGTCGCCCCCCATTCCGAACTATTGTACGACACTATAAATATTAAAAATATTATTAAAACTCCCCTCCTTCTCCCAGAGTCCTCAGATCCGCACTGGGCGGATTTGGGGTGGATTCAAGGAGTGGCAGAAAGCGAAGCACTTCGGGGTGGTTTGTTATCGTCATCCTCGATCCGCCTCGGGCGGAATCGGGGATCCAGAAAAAAAATTGACAATTCCCCTCCTTTCGAAGGAGGGGATGGAAGCCCGTTAGGGCGCTCAGGTGTGGTTGTGACCGCCAAAATCCGCTACAACTCCCCTCCCGCTAAATGCAATTTGTATGATTCCCCTCCTTTTCAAGGAGGGGAAAGTCGCCGTTTAGGCGACAGGGGTGGTTTAACAATTAAATTTCACACCCCCCAATTCGCCCCCACCCCCGGTCAACATTGTGTTTTGTATTTAAATGACATCGTAGTCGGTGGCGGAGAAATATGTAAAAAACAGGAACCTTGATTCCTGTTTCATTTTTTTTGACCGGATTAACCCCCGGCCTGGGTTTTTTTAGAGGTTACTCACCATAGACGATGAGCGAACCTCCTTTTATTATCCTCACGAGATCTTTCTTATTTTGCTCCTTCCGGAGCTGAAGGGAGAATAATTTCTCCAATTTTAACAAGACTCCTCTCTCGGAGGATTTTATGGGAGAATTTTTGAGGCTCTCCCGTACCTCTTTTAATTCATTAATAAGGGTTGCAGTTGACATGTACAACCCCTCCTTTCTTTAAAAAATAAAGCAAAGCCAAGATAGCATAATAAAAACTAATTGTCAAGCACTAAATATCGAAAAATATGCTTTTTAAAGATATAAACAACCTTAAAAAGCATTAATACATTATTATAAAAAAAGCTAATTATTTTCTAAACAAGGCAGGAAAACACCATTTACTTTTTTCTTGCCGAATTTTTTAGCCAAAATTTCTACATTGCACAAGAAATCGGCCTTGTTTTGAATGTGAAACTCATTATAAATTTTTTCCTCCGCCTCACCCAGCAGAGGAAAAATTTGAAAGTAAATTATCGTATCAAAATTATCATCAATTTGATCCAAAAAATCACTTTCAATTTTTTTCTCCTTGTGTACTTTTACCTCCACCGCCTCTTTCGAGAACGGAGAAAAATCAATTTTCCCCTGTGACATCTTTGTTTTCAATAACTCGATCATTAACTCTTTTGATAAATCATTCAGCCCGTCCAAATCGACCACATTTGGTCGACAGGAAAAAATTATTAACAGTTTTGCCATTCATCTCACCTCTTCCTTTATATATAAAATGTAAAAATACATTCTTTGCCAAAACCATCATATATACAAACTAAACGCTCGTCAATGATTTATTTTTGTGATAAAAATTGCTACAATAAAACAAATATCATTAATCATAAACAAAACCATGAGTGAAGAAGTGAAAAAAACCACGTCCGATGCTGGTAAATCAACCACTGACAACAAAGTTGCCTACACTCCGCCTTCCGAAGTCAAGCAATCCAACAATTCCTGGATTTGGTGGCTGGTTGGTTGTTGCGGTTGCAGTTTGATCTTGATTATTGCCATAGTGGTAGTCGGTGTGGCCTTTGGTTTCTATTCATTTTCTCAAGTCGCTTCCGAATTTGAAGATTTGTCCAATGGAGATTTTGAATGGGACTACTCATACCCCGATGACTACGATTCAGACTATGACTACAACTATGACGATTATTCCAATATGACAGATGAAGAATGGCAAAAAGAATTTGACAAAATGATGCAGGATTTGGAAAATTATGATTCCGGTTCCGTGTCCAATTCCTCCTCAACTGCCAATTCATTGATTTAGATCAATTATTTTAGAAATACTTAAATATTTTTAACAGACTTCAACATTGGAGTCTGTTTTTTATCAAATGTGTCATTATAAATATTGCCATACTAAAATATTGAGAATAAATAATTTTTAATTATGACCATATTCGCAAGAAATAATAGGCAACTTGTTTAATTTTTTAAATATGTCGTTTAAGTGTTTTACTTGATACTTGCAACTTGTAACTTTGTACTTTTCGTTTTGCACTTGCAAAAAACATTTGCATTGTATTAAAATTGTGTATAGAATAAATATTAGCGTCATAAACATTTGACCGCTATTTGAATTTACGCTCATTAAAAACTTGGATAATAATGTGTGAATGCAATTTCAACGATTTAGTTAAAAAGATACTTACTGTGTGTAAGTCAATTTTTTGACAAATCATTAAATATAAGTTAAATCGATCAATATATTAAAGTAAGGGCGTATGGCGGATGCCTTGGCAATGAGAGCCGATGAAGGACGTGGCAAACCTGCGATAAGCTTCGGTGAGGTGGAAGCAACCTTTGACCCGGAGATGTCCGAATAGGAAAACCGGTTTAGTTTTTACTAAACATTTCCTGCAGAAAAAATATGCAGGATAAAGGAAACCAGGCGAATTGAAACATCTTAGTAGCCTGAGGAAAAGAAATCGTATAGAGATTCCCTAAGTAGTGGCGAGCGAAAAGGGAAGAGCCCAAAATCTGATTAGTGCAAGGTTACAGCCGTTGCTAATCAGGTGGTTGTAAGGTTGTACATTGATTAGCTGTTTCTAATCTGATAGAGTTACAAAACTATATTTTAACCAAAAACTCCTGGAAAGGATTACCGTAGAGGGTGATAGTCCCGTAGGTGAAAATTTATAGTCTCTAGTACAATTCTTGAGTAGCGCAGGGCACGAGATAACCCGGCGTGAATCTGCCCCGACCATGGGGTAAGGCTAAACACTCTCATTGACCGATAGTGAACCAGTACCGTGAGGGAAAGGTGAAAAGAACCCCTGTTAGGGGAGTGAAATAGTACCTGAAACCATATGCTTACCAAGCGATCAGAGCTCGTTTGTCCCAATTTATTGGGATAAGAGTGATGATGTGCCTATTGAAGAATGAACCAACGACTTAGTTGTATACGGCTTCGGATAAGTCACGTACGTGACGCATCCCTAGCGAAAGCGAGGCTTAACAGGCCAAATTAGTCGTATACACTAGACCCGAAGCCCGGTGAGCTATCCATGGCCAGGATGAAGCTTCGTTAAAACGAAGTGGAGGTCCGCACCGATTAGAGTTACAAATCTACCGGATGAGTTGTGGATAGGGGAGAAATTCCAATCGAACTGGGCAATAGCTGGCTCTCTCCGAAATATATTTAGGTATAGCCTGCAAATTTAAACAAGATAGGTAGAGCACTGAATGGGCTTGAGGAGCGTAAGCTTACTCTGCCTAATCAAACTCCGAATTATCTTGTGCATATCTGCAGAGTCAGACAGTGGGAGCTAAGTCTCATTGTCAAAAGGGAAACAGCCCGGACCATCGTCTAAGGTCCCAAAATCATAGCTAAGTGGCAAAGGATGTTTCGTTGCACAGACAGCCAGGAGGTTGGCTTAGAAGCAGCCATTCCTTTAAAGAGTGCGTAACAGCTCACTGGTCAAGTGATAATGCGCCGAAGATGTAACGGGGCTAAGCTATGTACCGAAGACATGGATTATCGTGCTTCACTAGCGTTCAGCACATAAATTCAAAACTAATAAATCAAAACTCAAAACTATTGAAACACAGCTCAACAATATATTCGTATATCGTTGCGAAGCAACACATTAGTTTTGCACTTTGAATTTTGCATTTTGAGTTTATTGTGCCGAGCACCAGCGAGGCACGATAGTGGTAGGAGAGCGTTCTATACTGCGATGAAGTCGTACCGTAAGGAACGGTGGAGCGTATAGAAGTGAGAATGTTGGTATGAGTAGCGTTTATAATACATGTGAAAAACATGTACGTCGAAAGTCCGAGGTTTCCTGGGCAACGTTAATCGCCCCAGGGTTAGTCGGTCCTAAGTCGAGGCCGAAAGGCGTAGGCGATGGACAAGCAGTTAATATTCTGCTACTACGAGTTATTTATCAAAGGTTTACCGGTAAATTGCGGTATAATCCTTATGTTGATTCTTCGGAAGATACATTTGGTGGCTGCAATATGACCGATAAATCTGACGATGGGGTGACGCGAAAGGGTAATTCGAGCGTATTTCGGCTATATGCGTCTAAGGTTGTAGGGGGGTACTCCAGGTAAATCCGGAGAACCATCTAAACTTCGAAGACCAAATGAAATATTGCTCCTTCGAGAGCAGCAAATTCGAACGATCCCATTCGACAAGAAAAACCTCTAAGTTACAAATTGCTCGTAACCGTACCGAAAACCGACACTGGTGGACTGGTGCGTAATGTACCAAGACGATCGATAGAATCTTTGCCAAGGAACTCTGCAAAACAGCGGCCGTAACTTCGGGATAAGGCCTGCCCGATGATTTTTTTAGATTTATCTTGAAAAATTTTATCGGGCCGCAGCTAAAGAGCCCATGCAACTGTTTACCAAAAACACAGGTCTCTGCAAAGCCGTAAGGCAACGTATAGGGACTGACACCTGCCCAATGCTAGAAGGTTAACGGAATTGGTTATCCCCTCGGGGAGAAGCTGGTTCCCGAAGCCCTAGTGAATGGCGGCCGTAACTATAAATTAAGGACCCCTTGATTATCAAGGCAAAAGTTGTAGTTACGTAAATAAATTTGACTAAATGCTGGAAACTCCGAGTATTCTATTACTACTCGCCAATACATTTTGGCAGTAACAATGTATAGATGCGGACAATCAGCAGGAAAGACTTAAGAATTAATTTTATGATTAATTTGAAAAAAATACCTGATCAAATTGGGTATTATATTGCGGGATTTACAGATGGAGAAGGAAGTTTCAATGTAGTGTTTCGTCCACGAAAAGAATTCTCAACTGGATGGAAAATATCATTATGCTTCAATGTCTCACAAAAAGATAAGGTAATACTTACTTTGCTAAAAAGATACTTACAATGTGGTACTTTAAGACAAAGAAAAGACGGCATTTGGTATTATGAAGTAAACAATATTGAGTCCATAAGAAACAATATTATACCTTTCTTCAATAAATTTCATTTTTTATCTGCAAAGAAAAAAAGAGATTTTAGTAAATTCAAGCAAATATTAAACATAATTATCGAAAAAAAGCATACAACCAAACAAGGTATGAAAGAAATTATTTTAATCAGAAAAGATATGAACGATGGTGGAAAAAGAAAATATTTTTGTCAACCTTCTGAACGATAATTATTTAAGAATCCTCAGAGACTTTACGTCAAACATGTATCAAACATGAAGATATAGTCCGAACTCTATAGCGATATAGAGATCACAACTAAGTGATAATTTGAAAATAGTATTTTCAAATAACAATTTTGAACGGTCCTAAGGTAGCGAAATTCCTTGTCGGGTGAATAAAGTATGTCGGAACCGGTATTTTAATTACCGGAATACTTGCCCGAAATCGCAGTGATGCGATAATAAGTAAACTGGCTCATAACGGTGAACTCCTAATTAATAGGAAAATACCGTGGGAATCCCGGCTTTGCGTCGGGAACCCGTAACGACTTGAATCGAAAGATTCAGATCCGATTTATCGGATAACACGCCAGCTCTTGTCACAAAAGAGACATCAATGGAGATAATTTAACATCAACTAAGTATGGATATAAAATCATATATAACCGGATTCGTTGATGGAGAAGGATGTTTTCTGGTATCATTTTCATTACGTAAAAAAATGAAATTTGGTATCGAAATCAGACCCAGTTTTTCTGTGAGTCAACATCAAAGAAGTAGAGATATAATCATATTTTTACAAAAATATTTTGGTTGTGGCTCGATCAGATTTTCCAAGAAAGATAGAAATTACAAATTTGAAGTTCGGTCATTGACTGACTTGATCCAAAAAGTAATTCCTCACTTTCGAAAATATCCTCTCAAAACGTCAAAAAGAGAAGATTTCGAAATATTTGAACAAATATGTCGAATAATGAATTCTAAACATCACTTAAGTTATGATGGAATTCAAAAGATATTGAAATTAAGTCAGAAGATAAATATCTCTGGCAACAAGAAATTTAATCGTCAATATCTCCTAAAGATTGTCGACAAGATGAAAGTATAGTCTGAACATTTGGGTAACCAAATGATAACAATTTGAAGTTCCGACCCGCACGAATGGTGGAATGATCTGGGCACTGTCTCGGCAAAGATCTCGGCGAAATTGCAATACCGGTAAAGATGCCGGTTACCTACTATAAGACAGAAAGACCCCGTGAAGCTTTACTATAGCTTGATATTGGCTTGATGTTAAGTTTGTGTAGGATAGGTGGGAGACTTTGAAGTCTCGACGCTAGTCGAGATGGAGTCACCCTTGAAATACCACCCTAACTTAATGTCAATTCTAACCCAAACCCTCAATGAACTCTTACCGCTTTTCTTAATTTTATGATGTGTCAAAAAGGCAAATATATTTTGACTTTTTGACTCCATGAAAAAGGAGAGCATTGAGAGGAAAAAACCTTATTAAAGAGTTTTTCCTCTCAACAAGTGTAAGCGCTCGTTGCGGGTTTGGGGACAGTGTCAGGTGGGTAGTTTAACTGGGGCGGTTGCCTCCTAAAAGGTAGCGGAGGCGTTCAAAGGTCACCTTGTCCCGGATGGAAATCGGGATGAATGCGTAAAGGTATATGGTGGCTTAACTGCGAGACCCGCAAGTCGAGCAGTAACGAAAGTTGGACTTAGTGATCCGATGCGTTTAAATGGTAGACGCAAAGCCAACGGATAAAAGTTACTCCGGGGATAACAGGCTGATAGCGTCCAAGCGCTCATAGCGACGACGCTGTTTGGCACCTCGATGTCGGCTCATCACATCCTGGGGCTGGAGCAGGTCCCAAGGGTTTGGCTGTTCGCCAATTAAAGTGGTACGTGAGCTGGGTTCAGAACGTCGTGAGACAGTTCGGTCCACATCTATAGTAGGTGTAGGAAAACTGAGAAGATTTGTTCCTAGTACGAGAGGACCGGAATGAACATACCTCTGGTGTACCAGTTGTCCTGCCAAGGGCAGTGCTGGGTAGCTAAGTGTGGCAGGGATAAGCGCTGAATGCATATAAGCGCGAAGCCCACTTCAAGACTAGTTTTCCTTCTCCGATTTATCGGAGGGTAGGATCCTGGAAGATAACCAGGTATTATAGGCAGTAGGTGTAAGTCTAGCAATAGATTCAGCCGAGCTGTACTAATAATCCGAAAAATATTTTTCGATTTAACTTTAATTTTTTGTCAAATACTTTGTCTAGCTCCCAATTTATTGGGTATCTAGTTGAGTACATAAATTGACTTTCACACAGTGCGTATCTTGATTGCTTTAAAGGTTGTTAAGCAATGTCGTCGCTTTCGCGACTCCATTACTTGATTCTTGATACTTGTTACTTGATATTTATCTTTCTGGATGTCATCGTTCTGGTGGTTCAAGTGAAGGGGGTACACCTGTTCCCATCTCGAACACAGAAGTTAAGCCCTTCAACGCTGATGGTACTATACCTTCTCAGGTATGGGAGAGTAAGTCACCGCCAGAACCATGACATTCAGAATTTTTAAAAAAGCACCCGTTTGGGTGCTTTTTTGCTTATTTTTAATTTAGTAATAATAAATACTTTTTACCCCTCCTCTTTTTATAGTATTTATTTGGAATTACCTGGCACCGGAAAATATCCAGAAAGTTTTCCGGTTTCAAATTTTCCAAACGGGACAAAATGTCTTCCCGCAACAACATTTTAAAATCAGGAAAAGGAGCATATTTTCCATCTTTCACCCAACACCCTAAAAACTTTTTTATAATTTCTTTATCAAAGGGGTGTTTGGGTTGTCTCTCCGGAAAAATTATAAAATATAAGTAGTAATCATACATAGTCATGATAAAGTAGTAATCTTGCCACTTTTCATGCTCTATGTTTTTTAGCTTGTACTCAAAAACCTGTTTATAACTCAGTTCTTGAGCTATTTCTTCGGATCGCCAGAAGTGTGTTTCCAGTAATATCTTTTGGCTTCCGGCGACAATTTCCAGATCGATATTTTCTTCATTGATCTTGCTCAAATCTGTTCCCACAAGATTTTCTGTTCGCCTGGTATTTACGTGGGTATTTATAACCACGTCTTTTTTGCAGGCATTTTTTAGAAAATTGATCAATCTGGCCTCCGAAAACGAATCGACCGGGATCGCTTCAGTTTTTTTTGTAGCAACGATCATTTTCGTCCCCTCCTTTAGTTTTTTATAAATTATTTAGGTACCAAAGTTCTGCATAAATATAACCCTAAAATGAATTTAAGTCAATAACAAAACAAAACCCCTTCCGGGGTTTTAAAAATATTTTAATAATAATTTACTCTTTCAACAAACTGCTGAAAGAGGTTATCGGATACCATTTCTAAACTATGCAAAATCCGGGCTTTTTTAACAAGCCACTGTTTGCATCTCTCCTTGTTGTCGATCTTGTACACCATGCTTACTGCCTTGCGTACAAAGATCTCGTCAAATTTTTTTGACTTGAACTTCTTTTTTATTTTCTCCAAAATATAGCAATAGTAATTGTATTTGGAGAAAATTACAAATAGTTTTTTGTACAAACTAAATAAAATCCTGCAAGTTTGTGGATTGATTGAGATCCAGCCAAAACGAAGCATATTTCTAACAAATAACCATAGCTCCCTCACAACATTTTCAGATTCCAACCGAAATTTATCGTAGTGAAATCTATGGTTATCCGGAGTCTTGGCCGGATTTATTTTTACATACTTCTTGGCATAATTTGCGTGTGATATTTCTACACGATTTCGTCTCTGGGATTTTGCATCTATTATTGAAGATTTGCACTCTTCGAAATACTCCAAAAAATCCATATAACTTAATTCCATGATTTCTTTGGAGCGGTAGAATTTACCTTTTTCTACTACAGTCGAGAGATCCTCATAGTCGCCGGTATTTTTGGGCAAATACCTATGCTCGGTCGCAACCACCTTATATTTGAGGTATTTCTGACGAAAGTTCAAGATATCTTCCCCCCGACAGCCATATATTTTTTCGTCATATCGAGTACTTTCCAGATGATCTGAAAATTTGTAAATCAATTTATACAAATCTTCCGGAGATTCGATGAAATAATACCTCAGACCATTCAATTCCGGCCGAGATATCGACTCAAATTTTTTCCAGTCGATATAATAATTGCTCCGATTATTTCGAAGCTGAATCTTTGTCCATGGGTGTGCTTCAACCAATAACTTGCACAATCTTTTACATGAATTTAGATAAACAATCATAAAATCGATTGTTTTTAATCCATAATTGGTCTTAACATGCAGATTTGTCCCTTCAAAAAATTCATTGATAAGGCCAAAAGATTGGAAAATTTTAGCCACTACCGCTTCGAATTCACTCGAAAACATCCCTTGGATCCGACCGAATTCATCATAGTAGTAAAACATATCCGGCACAGTGACGAATTCTTGCAGAAATCTGAAATCCCGATCAACAAATAGTGGATAACTACCATTAATCTCACATGAGGTTATCATAAATAATTGCACCTCTTTCTATCATATTTTTAATATTAAGTAATGTTAATATACTTTTTTACCTTCCTAGACTATCAAAATTATAATACATTTTTTGATTATTGCAATACTCTCTCCAAAAAAAGTATGATTGAAATATGAAAACAAAACTAAGCCACCCAATTACATCCTATAACATCATGCCTAACGGTATTTGGATTGAAAAATGCTCGTTTAACAGTATTTGCTGGTATGACAATCAAAATTACATGACTCATACCGAAAATTTTTTCTCTGCCAGATCAAATATTCCTTTCCTTAGAGCATATTTTTATTTGTATTTCGAGACCTTGGGCAAAAACAAACTTTTTAGTCAAATCAAAAAAAAGATTCAGATAAAAACCAACAATCAATTCAAATACCAAACCCGCATATCATTGAAAAACATATCAATAGTAAGAGCTTTGATTTTAATTATCGTTATTTATTACCTTACCAATATCGAGATTGTATTGTTTAGTTTATTCTCCCAATCTCTTCCTGTCTTGATAGCCAATACGCTTTCGTCTCTGACAGAATTTTGGTTTATAATTTTCTTTTTGCTTTTTGCTATCCGGTTGTTTATATCGACAGAACAAATAAACAAATTTTCTAGATTAAACCAAGCTTTCAAACAATTAACCCTCAGATATTATCGTCACAATGCGGTGTTTATGACAATTTTACTCCTGATGGTTTTTATCTCATCCAATCTCTTTTCCGGATATCTCGGAGTCAATATATTTTTCATGATTGTGATTATTCTCCCGATAATTTATGAAATTTTATCATATTGCGAAAACCATCTTGACAATTACATATGCTTTCTAATATATTTCCCCATCTATATCATTGATCGATATTTCACCAAAACACCTACCAAAAAAGAGCTAAAGTGTGTAACTCTAGCTCTTGGAAGTAGATAAAAAAAGCAAATATTTTTTAATCAACCACTATACATTCAACTTTTTCATATAATTTTATAATTTCTTTTTTTTGCGCTTCGAAACATTCCAGTATTACCTTGGGTGAAATATTTGCCTCCTCTATCTCTCGAAATAATTCGGCGTAATAGTCCATTCCATTCGCTCCGGCATAAAGGGCAACAGCGGGTTCTTCACTTAATTCCGGCGAGTATTCATTTCTTTTTGCCGGGTCGAGATAGGGGAGATTGGCCACAATCAAATCTATCTCTTTTGTTTCTTCAATATTTTTCAATAAATCGGATTCGACAAATTTTATCATTTTATCTACGCCACACTTTTTGGCGTTTTTTTTGGCTTTTGCTAGTGCCTCGGTCGAAACATCTGAAGCAATAAACTTGAATTTAGAAATATCAAACTCATATTTTTCCTGCCATTTTTTGATTGATGACACAATCGCAACTACGATCGCGCCACTGCCGGTTCCCAGATCCAAAATAGTTATTTTCCTGCCCTTGAAGATCGGAAGAGCACACGTCTGAACTCCAGTCACGAATCACCATCTC
>CALKWM010000029.1 GCA_938004065.1 uncultured bacterium
TTGCATATTGCATATTGCATATTGCATATTGCATATTGCATATTGCATATTGCATTTTACTTACCACTTACTACTTATTCACTACAATATCCCAACAAACTTGACCCTGATCCATCCAACCCTTCCCTTCCACCACCGGCGCGAAACACTCATGAAAATTTCCGGTTTTTTTTGGTGCCTGCAACAGAATCTCCATTCTCACCACTTCTCCCGGTTGTACACTATCGACTTTTATCGGTGTAGTCCTGTTATTGGAAAACCAATAATCCTGATTGTAAAAATCACTGACACGATCATGTGGATTGGTCGTACCAATCATAAACACATTTTCCCCTTCCCTATACCAAGTTTGGTTTCCGGTATTCCTCACATCCATCCATACTGTCGCCACCTCACCACCAATCATATATGGCACTTGACTACTTTTGCCCACCAGTTCCGCACCATATCTGGCATCATCCACGTTGATCATCAACTGCAACACCGGCCCATCAATCCAACTGATATTTTCCAAAACCAAACCGTATTTTTCAACAAAAGATCCTTTGGATAAATTTCCAGCCAATTCGAAACTAAACATTCCCACTTCTCCCGGCTTTACTTGCTCCTGTAACATCTCTAAACGATTTTTAGTCAACCATTCTTCTGAATTATAAAAAATACTATTATGATCTTTATCCTCTAATGTTCCAAGATGCATCGGAAACAAACCGGACTTATCCCAATTATTGTCACCCGTATTCTTTAACTCCAACTCAACCTTGACCTTATCACCTTCCACCACATTCAAAATAGGGTTTTCCATCACCTCATATCTATAGTATTTAGGATGAATACCATGGAAATTTGAAACCTTTTCTTTATATTCTTCTCCGCTACTGTCCACTACAACCGTAAAAGAAGTATTCTCCAAAATATTGCCAGCATTCATCAAAGCAAAACTCTCGGTAAATACCCCTTTTTCATTTGAACCTTTTAATTCCAAATCAAACTCGGCATAATCATTGGGCATAATCGAATATCGAAATGCTTCTCCTACGACACTACTGCTTTCCCAAGCAGAACTCGCAAATTTACTACTTCGAGATTTCGGTGAAATTGTCACTAGTTTTACTTCACCATAACCATTTAACCAAGCGCCCATTCCAGTATTTAGATATTTTACTTTTACAGTCTGTTTTTGTCCATCATCCAAAGAAATACTATTGGAAGATAAATCAATCAATCGTGCTTCAAACTGTTTTACGCCTTTATTTTTGGCCAAATTTGCCGCTTCTACTCTCACTTGAGGCAAAATCTCATAAAACTTTTGACCGGGACACGCGGTTGCACCCAGATCTCGGTGTCCCGAAACCATATCTACGGTTTTTTCAGTATGTTTTACCTTGGCAGTTAAATCCACACCGGTTTGATAAGAAATAAATGCCAATACATTTTCCAAACCATCAATAGCATATTCTGAAGGCACGGTTTGTTCATAATTGCCCAATATCGAAATTCCTACGCTACCGGAATTGTATCCCAAAGTATGTGCCGCCACCGCCCCGATTCCACCCTTGCGTCCTTCATAAACATTACCGTACTGATCGATTACATAATTATAACCAATATCACCCCAACCATTTGTTACGGTGTGATAATAATATATTCCCCTCACTACCGCTGCCGGATCAAGTGGAGAATTTTCATTTCCCGCAGTATGATGAACCACTATCTGTTTAACCTTGGCATGTTCCATATCATCATCCCAGAACATTATCGATTCATCCGCTCCCCATTCGTCGCGATTTATTACATTCAATTGATCGGCTTTTTGATATTTTCCGGAAATTTGCGCCACACCATCATAATCATACGGATCAAGGCCAATCAATTCAACTTTTTCAACATTTGAGAAATCACCTGTCAAACGATATTGGACGCTATCTGTCATAAAATCCAATGCAATTGGGTCCACATACATCACTCCCCCGGCATATCTATCAATATCCAATTCACTATCAATCCAATCTGATACATTATCACCATCTACTCCTAAAAAACTTAATTTAAAATCAACCGATTCATTCAAGACAAACACCTTGAAACCAATCATCCACACCGGTCGATCAAATTTAAGCACACCTGATACATATTCTTCATTATCCACATATTCATCCACCTCATCCACAATCTTTGCCTCCTCCACTTCAACTGCTTTCCCTTTCATTTCGGCCTTTACCGAACCCAATGAACCAAAAAACATACTGAAAACAAAAAACAACACAAAATATTTTTTCATAATAACCCTACTTTTTTATTTATTTACTACCCCCTAATTATAACAATTTTTTTGCAAAGTTATTCATGCAATAGACTATAAATTTGATTTTTCAATTCACTATTCAAACTTATCTTCATTTTTGTATCAATTTTTTTCTCCTCCCCGCCAACAGTCATTACAACAAAAACACTAGTTTCACCGATATTTTCAGATAATATCTCTTTTAAATTTTCTAACTTTTTTCTATCTGCCAGCGCCGGAATTTTAATCAAATAATCATTTCTTTGGCTTTTCTGTTTGATTGTTATTTCCTCATCCTTGATTCCAACCGCCTCCGCCAACATAACCTCTTTAAATTTATCTACCAGTATTTTCACCGCATTGTCTTTGGTGCTGATATTACCCTTTATCAAAACAATCTTTCCCACTTCCCACAATCCATCATTTTCTTGATAAGTTTTGGGAAACACCAATACTTCCACCTGACCGGTTAAATCCTCAATGGTTACGAAAGCCATCGGATCACCCTTTTTGGTGATTATTTTCTGCACTTTGATTATCACTCCACCAACCGTAATATTCGAACCATCCATATCCAGAGAAAGATCTCGACAAGGAGTGGTATATTTCAATAAATAATTTTTGTATTCTCCCAAAGGATGATCAGACAAATACATACCCATCAGTTCCTTTTCCCAACCCAATAATTCTTTTTTTGAAGCTTCTGACAATTGTGGAATCTCCAACTGATATTCCTCTACTTTATCTTCCGGATTACCATTGGTTAACTCTCCGAAAATATCCGTCTGCCCCATGGCCATTATTCGTCCCGCATCTCGCCCGAATTTCAAAATTAATTCCATCGCATTTAACATACTCGCCCGATTACCAAAAGCATCCAATGCTCCTGACTTGATTAAACCCTCTAAAGTTTTTTTATTTAAACCAAAACCGATCGTTCGTACGACAAAATCCGCCAGACTTTTAAACTGACCGTTATTTTTTCTCTCTTCAACCATACATTCGGAAATCCCCGCTCCCACACCCTTGATCGCTGCCAAAGCAAAACGAATATCCAAGTTTTCTTTGACCACACCAAACTCGACATAAGACTCATTTACATCCGGAGGCAAAACCTTCAAACCCATTCGATCACATTCTTCCATCGCCACCGCCAGTTTTTCAATATCATTTTGTTCATTGGTCAATACCGCGGCCATATATGCCTGTGGATAATTTGCCTTTAACCAAGCCGTTCGATATGAAATAACTCCATAACATGTTGAATGGGCTTTATTGAAACCATACTCCGCAAATTTTTCCATATCCGACTGTGTTTTATTGGCAATTTCCTCACTAATTCCATTTTTTACACAACCATCTCGAAATTCTTTGCCAATTTGTTTCATCAATTCCGGAATTTTTTTACCCATTGCCTTACGCATCGTATCAGCTTGACCACCGGTAAAACCAGCCATATCCTTGGTCAACTGCATCACCTGTTCCTGATAAATTATCACTCCATAAGTTTCCTTCAATGCTTTTTCCATCGTCGGATGGAAATACTCTATCTTCTTTAAACCATTTTTTCGATCGATAAACTCATCCGTCATCCCACTATTTAACGGACCCGGACGATAAATCGCCGCCATCGCAATCACATCATCAAGTCTTTCCGGTTTCAAACGTTTCAAATATTTTTTCATTCCCGTCGATTCCAACTGAAAAACCCCCGTTGATAAACCTTTGGTTAACATAGCATAAGTTTTTTTATCATCATACGGGATTTTATCCAAATCTATTTCAACCTCATGCACTTTTCGAATAATTCTCATCGCATTTTTCATGATTGTTAGATTTGCCAAACCTAAAAAATCCATTTTTACCAACCCCACATCTTCCGATGGATGCAATGAATACTGCGACAACATCTTGGTATCACCTTTGGTTGCCTCCTGCAACGGCACGAAATCCGTCAAAGGCGAGGGGGAAATCAAAACACCACAAGCATGCATACCATAATGTCTAGCCACGCCCTCCAATCTTTTGGACATATCCAAAAGATTTTTAATCGCCGGATCACCGTCATACAATTCTTTTAATTCTTTAACATTTTCAATCGACCAATCAAGTTTCTGTTTCGCATCAATCAATTTGGCAATTTTATCAACATCCGCATAACTAAAACCCATTACTCTTCCTGCATCACGAACCGCCACTCTGGCCTTCAAAGTTCCGAAAGTAATTATCTGCGCTACTCTATCTTCACCATATTTTCGTGTTACATACTGCATTACCTCCCCACGCTTATCATCAGCAAAATCCAAATCCACATCAGGCAAACTTACCCTGTCAGGATTCATAAATCTCTCAAACAATAAATTATATTCAATCGGACACAAATCCGTAACTTTCAAAGCATACAAAACAATACTCCCCGCTCCGCTTCCTCTACCGGGACCGACTAAAATATTGTTATCTCGCGCATATTTCACAAAATCCCAAACGATGATAAAGTACGAGGGAAAACCCATATCTTTGATTACCTTCAACTCAAATTCCATCTGATCCACATATTTTTGATCTACTGTTTTTAGCACTTCATCACGATCAAAATCATCATTCTCCACCATTTTTTCATCACCATATCTTTGCACCATACCCCTTATGGTCAACCATCGCAGATAATCAAAATCATCATTGAACCCTTTCGGCTTATCAATTTGCGGTAAATAATGACTGCCAATGTCCAATTCAACCTCGCACATATCAGCAATTTTTCTTGTATTTTCCAACGCCTCCGGCACGTGGGCAAAATATTCACACATTTTTTCCGGGGGTGTCATCGACAAATCAAAATCCATCAGGTTCATCCGATCTTTCTCCGCCAAAAGTTTTCCGGTTTGAATACAAATCAACACATCCTGTACTTTGGCATCCTCTGGCAAAATATAATGCAAATCAGCCGTTGCTACCAGAGGAATGTCCAATTCTTTTGACAATTCAATCAAACCTTCATTGGCCAATTTCTGTTCCGGACTGTTTTTGTGATGCTGTAATTCCAAATAAAAATCAGCAAAGATTCCGCGTAATTCCTCCGCCATACGTTTTGCTTCTCTAGGATTATTATTGGAAAATGCTTTCGCCACCGGCCCATTTAGACATCCCGACAAACACACAATTCCTTCACTATGTTCTCGCAAATAATCCAAATCAACCCTTGGTTTATAATAATAACCTTCCAAATGAGCCGCACTGGTTATTTTCAATAGATTTTTATACCCAGCGATATTCTTTGCCAAAAGCGTTAAATGCCTAATATCATTATCGATTCGAGGAGTTTTATCAGTCATTTTTCTCGGTGCCAGATATGCTTCCACTCCCAAAATTGGCTTAATTCCCATTTCTTTCGCTTTCTGATAAAATTCCACCACACCATACATCACACCATGATCAGTCAAAGCGATTGAATCCATCCCCAATTCCTTGGCTCTGGCAACCAAATCTGGAATCTTGCCAAGCCCGTCCAATAGACTATAATGAGAATGCACATGTAGATGCACAAAATCTTTACACTCAAATACTTTTTTAGATTCTTTTTCTACCATCAAATATTTTCCATTAATTAAATCTAATTTGTACTTTTTTTAAAGTTAAATTTTTCAACCATTTAGCCATTTAACTTTTTACTTTTTACTTTTTAACTCCCTTCATGCAATATCTATTTATTCTAGGCAAAAATCCATCACTCTCTCTCGCTGAAATAAGGGCCAAATTTAACCGCCCTCTTATTACTATACTATCCCAAAATACTGTCCTGCTCAAACTTGACAAAACCATTATCAACCCCCAAGATACTCTCAATCAATTGGGTGGCACAATCAAAATTGCCAAATTAATCACCGATACCGTCAACCAAGAAATATCTGCCAATATCGAAAATATTATTAAAGAAAAATTTTCCAACTACCGAGATATCGGATTCAGCTACTATAATTTTCAATTCAATCTCAACAAAATACTGATCGATCTCAAAAAAATACTACGGCAAGCCGGACATAACAAAAGATTCATATTTGAAAATAACAAAAATGAACTCAATGCCGCCACTATCAAAAAAAATAAACTGATTTCCAAAGGCAGCGAGTTGGTTATAGTCTCATCCGGTAAAAAACTATATTTTGCCCAAACCGTTGCTCACCAGGATGCGGACGCTTACACTTTACGCGATTATGGCAAACCCAAACCTGATTCCCGTTCCGGTATGCTCCCACCCAAACTGGCTCAAATCATGATCAACCTGTCACAACCAAAGCCAAATACCACTATTTATGACCCTTTTTGTGGTAGTGGTATAGTTTTACAGGAAGCAATCTTTATGAAACTAAAATTTGTTGGATCTGATATTTCCAAAAAAGCCATCGTTCAAACTCGAGAAAATCTCAAATGGCTGATTAAAAAATTCAATCTGGAGGTTCATGATTATCGAGCACTAATTCAAAAAAATATTTTTATCGCTGACGCAACGTATTATAAATTATCCGAACCTGTTGACTGCATTGTCACCGAACCATATCTGGGACCGGCACATCACCAAATACCTTCGGAAGATTTTGCCAAACAAATTATCGAAAACTTAACTCTTCTTTATCAAAAATTCCTGCAAAATACGAATCACAATCTGAAAAAAAACGGCAAATTAGTTTTTGTTACTCCTGTTATTAAAACAAACACGAGAAAAATCTCACTCGAATTATCCACCCTTCTTGACGAGGAACTGTCCAAAGCATATAATATGATAGAGTTTAATAATTCAGAACTGATTTACGAACAACCAAACCAAAAAGTTCTCCGAAGAATTATTATCCTCGAGAAAAAGTAAATTTATATTTTTTCTTACTTCTTACTTCTTATTTCTTACTACTTACCATGGCACATGTCAAAGCGGGGGGCACAGCAAAAAATTTACGTGATAGTATATCAAAACGTTTGGGCGTCAAAATATTTGGTGGCCAAACTATCAAAACCGGACAAATCATTCTGCGTCAACGAGGACAGAAATACCACGCCGGCAATGGCGTCAAAATCAGCAAAGACCACACAATCTTTGCCATGAAAGATGGCATTGTTAAATTCCAGAAAAAAAAGGTGGAAAGATTTACCGGTGCACTTCACCGTAAAACTATTGTTCATGTAGTCTAAAATATTTTTTTCATATTTTTGAAAGAGACAGTAAATATTACTGTCTCTTTTTTTTGACTTTTAATTTTCTTTTGGCTCTACTTTTGGTTCCACCTCAGGTTGAGGTTCTTCCTCTACCTCCG
>CALKWM010000030.1 GCA_938004065.1 uncultured bacterium
GATCGCGCCACTGCCGGTTCCCAGATCCAAAATAGTTATTTTCCTGCCCTTGAAATCTTTGATATGCTCCAATGCTTTTTCCACCAGTTCTTCCGTTTCCGGCCGGGGGATTAAAACACAACTATCCACTTCAAATTCCAATCCGAAAAATTCTTTTTTACCGATGATGTACGCGACCGGTTCGCCATTTTTTCGTCGTGCAATCAAACGTTCATAATCAAAAAATGATTTTTCCTCCAAGGGCATCGAAATATCAAAAAATATTTGTTCTTTGGTCAGATTGGCTGCGTACGATAACAACACCTCTGCGTCCAAAGCTGGTGTGGTGGTACCGGTTTCCTGCAAAGCGTGTTCTCCCCATTCCAACGCCATTCCGATTGTATAATTATTTTCGTTCATAATAATTTTTCCAATAGTAATTTATCTTCTAATCTATTACTTGGGTCTTGAGTCTTGAAACTTGTTACTTGACTAAGGCCATCCTCTTTTGTTCATCCACCTCTCTCAATTTATCTACGATATCATCAATCTCACCCTCCATTATACCGGCGATATTGCCCCATGACTCCTTGATACGGTGATCAGTAACACGGTCCTGGGGATAGTTATAAGTACGGATTTTTTCACTACGATCACCCGAACCGACCTGAACTCGTCTGGCTTCCTCCAACTCTTTGAACTGTCTTTCCATTTCCGCTTCATACAATCTGGCCCGCAAAACAATCATTGCTTTTTCTTTGTTCTGGGTTTGCGACCGTTCATCCTGGCAAGTAACAACCAAATTGGTTGGGATATGGGTGATTCTAACCGCTGAATCAGTTGTGTTGACACTTTGCCCCCCACAACCACCTGACCTAAATACATCGATCCGCAAATCCTCCGGCTTTATTTCCACATCGACATCCTCCGCTTCCGGCATAATCGCTACTGTCGCCGTAGAAGTGTGAATACGCCCCGATTTCTCCGTTTCCGGCACTCTCTGTACTCTGTGCACACCTCGTTCGTATTTGAGAATTTTAAAGACATTTTCACCATCGATAGAGGCAATCACTTCTTTATAGCCACCAATTCCGATCCGATGTGTGGAGATAAGCGATATTTTCCAACCCATTTTCTCGGCAAATTTGGAATACATTCGCATCAAATCAGCCGCAAATATTGCCGCTTCGTCACCACCGGCTCCGGCCCTGATTTCCAAAATTACATCTTTGTTATCATGCGGATCAGGTGGGAGTAGGGCGGATTTTAATTCATTTTCCAGTCGGTCAAGATTGTTTTTTAACTCTTCGCTTTCCATTTCCGCCATTTCCACTAACTCTTTATCTTCATTGGCATTGATTATTTCTTGATTTTCATCATAATTTTTCTTTGCCAGCTCAAATTCATCAATTTTAATTAGGATTTTCTGCAGACGAGAATGTTCTGAGCTATACTCTCTGAATTTCTTCTGATCGGCAATGATACTGGGATCAGACAATTTTGTCTCCAAATCCTTCAACTCATCCCGATATTTTTTGTAATTGTTTTCCATAATTAAAAATTAATTTAATAACCAAATATCAATAATTCAAAAAAATGTCATCCTGAACCCGACTAATTTTTCGAATACTTTCGAAAAATTTTTTCGAGCAATTCAGGATCTCAGACATATTTCAAATTCTCTTTTATTAAAGCAATTTAACCATTTTATTTTTATAAAAAAACAGCATTATCCTAAATACTGTTATTTTAAAGCAATCCTGTCCATCAACATAGACAAAACTACTTAGTTATCACAAGCTACTTGTCAGCTTTTTTGGTAGATTTCTTTGCCTTGACGGCTGGTTTAGCTTTTTTCAAAGGCAACTTCTTTGTTACCGCTTTCTTTTCAATTTTTTCGATCTCATCTTTGCTGGCTTTTCGCACTTTAACCTGTTTCATTTCCTCTTTCAACTTCTTTTCTTCTTCTTTTTTCTTTTCTGCTAACTTGGCTTGTCGTCGCTCTTCCTGTTCTTTCATTATTTGTTTGATATCATGACTGGCTTGCTGTTTCTTGCGGCGAACTTTCTTGTTTTTGCCTTCATTTTCCGCTTGCAATTTGCTGGCCGCATCAATTCTTGATTTAAACTTATCAACGATACCTTCGGTATCTACCAGTTTTTGCTTGCCGGTAAATATCGGATGACACTTGGAACAAATTTCCACGCGCATTTCCTTGACCGTAGAACGAGTTTTAACAATCTCGCCACAAGCACAAGTGATCGTTGCTTCTTCGTATTTTGGATGAATATCGGTTTTCATATCTATTATTATTACTAAAATTTATTACTAGCATATAAATAATAGCATAAATAGGGGAGAGAGGGCAATAAAAATCCCAAAGATTTCAATATTTGGGATTCAAATTTTTTTATAAGTAAAATACTCTAATAAAAAGTCTTCAAAAAAACTCTAAGTTTTTAATTTGACTTACTATTTAGTGTTTTCAAAAGTTCTAAAGATGTAGAAAGAATAGATTTGTATACTATTATTTTTCCCAAATATTTTTGAATATCTCTTTTGTCGTAATTATTGTCATTAGTGGCACTTTTGACATCAAATTCGCCATCTGTCATTGTATCCGCCAATTCAATAGAATGATAAGCAATTTTTT
Source organism: uncultured bacterium (assembly GCA_938004065.1). Classification (GTDB taxonomy): domain Bacteria; phylum Patescibacteriota; class JAHJAL01; order JAHJAL01; family JAHJAL01; genus CALKWM01. Next base: position 2,633 of record CALKWM010000030.1, read on the forward strand.
CATTTATTTTTTGTATAATTTGTTTGAGTTTATCTTTTTGCTTTTCAGGTGAAATCTTGTCAAGTAATTGTAAATCCATTTTCATTTTTATCAATCCTGAATCCCCACCAAAATCATGATCAATTTCAAGATAACCATCAAGTACATTGATAGTATCTTCATTTAGATTACCATAGTACTCATTACCCATTTCTCGAGAATTAATATATTCTTGCTGTTCATCAGTTAGTTCCATTGATTTATAATATTCATCAAACTGTTTCTTAATGTCATCTCGGGATAATTTTTTTGAAAAATCTTCTTTGTAATTATCACGATTTTCAATACTCATGTCAACTCCCTTTTTATTAATAAAAATAATATTTACTATATTTTATAAATTCCTTGAAGTCTGAAATTTTGGGTTTGAGATTTGAATGTTTTACCCCAACAACTTCAACCGTCTCTTGATCTCTTCATCAACTTCTTCTTTTTCCCGTCCGTATTTCAACCGCGATAGTTGTTTGATCGCCTCTCCCAATTCCATATTTGGATTTGGATGATACAGCGTACGCATGCTAAATGGTTTGGTCGCTGTACCGTCAACCAACAATTTTACATAAGCTACATGTTGATCGATATTGGCTAAATCCTCTTTGCTAAAAATTGTTTTAAATTCACCTTCCAAAACTTCGGCATCTTTCATCGAAGTTCTAAGGATAATGTATGTACCGACGTTACCAAATACCGCGTCTCTGACTTGCGTCAAGCCCCTCTTTTCGTCACTCAACTGGTCGATATATTGATGGGCGATAACCAGTCCCAATCCATATTTACGAGCTTCTGACAAAATTGTTGCAAAAGTATTGGTGGCGAAGTTTTGGAACTCATCGACATAGAGATAAAATGGTCTTCGCTCTTCCTCCGGAATATCGGTTCGGCTCAGCGCCGCCATCGAAATTTCTTCGGTCAATATCGTACCAATCAAACTGGAGTTTACATCTCCCAATTTACCTTTCGACAAATTGGCAATCAATATTTTGCCGTTATCCATTACGTCTCTGACATTGAATGATGATTTGGATTGTCCCAAAGTATTTCGGACGGTCACGTTGGTGATAAACTGTCCAAATTTCGCCGCGAAGTAGGGGATCATCTCATCCTTTTCTCGCTGTCCCATCGAGCCAAATACTTTAATCCACCAACTCTTTACAGTTGGGTTGTGTACCTTGGCTACTTTCTCCATCTGGTATTCTTCATCGGTAAACAAATTGACGATATCGATAATCGTACCCGGTTTCTCATCATCAGCCATCAGAGTCAAACACCCGTTTCGGAAATAATCTTGCAGACGGGGAGAAAAAATCTCCTCACCAAACATTTTGATCATGATATTCAAGGCCGACATGGCACGCAGTTCTTTTTCCTCATCACCTTTGGCCTCGAACAAATTCAAGCCCATCGGCATTTCCAGATCACCACCCGGATCAAAATAGATCACATCATCGGCTCGTTCGCGGGGGATATGGTATAACAATGATTCCGCCAAGTCACCGTGTGGATCCAAGACACACACACCTTTACCATTCAATATATCTTGGATAATTAAACTAAATAGGAAAGCAGATTTACCGGTACCGGTTCTACCAAGTATATATAAATGTCGCAATCGGTCTTTGTCTTTGATAAACACATCCTTACGCACCCCTCGATAGATATTTTCACCCAATTTTAATCCGCTCGTCGGCGCGTTTGCCGCCAATGGCGCACGCTTGGCCAATAGCCAGTTGATATTGGGAGTATCGACATGCTGGTTGGGGAAATGAATCACTGTTGCTAGTTCTTTGGTATTTAAAATCATCTTGGAATCATCGATGAACCTTCTGAAAATATAGTCTTTTATAATGCTCTCTTTTTTTTGCTTACTTCGCCTAAACCCGTTTCTTTCCGGTGACAAAAACTGTGTAAAGGCACTGTATATATTGTCCAAATTCGCCTGCGCGCTCATGGTATCAGCGGACGAAGTGATAATCCTGATCTTGGTTTCAAATCCGACTTTGCTGGCCTTTTCTTCCAGCGCTTTCACCAACTCTCTTTGCAATTCGGTTAATTCCACCTTGTCTTCCTTGAGAGATTTTTTGGGATCATTGACCGAAGATGAACGGTTGAAAATATTGTCCAACAAAAACAACATGGCTTTCCCGATACCGCTTAGAATCTTCATCAACCAGCTTTGATCAACAATCGGCTTCCCCTGTTGCATATTGTGAGCCGCTTCTCGTCCTTTGCGGTGCCATTTGGGACCGGCCGGCCGCATCAAAAATTGTATTGCCGCCCCCTCGTCATCACGTAGTTTACTTAGAGCATTGGTGATATTGTTCAACGGATCCGATTCCATATTTTCATATGTTTTGATCGGATACATAAAATTTTTATTGAATTCCAGACTGGTTGCTTCGACGTGAGAATTCTCCTGAAATATATTGTACCCTTCCACTTCATCGATAATTGCATCGGGCAACTGGGCGTTCATTTGCTTGCGAATCAATTCTACGTAGAGCTTTGGCACTATCACATAAAAACTGATCAAACCTTTGACAACGCCGATTTCGATTGAGATATGGTCTTCTCCCAACATCCAATTTTTCCATCCGCCTTTATATATGCTGTAAAAACTGGCATAGAGATGTTCCGCGACAGCGATTACTTCCTTGGGTTGTTTGTTTTTTTCGTCTTCCGGCACTTCTTTTTGGACTCGAACAAGCAACGTAGTCATTTGCGAAGTTCTCTTGAAAGACTCTTTGTCTCTTAACTGTCTTTTGATAAACATAAATACCAGCCAGCCGATGATTACGACTGCCAGGATTATCCCCAAAATTATCAATATTGTATAAAGTATATCCATTTATTTTTTTGCCCTTAAAACCATTATATATCTTTTACAACTCCAGCAGAATTAATTTCTAACATTTTACTCGTCATTTTAAAAAAGCTACTTCCGGAATTATATAATTCTTGCAGTTCTTTATCCGGAGCTATCTTTTTTGATCCGGTTTCAATTGTTTCGTCAGAATTCACTTGGGGTAAAGGTATTGACGCTGGAATCTGGATAGCTTCCTTTTCTTTCATAGGTTCGGCAACTGATCCATCTGTTTTCGAGATGGATGGTGTTTCCGGTAAATCCGGCTGAACTATTACTTCAGTATTTTTTGACCCGGACTCTATTTGTTTTCCCGAATTTTCTGTTACCTGTGCCAGTTCGACCAGATTATCTTTTGGGCTTTTCTGAGGTGAAACCATATTATCCGGTCCGGTGATATTTTGATTTGTATTTTGGTTCATTTTTTTTAAGTTTGTTTTTTTATTTTCTATTCCCACCATTATACCAAAAATAACCATAAAAAGTCAAGGGAATTATGATGAAAAAAATGGTTAAATGGCTACATTGATAAATCTTGCAGCTTTTTACCTTTCCGCCCACTTTTTTTCTTAAAGTGGAGAAATATGAAAGTTAAATACTTATTTTGACAGTATAGCCATTTAGCCATTTATATTATAGTTAAATATATGAATAAATATTAATTTAAAGATTATTTAAGAAAATTAAACTTGACATATATTAAAAACTATGCTATGTTTTAAACAATAGTTTTCAACTGGCTAAAAAAGCCAATTGCCTAATTTAATTTTTTATTTATAATTAATAACAGTTATAATTAATACAAAGATGGAAAATAAAAACACTAACACAAAGGAGAAACAAATGGACAAATCATCAAATCTGGAAACAGCGACTAAATTACTAGAAGTCGCCCAGTCAAACATTGCCAGTGCTTTAGCCATACTCTCGGAAAATGGCGTCTCGATAGAACCCAAAGTTTTTAATAGCCCCAAAAAATCTTCCGTTAATACTGCTACCAAAAAAGTGGTAGAAGAAGGAGAATTTGTTGAGGGTGTTTTTGACGGCCAGAGCATGATCGATGCCGAAGGCAAAAAATATCCGGTTCAAGCCAATTATGCCAGTAAATCCAAGCTTGTTGCCGGTGATATCTTGAAATTAACCATCATGCCTGATGGCAGGTTTTTGTACAAACAAATCGGTCCTGTTGACCGTAAAAACGTTATCGGCATCCTCCACCAAGACGGCGGTCATAGTTATGTTATGGCCAATGGCAAGAAATACAATGTTTTGCTGGCATCCGTAACTTACTTTAAAGCAGAGCCCGGAGATGAAGTAACCATAATCATTCCCGCCAATGAAGATACCGACTGGGCCTGTATTGAAAATGTACTGACTGCATAACAATTTTTTTACTTTACATATTTCCTAAATAACTACGGCATTATTGATATCCGTAGTTATTTTTATCTCAAAAATCAAAACTCAAAGCTCAAAAATTCAACCAAAAAGTAAAAAAATTATTTATTCTAGTCTTATAAAATTTTTAATTTTTGATTTGCATTTTTTATTTTTGACTTTTGCATTTTGAATTTTTAAAGATATTCAAATAAGTTTTTTTACATTTTAATCTTAAATCTTTTTGTTTGATATGTTTGATGATTTGCTAAGTTTGATATGTTTAGAAAAAAACTATTTGACATCACAAATTTATTTAGGTAACATACTTAATAGACTTAACTAATTTACTAAAGAATTAGTAATTTAACAACGATTAATTGACAAGAAGACCAAAAAGAGAAGTCAATTCAAATTTTTTTGTTTGTAATTTTTTTAAAAATGCAAACTTTACGTTTTTTTTGAGAGTTTTCAGCCCTAGGCTGATCCGCCTTGGGCGGAGATCCTGGTAAAAATTTACTAACGATAGTAAATTGGCTGCTAATTTTCAAAATCAAGTTTTTTTTGAGAGTTTGATCCTGGCTCAGCTCGAACGTTGGCGGCGTGCTTGATACATGCAAGTCGAACGGTCTGATTTATCAGACAGTGGCGGATTGGTGAGTAACACGTTGGTACCTGCCCCTAACACGAGAATAACTTCGAGAAATCGAAGCTAATACTCGATAGTCTATAACTTATTTTATATCTGTTATAGTAAAGCTCCGGCGGTTAGGGATGGGCTAGCGCACTATCAGCTTGTTGGTAGGGTAATGGCCTACCAAGGCGATGACGGTTAGGGGGCCCGAGAGGGTGAACCCCCACAGTGGGACTGAGATATGGCCCACACTCCTACGGGAGGCAGCAGTAGGGAATATTCCGCAATGCCCGCAAGGGTGACGGAGCGACGCCGCGTGCAGGATGACATTCTTCGGGATGTAAACTGCTTTTATATGGGAAGAAATCTGACTGTACCATATGAATAAGTTGCGGCTAATCACGTGCCAGAAGCCTCGGTGATACGTGAGCAACGAACGTTGAGCGGATTGATTGGGCGTAAAGGGTGCGTAGGCGGTTAAGTAAGTCGAATGTTAAATATTCTAACTTAATTAGAAAAGTGCGTTCGAAACTACTTTGACTAGAACGTAAGTGGGGTGAGCGGAATTCCCGGTGTAGGAGTGAAATCCGTTGATATCGGGAGGAACACCAATGGCGAAGGCAGCTCACTGGCTTAATGTTGACGCTAAGTGCACGAAAGCGTGGGTAGCAAACGGGATTAGATACCCCGGTAGTCCACGCCCTAAACTATGGACACTAGCTATTGGCGGCATCGACCCCGTCAGTAGTCACAGCTAACGCGTCAAGTGTCCCGCCTGGGGAGTACGGTCGCAAGACTAAAACTCAAAGGAATTGACGGGGACCCGCACAAGCGGTGGAGCATGTGGTTTAATTCGACGCAACGCGAAGAACCTTACCAGGACTTGACATCCCGAGAATCCTCCTTAATCGGAGGAGTGCCGCAAGGAGCTCGGTGACAGGTGCTGCATGGTTGTCGTCAGCTCGTGTCGTGAGATGTAAGGTTAAGTCCTCCAACGAGCGCAACCCCTATTGTCTGTTTTATATGTCAGACGAAACTGCTCGGGTAACCGAGAGGAAGGTGGGGATGACGTCAAATCAGCATGGCCCTTACGTCCTGGGCTACACACGTGCTACAATGGGCGAGACAACGGGTATATGCCAAACCGCAAGGTGGAGCTAATCCTAATAAACTCGCTCCCAGTTCAGATTGAAGGCTGAAATTCGCCTTCATGAAGTTGGAATCGCTAGTAACTGCAGGTCAGCTATACTGCGGTGAATACGTTCTCGGGTCTTGTACACACCGCCCGTCACGCCACGAAAGTCAGCAACACCCGACAGTCGCGCTTGTCGCGGACTAAGGTGGGGCTGGTAATTGGGACGAAGTCGTAACAAGGTATCCGTACGGGAACGTGCGGATGGATCACCTCCTTTCTAGGGATTTTTATACTTGAAAAAATGTGTTTCTTGGAAATCACTTTGTTAAAGACTATAAGCCGGTTTACTTTTCGTTTTCTAGCTTCTAGCCTTTAACAATAGTGGTTTTCAAGACTACTGCATTCATCTGGTAAATTCTAGGTCGGAGATAGGTGTTATCTATCTTTATACTTCCTTTTTTCTTCTTGTCATTTAAGCGTTGTTAAGTTTTTTATCAAATACAATCCTTTTTGGGATTGTTTTTGTAATTATAATGAAAATATTCTTCTTGACTCAATCTTCAAATAATACTATAAATAACAGGTAAAGTTTTTTAAAAACAAACATCAAAAGGAGGTAATATCAAATGATTGATCCAGGTACTTTGGATTATGAAAAGATCGTTGAACAGATCAAAGAAACTATCAATAATGACAATACTATCAACAAAGATAGTCTTATTATTGGTCTCTATGATCACATATTGGAAGATGTTACGGGAATAAACCTGGAAAAATATTTAAACAATATAATTGAAATATGGCAACCAAACAAAAGAATTGCAACTGCCTATTTCCTAGCTAATCTGATGAATATTAATAATTTAAAAGATTTGGAATATTTCGCGACCAGATTGGGTATCATGCTATATGATGCAGGTACGATCAAAAAATTTCATCAGAAAATAATAGATCTTACAGAAATCTTTTTAAATAATCACGATGATTTCATGGTAAATGATTCAGGGATACCCGATCTGAAAAAAATCATCTGTTACATAGTCCTTGTACAAAAGAATATTTATGATCTAGATTATGGTAAAGATGAAGAAATTGATTTAATAAAACAGAATCTACAAAATTATCGTGATTTTGTAGAAATAATAATAACATTAATAGAGAATAAATAATATTCTTAGAACACAACATAAAATCCCACAAACTCTTTTTAAAGTCGACGGGATTTTTCTTTTATGTAAATGCTCAAAATTTTTCGTTTCTATAATTCATCATTAATTTATGAGTTGAGCTAGTTAATTATTTTTTTCTGTCATCCTCTAGTCGAAAGCCATTATATGGCGTTTCGACATCGGGGATCCAAACCATATTTTGTTTTTCTAACTAGTACCTCTATTTATATTTATTTGTTTCAACATTTTTATCTTCTATTTGGGACATTTAACTATTTTTTTGACCCCAAAATATTTTTTTTGTATTATACTAAAGTAGATACCATAAAATTTATTATCATAAAATATGATTAAAGTTACCAATTTATCCAAAGATTACGGAACCGTCAAAGCACTTGATGGAGTATCTTTTGATGTCCAACCGGGTGAAATTGTCGGGCTCCTAGGACCAAATGGCGCCGGCAAAACCACTATCATGAAAATTCTCACCGGATTTCTATCCCCATCCGGCGGTAGTGCGGAAGTAGGGGAGAGGGACGTTCAAAAATTCAGTGAAAAAATCCAACAGAAGATTGGATACTTGCCGGAATCCACTCCGTTATATCAAGATCTTTCCGTTCATGAACAATTAGAATATGCCGCCAAATCACACGGCTTGACCGGTGAAGATTTACAAAAAGCAATCAAACATGTGCTCAAGCTTTGCGGACTGGTAGAACGTGAATACCATGACATCTCCGAACTTTCCAAAGGTTTCAAACAGCGTGTCGGACTGGCTCAGGCCTTGATTCACAATCCGGAAATTTTGATCCTCGATGAACCGACCACTGGCCTAGACCCAAATCAAATTCTAGAAATCCGAAAATTAATCACTGAACTTGGTAAAAAGAAAACCATTATCCTTTCCACTCACATCATGCAGGAGGTGGAAGCGGTCTGTAATCGTGTAATCATGATCAAACAGGGTGAAATTGTGGCCGATAACTCTGTCAAAAACCTAAAACATGAACAATTAACCGGATTTACTACCAAAGCCACCATCAAAGGGCCGGAAGATAAAGTAAAAATATCTCTCGAAAATATTCCCGGTATCCTCGGCGTCCAAGTCAAAGCCAGACCGGAAAAAGATGTGGTAACCTACCTTATCTCTTCCGAAGACGATATTCGCTCAATTATCAATAAAGAAATAATCAAAGCTGATTTTGATATTTTGGAAATTTCCTCATCGGAAGAATCCATGGAAGATATTTTTCATAAATTAACAAAATAACTTTTCAAATATTTTTCTGTCATCCCAGAAATGGAAGTCACTTTAGTGACGCTCCATTATCAGGGATCTCATCCTTGAATAAAATTAGAAAAAGTATAGAATGAGATCCCCGAACAAGTCGGGGATGACAACAAAATAACTAATATTTGTAATTTTATTGTTTGATAAGTTTGAAAATTGATAAGTTTGATACGTTTAGACTTTGATAAGTTTAATAACATCTAATCTAAAAATAATCACATGCCCAACAAAACATCTACTACCACCCAACTCTCCGCCATCATCGAAAAAGAATTGCGAGTTTATTTCAATTCCGCCATTGCCTATATATTTGTCGTAGTCATGCTCGGATTTTCCTTCTGGTGGTTTTTCCGTAGTTTCTTCCTTGTCGGCCAGACCGAAATGCGGGCATTTTTCGAAATTCTCCCCTGGATTTACCTGTTTATATTACCGGCTGTCACTATGCGTCTTTGGAGTGAAGAATTTCGCCAGGGAACTATTGAAACTCTGCTCACATCGTCAATCCCCATCCACGTCACCGTCATCGGCAAATTCTTGGCCAGTCTGGTATTTTTAGTGATTACTTTGGTACTGACTTTGCCTTTACCATTGATTCTTTCCACGCTGGGAAATTTGGATTGGGGGGTAGTAATCAGTGGATACGTTGGAGCTGTTCTAATCGGTGGCACCTACATTGCAATCGGCCTTTTGATCAGTTCTCTTACCCAAAATCAAATCATTTCTTACATCATTACTGCCTTGATATGCTTTGTGTTTTTCATTATTTCCCAACCAATCGTTATCTATACTATTCCCAACTACATCGTTCCGGTTCTTGATTTCATAAGTCTTGGCTCTCACTATGACTCTATCATTCGCGGCGTGCTCGACACCCAAGATTTACTCTATTATATCTCCGTAACCGGATTGTTGTTGTATACAAATTCCTACATTTTATTTAACAAACGATAAAAAAATATTCATTTTTCGTACGGGCAATTCATGCCTGCCCGCCTTGGGAGGGAATTGCCCCTACAAATTATTACTTATTACTTATTTCTTACTTCTTACTTCTTACCAACCATGTATCATTCAAGTCGAATTTTTTTAATAACTATCATTGTTATAATAATAAACATCCTGTCATCGATGTTCTACTGGCGAATTGATTTAACTCAGGGCCAGATATACACTTTTTCATCCGCCACAGACAAAATAATTTCCGCGATGCCGGACGGCATTGAAATTCTGGCTTTCATTTCACAAGATTTACCACCGCAATTTGTCAATGCCAAAAATCAACTGGAAGACAAACTGAAAGAATATGATCGCCTCTCAGGTGGCAAAATCAAAATTAGTTACATCGATCCAATCAAAAACTCCGACTATGAAAGTTTGGCCCAATCTTTTGGCATACCTCCTCTCGACTTACAAGTGGTTGAAAACGATCAAGTACAAATTAAAAAAGCATATTTCGGTTTGGCTTTAGTAAAAAATAAATCCGATCAATCCGCATCATCAGATCAATCCAACCCCCTCGATGAATATGAAAAGTATGAAGTAATTCCCGTTGTTGAAAATATCAACAATTTTGAATATGACATCGCATCAAAACTGTTGAAAGTTGGTTCGGATCAATTGCCGATTATCGGTTTTCTAACCGGTCACGGTGAGCATTCCCTCATGCCTCCCAGCCAGTATGCTAACATGGCAACTTCCGATCCACGCATGGATTATCCATTGCGAGAAGACCTGTCCGCCAACTATGAAATCAAGACGGTTGATCTGGGTGAATACATAAAAAGCACTGAAGAAAACAAAACCAATCCGTTGGATGGAATTTCTACTCTGATTGTAGCTGGACCACAGCAAGAAATTCCCGAAGAACAGGCCACTATAATTAACGATTTTATCAAAAATGGTGGCAATGCCGTCATGCTTATTGATCAATATGATATCAATACTCAGTATGGACTAATCGCTACCCCGATAAATTACGATTTTCAAAATATTTTGAAACCACTGGGTGTAGCAATCAACAAAAGCATCATTGCTGACAACAATAGCGGAACAGCTACGTTTAACCAGGGCTTCATCAGTTACTCCATTCCTTATCCATACTTTATCAAAGTTACCGATCTCAATCGAGATAACTCCATTACTCAAGATCTGGAATCATTTATCCTACCCTGGGCCAGCCCAATTGATTATGATTCGTCCGATACATCAATCATACCGCTTGGTGTATCATCACAAGTATTTACTCTCATGAAAGAAAAAGAAGTCAGCGCGCCCGCCGCACCCTCTACCGAGACCGACACCACCGAAGGACAACCGACCTCCGAGCAAACCGAGCTGAAATTGGAACCCATCAGTCTCGATCCCGAACAGGATTTCGGCTTTACCGGGACCAGGAAAGATCCGGTTACTATGGCCGTTATGGTGGAACGTGAGAATCAAGGAAAAGTTGTAGTAATAGGGGATTCTGACTTTGTCGTTCAAGGAGGGGGAAATACCACGTTCTTCCTAAACATTGTTGACTCGCTATCTCTGGGAGAAGATCTAATCCAAATCCGCTCCAAAGGTATAACCGACCGACCGCTCAAAGACGTCTCTGATACCGGTAAAAATTCCATCCGATGGGGATTGACTATTGGAGTCCCAATACTGTTCATCCTCTACGGTTTCTACCGGCGATCGATCCGGAACGCGATGAAAAAAAGAATCTAAAACAGCCCTCGGGCTGTTTTTTCTTGGATAAATTTAACATTAAAATAGGATTAAAAAAATGAAAAAAGAAATCTACATCGACCTTGGCTCATCAACCACCAAAGTCTATGAATCAATTAGTGATTCTGTAAAATTGATTTATTCACTCAACATTCCCTTCAAACAAGACATCGAGGCGGAAAAGGTTGTCAAACAAAATAGAATCAGCAAATTGACCCAAATAATTAGAAAATACGATCATGCAAATGTAAAAATTATCGCCACCGCACTTTTTAGAGAATTTAATCAAAAACAACAGTACAGCATCATTGATCAGGTCTTTGACAAAACCGGTCGGTTTATTTACATTATACCGGCTGATTTGGAAACATTTTATCTCGAAAAAGCGCTGATTGGGCGTTGCGATTTGGATGAAGAAATATTGTTAATCAATATCGGTGGAAAATCGACAGAATTAGTCGTGGTAAAAAAACAGCAAGTGATACAGAAATTCAATTTATCGATTGGAGTCGGGCACGTAATTAACCGTTTTCAAGGCATCAATGACAAATATTCCAAATTCACCAAAGACGAGGTAGTAAAATGGATTCAAAATCAGATCAAACAAAATTTAGACCCGATGAAAATCAAAAAAGCGATTTATTCCGGCGGAGAGCTAAATTATATGCAACTAACCAATTACCCCCTCAAGCCAAATATTTACTTTTCAGACGATGACCATCCTTCGATGATTGGATTCACTGATTTTTCCGAATACAACAATGACATTTTCTCCTTTTGGGCAATTAAAAAACTGGAATCTCGTATGCCTTCCGATCCCAAATGGATGCACGGTGCTCGCGGGTGTTCCGCACTTGCTGAAGCGATTTGTGGTTTGTTTAGCATTGACACGATTTTTCCTTCCGACTCCAATATCGTGCACGGTATGCACCGCCAGGAATTTCAAATTATCGCGATTTGTGGTGCGCATAACCGTCAAAATACTCGAATTATTTCCGAATTAGCTAAAAAATATACAATTGAAACCATCAATCTGGATGGTAGTTTTATCGACGCCAAAACATTTCAAAATCCAATCTCCAGCCGCAAAAATTTGCGCCGACATTTTTTAGGTTTAAAAAAAGCCGATGCATTGTTTGTCTTGGATTTTGATAAAAAGTGTATCTCTCATATTATTTCTGATATTCAGTATTTTGCCATGGAAAATAAAAAAATAATAAAATATGGAAAAACCAAACTCCCTGAATCATTATCACAAATTCCGATGGAGTATATATCTAGCTAAAATACAGCTTTAAAAAAAATAATAAGCAAAAAAATATAAAAATATGGTATAAAGAATTTACATTAGCATATCAGATTGGGTATTATTAGATTAATATCACCTCGCAAAATTAAACTAATTTTTGAACAAATGTCTCAAACCAAATTCTGGATAAACAAGCCCGCGCTTGAACTTAAAAACAAGCCAAACCGCTTTGTTGTCAAATGTTATAAGTTGATAAATAACAAAAAGTACACTACGTTACTTGATTTGGGATGTGGTCGAAGTCGTGATGCGATATACTTTGCCGGTAAAGGTCTCAACGTTACTGCTGTTGATGTTTCAAAAAATCGTATCCAAGCACTAAATAACGAAATCAAAAAACAAAAAATCTCAAATATCAACTATCTGACAAAAAATATTGCCGACTTGAATTTTCCATCCGATTCCTTCGATCTTATTTATGCTCATCTTTCTCTTCATTATTTTGATTCGGCAACAACAGCCAAGATTTTTAAAGATTTGTACAAAATCACCAAGCGTAAGGGGATGTTATTTATCAAAGTAAAATCTATCGACGACCCGAAATTCGGCAGAGGAGCAAAAATTGGTCAAAATATCTTTAATTATCAGGGTCATATCCGACACTTTTTCAGTAAATCATATTTGCAACATTTATTGAAAGGCTGGGATCAAGTTAATATCCGACGCAACACATCCGTGTACCTGGGGGATAAGCAAAAATCAAAATATTTGGAGGCGGTTGCGATAAAATAACTTTATTAATAATTTATGACATAATATCGCTCCGTTTATTCCCACACAACTCCCGCTTATGCACCACCTCACTACTTTTTTTCAAGTCCAAAAGCTACGCTTTTGTCTTGAAAAAACGTTGCATAAACGCCACCCATTGTACGCAATTTGGTCTGGCTCGCAAAACATTTAAATCCTTGCAATTTTTACTATAATTATGACAATGAAAATATATTTTGCTGGTTCAATTCGTGGCGGAAGAGATGATAAAGATTTGTATCTTCAACTTATCCAACACCTCGTTCAATATGGTCAAGTTTTAACTGAGCATGTCGGCGATGGAAATTTAACAGAGTTTGGCGAAGATGGTCCGTCTGACGAGTGGATTTATAATCGTGACATGGATTGGGTTCGCCAATCAGATGTTGTAATAGCGGAAGTTTCCACGCCGTCGCTCGGTGTTGGATATGAAATCGGAAAAGCTGAAGATATGGATAAAAAGATGTTGTGTTTGTATCGGAACCAGCAAAACAAAAGACTGTCCGCGATGATTAACGGAAATTCAAATGTAAAAATTGCAAGATATGAAACACTAGAATGCGCAGTTCACCATATTGATAGTTTCTTTAAATCATTGAAGTAGCGAGCCAGCCCAAACTCTGAAATTTTCCTTCGGAACGTTGCACTAAATTTTTGCCCTTCGGGGAATATAACAAGGGATATGAGGTTACGAAGTCTTGCAGACTTCTCCACCAAAATTGCTCCTGTTGGTCGCAACTTCTCATATCCCTAACGTTGTGACGGAATTTCGCTCCGCATAAGTCCGCCACAATGGACACCATTGCACGGCGCAATCGTGCGTCGCTTTAGCTCCGAACAACTCCCGCTTATGCACCGCCTCACTACATTTTTTTAAGTCCATAAGCTACGCTTTTGTCTTGAAAAAAACGTTGCATAAACGCTACCCAATATGTGTAATCATTTTTTTAACAATTTAATGATTTGCAGAGGGATTTTTTAAACAAAGGATGAAAATTTAATTTTTTTCTTTATAATGAGGAGGGGGATAATAGGGATTTCTCCGCTATTGCTCCGAAATAAAATAATTTTTTTTAAATCAACTTAATTAGGATGAAATATAATTTCGCTAAAATTGAAAAGAAGTGGCAAGATAAATGGACTAATGAAAAATCATTTAAAGCTATTGATTTTCATCCGACTAAACCAAAGTATTATGTATTATATGAATTTTATAACATAAGTGGTAATTTACACCTAGGGCATCTTAAAGGTACTGTTCCAGCCGATGCTTTAGCTCGTTACAAAAGATTTAACGGATACAATGTTCTCTTTCCAATCGGAGGTGATTCTTTTGGACTGCCAGCAGAAAATGCCGCGATTAAACATGAGATAAATCCAGCTGATTTTGTGGCAGAAGGCATGAAACGTGCAATGGATCAATCAAAAATGATAGGGCTTTCATGCGATTGGGACAGAATTATTTGTACAAGCGAACCAAGTTATTATAAATGGACTCAATGGATATTTTTACAGTTATTTAAACATCAAAAAGCATACAAGCAAAAGGGAGTGGTAAATTTTTGCCCTCAATGTAAAACTGTTTTGTCCAATGAAGATAGTCAGGGCGGTAAATGTGATAGATGTGGAACTAATGTCGTTCAAGAAGAACGTTGGGTATGGTTTTTAAAAATGAAAGAATATTCGGAGAAAATACTTAACAATATTGAAGAAATTCAAATGAGCGATAGCTTGAAAGAAGCACAGAGAAACTGGATAGGTCGCAGTGAAGGTGTCTCGGTGACATTCGATATTGTTGATAAAAACAAAAATAAAATTAGTAAATTAGATATATTCACTACCTGTATTGAAACCATTTATGGTGTAACTTTTGTTGTTTTATCACCAGAGCATAAATTGATTGATTTACTAGAAAATCAAATAGAGAATAAGGATGCTGTTAATGAATATAGAAAAGCCACAAAGTACCGCACTGAATTAGATAGAAAGGCAGAGCAAAAAGACAAAACCGGTTGCTTGCTAAAAGGCTTGTATGCGGTAAATCCTGTCAATGGAGACAAAATACCTATATATATTGCCGATTTTGTATTGGCGAGTTATGGTTCAGGAGCTGTTATGGCTGTCCCAGCGCATGATCAAAGAGACTATGAGTTCGCACAAAAGTTTGAGATACCCATTAAACAAGTCATTGAAGGGAACTGTAATACATGTGCTGTCAAAAAGGAGGAATACTTATCAACTCCGTCAAAAATGTTAAACTCTCAGGAGTTTACGGGCACCGAAGTCAACGAGGCAAAAAAATTGATAACTAATAAAATCATTGCTGATGGATTCGGTAGCATGCAGGTTAATTATAAAATGCAAGATTGGTCTTTTAACCGTCAAAGATATTGGGGTGAACCATTTCCTATTATTTTGTGTGATGAATGTGGAATTGTGCCGGTTGATGAAAAAGATTTACCTGTTGAGCTACCGTACACAAAAGATTATATGCCAACTACGAATGGAAATTCTCCTCTTGAGAAGGTAATTGAATGGGTAGAATGCAAATGCCCTAGCTGTGGAAAGAATGCCAAAAGAGAAACTGACACTATGCCAAACTGGGCCGGTTCCAGTTGGTATTGGTTGAGGTATATGGATCCGAATAATCCCGATAAACTCGCGGATTTTGAAAAAATAGAATATTGGGGAAGTGTAGATTGCTATACTGGTGGTACGGAACACATCACGAGACATGTGTTGTATGCATTTTTTTGGCAAAATTTTCTTTATGAAATAGGGGCTGTACCAACCAGAAAACCATTTGTCAAAAAATTAGGAAGCGGATTGATACTAGATGATCAAAGGAAAAAAATGAGCAAAAGCTCAACGAATGGTGTTTCTCCAATTGAGGTGATTGAAAAGTACGGAGCGGATGCTGCTCGTTTGCATATTCATTTTCTTGGAGGGTATGAAGATAGTACTCAATGGACATTAAAAGGTATGGTAGGAATAAACAGTTTTCTTAATCGCGTTTGGAATTTACAAAATATGATAAAAGGCGAAGAAGTCTCTAGAGAACATATCTATGATTTAAATAAATTAATACAAAAAATTTCTAATGATATTGAAAACGTAAGCTTAAATACCGCAATCGCCGCATATATGAGCTTTATAAAAAAAATAAAAGCAGACAAGTTTATCACAAGAGAGGAATTAAGACTGTTTCTTATCTTGTTGAACCCATTAGCTCCGCATATCACTAGCGAAATGTTTGAAATATTATTTAACAAACCGATTCTTGATGCGGTATGGCCAGAATATTCTGAAAAATATTTGGTTGAGAAAACCATAAAAATGCCAATTCAGATAAATGGAAAACTTGTAAAAGTTTTGGAAGTAGCAAACAACATCTCCAAAGAAGAATTATTAAAGGAAATACAGCTGAAATTCCCAGAACGCTTTTCATTTGAACCAATAAAGATTATTTTTGTACAAAACAAAATAATAAATTTGATTAAAGAAGGAAATAAGTAATGGAAGTGGCAAAACGTTGCATAAACGCCATCCATTGTATGCAATTTTTCGGTCTAAGAAGTGGCGCAAAACCAAGACATATATAAGATATAAAGAAAAAGAATGAGTAATATTACACCACATTCAAACAAATGGTATGACAGGCTCTTCAAGCTTCAAGGTGGATATTTCTTTCCATGGAAAAGTGAATTACCTCAATTCAACGGGGAAGACACATATATCGAAATTATTAAAACACACTTTAATAAGTCATTAAGCGTTTTGGATATTGGATGCGGGCACGGCGACATTCCTATCTCAATTGCTCCATATTTTAAACATGTTTACGCATATGATCGTGTAAGTGGTTTTATTGACAGAGCAATTATTGAGCAGGCACGTTTGTCAATTGCAAATATCACATTCAAATGCGCAGATTCAAAAGGGAAAGATATTATTAAAATGCCATTTGAAGACAATTCTATTGACCTTTTTATATCTCGTCGAGGCCCGACGCATTGGATAAAAGATGCGAAGCGAGTTGCGAAACCAAACGCTATTTGCTTAGCTTTGTTACCAGTTCCGTCTCCTACGCCATTATGGAATTATCTTCTTCCAGAAGCATTTAAATCAGATCATACTGTGAATAAAACAGCGCAAACAACATTCATTGCAAATTATGAATCCAAGCTTAAACTGAATGATATTGATATTGAATCATCATGGTATTTTGATGTTCCAGAGGTGTTTGCAACAACTTTTGACTTTTATAAATGTCTATCTTTTGGCAAGCTACCTGATGAAATTCCTTCATATGAAAGTATCAAAAGTACACTTGACGATATTATATTAAAACATGGAAAAGAAGGGAATATAGAAATAAGACATGTACGATATTTGTGGAAAGGTAAAATCAATAAATAAAGGCAGCGCCACAAAGACAAGCCCAAAAAACAGCATACAACAATGGCATGGCGGTTCAGGGCGAAAGACAGCCCTTTTCCCAAATTGCCGAGGTTTTTGTAGTAGATCCTTCATGTCCGTTCACGTGTGTCCTGTGTCCACTCCTTCGCTATGCTACAGCAAACATCAGATATACTGAAACGTTAGTTGAAATAAATTTGAAATACCATAATAGAATCGAGTAATTTCTAATAAAAGTATTGCTTTAAACAAGATTTCTATACATGTCATAATTATTCACGTCTATGAAGAAAGTAATTAGAACAATCTGTTTTTTTACAAAAGAACCAAATCTTGAAACTGAAGATAGGTTGAATCATCTCGAAAAGACCTTGGAAGGTAAGGGTTTTATTATTCAAACCAAAAGAATCTGTTCTCCAAAAAACAGCTTTCTTGATTTGCAAAATTCAATTCAAGATAAATCTATCTTACTTAGCATTGGTTCTCTGGACTTTCAACAAACTAAAGAAAAAATTGATGAATTTATCAAAACTCAAACTGTTGCCTTCAACTTAGACTTAACAAATGAAGTAATTACTAATGAACACAGTCAAATCCTATTTAAAATACTCAAAGAAAGTCCTGCATCAACTTTTTCTTTTACCTACACTTTTAACAATTCTGTTTCAAGTCCGTATTTTCCATCAGCCGTTTTTGATAAAGAAGGTTTTGCCATTGGATTACAACCAACAAATTTGGCTAAAGAATGTAAATCAGTGGATGAATGGTTAAGCAATTTGAAAGAATGTTGGATAGAAATAAATTCCATTTTTGAAAATGAGAAAGATTTTCTCGGAATTGACTCATCAATCGCGCCATTGTTCAAAGGAGACAGTAGCATGATTAATTTTATCAAAAAATTATTTTCTTCCTTTGATGAATCAATCCTAACTGATACCTATTTGAAAATTACAAAATTTATCAAAAATGAAAACCCCAAATCTGTTGGTTTATGTGGATTAATGTTTCCTTGTCTTGAGGATTTTGAATTAGCAGATGAATATGAAAAAGGTAACTTTTCTGTCGAAAGAAATATTTTCCTGTCATTACAATCTGGTTTAGGGATTGATACATACCCTATTGGCATTGATGAAAATAATAAAAAAGTTACCAATATTCTCCAGACAGTACAAGGGCTTTCAAATAAATACACGAAATCTTTATCTGTAAGATTTGTATCTGATGGAAAATCAAAAATTGGTGAAAAAACAGATTTTAATAATCAATACTTAAAAGATATTGTTATTAGAAAGTTATAAGGCGACCCCTTAAATTATGGTTCATAGAAATTGCCCTTTGATTTTTTGGACCGACTTCATATTTATTCACTCCGTTCTGCACTGTGCCCCCCTCCCTACAGTCGTCGAGGACATAAATAATAAATATATGTGACTAGGAGCTCATCAACTCGCTAATAAATTTAAACCCAACTAACTATGAAAAAACTAAAATGCAATGTTGGTGAGTATGGAGTCATAATTAAATCTGATAAAGAATTCTTGATTTTACAGCTTCCAATCAGCGAAGCATTTACCAAAGAATCCTGGATGTTGCCGGGTGGGAGATTGGATGAAGGTGATGAACCGGAAATCGGTTTAAAACGTGAAATATCGGAAGAGACTGATCTCAAAGTCAATATCGTTTCACCGGTCCATACCGCAATTTGGGGCAGTGCAAATCCTACCAAGTATGCAGTATTCTATTTATGTAAGACTGTAGGCGAGAGTGAAGTAAAATTAAGCCACGAACACACTGCATTCAAGTGGATAAAATTCAGTGAGATAGATAAGATTCACTGGCACAATCAAAATAGTAAAATAGCTATTCAAAAATCAAAAAATATTCTCTCAAAATATTCATAATTTATGAGTAGTGCTAATTAATTTTCTTATCTGTCATCCTCGAATCGAAAGCCATTTTAAGGCGCTTCGATAACTTGTCCAGCGAATGCAGGATCGGGGATCCATACCATATTTCTTATTTTTATTTAGCACTACTCATTAATTTTTAAGTCTGTTAAAAACATAATTTAATTTATTATAATTAATTCATATTTGACAAGAAAAAAATATACTTTAAATAACCAAAATTTAAAATTGAACCAGATACTATTTCTAATTATTATCTTGATCGGCATAACTTCCGTCACAATTATTGCCGACGTATTTCTTAAAAAAGCTTCTTTACTGCCCTCATATTCCGGGTGGCAATTGTTGATTGTCGGAGCTATTATCTATGCCATCAGTGCTTTTGGCTGGTTTTTTGCCATGCGATACATCAAGTTATCCACGTTGGGAGTAATTTATTCTATCAGTACCGTTATTATTTTGACAATTATTAGCGTTTATTATTTCGAAGAAAAAATTTCTACCGCTGAAATTGTTGGTATCTTTATGGCAATTTCTTCTTTGGTCCTTTTAGCCAGATTTACCTAAAAAATAACCAATGAAAAAATCGAAATCACAAAAATTCATTAAAATCCCGTTCATCATTGCTGTAATAATCATATTTTTAGTTGCAATATTTGTTTTCACATTCCAATACAGTCGCTCCTGGGAAAATGGGTTGTTTCAAAGTCCGCTTTATCGATTGAATACGTCCGAAAAATTTGTGGCATTAACGTTTGACGACGGTCCATTAGATACCCGCACACCGGCATTGTTGGAAATATTGCAAGAACAAGATGTAACGGCAACTTTTTTTATGCTTGGTGAAAACATCGAAAAACATCCTGACATTGCCAGGCAAGTGTTTTTGGATGGACACTTGATTGGAAATCACTCATACAACCACCCCAGATTGATTTTCAAATCGCCGGCGTTCGTAACCGACCAGATCGCACGGACTGACAAATTGATCCAATCTCTGGGACAAACCGAGGTCAAATATTTTCGCCCGCCGTATTCGTCAAAATACATCATTTTGCCCCTCGTATTGAATTCAATGGGCAAAACTCTGGTTACCGGCACTTTTGATCCACCCGGTGAATATTTATCACCATACAACGCACAAACAGTCTCGGATGAAGTTGTCTCCCATATTCAACCCGGATCGATAATTTACATGCATGACGGCAAGACCGGTGATGTTGAGGAATTCATCCAGTCGGTAGAATTTATCATCACTGAACTTCACAAAAAAGGATATCAATTTGTGAGATTGGACGAGGTCCTTTGAATTCTTAAAAAAACCTCATTTTAGCCCCTCATAAAAACCAATTATTTCCGATTCTTGGCAAGATTTTCGTGTTTAATCTCATATTTAAAAATAATCTCTCAATTTGACTTATATTTATAAAAATTGGTACAATAAAAATAATTATTCACTAACAAACATTGTATGAAATCAAATCCCGAAATAAGTCAAAGTCCGGAAGAACCGGAAGAGTATAAACTAGTAATGGAACTTAGAACGCGTGCTGATGGGGCCAGTGACAAGGTAAAACAAAGGATTGAAGAAATCTTCATTCCCAATATTCAAAAACTAGGTGATTATGCCAACCGATGGCTAAATAGTCTGCAAAATGATTTTTACGGATTAGTAGAGGATCCCGATCACGAATCCGGAGGAGGAAATTATGCTGGATGGACTCCCGAAGATATTAGAGAACTCTACTTTGTTTTATACGATGAAGAGCTGGAATAAACATTCCATTCTTATTGCTAAATAACCACGATAAACATTTGCATCCGCAATTGTTTAGTGTTAGTGTAATGGGCGCGTAGCTCAGTTGGTTAGAGCGCGTCACTGATAATGACGAGGTCGGAGGTTCGAGTCCTCCCGCGCCCACTTATTCAAAAAAATAGCCACAATTTTTGTAGCTATTTTTTTGTATATTTAAAACATTATTACCTCCCAAACCAACCTTTTACTTTATTCCATCCATTCTGCCAAATTGATTGTTTTGGGCTGGCATTGGAAACAGTGTTGGCCTGTTTTATCATTTGCACTTGATTCATCAGATTCATCTTGTTCTTTTCCCAGTAATTAATTGTTTTTTTGGCGCTATACTTACCCTCGATAAACTTGTCAAACATGTTCTTACAAACATTTTTGACCTTGGTCGAAATACCGCCCTGTAAATTTTCTCCCTCGAATTTATCTTGAAAATCTTTGTTGAAATTGTCTATCCAGGTTAGTTTAGCCAGCTGGTTTAAAAAGTGTTTCATGTCTTTTTCCGAGTAATTTTTCATGGTGTTCAACCTATGTCTTATCTGTTCGAGAGTCATCTTTTCGTTATCCAAAGTAAATTCAAACAACAGTGAATACCTGAAATTTTCCAACAATTTCTCGGCTCTATCAAAAAAAATCAGATAATCATTTTTTGTTTTCATTATTCCCCTGAATTCCTGATATATTTTCTCCTCATCGAAATTATTTACTTCAAATCTACCCGAAAATAAATCGTCAACCTTGTCATTCGTTGTTTTTTCAATTTTTATTGGGGGAATAACTATTTTCTTTGGCACTGAAGTGATAGTATTTTTCTTCATCTCAGGTATTTTCTCTTCTTTGACGTGTCTTAACAAATCCAGATGAGCATGGCTTAAACAATCAAATGGTACATCTTTGGTCACTGTTTTTTTGGTAACCGAATTGGGATTGTGCGGGTCAATCACTTGGTAAATCTGTCTGACATTGTCCTTCAAAATAAAAAATCCCTTTTTTACACGATTTTCATTTTGGTCATAATAAAAAATCGGTTGCATATATTCAAATCCGTCAACTTTGTGCAGTACTTCAAGGGCATTTTTCTTTTTGTTGTCTATAGACACAACCTTTTCTTTCAATTCTGCGCTTTTCAATTTTTTACGGCGATAATATTCATATTTATTACTCTGTTCTATCAATTCTTTCATTTTTGAGTTGTTTTCTTCTCTACTGATTATATCCAACATGTCAAAACTATCATGGTTTTCATCAATATTGATTTTTTGAAAAGATTTTGGCAGACTGACAATTTTTTTTGTCATTTGGGCGGTCATTAAGTCTAGCATCTGATTACATATGCTCTCCAGGTAATTATAGGCCTCGGAATTATGTCCGTAATCTCGTAAAGCATTTATTTTCAATTCTGCTATTTGTCGCGTAGTCATTTTAATCGGTTCCAATTTTCCTATCGGGTTCTTGTAGTTAAAACAAGGCAACATTTCTCCGCGGTGGATCTTATCCAAATATTTTTTTTCGAAAGGCAGTATTGAAACAAAAGTATCTTCAGAATTATTTTCTTTGTTCAATCTCTTGGTATATGTAAACAAAACACCTTTAACTTGGGAGCCGTTTTCATTGGTATATGCAACCGGCATGTATTGTTGAAATACATTTATCTTTTCCTTTGCCTCCGGTATCGTATGTAACCCGATGGGTACAACATTGCTGAAATCACCCATAGATTTACTTTCAATTGTATTTATTGGCTGGTCGAGAATTTTTTTCTTAAACATATCCATAAATTTGTTATGATATAAATGAGTTATTTTCTAAAAAACTTATTTTTACAATATGAATTATCACACTTTATCACCTGAAAAGTCAATCGAAAACCTAAACAGTAACTTTAATACCGGACTTACCCAACAGGAAGCCGAGCTACGGCTCAAAAAGATAGGAAAAAACATCCTCCCTGCCGACAAACCTTTCAATATTTATAAAATCATTATCTCCCAGATCTTGGACCCGATGATATTGATACTCATTGGCGCTGCCATTATCACATATATCGTCGGACATAATCAAGATTTTTATATCATTATAGCAATAATTATTTTAGAATTTATTATTGGCTTCATCGAAGAATACCGTTCTGAAAAAATTGTCGAGCAACTACTTGTTTATTCCAAAACATTGGCCAGGGTGATTCGCAATGGAGATGAAATTCGTATTCCCTCCGAGGAATTAGTCCCCGGAGATCTGATAATTTTAAGCCATGGTCAAAAAATTCCCGCCGACGCCAGAGTATTGTCCACAGAATATCTCAAAGTTGATGAATCGGTTTTAACCGGAGAATCTGCCGGAGTTGAAAAAAATTCTGCCGTAATCAGCGAAGAAGTGTCATTAAACCAAAGAACTAATATGCTTTTTCAAGGAACATTTGTTTTGGCTGGTTCGGCCATTGCTATTGTTACCGAAACCGGAGTAAAAACAGAATTTGGACAAATATCCACTCGATTAACTAGCATCAAACGACAAAGGACACCCTTACAAAAAAAATTAGCCGGCTTTACTCTAATTATTGCTTTCATAGTAATTGCTTTTCTGGCAGTTTCTATGGTTATCGGTTTATGGATGGGCAAACCATTGGTTGATGTTTTACTATTGGCTATCAGCATCAGTGTTTCGGCTATTCCTGAAGGGTTCCCAATTATTGTTACCATCGCATTGGTCGTCGGTGTCTCCCGTTTGGCTCGCAAAAAAGTAATAGTCAGACACCTGCCTTCAGTAGAAACACTAGGTAGTACCTCGGTTATCTGTATGGATAAAACCGGTACTTTAACCGAAAACAAATTGTCGGTAAAAAAAATTATCACCTCAGACAATGCCGAGTTTGAAATCGATAAGCTTGATTATTCTCCCGAGGGTAATTTTATTTTTCAGGGTAAAAAAATCAAACCCACTGATTTTCCGGCTCTTGAATTACTATTGACCGGCAATGTTCTGTGCAATTCAAGCTCGATTAAAAATATTGATGACAATTGGGTACCGATTGGCGACCCCACCGAAGCCGCACTCGTTTCCGCTGCAGCCAAGGCCAATATCGATCCCGACTTGCTAACCGAAAAATATGTTCAAGAAGATATCGTTCCTTTTAAATCTGACCAAAAATACATGATTACAATCAACCATTCGGCTGAGGATGGTAAAAAATATCTTTTTATCAAAGGAGCTCCGGAAAAAGTGCTTGAATTTTGTTCTTACAAAACCTCTGATGGAAAAATTATCAAACTGACTCAGAAAGAAAAAAAAGATATTTTGGATCAAGTTAACGAGTTAGCATCCAAATCTTATCGCCTGTTGGCTCTCGCCTACAAAGATCTGCCGGTTACGGGTGATACCAAGATCGATAACACTCTATTGAAATACGGTGTTGTTTTTCAAGGACTGGTGGCTCTGACCGATCCGGTTCGCCAAGGCGCTAAATCTTCTCTCATTGAAGCTAAAAAAGCCGGATTAAAAATAATTATTATTACCGGCGATCATCCCAACACTGCCACCAATATAGCTCGGTCATTGGGGATGAAAATTGCTGAAGAGCAAGTTATTACCGGAGATCAAATGACAACCATGACTGATCGGGATTTTGCCGATCGAGCCGAAGATATATTGGTCTATGCCCGCGTCCTTCCGGAACAAAAACTAAAGATTATTGAATTTTGGCAACAAAAAGGTGAAGTGGTTGCTATGACCGGAGATGGTATCAATGATGCCCCGGCCCTTAAAAAAAGCGACATTGGTATTGCCATGGGTAACGGAGCCGACATTGCCAAAGAGGCGTCAGAAATTATTCTTTTAGAAAACGATTTTAGCCGTATTATCGAAACAATCAAACAGGGAAGGATCATATACGAAAACATAAAAAAGTGTGTACTTTATCTGCTGGGACACAATATCGGCGAAGTTGGAGTGATATTGCTGGCGATAATTTTTGGTATGCCCCTACCTTTGATCCCGACTCAGATACTCTGGATGAATTTAGTTACTGATGGCCTAATCGACGAATCATTGATCTTTGAACCCGGTGAAACCGGTATCATGGAACGCGGTCCTCGTAAATCCAACGAAAGATTTATCAACCATGCACTTATGCGCCGGATTATATTGATCGGGATCGCAATGTCCGTAATATCTTTTTTTGTTTTCCGTTATTACTATCAACATAACTCTTTGGAATATAGTCGAACTGTGATATTTACTATGATGGCCTTTTTCTCCGTATTTGGCGTTCTTTCTTCGCGGGCGATTTATACGCCGGTATACAAATATAATTTCTTTGCCAATAATTGGTTTATATACGCCGGTCTAGTGTCGATATGTATGCAGTGAATCGTTGTATACGTGCCCAGATTTAATGATATGTTTCAAACCGTTCCCCTGAAAATTAGCGATTTGGCGATACTGGCCTTGATTTCATTCTCTTTACTGATAATTGTTGAATTGGAAAAATATTTCACTGTTCTAATCTCGAAAAAAACTCTTGCCTAATATCGCCTCGATATAATAATATTAAACCTTGACTTATTTTTCTAAGTCGATATGTAATATTGTTTTTTTATGTCCAAAAATACTATTGACATTGTATTTACAATGTGATAGATTAATCCCTAATAGTAAATATAAAAGAATATGGAAACACTGTCGAAAAACCTTTCACCAGCCAATTATCACAAATCGGGAACGATGGAAATTCCTTCGTCCCACAGTGAATGTTTTGAGATTATACCGGGCAGTTGTGGACAAATAGAAATATCTTCCCCGCAAATTGAAATTACTTCCCCTCCTGAGATCACAAATACACCTGATAAGATTATTGAAAAAAAAGAAAAAGAATTAAACAAGCTCGCGAGAATTATCAATCAAACAGATTTGTATAGTAGTACCACGACATTCAAAAATTTAAGTCCGCACCTTAGCGACGAATTCCAAGAAGAGATCAATACTCTCCCGTCAACACTTTCTAAAGCATTTAAAAATATTGAAGCATACAATTGTTATGAACAATCCAATCAAGACAATTAACTACGATTCCGTAAATCACAAGATCCGATTAGGCCTTCGGTTAATTGACCATATACGTAACTCTGGCATCTATAATTATCCTGCTGTATATCTGGCATCCGGACTGGATTTGGAATTCCCGCTTGTACTTCGCGCCAGACGAATTATCATGATTGATCCGATTTTCAAGGATGAAAACAATATCAACATCATTCGTCGAAAAATCATTAATTATGACGACAATGGTTCTTCTTACAAACAAATAAGCAAATTTCATCATCATTTTACTTTTCAATTTGATTTTGGATTTGGATCGGAGACTGTTCATCTGGATCTTTTTGCCAAAACTTATCAGGAATTCAATTATTTATCACCAATTGGATACATTATAGAATTCAATAACGAACTGGATCACTGTCTTTATAAATCTGAACTTTTGGAAAGATTGATTACCAACGGGGTGATTATCGACAATCAAGAATCTCCTTTAAAACACATCAAACCATCAATAACGGATATCCTATTTTATGGCAAAGATGAAAACATACTGGAAGAAAAAAGAGCTTCAAATTTGGGTCTCAAAACTATTCGCATTGAAAACGTCCCCTTTGCTGTCTATCAGAAAGTTTACAACACATCCCGATTAATCAATTTCAGTAATTAAAAAACTATTTCAATAAACAAAGCCATACTCCGGCTTTGTTTTTTTATGGAAAAAAATATAATATTAATATAAATATTATTAACAAATTTGTAATGATTCTTTGCGATAAATCAATCAAACAGAAATTGGCGGATGGTAATATTTCGATCGAACCTTATGACGAAAAGTTCTTGCAACCTGCCAGCTACGATCTAAGAATAGACCGAAAATTCCTTTTGTTTGATACCACTCAACAGGAATGCATCGATGTCAAAAAACCGATCGAAAATATCATGCGGGAAGTCAGTATCGATGACGATGAGGCCTTTATCCTTCATCCCGGCGAATTTGCTCTTGCTAACACATTTGAGACGGTTGGAGTTGATGCCGGTCATGTGGGTTGGCTGGAGGGAAAAAGTTCTCTAGGCAGATTGGGATTGGTAATCCATGCTACTGCCGGTTTTTTGGATCCGGGCAATAAACTCCGGATGACTCTGGAATTGTCAAATTTAGGCCGTTTGCCGATCAAATTGTACTATATGATGAAAATTGCGCAAATCGCATTTGGGGAATTGGATTCACCATGTGAAGTGCCATACGGATCGCCCAAACTAAATAGTAAATACTATGGCGACACCGAAGTCAAAGCCAGCCAAATGCACAAGAATTTTTAAGATATATTTGTAATAATTTTAGGAGGTGAAAAACAATGCAAATATTGCAAAATGCGACGAATTTTAAAATTATCACACCCGTTGAAACGCTCAAAAATCAACTTTTCATTATCGAAGAGGCGGGCAGAACATGTTACCAGTCACAACAATCTGAAATAACTCAGGAGTCGGCCGAGAGATTTATCCGAATGATAATCAAACGCGGGCATGAATCAGTCATCGAACATAGTGGTTTAACAGTAAAATTTTCAAGCACTTCTCGAGGTTTTACCCATGAATTTGTTCGGCATCGGCTTGGTTCGTTTTCCCAAGAATCAACCAGATATGTGGATTATGCCAAAAAAGATGACTATGAACCCGATTTGGACAAATTTGAAATCAAAATCATCGCTCCGCCTCATCGAGACGTAGAAGAAGTCATCGATTTGGGAAATGGTGAACAATTAAGCCCCAGGCAAATGGGAGAGAAAATTGAAAGCTACTATCGAGCTCTCAGGAAACACGGTTGGGCGCCGGAAGATGCTCGGCAATTTTTACCAATCGGCCTCAAAGCGGAAATTACTTCAACGTTCAATTTTCGCGAGTGGCGACATATTTTTAAAGAACGTACCTCAAAATTCGCTCATTGGGAAATCAGATTGGTTTTGGGCAAACTTCTCGCAGAATTAAAAACAATCATCCCGGTAGTTTTCGAAGATTTCGTACCGGATGAACCATGCAAAAATGGTTATCCAACATACCAAAAATCGAAATAATATATTCCAAAACTCTATAAAAAATCAATTACCTAAGTTCTAAAACGAAACGCACCACTTTAGTAAAATATATTCAATATCAAC
>CALKWM010000031.1 GCA_938004065.1 uncultured bacterium
CATCGACGGTTAGTTTGTCACTGCTGGTGCAAACAAAATTACCGAATCTGACTCCACTGGTGGTGGTATCCGCATCATTATCGTTGATTTCTAATTTTTTTTGAGGATCGGTAGAGCCGATTCCTACTTTACCGGAAATTAACAAATTATTACTCAAGGAGAGATTGGTGAAAGCGGGACTTGATGTAGTAGCAATGTCTTGAATCGTGTTTAATTGATTGCTCGTAATTTTGAGATTGGTGGTGTTGTAACCAAGTGATACGGCATTAGAAGATATACTCAGTGGATAGTTCCAAGTATCAACGCGATTAGTGTAAGCGGTTCCCCAGTTGGTTTCTTGAGTCGTGGTGGGAATCACATAACCACTTGATAGAGAAAATACTCCCGTAGTATTAGTGTAAGTCAATCCCGTAGCACTGCTACTCAAACTTGTAAGCGTGATGAAATTCGCATCGTTGGTCCACATGGAAATGTTACCGGTTTTGTTGGTCAAAGCATCGCTGGAAGAGGCGGTGATGAAGTTGTATGAATTATCCCAACCCGTGTTTCCGTCCGTGATATACCCACTGTTATTTGTCCATTGAGAGATATTGCCCGATTTGTTGGTGAGAGCATCACTTGATGAGGCGGTAATATATCCATAACTATTATCCCAATTTGTATTTCCATCCGTGATAAATCCATATGAATTATCCCAGTTAGTATTACCATCGGTAATATACCCCGAATCATTGGTCCACATGGAGATGTTTCCTGTCTTGTTAGTTAAAGCGCTACTGGAACTACCGGTAATATATCCACTGTCATTGGTCCACATGGAGATGTTACCGGTTTTGTTGGTGAGAGCATCACTTGATGAGGCGGTAATATAGCCATAACTATTATCCCAATTTGTATTACCATCTGTAATATATCCACTGTCGTTAGTAAGTGTGGAAATATTACTGCCGGGAATTAAAATACTGTCGGTTCTTTTAACAAAAATATCTTTAATGGAAACGGCATTATCGGAAACCTCAAATTGATTAACATCAAAATCATAGTCAGTTGACTCAGTCACCGTAACGGTGGAATTGGGAGAAGTATTACCGGTGTTGGTAATGGTGATCGTATTATTTGAGAGAGAAGTTTTGATTCCTTCTCCCCCTTTGATTTTGAGGGTTCTGCCTAGATTCAGTTCATCCTTCCCGTCGTTATCCGCTTCAAGGTAGATCTTGGAGGGGAGATCTTGGATCTTGGATTCGATTTTCTCCCCCTCAACAACTGAGGTAGAGGAAATTTCATTATTATTTGTATTTTTATTTACCTGCTCTGAATTGTTTGATTCATTGAAATTTGAAATT
>CALKWM010000032.1 GCA_938004065.1 uncultured bacterium
AAGACTAAAAGGGAAAGCATTAATGATCAATATCCAAGTGAATGAATAGGCAATATGCAAGAAGCAAGAAGAAAGAAACAAGACACAGGAAAAAATAATGGTGTTAGGCATTATCTAATCGGAAGTTCGATTTTGTTGTTTATGTTTTTGATTGTGGGAGTTTCAGGGTGTGATGTTAGTACCGATGAGATGATAAATAGTAAAACAGTTTGTAGTGATGGTAAGATTTTAGTTAGTGTTGTGTCTGATAGTTATCAGAAAAATTTCTGTGTTGAGCTGGCGGATGATAATACAGAGAGGAATAAGGGTTTGATGTATCGACAATCATTACCGGAAAATGAAGGTATGCTATTTGTCCATACTGAACCACAGATAGTATCATTTTGGATGAAAAATACTTTGATCCCACTTGATTTGTTATTTTTTGATGAAAACAATCAATTGGTGGAGATAAAAGACAATTTTCAACCTTGTACGGAAATTATTTGTGAGTCGTACGTTTCCAAAAACAAAGTTAAATATGTATTGGAGGTAAATGCAGATCAGTTTGTGAAAAATGATGCAGAAAAGAAGATGAAGTTGCAGATCGAATGAATCTTTGGTTTTAAAAAAAGGTATTATTTTACCCCCTTTGTTAATAATAGGGGGTAAATTTTTTAAATTTCTTTTGTTTTTTCAAAAAGGTAGTATTGCAGATAATTGCTTTTTTCGTGGTAATTATCGGCAATTCTTTGATCTGTAAATACTGTTTCAAAAAGATCTTTTCTTTTTATTTTTTGGTAATTGTCGAGTTGAGTCTGGGCAATTCCCAAAATTATCTGATGATCTTTTTGAAAAGATTTTGGTGGAGTGGTATTTGATAGTTTATCGATAATGTTTTTATTGATAATTATTTGATTATCAATAAACTCCGTGGGTATTTTTTCAATTTGGGGGTAAAGTGAGATAATTTGAAAAATTTGAGAATTGTAATTCAATATAGAAATTGAATTTGTTATTTTACGCAAATAGGATATCTCATCATGTTCTAATTTAAGACCATGGTAGAGATAGGCGTTGAATTGGGGTTGTGTTTTTGGGGGAGCGATATGGTGTAACGGAAGAGAAAATGTATATACAATCGTACAAGAAATAGCGATGGTGATGAAGAAATATGTGATTTTGGCGCGCCACTTTTTGTGTATCAGTGCGAGGAAAATGAGTGAAATCGAGGCGGATACCAATGACAGAAAGATTAGTATTTCTTTGAGTGTAATATCTCGGTGGGTATAACCGATATACCCAAAAATAATTCCTCCGTACAGGAAGAAAGTGAGACGTTCCAATAACGCCATGACAGAATTTTTAAAATTCATTACTACAAACCCCCTTACAATAAATTTAGTATGTTAATTTTAATTGAAAATTGTCATATAAGTCAAATAGGATCGCGAAAAAAAGTAAAAAAGATAAAAAAAGATAAGGTTATCTTTTTCTGGCCACGGTCGTTAAGTTGAATTTATCTGAAATGTTAAGAATTATGTTGAAATCTTTGCGCAGGATTAATTTTTGGATTTCATCGAGATCAAAGGCGTGGTAGTAACGACTGATAACCGTTTCTCCCGCACTATTTTTCCAGGGAATCAGGGTATCGTTTTCGTCCATTTTTTTATCGAGGATATGATTGGTGTTAAAGTATGGCAAGTATTTTGGCTGGTATAGGTTCCAATTGGTCATGATGAAAATACCTTCTTGTTTTAAAACGCGATAAATTTCTGATATAGCTTGCCGGCGTAAAGTATTGGAGGGGATGTGATGGATGGAAGCAACAGCAAAAATTATATCAAAAGTGTGGTCGGGAAATGGGAGATTTGTTAAATCCCCGGTTTGAAATTTGTGTTCGGGATTATTTTTGCGGGCGAGAGATATTAATTTTGGGGAAATATCTAAACCGGTGTAGTTGATATTTGAGGGTAGATTCTTGGTCAAGCGGCCGTTGCCACAACCTAAATCCAGAATGTTTTGATCTTTTTTTACATATTGTCCAATCAGATCTTGAATTGTGCTCCAGTTGTGCTGACGGGTGATATCAAAATGATCGGAAATATTGTCGTAGTCTTGGGCCAATTGATGTATAATTTTTTTAGCGTAAGAAGGAAACATAATTCAAACTTAATCAAACTACTGTCAAACGTAGCAAACATGTTCAAACTTTGCAAACGTTTCTAAACATTTCAAATTCTAAAAACAGATGATTCAAAAAAAAGAAAAATTTGGTATTGGTAAAAATGTGGTGAAAGCACAACGTGAGTGTGTTATTCGTCTATTGGATCGGAAAGATTCAGGTGAAGAAGAGATGATGAAAATTGTCCGTCAAGTTTGCCGTGATTATTGTGTCGATTGTGTAAATTTGAAAAAATCACATTTGTTAGAGGTGTATCATAATTTGTTGACAAAAGAAAACATTGAAAGGAGTGAAAAGTTTGAAAATTTAATTAAAAAGAGAGGTATCAGGACGGCGTCGGGGGTCAGCGTAATATCGGTAATGACTAAACCGCTCGGTTGTCCGGGGCAATGTGTGTATTGTCCAAATCAAGCCAATATGCCGAAAAGTTATTTGGACAACCAGCCGGCGGCGATGCGGGGAGTGATGAATGATTTTGATCCTTTTGAACAAGTATATTCACGTTTGGAGATGTTGGCAAAAATGGGGCATGATGTTTCCAAAAATGAAGTTATCGTGTTGGGAGGAACTTTTTCAGCACATCCCGTTAGGTACCAAGAGTTATTTGTCAAAAGATTATTTGATGCGTTCAATATGTTTGGAAAAAAGTATGATGGAAAAATTGTCGACAATTTAAATCAGGCAAAGACAACAAATGAAACGGCCGAATGTCGAATGATCGGATTGACAATTGAGACTAGACCGGATTATATCACCAAAGATGAATTAAAATGGCTACGATATTTGGGCGTAACCAGAGTGGAGTTGGGGGTGCAGAGTGTAAATGATGATATTTTACTCGATGTGAAAAGAGGACATGATGTAGAGTCGATTAAAAATGCCACACATTTGTTGCGCCTGGCCGGATTTAAAATCGTATATCATATGATGCCGGGATTACCAGGTTCGACTATCGGCAGGGATGTGGAAATGTTTGAAGAGTTGTTTTCCGACCAAGGTTTTTTTCCGGATCATTTGAAAATATATCCGACAGTGGTTTTGGAAAACAGTGAGTTGTATGATTGGTGGTTGGCGGGGAAATATAAACCATATGAAGAAAAAGAAGTGGTAGAGGTATTGGGAAGAATTAAAGAAAAAATTCCGCCATGGGTGAGAATTGTGCGGGTGATGCGTGATATACCCGAAAACTCGATAGTGGCCGGTGTTAAATGCTCCAATTTGCGTCAGATATTGCAAAATAGGGGAGTAAAATGTAAATGCATTAGATGTCGTGAGCCGAGAAACAAAAAAATTTCCAATTTTAAATCACGAATTACAAATTATCAAGTAAATGGTGGGGAGGAATATTTTTTGAATATGGAGAGTGATGATGGTAATTATATCTTAGCGTTGTTGAGGTTATTTCTGCCGGCGGTAGATGAGTTGGGAACAATAATGCCGGAGATACAAAATTGCGCAATGATTCGTGAATTGCATACTTATGGTGTGGTCGCGGGAGTGGATGAAAAGGGAAATCAAACGCAACATCGTGGTATGGGGAAAAAATTGATGTTGCAAGCTGAAGAGATAGCGAGAAATAATGGTTACAAAAAAATGGCGGTAATTTCCGGAGTGGGAGTAAGGCAGTATTATAAGAAGATTGGTTATAGTTTGAAAGGTGAATATATGGTCAAAGATTTGGTATAATTGGAATTAGAGTTTTTATAGTTAAAAATAAAAATTATGACTGATAAAGAAAAAAAAGAATTGGCTGATGAATTTTTCAAAAAAGATGATGATTTAAAAAACATCGATGGAAAGATTGATTTTGTTCCCGAGGGGGCGGAATCAGATGATGTAAGAGAAAAATTGGCCGAAAAATTTCGAGCCAAAGTGGCTGATAACAATTTGGATGAAGATGAAGATGTAAGGGAGTTTATTAGCCAAAAATCCGATGGTGTAGTAGGAAATAGTAAAGATGTGGATAAATATTTTGATCCGATAAAACCGCAGACCAAAACAAATTATACGTGGACCATAGTATTGATCGTAATGATTGTATTTGCATTGGTGATTGTTGTATATCTGGTGATGACGGGAAAAGGCGGGCCGGATGTTAGCAAACAACAGGAGTTGTCGGCTTACAATGAGTACAAAGACAATTTCGACAAGATATTTTTGACAGCGGTTAATGATTTAAATCAAGCGGAAGCGGATTTCAATGCGGAAAAATATGTGACGGCCAATGACGGAGCCAAAGAAGCGGAGGATGGTTTTGATCAAGCATGTGATTATCTGTATGATGTTGGAAGTGTTGATCTGGAAGAAGAAGAATTCAAATTTTTGACAGATTATTTCGGGTTGCTGGAGGACGTATGTGATTTGGGAGGGAAAATGGCCAATAGCTTGTCATATATGGCCAGGTCGGCTGACAGGGGAGAATATGCTGAAGCGCAAAAAAGTTTGACTAAATATCATGCTTATGCCGAGGATATGGCAAGTGCAATGGATGATATCGAGAAAATCAAGAAATCAAATAGCATGTTTTTTAAATAATAATTATGAACAGAAAAAAAGTAGTTATCTTTTCCGATGGTGGTTCCAGAAACAATCCCGGACCGTCAGCCGGTGGGGCGGTGGTATTGTTTGATGATGAGCAACGATGTTTATCGGCCGGAAATTTCTATGGTAAACAAACTAACAATCAAGCTGAGTATCGAGCTTTACAGGATGCGGTGGAAATCGTAGAGGAGTTTTATCGCGATATCGATGAGGAAGAGGTGGAGTTAAATATTTTTTTGGACAGCGAGTTGATGGTGCGTCAGTTAAATGGTGAATATCAAGTCAAAAATGAAGGTTTAAAACCGTTGTATGAAAATTTGCAGCAAAGGTTGTCCAAATTTGGCAAAATCAAGATTAACCATGTCAAAAGAGCTCAAAATAAATTGGCGGATGGGTTGGTTAACATAGTACTTGATCGATGGCAATCTAAGTAAAGTGTATATGATTTAAATTCTTAAGATTTTTTTATTTTTATTTCTCCAGAAAGATCTATCCATTAATTTTTAATTTAGAGATCTGATTGCATTATAACTTATGATTTATTTGGTTTTGGTTATGTTTATTGAATTGATCTAAATCTTCCGAAATTAAAATAAAAAAATCTTAAGAATTTTGTATGGATTTTTGCATTTTTATTGAGATATGACTGTATTTGAGGATAATTACAAAAAGTTAAACGAAAAGCAACGTGAGGCGGTAGATGAAATTTACGGTCCGGTGATGGTGTTGGCGGGACCGGGGACGGGGAAAACACAGGTGATTGCGATGAGGATTGCCAATATTTTGAAAAAAACAGACACAAGAGCGTTCAATATATTGTGTTTGACTTTTACCAATTCCGGGGCGAGGGCGATGAGAGAAAGGTTGGTCAAGATAATGGGAGTGGATGGTTATAAAGTAGTTATCCATACTTTCCATTCTTTTTGCAGTGAAGTGATATCGATGTATCCGGAGCGGTTTTTGTTTGCCAAGAGGATACAGCAGATAACCGATTTGGAACAAATAAATTATTTAAAACAAGTTTTGGATGCCAATAATGATTTGAAGTTGATAAAACCATTGAAATCTCCATATCATTATTTGATGGCGATCAAAGCAAATATTTCCACGTTAAAAAGGGAAGGATTTGATCCGGTAGGATATGGGAAAATAGTAGATCAAGAAATTGCCAAATTTGGCGATGACGAATCGTATTATCATCAAAAGGGTCGTTACAAGGGCAAGATGATTGGTAAATATGCCAGCGAGTTAAAAAAACTTGAGAAAAACAAAGAGATGGCGAATGTCTATGATTTGTATCAAAAAAAATTAGTGGATGAGGGCAAATTTGATTTTGATGACATGATTCTAAGTGTTATCAAAGAGTTTGAAGAAGATCGAAATTTTCTGGCAGATTTTCAAGAAAGATTTTTGTTTGTTTTGATAGACGAATATCAAGACACCAATGGTGCGCAAAATAAATTGATAGAGCTAATGGCTATGGATGTCGAAAAACCAAATATTTTCACAGTCGGTGATGATGATCAATCGATTTATCGTTTCCAAGGTGCCAGTTTGGAAAATCTGATTTTTTTTAGACAAAAATTTACCGATAGTCGGATTATAACTCTCAGGGAATGTTATCGATGCAATGCATCGATTATGAATGGTGCAAGAAGCATGATTGAGAAATCAAACAAAGATGCCGGATTGTTTTTAAATATCAAAAAAGATTTTTTGCCGGTAAATCAAGATACAAACAAGATATCTTTGGTGGAGCTGGAAAATGGTCAAGCCGAGTTGTTTTTTATGGCCAGTAAAATTGCAGAAATTCAAAAAGAAAATAAAGATCTAAATGATATCGCGGTTTTTTATCGAAACAATAACGAAGTGAGTGAGTTGGTGAATGTTTTGGATCGATTTGGAATCAACTGGCGAATGATCAAAGGTGGAAATACGTTGGATAGTGTTGATGTTTTGCATCTAATTAACTTGCTCAAATATTTGCAAAATCCGAGAGATGATGTTTTGTTGTTCAAAGTTTTGCATTATGATTTTTTGGGTATAGATACCTTGGATGTGATGCGATTGTTCTCCAGGAGAGAGAAAGGGCAAAAATTATGGGAATATATAACGGAAAATTTGGCGAGCTCGGATTTGATGGCAAAAAATGAATGGAACAATTTTGACAGATTGATGTGGTGGCAAAAATTTGTAATCGATATGCAAAAAAGTCAGTATGATGAACCGTATATTTCGTATTTGGAGCGAGTAATCAATGAATCCGGTTTGATCAAATACATTGACGCATCGGAAGAAAGATTTGAGAGATTGACGGATTTGAAAAGCTTTTTTGATTTTGTAAAAAGTCGAAACAATGTTGACAAAGAGTTTGATACGCAAAAATTGGTGATGGATATCGAGGAAATGGAAGAAAACAAGATTGCGATGAGGCGGGATAACCTGGATTTTGATGGTCAAGCGGTAAATCTGATGACAGCACATAGTAGTAAGGGTTTGGAATTTGAATATGTATTTATTTATCGGTGTATCGATGGACATTGGAGCAACAAGAAAACCAGGGATGTTTTGCCATTGATAGAAGCGATATTGACTTCTGATTCCGATGAAGAAGTGATTGACGAGGAGAGAAGGTTGTTTTATGTGGCCATGACCAGGGCCAAGAATCATTTGTTTTTAACTTGGGCCAAAAAATACACTGACAATGAAAATGCCAAAGAAACCAATAAATCCATGTTCGTGGAGGAGATTGATGAACAATGGACGCAAAAAATTGATGTGGGAAAGTATGAGCTAAATATGATAGGTTGGTTAGAAAAGTATTTTGGAGGGAAAGAGAGCAAAGTGTTTAAGTTTGACATTGATTTTGTGAAGCAGTTGTTGCTGGATTTTAGATTGAGTCCGACTGGTTTAAATAAATATCTGAAATGTCCCAGAAAGTTTTTTTACGAAGATATATTGCGGGTACCCAGGGCAAAGACGGCGATATTGTCGTTTGGTACGGCGGTACATGCGGCGTTGGAAAATTTTTACATCGATTTTAAAAAGTCCGGTGAATTACCGCAATTGGATGCGTTGTTGAGTTACTATGAGCAAGCGGTGGAGCGAGAGATATTTACCAAAGCGGAAAGAAGTCAGTATTTGCAGGATGGTAAGTCTATCTTGGCAAAGTATTTTGAAAGATATGATCAGGAAATGAAGAAGCCGTTGTTCAATGAGTATAATTTTGCCAGGAGCCAAGTAATGTTGGATGATGAAATTGTGTTAACGGGAAAAGTTGATCGAGTGGATTTATTGGAGGGAAGTAATGAACGGGTGCGTGTGATTGATTACAAGACTAGTAAACCCAAAACGGCCAATCAGATTTTGGGCAAGACCAAAGATGGTGATCGCGATTATTTCCGGCAATTGGTATTTTATAAATTGCTTGGGGATACGGCCGGATATTTTCCGTATAAAATTGTTGAGTGTGAGCTGGATTTTGTGATGCCAAACGATCGGGGTGAATTTAAAAAAGAAAGATTTGCCATCGCCAGTAGCGATTTAAGGGAATTAAAAGAGGAGATTAGAAAAGTATGGAAAGATATCCATGAACAGAAATTCCCATGTTGTGAGGGAGGAAAAGAATGTGATGGGCGGTATGGAAAATGTGAGTATTGGGAGATGTGTGGTAGATCGTAGTAGCGGCAGGTCTTGCGCCTGCCGATGTGTATTTAAAGGGCCGACGCGAAGGTCGGCCCGTACGGACAGAAATGAAAGAAACGCCCCTGATGGGGCGTTTAAAAAAAATATATTTAGCACAAGTATTCCTCGATTAAATATCGAGGTCTGTCATTTTCGTCAACAAAAATAATTACGCAGAATGTACATACCGGGGATTTAGTTACTTTTTGAATTCTGCTAATATCGTGTTTGGTATTTTGATCAGAGGTCATTTTTTCCATTTGTATATATACGTATTTGTGAGGACATAACTGATGTTTGATCAGTATGGTCTCACGGTGGGGTATGTAACGGTTCGATATTTTTATCTGATCAAATTTTACTACAGGGAATTTTTTGATATATAGTCTTTTAACATCATCGATAATATCTTCCTTGATTTTGATTTTTTCAAAATCTTCATATTCAATGATATGTAGACCAATGATTTTTTTAGCTTTTTTGTCTCTATTAGTAAAAGGCAACATATCGATGATGTTATCAATTAGATTTGAGACCGGCATTTTGTTCACCTCTCAATATTTTTTAATGTGTGTTACAGAGGTATTATAGGGATATGAACAGGGGAGGTCAATGGGGAAATAAACTTAAAGCATAAAAAAACCATTGACATTTGTTGGGGGATTTGTTATGTTTGGCGCAAGTTAATTTACGAAAAAGTTTTTTTAAATTGACTTTTCAATAATTTAGAGAAATAATTATATCTAAATATAAATTTAATTTTTGTAATAATCATGCAAACAATCGAAATATCCAAATCTAAATTAACTGAAGACGAATTTTCAAATTCAAAAATTGAAAATGTGAATGATTATGTAGAAAAGCTTACATCAAAAGAAGGTTTGGAGCAATTGAAAGAGTCAGTAACGGTAGAGTCACGAATTGGCGATAGTCATTTTATCGATACCAATGATTTTGATACTATCAAAAGAAAAGAAGTTGTAAATGATCGTAAGGTAGATATCATGCGACTACAGATTGATGAATTGATGAAATCAAATCAAGAGGTAAAGAGGGATTACATCACTGAAATTGGTCATCAGATGTCGGTTGTCGAGAGAAAAGAGGTGGCCAAATTGACCGGGGAAATGACACAGAGTTTGAAAAACAATCAGAAAGAGAATGAATTGAGGATAATGTTTTTAAAAAGAAATCTAAATTCCGGTTTGGCCGGGCATTTAAATAATTCACAAAACAAATGGGCCAAAAGAGGGGCATTGTTAATCGCTGGTGTTTCGACCAAAATCAGTCAGCTATCTTTCAATATCAGTGATTTTTTGGGCATAAATAAAGATTGGTATTTAACACCGGAAGAAAAAACAATCGATAACAAAATTCAATCTGAAAAAATTGATGAAAAGGAATTGAAAGTTATCCGCGCGGAAGCAATGAAGACAGTAGTAGATAAGTCAAAAAATTTAACTCAAGAACAAAAAGATAATTTCAATAAAGTTTATCAAGCTTTGAGGTTGGAGACAGAAGCACAAGTGGAACAAGTAGCGGTAATGAATCAGAAAAAATCAATGATTGATAAAATCAAATCTCCGATCGAAGATGTGATTAGCTCGACCAGTTTGAAAAAATTGGCCAGAGGAGCAAAAAATGCGGCAAAATATGCAGTCATTTCAATTGGTGTTATTTCAACGAAATTGGCTTTGAATACTGTTGTACCTTTTGTTGGTTGGGTCGCCGGCGGTGCGGTTGGCGGATCGGTGAGAGAAATGATATATCGTTCCAACTATAGTTATGATGCTTGGAAAAAAGAGATCGATAGTTTGGTAGAACAAGGAAAGGTTGGTCAAGCGAGAGCTTTGGCTAACACGATAGTGGAGAAAAACTGGTTGGTGGGAGAGAGAGTGGAATATCAGAAAATGAGTAGAGTAGTCAGGGAATTTTCAGAAGGTAATGATGTTGATGATAAAAATTATGATGTGGAGAATAAAGAAGCAAAAAAGAATCAGGACAAAAAACACGATCGAAGTATTGGTAAATCGGCAGCAATTGGCGCGGCATTTGGCGGTGTAGCCGGATTTGTTCATGCTCTGGGCGGGGTATTGTTCGGTACACCGGTACATGCAGAGGAAAATCTGATTACGGCGCCAAAATTTGATTATCACAATAATGTTAGTGATATTGATAAAGTCTATCAACAAGATGGTAGTATCGATTTTGATAGTTTGAAGCAATATTGTTCTCATGATCAAAAAGGAATCTTGTACAATCAGGATGTAAAACAGGTAATCGCTGACAATAGTGAGTATTTTGCCAACAAAGAAAACTTGTATAATTTTTTAAATGAAACCGGTGTCGGTGAAGTTGGGTTTTCCAAGGAACAATTGATTCGTGGGATAGATGCCGGTGAGAGTGTGGTTCACAATCAAGTGCCAGAGGGACAGGGTTTCTATGTGAGTTATTTAAATAGTGAAAGAGGTATGGGCGTGCCACAAAATGGCGGTCATGTTGATCCTGCCGATCTGGAACAAAAATTTGAGAGTTATGTTGAAACCATACCGGGAGATAAAGGTTATGCAATAATCGTGGATAAAAATGGGGTGGAGCATATGGCCACCGACGTTGATGATTTGGGTGATATCGTCGATAACAAAGGAAATATCTTGAGCCAGTATCCGGGTGAAACAGCCGATCTATATAACAATTCCAACTCTTGTGACAATCTCTACGTAGCTTTGAAATACTATGCCGACTATGAATCGGCCGGGAAATTTAT
The DNA here is from genome assembly GCA_938004065.1 of uncultured bacterium. GTDB lineage: Bacteria > Patescibacteriota > JAHJAL01 > JAHJAL01 > JAHJAL01 > CALKWM01. The sequence goes on from CALKWM010000032.1 coordinate 11,157, forward strand.
GCACAATCTGGGTGTAGATCCGGACATGGTGGTGCGTGGTACTGACGGGCAAACCATCTCACAATGGATGATACAAAACTCAAGTCGGTTCAATGAGACAAATTATGATTTGATGAAATGGATCGTCTATCGTGATCCGGCCGGAGCCAAAGAAGTGATGGATGTGATCTGTGATGATACAAAAGATTATGTATGGAAAAAAGAGTTGTATCAGTATTACCTTGATATTCCGACTGATTCGCCACGTTGGGAGGAAGTTGTGGATGTGAATGGTGCTGTGCAACATAATCACGTATCGGAAACCGGGCATGCTGCGGTGGAGGAGGAGAAGGTGTTAAATCCGATAGTAAATAATAGCGGTAATGATGTTGTAAATGGTCAAAATCATGAGCCGAGTTATATCAATGAGAATTTGAAGAAGTATTTGGGGGAAAACAAAACTGTTGAAGTTACTGGAGAACCGAATGATCATGATGATGCCATGATTTTGGAGGTAAATAGAAGAGAGGAAATTTTAAAAAGTGAAAATTTAGTTGATCGTAATATAGTTCATGAGTTACCCGGAGATAAAACTACTGTGATAATATATGCCAAATACGAAAATAATTCTACTCCGGAAGATTATTATAAGTATAATCCTGAATCTGATGAACAAAAAATTTATAATAGCGAATATTATAAGTATTCAGGTAGTAATGAATCAAATAAAGTCTATAATCCTGATTTCTAAAGTAACTATTGACAATTTTTAACTAAGAATCTATAATTGGTTTAAAAATTGTCAGCAATTAGGACTAAAATGTTTAGAACTGGTTGTTGCCAATTTTTTGGTGAAAATTAAAAAATTTTTAGAAAGAAGGTGTTAATATGATGAAAGTTATAATATCAATAGCTTTGATCATGGTATTCACGATTCAGTCAGTTTTGGCAGGGTATGCTCTTTTGCCAACACTGACATTTCAAAGTCAGGAAATTGATAAAGATCCGGCGGGATTTGTAGATTTCGAGATTTACATGAATCCTGAAGAAGCAAAAGCTGGTAAATATTATGCCAGTGGAGAACTTGTATTTGGAAGTACCAAACAAGTTGTCCAGTCTGGCAATATTGTTA
>CALKWM010000033.1 GCA_938004065.1 uncultured bacterium
CCCGGCATTCGCCGGGCGTGGGGCGTATGCCCCACGAGTCCTGCCGAGTGCATTTTTTTTATTTGAGAGGGAGAACACTTTTTAAAGAGCTGTAATTTTTGGTTATAAAAATAGTACTTAAATCTAGTTTTAAGTACTATTATTTTTTGTTTTTGAAGAAAGTATTATTAGTAATGATAGTGTGGAGTTGATTTATTCTAATAATGCCAATAGATTTAAAATATTCATTTTCTGCAGGATTGGTAAGTACTACCAGTTGGCCATTATTGATGATAAGCTTGTAATAATCTTTTCTGCTCTTTTTGTTATTGAAAGAAAGAACGGTTATTTTCAGTACATGTTTATTTTCAATCCGATGTTCGACTGCAAAAATTTCCAAATTTTTTTCTTTATTATTTAAGTTAAAATCCTGAAATTTGTCGTTGATGTATTGACAAATATCCACGGCAAATGAATTTTCAAATTCATGATCGTTGTCGATTTTAACTTGCAATTCTGCTTCGAGGTCGGGTATGTGAAGATCCGGGAATTGCTTGGTTATATAGTCTTTAGTTTCAGGGTGGAGTTTAGCAAGTGCTTTTGGTTCAACTGATAGTGCGAGAAATTCAAGAAGTTTTTTACAGTTTTGCCATGTTCTTTTGGAAATAGATTTTATGTTTTCAGGTGGGAAAGATTTTTCTATTTCCTCATTTAAAATTTTTGTTTGATAGCAGTTTTCTATGCCTTCCAGTACAATTTTTTCATCAGTTATATCTTGGATGATTTTTTTAGCAATTTTAGTGGATTCATTTTTGTTTTCCATGGATATAATTTTGAATGTCTTATTGATCATTTCTTGCCTAATACTTTCTGGGAATTTATATAGAGTTTCAAAATATTCTTTCTGTTGCCCAAAACCGGCATAGAATAATAAATCTTTGTATAATCTCATGTCCAAAGTAGCGGTCAAATTTTTTCACCTCCTAAATTTGTAAATTACGATTACTGCATATAATTTTATCACAAAAAAATGAATGAAAAATCGTGATAAAATATAGACATGAAAAATATTAGCAAAATTTCTGCGCAATCCTGGTATTTGCGTATGTCAGAGGTATTTTTGATAATGCTTGTTTTTTGTATTCCATTTGGTACTCGTTTGCAGTGGATAACAGCTTGGTCGAATTATGGTGGTGAGTTTTGTGAATATTTGACATATTTTATTTATCTTTCGGATATTCTGACAGTTTTGGTCTTGGGTTTTTGGGTCATCGATGTCATGGTGAAATTTTGGAAATATGGTGATTGGGATGACTGGAAAATTAATCCCTGGCAGGCATTGGTGGTAGTGATATTTATTTTGTTAGTCTTTTGGGCTTTTTATTCAATACTGTGGTCCAATGTGAGGCCGATATCGTGGTATAAAGCGTTTAAGTTGTTGAGTCTTTTTGGTTTGTTTTCGTATGTATTATTGGTGATTAAAAATCATCTTGAAAAGTGGAAGATTTTGATTGGAGCGATTTTGATTTCAGCATTATTTCAGGTTGGACTGGGTTTGTGGCAGTATTTTTACCAACATGATGTTGGATGGTGGTGGTTGGGAGAAAGTGTTTTAAGTCCAATGGTGGCTGGTGTGGCGAAAATTGATGTTGGTGCACAAAAATTTATCCGGGCTTATGGCACTTTACCGCATGCCAATATTTATGCATTTTTTCTATGGACTGCTTTAGTGGTATTGCTTATAAATTTACATAAATCGATTGTAAATTTTTCCAGATCAAAAACAATAAATATCATTATTCAAGGGATTTTTCTTGGTTTAGTGGGAGTTGGTTTATTGGTTAGTTTTTCCAGAGTGGCGTGGGTAGCATCTTCAATTGTTTTGGTTGTGTTTGTGATAAATTATTGTTTAGTACATGGTTTAAAAATTCAAAAATGGTTGTGGTTATTGGTCTTTGGATTGTTTATGCTTTTTGCCGGTTTACTAAATCGAGAAGCTTTATTTGTGAGGACCAGTGCCGATGTGGTAAGTGATATTTCATATCAAACCAGGGAGATCTACGAAAGTGCGGCGGATGTGATGATTGAAAAACATTATTACAATGGTTGGGGGGTCGGTAGTTTTGTTTTTGTGATGCCGTATTTTGCTTCGCAGCCATTGGAAAGTTGGATGTATCAACCGGTGCATAATTTATATAAATTGATATGGGCGGAATTGGGTGTATTCGGTTTCTTAGGTATTTCATTGTTGATGCTTATCGTTTTGGTAAATATTTTGTTCAATACTGGTAAATGGAGGTATTTTTGGATATCGGTTTGGCTGGGATTGTTTTTTCTCCAATTATTTGATCACTATATGTGGGATATTTGGCAGGGACAGTTGGTTTTTGTATTGATTTTAGCTATGGTAATGACGTTGCCTGTTTGTGAATTTGGAAGGGTAAAAGTTAAAGAAAATTTATTAAAGTAATTAAATTTTTGTGTATGAAATCACTTACTTCAAAAGTAGCCATCAATACTGTGGTGCAGTCTTCAAGCAAGGCGATAATGGTGGCGACGAGTATAGTTACTATTTCTCTTTTGACTAGATATCTGGGTGAGGAGGGATTCGGGGAATACACTACCGTTATGACTTATCTGGGGTTGTTTGGAATCATCGTGGACATGGGAATGTATTTGATTGTAGTGAGAGAAGTGGCCAAGGAAAATGCCGATGCGGAAGGGATATTGGGAAATGTTTTAGGCATCAGGTTGTTGGTGGGGGGATTGATATTGGCTTTGGCACCGGTAATCGCTGTGTTGGTTTTTCCATATAGTCACAGGGTGGATATGGCGATAGCAATTGGGGCAATTGGATTTTTACTGATTTCTCTGAATCAGATCGTATCGGTGGTGTTTCAGGTTAACTTGGTAATGTGGAAATTGATGGTAGGTGAGGTTTTGGGTAGAATATCAATTTTGGCATTGACGTATTATTTTATTCTGCAAAATGGAAATTTATGGTTGTTTATTTTGGCCAATACTTTAGGTAACGTGGTGTTACTATTTTTTAGTTATTGGTTTGCAATTAAGTATGTAAAATTATTGCCAAAGTTTCAATGGAGCAAGTGGAAATTGCTCTTTGTTGAAACTGCTCCGTTGGCAGCAGTGACGTTGTTGTCGCGGGTGTATTTCAGTATCGACACCATATTCCTTTCAATTTTTCGTTCTCAGATTGAAGTGGGTATTTACGGATTGCCTTACAAAGTCCTGGATATTTTGATTAGTTTTCCAGCAATTTTTGCCGGTTTGGTTTTTCCGGCCATGAGCAGATATGCATCGTTGAAAAACATGGTTGATCTAAAGAGGATTTATCACAAATCTTTTGAGTTTTTGTTGATTATCGTGGTGCCAATTTTGATCGGGTTGTGTATGACGTCAAATAAAATTGTGGCGATATTGGGAGGTGAGGGTTTTAAAGATTCTCCATATCTTTTGCAGATTTTGTCGTTGGCGGTGGTGTTTATATTTTTCACAACATTGTCCAATAATTTGGTAATTGCAGTACAAAAACAATCAAAGCTGGTGTGGGTGGCATTGGCCTCGGCAGTTTTCAATGTGGCACTAAATATTACTTTGATCCCGATGTATTCATACTGGGCGGCCAGTTTTATCGCAGTGGCAACACAGTTTTTGGTATTGGTTCTAACAAGTTATTATGTCTGGACTTTAACGAAAATCGGACCCAATTTTAACAAATGGTGGCAGATTTTACTTAGTTCAATAGTGATGGCTGGTTTGCTTTTTTGGCTGCGGGATTATAATCTTTTTATTTTGATTATGGCGAGTTGTGTGGTGTATTTTGGCTTGATGTATTTGCTTAAAGGGATTGATAGAGAAATGATTATGAATGTTCTAGGCAGGGAAAGTAAGAAGTAAATAATATGCAATATGCAATATGCAATATGCAAGAAATTATTATTGATAAGTTTTTTGTAGGAATCGATAAGGAAAATAAGATCTCTACTGGGGGAGTTGTATGAGTGGAAAAATGATTTGGATTTGAAAGGGTTTAAAGTGGTGGTATTTTTATGTTAAAAAAAGTGCAGGAAAAAGTAGAATATAAAAGTGTGGATATATCAATTGTGATAGTAAGTTATAACTGCAGGGAGTATTTGCAGAAGTGTTTGGCATCGGTTGAACAAGCTCAAAAAAAGTCCGGATTGGTAGTGGAGACAATTGTGGTGGATAATGATTCACGGGATGGTACCAAGAAATTGAAAGAATATAAGAAATACTCTTGGGTAAAATGGATTGATTCGAAAAATAATGGTTTTGGAGCGGGGAACAACATAGGATTAAAAAGGTCGAGGGGCAAATACGTTTTTTTGTTGAATCCCGATACCAAGTTGTCTGGAAATTGTTTGTGGAAGATGTTTGAATATATGCAGATGCATCCGGACATAGGAGTATTGGGTCCGAAATTGGTTTATGGCGATGGAAGTTTGCAGATTTCAGCTTATGATAATTTTCCCGGCTTATTGAGCGCATTTTGGGAGAATACTTTGTTAGATAGAATCGGTTACTGGTTATTTCCAGATCGGATATATCCGGGAAAACTATTTTCAAGAAAACTTCATGGTGATTATGATCGTGAAGTTGCCCACTTGATTGGGGCGGCGATGTTTGTGCGGCATGAAGTCTATGATATGGTTGGTGGTTTCGATGAGCAGTTTTTTATGTTTAGAGAAGAAACTGACTGGCAGTATCGGATGAAAAAAGTCGGATCAAAGATTGTATATTTTCCAAAGGTTAAGGTAGTCCATTATGAAGGTAAGAGTACCGGAGAAACAAGGTTTAAAAAACAAAATTGGATGAAGAAACTTGATATGTATTTACCTTCAGTGTATAAATATCAGCAAAAGTGGGGTGGCGATGGAAGTCAATGGGTGTTGTGGCTGATTTATATTTTAGGATCAGTTTGGACGATATTGATATTGCTAATGATATGGATTGTAAACAATATTTTTGGTTGGTTGGCAAATAATTTGCGAATAAGAATCAATAAATCAGTGGCGGATATTGCTTTATACCACTGGATGATTTTGTATTGGCATTGGTTGAGATTGTTTAAAGAATTCTAGGGTATCTAATGTATAAATATATATATTCGATAAAAAATTCATAAAATACGATATAATAGATAGGAGTTGATTCTTATCTATTTTTTTTATGAAAATAGGGATTGATTATCGGGAAGCGATAAGTTCCAATAAAGCCGGAAAAGGTACGGTTGTTTTTGAAGTGGTGGAGCAGTGGAAAAAAATAGTATCAAATGATGAGGTTTGGCTGGTATCAGATCAAGATTTTGATATGAGTGGTTTTCCAAAAAATTTTCACAAAATTGTTTTGGTTGGGTGGGGAAAATTTTGGCATTTACGAGTAATCTGGGAAGTCTGGTTCAATTTTGACAGATATTTATCTATGACGAGTTATATCGTGCCCTGGTTATCATTTTCCGAGAAATGTATTTTAATGGTACATGACTTGGTATCTTTTCATAAGGAATATGCTCGCAAGCACAATGTAAAAGCCAAGACTTTTGAAAAATTTAGCTTGAAAGGTGCAGTCAACAACTCTCGTGCAGTTATTGTTCCTTCGGAATGCACCAAAAGAGATTTAATCGATATTGTAGGCGCAGAAAAAAGTAAAATTAAATTAATTTATGAAGGCGTGAATATTTTTCAAGGGATGGTGGATGTCGAGAGAGTAAAAAACAGTTTTGGTATCGAAGGAGAATATATATATTTTGTGGGTACTCTGGAACCAAGAAAGAATTTGAAAAAATTGTTGTTGGCATTTTCGGAATTGAAGTTGGATATTCATTGGGAGGGAAAATTGGTAATTTCCGGCGGAAAAGGATGGTATTATCAAGAGTTATTTGAATTGGTGGAGGAATATGGTATTACCGGGGAGGTTATTTTTACCGGTTATGTTGATGATGAGGAAAAATTTAGTTTATTAAAAGGGGCGAAATGTTTTTATTTTGTTAGTTTGTACGAAGGTTTTGGATTGCCAATTTTGGAAGCGATGCAAATGGGTGTACCGGTAATAACTTCCAATGTTTCCAGTATGCCGGAAATTGCCGGGAAAGCTGCTTTGTTGGTAAGTCCGGATAGTGTGGCGCAAATCAAGGGAGGATTACGTGAGCTGATTACTAATGAGGAATTTGCCAGTGGATTAGTAAGCAAGGGTTATAAAAGAGTTGAAGAATTTGATTGGCAAAGAGCAGCGAAACAAATATATGAAATTGTTAAATCGTAGTATGGATAATTTATTTTATCAAAAATTAGTCAGAAATATCTTTTTTGGAGTGGCGGTTGCTATACTCTTGTTGTTTGGTATGATTTATGGGTTGAATTTCAAGTTGGCATTGATGGTGATTTTTGGTATATTGGTTTTTTTTTGCTTCTGGTTTGATTTGCGGATGGCTTTGGTGGTTACTTTGTTGTCAGTATTGTTTGGGCAGGTAGCGCGGTTGGATTTGGGTACGGGAGCAATTTTAGTTTCGGATATGATGATGGTAACTCTTTTTACAGTCTGGTTGATATATTTTTTATCGGCAAAAAAGAAGGTGAGGTGGAATTTGGTATTTTTTGCTTTGCTGGCATTTTTGCTGATTAGTTTTTTGTTGAATTGGCGAGCAATGGGTGTTTTTACGGTGGGAGATACTACCACTATGTGGTTGTACTGGTTGAGAATGTTTTTGTATAGTATGTTTTTGCCAATCAGTTGGAGTGTGATTGGTTGGGACAAAGACAGTAAAAAGTATTTCAGGTGGATAATACTGCTGGCGATAGGTTTTTTATTTTTGGGCTTTGTGCAATTGGTTTTTATACCTGATATCAGTTTTTTGGCTCATTATGGTTGGGATCCGCATGTGGGGCGTTTGTTGTCCACTTTTTTAGATCCAAATTTCGCGGGGGCATTGCTGGTATTCTTTTTTGCCATAACTTTATCTTATTACTTCAGCTATTCAAATTGGTCAGGACCAAAACATTTGTGGGCCATTTTAACAATAATGCTATTAGTGGGAGTGGTTTTGACTTATTCGCGCAGTGCTTATGTGGCTTTGGCGGTGGTATTTTTAATTTTGTCTTTTTGGAAGGATAAGAGAATTTTAGCTTTGGGAATGATTGCCGGTCTAATGATGTTTTTAGGTGATGCCAGATTGATGGAACGAGTTGACGGAATATTCGAGGTCGATGTAACGGCGCAAAAAAGAATTCAGTCTTGGGAAAACAATTTAATGATTGTAGAGGATAATATCTGGTATGGGGTAGGGTACAATAATTTGTTGGATGAAAACATGCGGCGGGGTTATGTTCGAGACGCAAAATTGCACTCGGCGGCCGGTAGTGATAGTAGTTACCTCACGATATGGTCGACTTTGGGTATTTTTGGGTTGATTAGCTATATAGTCTTCTGGGTGTTAACGATTGGTGTACTAATGATGATTTATTTTGATGAAAGAAAAGAGTTGATGCATCGATGGCTATCTTTGGGCGTGGCTATGGGTGTGATAGGGGTTATGGTGCATGCGCAATTTACCAATAGTTTACTGTATAATCATATATATATGGTGATTTTATTTTCCGTGGCTTTGTGTATGGGATGGCAGGGTGAAAAAAGTTATAAACAATAAGTCTAAATAAGAGTAAATATAAAAGGGATTATTATGGCTTGGTTGGTAACAATTTTGTTTTTATTGATTACGTATTATTTGGCTAAGAAAGACATAATTTGGGGAGTGGCATGGCTTACTTTTTTGGTCCCTAGTTATCTAGTTAGAATGAATTTGTTTGGAATACCGACTACTGCTTTGGAGTTGGGAATATATCTTGTTTTCGTTCTTTTTTTATTGAGAGTGTGGCGTAGTCGGACAAAATTTAAGTGGGAGAGCATCTTTAGCATAGCTTTGGTCTGGATTTTGATAGGTTTGGTGAGCGCTTTGTTGGTGTCCAATGATCCAATTTCTTCACTTGGATTGTGGAAGGGATGGATTGTTGATCCGGTATTGGTGATGATAGTAGTAGCTTGTGAATTGAGGTATAGAACACAGGTAAAGTTTTTATATCAGGCATTTGTATTTTTGTTGGGGATGATGGGATTTTTGGCTATATGGCAGTTTATGACCGCAACGGCAGTAACTGATGATGGGAGAGTTTCGACTTTTTTTTCGTCAGCAAATTATCTGGCGATGTTGATGGTGCCGGCTTTGTTGTTTGTGTTGGCAAAATTTTTAAAAGAAAAATCGGTTAGTTGGTTAGAAATAGTTTTTTGTCTGATGGGTTTGTCGGCACTTGTTTTGTCAGCGTCATATATCGGTCTATTAAGTTTCTTGTTGGGTGGATTATTTCTTTCCTGGTCGGTTTTTACCAAAAATATCAAAGGTTTTTTATTGGTTGTTTTGGCGGCGGTTGTTTTGGCGGCGTTTTTTTTAATGATTCAACCTGATCCGGAAAGATTTAACAACATGATTGATTTAACCGAACGTTCCAGTGTGACTGTAAGAGTGCAGGTTTGGGAAGTGGCTTTCAATTTAATCAAGGAAAATGGTTTATGGGGGGTAGGATTGGGAAATTTTCAAAGAAGTTATTTTAATATAGTCGGTTCAATATTTGATCCGCCAATGGAATGGCGGATGTTACATGCCCATAATTTGTATTTGCAAAGTTGGTTGGAGATGACCTTTTTTGGTTTGTTAGCATTGTTGGCTATTTTTATTGTGTGGTGGGCCAAGATTGTTAAGCTAATGAAGAGTGTTGATTATTATTGGTTTTACGGTATTTTGGCCATAATTTTGGCTTGGGTGGTTGGTGGTTTTTTTGACACTCCATTATACAAAAATGATTTGGCTTTTTTGTTTTGGTTAATGATCGGAGTAAGTTGGGGTTCAGGTGAGATATATTTGCGCTCGATAAGAAAATGATGAAAAAAAATGAGAAAAAAAGAATTGCTATCGATGCCCGATTTGCCAGTGATGGTTCCGGGTTGGGTAGATATGCCAGAAAAATGTTGGAGTATGTTTTGAAATTTGGTGAGGAATACGATTTTACCGTGATTGTAAATAAGGGGGAGGAGTCATGTGTTGATTTTGGTTACGGTAATTATGATGTTGTGGGAGTACCGTATTTACATTATTCGTTTGGAGAGCAGATAGGATATTGGTGGTATCTGAACAGGCAAAATTTTGATTTGGTTCATTTTACCAATTTTAATCATCCAATTTTATATCGTGGCAGGTTTGTAGTTACTATTCATGATTTAACTTTGATGTTTTTTCCCGGTCGAGTGAGAAGAGTGTGGTTGGGGAGTTGGATAGTACAATATGCTTATCGATTAACCATGAAGAGTGCAGCTAGGAATTCTACAAGGGTGGTGGCGATTACCGAGTTTACCAAAAAAGATATTTTGAAATACCTTGGTGGTAATGAAGAAAAAATCAAAGTAATTTATGAGGCGGCGGATGAAAAAATTAAAAAAGTGACAGATGAAGAATTCAAACGGAAAGTAAAAATAAAATATGGGATAAATCGACCATTTTATTTTTTCTTGAGCAATTTGCGGGTTCACAAGAATATCGAGAGAATGGTGAAGGCATTCGAAAAGATTCGAGATGAGGGAATTGAGGCACAATTGGTGATTATCGGTAAACCGGATCCCAGGTACCCGGAAGCGGTAGAAGCGGTAGAAAAATCAAAGTATTTCAAAGATATTGTAAGACCGGGTTTTGTGCCGGATGATGAAGTGGCGGTTTTTTATACTGATGCTTTGGCGTTTGTTTACCCAACGCTTTATGAGGGTTTTGGCTTGCCCGGTTTGGAGGCAATGAGTTGTGATTTGCCGGTGATTGCATCGGAAGCATCTTGTTTGCCGGAAGTTTTGGGTCAGGGAGTGTTGTATTTTGATCCGTACAATATCGCGGAAATGGCTGATGCAATGAAGAAGATATATACTGATAAAAATTTGCGAAAAAAATTAATCGAAGCTGGCCGAAAACAGTTTAACAAGTATAGTTGGGAAAAAATGGGTTGGGAAATAGTTGAACTATATCATGATGCCTTGCGATGATTTTTGAATTGTCGGTTATTTTTTTGTAGAATAAGTTCTAGGTATGCGAAAAAGTTTTTTGTTAGTCCGGCTGATGATTTAGACGGGATGATATGTTTGCTAAAAATGTGTTTGACAATATATATAATTAAATATTTAAAGATTATTTTTAGGAGGAAAAATGGAATTGGCTGAAGTATTTATTTGGGTATCACTTGGAGTTTCTGTTCTGGCTGTTTTATGGGGATTGTTATTGGCGTGGGGTATTTTGCGCTTACCTGATGGAAATGAGAAGATGCGGGATATTGCCAAAGCTATCCAAGAAGGTGCCAATGCCTATATGGGTCGGCAATATGGAACGGTAGCGGTTATTGCGGTTGTATTATTTGTGTTGTTAGGATTTTTGTTGTCATGGACTGTGGCTTTGGGTTTTTTGACCGGTGCGGTTTTGTCCGGTGTTGCCGGCTATATCGGTATGAGTGTTTCCGTAAGAGCCAATGTTAGAACTACGGAAGCGGCTAAAAAAGGTTTAGGGGAAGCTTTAAAAGTGGCTTTCAATGGTGGTACCGTAACCGGGTTGATGGTGGTTGGGTTGGGATTGTTGGGTGTTGCCGGTTTTTTTCAACTGGCCGGAGCGGATAGAGAAGCGGTAGATGCGCTAGTTGGATTGGGATTTGGTGGTAGTTTGATTTCTGTTTTTGCCAGGTTGGGCGGGGGAATTTTTACTAAAGGAGCGGATGTGGGAGCTGATTTGGTGGGAAAAGTGGAAGCTGGAATTCCGGAAGATGATCCCAGAAATCCGGCGGTGATTGCTGACAATGTAGGTGACAATGTGGGTGATTGTGCGGGTATGGCGGCTGATTTGTTTGAGACTTATGCAGTAACGGCTGTTTCCGCGATGCTGTTGGCTAAAATTGCTTTTGCCAATAGCCAAAATGCCTTGGTACTTCCGTTGGCATTGGGTGCGGTGGCGATCGTAAGTTCAATTATCGGTTCGTTTTTTGTAAGACTGGGTAGAGATAAAAATATTATGCGAGCTTTATATACCGGTTTGATAGTATCGGGTTTGGTAGCGGCAGTTGGGTTTTATTTCGTGATTCGATATTTGATGTCAAACAATGGTGTCTATCAGATGGAAAATTTGTTTTATGCGGCAATTGTTGGCTTGGTGGTAACTGGTTTGATTGTGGTAATTACCGAATATTATACCTCAAAATCTTTTAGTCCGGTACAAAAAATTGCTCAGGCATCGGAGAGTGGACACGCGACCAATATTATTTCCGGCTTAGCGGTTGGAATGGAAGGAACGGTATGGCCGGCGGTAGTGATAGTTTTAGGAATAGTAATTAGTTATATGTTTGCCGAGGTTTATGGAATTGCGATTGCGGCTATGAGTATGCTTTCCATGGCGGGGATAGTGGTGGCAATAGACGCCTATGGTCCGATTACTGACAATGCCGGTGGGATAGCCGAAATGGCGGGGTTGGGTGATGACGTTCGTAGTGTGACGGATGAGTTGGATGCGGTTGGTAATACTACCAAAGCGGTTACCAAAGGTTATGCCATCGGTTCGGCCGCGTTGGCGACTGTTGTTTTGTTTGGAGCTTATTCGGACGAAGTGATTATCAAGCTTGGTAGTGCGGTTAATTTTTCATTGAGTAACCCCTATGTTATTGCCGGGTTGTTTATTGGTGGTTTTGTGTCATTTTTGTTTGCAGCGTGGAGTATGCAGGCGGTGGGCAAAGCGGGTATGAAAGTTGTAGATGAAGTTCGTCGTCAATTCAAGCAAATTAAAGGATTGATGGAAGGGAAGGCAAAACCTGATTATGGCAAAGCGGTGGATATCGTGACTAAAGAAGCGTTACATCAGATGATTTGGCCGGCTTTGTTGCCGATATTGACAGTAGTAGTAATAGTGTTGTTGGGTAGATTTTGGTTGACCGGTGGACAAGCGGCAAGTATGTTGGGTGGAGTATTGATCGGTAGTATTATTACCGGATTTTTCCTGGCGGTTTCTATGACTACTGGTGGTGCAGCTTGGGATAATGCCAAGAAATATATCGAAGAAGGTAATTTTGGCGGAAAAGGTGGAGAAGCGCATGCAGCGGCGGTTACGGGCGATACGGTTGGTGACCCATATAAAGACACAGCCGGTCCGGCGATAAATCCGATGATCAAGATTTTGAATATTGTGGCGATATTGTTGGTGAAGTTCTTGCGGTAAAAAAATGTCTGTAGAAATATACGAAAAAGAGACGTAAATTGGTTGCGTCTCTTTTTTATAGCGACTATAATTTAAATCGAAACAGTAGTTTAAAATATGTTAGGGGTGAAAAAAGTTATGGATGCCAAAATTAAAAAAATAGAAATTACTCCTGGGGTATTATATGATTTGTATCATGGTTGGCATTTTGTGGTTTGTCAGAATTGTTGTCGGGTGGTTGCGGGTGTACATTACCGTGATCAGTGTGATTGCGAATTTTGTGTCAACGGAGATGACGATTTTTGTGTGAATTTACCCAGGTTTTCCAGGGATTATATACAATGTCCTTTCTGTAGTTATATTATGAAAGAGATTGAAATAGGGGAGGGGGAATTTTGAATATTTGTAAATTTTCTCAAGATATAGATCCGGAGCTCTTGAAGGGATTGGATCAGAAAAAAACAAAGATTTGTTGCTATCGATGTAAAATACCCGTAAATTACAATAATGGTGGGCCGTATCCTGTGTGTAAAATGTGTGACTTATATTTTCATAATTATTGTGGCAAACAAGAAATTTTTTTGGAAAATGGTTCCTGTTGTTGTAATTTTTTGGTGTTAAATGACTTGTGAGGCATATTTTGATATGCCTCTTTTCCTTTGGAAAAAAATGTTAAAATTAAAGTTGAAATGAACTGTTGATATATTTGCTTTGATTTAGGAGGAAAAGTGATTATCTTTTTATCGAATGTTGCTTTATTGCTTATCGTTTAGAGATGGGAGATTGGTCGTTATGCCGGGGTTTTGTTAGTTGGGATGTATGTATTTTACGTATTAACTCAAATTGGGATTGTTGATTTTGAAATATGTTTTAACATCCATGGTCATTGGTGTTTTGTATTGTAAAATGAATTTTTTAATTTATTTTTAATTTAAATATGTTAGTTTGAAATATAGGTGTTTATTATTTAATATAGAAAGATTTTGTAGGTGACAACAAAAGATAAAAATGTAGCCGTGAAAGAAATACGACTTAATCCATGGAGATGGGTATTTTTGGTTTTGGCTGTTTTTTTGAGCATGCTATTGATTTTTGGCTGGTTGGTGGAATTTTTGTATGCCGGTCGGATTGCTTATGGTGTAAAATTGGGTAATTATGACATGGGCGGGATGAGAGTAAATGAAATGGATGATTTTTTCGATGGAGCGGTGGAGGAGATCAATGCTGGTGTTAAATTTGGTTTGGACCAGGAGGTAGTGGAAACAAAAATGTTTGATGAACTTGGTTTGTGGATCAAGATGAATGAGTGTAAAAATGATTTATGGAAGATAGGTAAAAGTAACAATATTTTGAAAAGTTACTTTGAGAGGTTGATGGCTTTGGGTGGTTATGAGAAAGTGAGATGTGAGGTAGTTTTTGATGATATTGGATATAATAGTTGGTTAAATTTTTTACGTGAGCATTACAATAATCCGGCGGTTTCAGCGACAGTGGAAAAAGTAGATGGTAATTTTGTGGTAAACAAGTCATCGGATGGTGAGGTAATTGACGAAGTAAGGTTGAATATCGATTTGGAACAAAGGTTGTCAGTACTTGATTTTTCCCCGATTGAAATGATAAAAGTCGTGGATAGACCAAAAATATCGGATACACAGGCCGAAAAAGTAAAAGATATGGCTGAACACGAAATAAATTCGAAAATGATATGGGTTTATGAGGACTATGAAATTGTTCCGGAAATGGAAGATATTGTGACAATGTTGTATATTGATAGCTATCAAGATAAATCAGAAAAATCCGTAACATTAAAATTGGGTTATGATACAACCAAAATTGATAAATTTTTAAATGAAAATGCCTGGATGTTTGAAGATAAACCGCAAGATGCAAGATTGGAAATGACTGATGAGGGTCCGGTAATTGTGTCGGAAGGAACCAGTGGTAAGATGGTAAACAGAATTAAATTGGCTGAAGAGTTAAATGATAAAATTGGTAAGCCAAAATCAATTATCGATTTGCCGGTTGAAATTATGGAGTCGGCTGTAAGTCAAGATAATCTGGGTGATTTGGGTATCAAAGAACTTATTGCAAGCGGAGTATCGGATTTTAGTTATTCTCCCGCCAATCGGGTGCACAATATTGCTGTTGGGGCGGAACAGTATAATGGTACATTGATTGCCCCGGGAGAGGAGTTTAGTTTTACTACCCGTTTGGGGACGGTGGACGCCTCAACCGGTTATTTGCCGGAGTTGGTGATTGCCGGTAATGAAACGAGACCGGAGTATGGTGGTGGTTTGTGTCAAGTTTCAACAACAATGTACCGTACTGCTTTGGATGCCGGTTTTCCGATTACCGATCGCACGCCACATCGATACCGTGTCAGTTATTATGAGCCGGCGGGACAAGATGCGACGATTTATATTCCAAATCCGGATTTGAGATTTATCAATGATACCAACCATTATGTTTTGATTGAGGCGATAATGGGGGATTATACTTTGACATTCAATTTTTATGGGACGGATGATGGCAGGAAGGTGGTGGTAACCGAACCAGATATTTTCAATATTACTTCTCCACCGGCACCGGAGTATATCTATACTTCCAGTTTGCCGGCCGGATCAAAGGTACAAGTTGATAGCGCTCACTATGGGGCCGACTCGATTTTTTATCGATATATTACTTATGCCGATGGGACTACAAAAGAGGAAGAAATATTTAGCCGGTATCAAGCTTGGGCGGCGAAATACAAGGTGGGAGAGGGCGAAGCACCAGTGGATGATCCTGTTGAAGAAATAAAAAATGAGGAAAATGTGGTGCCGGACATTAGTGGCGACCCTAACAATGAACTTGGTTATGATTTGGAAGAAGCGTTGAAAGGTAATTAATATTTTTCAGTTTAATATGAGATGCTTGAGTTGTTTATGGTAAAAAAATCAAGCATTCCTTTTTGTTAAATTTTTAATATAATTTTTAAAAAAAGAAAAATGTATAAAATTAAAGATGAATCAATTTTTAAAGCTTATGATGTTCGAGGTATTTACGGTGATGGCTTGGATGAGGAGATTGTAAACTTGATTGGTAGAGCGTTCGGTAGTTATGTGATCCGGGCCGGAGGTAAAACGGTGGTGGTGGGACGAGATATACGAGAGAGTTCACCGGTGTTAACTAAAACTTTTATTGCAGGTTTGCTCGCAAGCGGTTGTGATGTCAGAGATATGGGTGTGGTAGTGACTCCCAATACTTATTATGCCAGCAACAAGTATGAGGATATTGATGCCAGTGCGATGATCACAGCCAGTCACAACCCGGCAAATTACAATGGCGTAAAAATGAATCATAATAAGAGTAGTTTGCCAACAGCGGAGATTATGAAATTAAAAGAAATGATAATCAATGAGGATTTTGAATCGGGTGAAGGTAGTTTAACGGAAATGCCACAGGCAATAGATGATTATTTGATGGATATTGCCGTTAAAAACAAATTGAACCGGCCTTTAAAGTTGGTGGTTGATCCATCCAATTCGGTAGCTGCTTTGGTAATGCCGAAACTGGCAGAGTTGATGGGTTTTGAATTGGTGATGGTCAATGATGAAATTGATCCGAAATTTTCCGCACATTCTCCCGATCCGGTAGTGTTGGCCAATTACCAAGATTTAGTTGCCAAGATCGGTGAGTGCAAAGCCGATATCGGTGTTATGTATGATGGTGATGCCGATCGAGTCGGTTTTGTGGACAATGAGGGTAATGTATGGTTTGGGGATAAAATTCAAATGTTGTTGGCCAGAGATATTTTGCCTAAATTTCCCGGTCGAAATGTAATTGTCGAGTTAAAAAATTCGGAAGCGGTAGTGGAGGAGGTAACAAAGTTAGGCGGAGTGCCGATTTTTGGACAAACCGGTCATACTTTGATTGAAGAGAAATTAAAAGAGAATAAGGCGGTATTGGCGGCGGAGATGAGTTGTCATTATTATATTGCTGATGAATGGTTTGAATTTGACGATGCAATATATGCATTGGCTCGAGTGATGCAAATAATCTCCAGTTCGGAAAAAAGTTTTGCGGAATTGATGGCGGATATTCCCAATTATCCGGCTACACCGGAATATCGAGTGGCGGTACCGGCCGATAAACAAACGGAAATTGTGAAAGAGGTGGTGGATTATTTCAAAGATAAATGCGATCGTTATCTTGATATTGATGGAATTAGAGGATATGTATTTAACGGTTGGTTTTTGGTAAGGTCTTCAAATACGCAACCGATTATTTCAGTACGAGCGGAGGCACATACCGAGGCGGATTTGGAAAAGATAAAAGTTTTTATCAAGGAAAAGTTGGATACAATCGAAGGGGTAAATCTAGATTGGGGTCGGCAGGTTGATGAAGCGTGACGTGATTGAAAAATGTTCAGTATCAAGATCCAAGAAAAGGTGTTGGGAACCGGAATATTCGGAAATAATAGTTTATAATGTGATAGAAATTGTGTTTTGTAAAGATAGAGATTAACAGAGGAGATATTTTTTCTGATGACATTATTGTATAATTAGGGTAGAAATATTATTTAATAAGAAAACAGGGAGAGAAAATGGATTATAGTTATGATTATGGCACAACTTATGATTACGGTTCTTCCAGTGCCGATGCCGGTGGTGCTTTGGCCGGATTGTTGGCTGGTGGAATTGGGATCGGAATGTTGGTTGTCTGGTTGATAGTGGTGTTGGTTATAATGGCTTTTTGGTTGTTTATCGCTTATCGTATTATTAAGAAAATGGGTTATTCCGGTTGGATGTTGTTGTTGGTAATGTTTTTTCAGCCCATAATGATGATTTATTTTGCTTTTGCCAAATGGCCGGTAGAAACAAAAGTTGAAATGCTAGAGGGTGGCAAGAAGTAGAGTTATTTTGAAAATTTTTAATAATTTTGTATCAACAGGGCGTTCGTATAAGTTCAGTCGTTTGACTGGATGAAACGGTCGCCTTTGTTTTTGTGATAATTTGATTTTTATTATCTGATGGTTATAATTATAATGTTTTAGGAATATTTGTTATATATGGGATATTTATGAAATTACCTGAACATTTGGCTATTATAATGGATGGAAATCGACGTTGGGCAAGAGATGAACAGAAAAAAAATGTGACCGAAGGCCATAGATTTGGAGCGAACAGATTGGAAGAAATAGTAGAAGAATGTGGTGAGTTGGGGATAAAATATTTAACAGTATATACTTTTTCAACTGAAAATTTTCAAAGAAGTGCGACAGAATTGAAAATGTTATTTGATTTGTTTGTTGATTTTGCGGTTAGTAAGAGTGCAAAATTAAAGAAAAAGGGAGTACGGGTGAAAATTTTGGGAAAATTGGATATGTTCCCGAAAATGGTGAAAAAAGCGATTGAGGATTTACTGTCAGCGACAAAAGAAGGGGAAAATATGGTGTTAAGTTTGTGTTTCGGATATGGAGGACGGCAGGAGATTTTAGATGCATGTAAAGGAATTGTAAAAGATGGTTTGAAAACCGATGAGATAACGGAAGAAAATTTTGGGAAATATTTATATACAGCCGGTATGCCGGATGTGGATTTAATGATTCGAACCGGAGGTGCAATGCGGGTAAGTAATTTTTTGCCATGGCAGTTGTCATATGCGGAGATGTTTTTCGTAGATAAATATTGGCCGGATTTTTCGCGAGACGAGTTACATAAAGTGTTGGAGGAATTTGAAGAACGCGAAAGAAGGTTTGGGAAGTAGATATACAATTAAAAATATCTTTCTGATGGCATGTCTATAAATCGAAATCAATCTTTCCATCAAGATCTGTGCGATGAATCTGGATGTTTTTTTGTGTTAATTTAGCAATAGTTTCCGGTGAGGGGTGACCAAATTTGTTGTTGGTACCGCAAGAAATTATTACTTGACGAGGGTTGACGATGTTTAGAAATTCATCGGCTGTCGATGTTTTGGAGCCATGATGGCCGGTGACTAAAATATCGCTTTGGAGATATTTGCCATATTGTTGAACCAATTCTTGTTCTATTTCAGAGTGTAAGTCGCCGGTAATTAGGACTGATAAATTGGGTGTAATAATTTTCATGGCAATCGAGGAATTGTTAATTTCTTCGAATTCTTGATTTTGAATGGAGGTGAATGGATAGAGTATGTCAATTGATATCTGATTGTGGTGGATGTCGGTGTGTTGATTGGCGATGATGGTAGGGATTTGATAGTCATCAAGGAATTGTTTTAAATGTTGATAATTGTCTTCATTGTAATCAATATCGGTAATTATAAATGCTTTGATTTTATAATGTTGCAGTATGTAGTTATATCCGACCAGATGATCGGCGTGGGGGTGAGTGATGATTGCCAGCTCAATTATTTTATCTGTATGGGGCATGATTTTCGCCAGTTGCGATAATATCGTTTCATCCGGTCCGGCATCGATTAGTATTTGGTATGAATTTGAAGTTTGAATCAGGGTGGCGCTACCTTGTCCCACATCCAGAAAACTTATGCTGTCTTGAAACAACAAATGTTTTGAATAAACATTTTGCCATGTTATGAAATTGAGGAAGAATAGTATTAGCAGTGAAAGATAAATTTTTGTTTTTGAGTTTTTCATAAAGAAGGGAGAAATGAATTATAAGAGAAAAAATATTATAGATAATTATTTTTGACTTTGGGGTTTAAATTTTGATATTGATTTCAAAATTATATAAATGATTAAGTAGAAGAAAAATAACCAGGTTTTTGGAATTTCAATGTCGATTGATGAGTAGGGAATTTGGGATAATTTTTGTCCGATTAAAATAATATAGCTTAGCAATGTATTGGTGATAATGTTTATCGGGCCGGAAATTTGAGGTATCAAAGAAAAGATGATACTGATGCTGCCTGTGGCCATAGTGATAGGGATAAGTGGTAATACCAAAATATTGGAAATTAGGGCAATGAGAGAAATTTGATGAAATGAGGCGGCGATGTAGGGTGTGGTGGGAATCATAGCTGATAAAGTTTCAGAAAGCGTTGATTGGATTGAATCGGGTAGTGGAATAATTTTTTTAATGATTGGGGATAAAATGGGGGAGATGTGGATCAGTCCCAAAGTTGCCAGGAAAGAGAGATGAAAGCCGGCATCGTACCAGAGTATTAATGGGTTGATAAATATCATAATACAGGCGGCCGAAAGGATGGCGATGGTGGGATTGTTTTTACGACTCAAAAATGGAGCGGTAATGAGGATAATACTCATAAAAAAAGCCCGCACAATAGAGCTTTCGGCACCGGTTAGTAAAGTAAATATCAATATCGATAATATGGTTAAAATGAGGAGAAGTATGCGAGGTATTTGTCCTCGTAAATTTTTTAAAAAGAGTGTTGCAAAAATAGTCAGATTAAAACCGGAAACAACGATGATGTGTGTGAGGCCAGAGATACGGAATTGGTCATAGAGTGTGGTTGGCAGGGCGTTTTTGTATCCCAATAACAATCCTGCCAACAGTCCTGATTGAGGATAGGGTATAGTGTTGTTTATTTGTGTGAGGATGAGGTTGCGGAATTTGTAGAGCAGAGTGAAGAATAAGGAGATACCACCCCACCCTTCGGGCACCCCTCCTACTTTAGGAGGGGAATTATCAGGATCATTTGGTATTGGGTTGATTTTGGGGTAGTAGGCGGTGTAATAGATGTTTTTTAGTGATAAATAACCAGTGTAGGAAAAATCTTCGGTGAAGTTTTCCGGCTGGGTAATTTTGGCTATTATTTTTATGTTGTCTGCGTATTGAAAAGGAGGAAAAGGACTGGCAAGGACGAGTAAATTTCCATCGAATTGATTTTGGTTTTCGTCTGCTAAATTGGAAATTATGATTTGCTGCTTATTATTTTTTATTTCTGGCGGATAGAGAATAGTACCGGTAATAGTTTGAGTGGTATCGTATGGTAATAAATGGTAGTTTTTGATGATAGAGATTTTTTGTTGAATAATGATTATACCGATTATTGTGCCAAAAATAATTGTTGAATATAATGTGATTCTGGATTTGGAAAGATAAAGAAGAGTGGTGGATAATATCGGGAAAATAAGTGCAAAAACTGGTAGTGATTGGAAATTTGGGCCAAGCAGAATGCCTGAAATAAATGAAAGGCAGAATATTGTAGTGAGGGTGGATTTAGGAGTAGGGTGGTTGAACATGGTTAACTAAAATCAAACTATTCTTAAAAAAACTTACAAAAATTTAAAAAAATATCTTTAAACAGTTTTGATAATAAATTAGTTTAAATTAAGAGGGGATTAAGGCGATATTAAAATATTAATAAAGGGCGGCCTGTAAGGCCGCCCGAGTGTGTACCAATCTTGAAATATAGTTTTTTTTAACAACCGCCACCGACGCATGGATTCCAGCAGGGAGTGGATTGGCCATAAGTTGACCAATTGGGATTACCGCCGGCTTTTTGAACCATTTTTTGGAAGGAACAATCCGGTTCTGATTTGCCGTGTTGCATGGAGTCCAGGAAGTGGAGGCAGAAGTGGCCGGGAAATTCATTGACGGTGTTACCGCCATCGACATCATGAGGACAACCAACCATGGCGGCGGCGATAGTGCGGTGCAGAGGGTCGGAATCAATTTGGACGGTAACGGCGTTTGGTTTCCAGAGAATCCAATCGTTGCCGCCGCACCAGGGAATGAATTCTCCCCGGAAATTGTAAATGTCACGAATAAGAACAGTGTCTGATTTATCGATTGGGACGACATCCGAATGCCAATGATCCATGCCAAGCGCTTGAACTCGCATGGAACGCTGACTGGCCAGATCGGTGATGGTTATTTGCACACCGGAATCGAGAAATTTATCCACCTCATCATTGGGAATCAATTCACCGTAAATTGAATTGGAGCTTTTTACAGTAATTTTGTAGGTAATGTTATAGTCCATAAACCAGGTTACGTTTTCGGCGACTGATTCGAATTTTTCTTCATAAAAACCAGGGGTGGCGTTATCCGGAACGTGCAGTTTGATGGTGTATGTGGCTATTTCAGAGGGATTAATATCATTTTCATTGATAGTGGCCACGCGATTTAGAGAAAGCCATGATGAATCTTGAAATATACTGGTACGGTCCCAAGGATGACCGGTTCCCAGACGAACCGGAGCATTGCCGGTGTTGTGCCAAGTGGCGGTACCAGTATTTTTGATTTGGATTTTTAGTGTTTTGGTTTCGCCTTGAGTTAGTGATAGTGTTGGTGATTCTTGATTTATTAATTCACTGCGATAAATACCATCGGTTTGATAGTTTTCTTCGGGGTTATGTGGTGTACCGGCGGTTTCTTCGGGAGACTTGACGGTTAATTGCCAGTAGATACCATAATCTTCCAGCCAGTTGACTCCTTCCACAACCGGTTGGAAGTATTCTTTGTAGATGCCGGGTTTGGTAGGGGCGGTTATTTCAAACATAAAAACAGCTCGATCTCCGGGATGGATTACGGTATCGTCAGTGAGCCAGGCCGGACGGTTGGGTGATAGCCAGTCACCCGCTTGATAGAAATCGCTGTTACGGTCATTGGGGTTGGAGGTGCCCAGGTGAATAGGAACGTTTGAATCCCATGTTTTGGAACCGGTGTTTTCGATTAATACCCAGAGACGAGCGTTTTCTTTAGGGTAAAGTGTCAGATAGTCGGATTGGGAGATCCATTTGTAAGAATATTCGGGGGAAGCCGTAACATATGAATTGTTGATAAGCAGTAGAGTGATAATGGAAAAAAGAGTTATGATTTTTTTCATAAATTATTGAATTTATTGTGAATAATATTTAATAAGTAAAAATATTAATTAAGTAGCGTTAATTATTTTTCTTGTTTGTTGTCATCGAAGTTGAATTTCCTTTGGGTGAATGAAAATTGAGGATTCATACCATAATACCAAATCTTTTTTAGCATTCCTTATTAATTCTATTTTAACATTTTTTGTAATAATATTGACTAATAAATTAAATATGGTATATAAGTCGTATCTGAAAAAAAGAAAGGAAGTGGAAAATGTATGTTAAAAAAATTTCGGAGTGTCGGGTATAGTATTTTGATGGGGGTTGTAATACTATTAATTTTCCTAATATGCTTTGAATGGTTTTTAGGACGTGTAAAAGCTTTTAATAAAATCTTAAATAGCCAGGTGACTGAAGATTTTGTTAAAGAAGGAAAAATAGTTTGTTTTTATTACTCAAAAAATTCTGCAGGAGATTGGAACGTGTCTATCAAGTTTGATGATGGGGAGATAATCTCAGCTGTTGTTAGTGGTGATATGAAAAAAGAATTGAGGAGAATTGAGAACAAAACATATGTTATCAAATTTTCTCAAGGAGAATATGAAGAAGATCTGTATATTGTTTCAGTGTCGATATCTCCTTTGAAAAAAAATTAATTTTAATTTAGCAGTTGACAAGTTTAACTGCTAATTTTATTATGGAAGTATGGTTGTTAACTATTATAAAAAGTTTGCTTAACCTATGGATAAATTAAACGAAAGACAAAATAAAATTTTAGGGATGGTGATCAAGGATTATATTCAATATATCCGACCGATTGGATCCTCAAGATTGGTAAAGCGTCATAAAATGGCATGTTCGAGTGCGACAGTACGAAACGATATGGCCTTGATGGAAAGTTTTGGTTTGTTGAGTCAGTCTCATGTTTCCAGTGGTCGAATACCGACCGCTTGCGGTTATCGATATTATATTGACAATCTAATGACGAGTTGTGATATACCGGCTAGATTTAGGCGACGAATAATAAATAATTTTCGGGCGATTGATTCGTCAAAATATTCATTGGCGGTAAAATTTTTGGCCGATGAATTATCGGCTTTAACCAACAATTTGACAGTGGTAACGATTCCACCGGATCGGATTGAAACGAGCGGGTTAAGGTATGTTTTGAGGCATCCAGAATTTTTAGATAATGATTTGGTGAAAAATCTCGGTTTTGTGATCGATAATTTAGATGAGATTATGTTTGCAATAAGGGATCAGATGGTTGATTGTAATTTTCAAGTATTTGTGGCTTCGGAGTTGGGATATGATTATACTAAAGGAATGTCAATTGCCGTGAGAAAATTTAAAGATCCTTTTGGGGAATTGCATGTAATAGGTTCGGTCGGTCCGGTAAGAATGAATTACAATATTTTACCCAATTTAATGGATTTTGCCACGGAAGTATTGGAAGAATTTTAAAAGCAATAAGCAATAAGATTTTTATTAAATGGTTAGAGTTTAGATATTTTTTAAGATAGTAATTAAAAATTAATCATTATTATAAAATTGAAAATGACTAAAAAAGTTAAAAAAGACGAAAAAAAAGTTAAACAAGAGTGTTTGCAATGTAATGAGAACTTGAAGAAGTATCAGGAGATGGAAGAAAACTGGAAACGATCAGTGGCGGATTTTGCCAATTTTAAAAAGAGATCTGAGGAAGAGAGGGGGATGATCATGAATGTTGCCAAAGCGGAAGTGGTTTTGTCTTTTTTGCCGGTTTATGATAGTTTGTTGCGTGCGCTGGAGATGCAAGATGTCAATAAGGATGGCTTGGAAAAAGTATTGCAAATGTTTTTGGGATTGCTGAAAAATTATAACATTGAAAAAATTGAAGTAGAAAACGATTTTGACCCAAGTGTTTGTGAAGCGATTGGATTTGTTGAGGGAAATTCCGATAATGATGGAAAAATTGCCCAAGTTGTTGAAACAGGATTTAAGACTGAAGATAGTGTGATCAAACCGGCGAGAGTAATGATTTATAAGGAAAAATAATTTATTTATATATTTTATCAATTAATAACAAAAAGAGGAGTTCATTATGGCAAGATGGATGGTTCCATGGTTTAATAATGATGAAATTGATAGATTATTTGATGAGCCGTTTTTTGGTACTAAGGGTATGACTTTTCCTATGACCGATGTATATGAAAAAGATGGAAAAGTATTTATGGAATTTGAGTTGCCCGGATTTGATGAAAAAGATATTGATGTATCAATTACTGACAAAATGGTAATTGTGCGGGGTGAATCAAGTGAGAAGAAAGAACAAAAAGATAAAAAGTATTATCGGATGGAATCTAGATCACAAAGTGTTTCCAGACAGATGTATTGGCCGGTATTGATCAGAGAGTCAACCGCGCAAGCTGAATTGAAAGATGGAGTTTTAAAAGTATGGGCTGATAAAACCGAAGAGAAAAAGGCCAAAAAATTGACTGTCAAGAAAGTGGGAAAGAAATAAACTGCTTGAATTGCTAAATGGCTAAATTGTTAAATTGTTTTTATATGTGTGTGATGTATGACTTAACAATTTAACAATTTGACAGTTTAGCAATCATATAAAATTAATAATTATTCTTTTTAGATAGGAGTGTGTAATGGGTAAAATTATTGGAATTGATTTGGGAACTACAAATTCTTGTGTGGCGATAATGGAAGGAGGATCGCCAACAGTGATTGTCAATGCGGAAGGCAATAGAACAACACCTTCAATTGTGGCGATTGATAAAAATGGTCAACGTTTAGTAGGTCAATTAGCCAAAAGACAGTCAGTAACAAATCCCGATGATACGGTCTATAGCGTGAAAAGATTTATTGGACGCAGGTTTGACGATCCTGAAGTACAAAGAGATATTGATATGTTGCCTTTTAAAATTGTAAAAGGAAAAAACAATTCAGTGGCGATTGTAATGAATGGCAAAGAGTATTCCGCACCGGAAATTTCTGCCATGGTTTTGCAAAAACTAAAAGAAGATGCGGAGAGTTTCTTGGGTGAAAAGGTGACTGAAGCGGTTATAACTGTACCGGCTTATTTTGATGATTCGCAGAGACAGGCCACAAAAGATGCCGGTAAAATTGCCGGATTGGATGTAAAAAGGATTATCAATGAACCAACGGCTGCGGCCTTGGCTTATGGTTTGAACAAGAAAACAAATGAAAAAATTGTGGTCTATGATTTGGGTGGAGGTACTTTTGATGTGTCGATTTTGGAAGTGGGAGATGATACTGTTGAAGTTTTGGCTACCAATGGTGATACTCATTTGGGTGGAGATGATTTTGATCAAGTGGTGATTGATTATTTGGCCGATGAATTCAAAAAAAGCGATGGAGTTGATTTGCGCAAAGATAAGTTGGCTTTGCAGCGACTTAAAGACGCGGCCGAAAAAGCAAAAATTGAATTATCGACTACTTTTGAGACACAGATCAATATTCCGTTTATTACCAATACCGATGATGGTCCGAAACATTTGGATGTCAAAATGACCAGGGCCAAGCTGGAAGAAATAACGGCTGACTTGGTGGAGAGAAGTTTGGAACCTTGCAAAAAAGCGATGTCTGATGCCAAATTGAAAAAAGAAGAGATTAATGAAGTTGTGTTGGTTGGTGGGCAAACCAGGATGCCACGTGTGCAGGAGGCGGTGAAGGAATTTTTCGGAAAGGAAGCTCACAAGGGTATCAATCCGGATGAAGTGGTGGCAATGGGAGCGGCGATTCAAGGTGGAGTATTGGGTGGTTCGGTAAAAGATATATTGCTATTGGATGTTACTCCGCTATCTTTGGGTATAGAAACTTTAGGCGGTGTGGCAACCAAATTGATCGAACGTAACACCACAATTCCAACAAAAGCCAGTCAGGTGTTTTCAACTGCCGCTGACAATCAGACATCGGTGGAAGTACATGTGGTTCAGGGTGAAAGAGAAATGGCGGTGGATAATAAATCTTTGGGTAGATTTATCTTGGATGGAATTCCTCCCGCTCCTCGGGGAGTGCCACAAGTAGAAGTAATGTTTGATATTGATTCCAACGGAATTTTAAATGTTACCGCCAAGGACAAGGCATCAGGAAA
The DNA here is from genome assembly GCA_938004065.1 of uncultured bacterium. GTDB lineage: Bacteria > Patescibacteriota > JAHJAL01 > JAHJAL01 > JAHJAL01 > CALKWM01. The sequence continues at coordinate 26,140 of CALKWM010000033.1, forward strand.
AGAGCAAAATATTGTAATTCAGGGCTCCAGTGGATTGTCGGAAGAAGAAGTGGAAAAGATGAAAAAGGAGGCGGAAGCTCATGCCGAGGACGATAAAAAGAAAAAACAATTGATTGAAGTAAAAAATGGTGCCGAGCAATTGATCTATGCCAGTGAAAAAACCCTGAAAGATTATGGGGACAAAGTGGAAGCTAAAATCAAGGAAGAGATAGAGTCGGCGGTAAAAGATTTAAAAGAAGTCAAGGACAAAGATGATGTGGATGAGATCAAAACAAAGTCTGACAAGCTTTCGGAAATGATTCAAAAAGTCGGGGCTAAAATGTATGAACAATCAGCAAAAGACGAACAACAAGATAAAGCCAAAGATGGAGAAAAAAAATCCGATGAAGAAGAGGTAGTTGATGTTAAGACCAAAAAGAGGGGTGAAAAAAACAAAGAAGAAGAGAAAAAAGATTGATTATTGAAAAAATATTATTTTGTTACAATGAGTATGTAACTAAAATATAAAAATAATTTTTTAAAAAATGAAGAAAATATTGGCCGGGTTGGTAATTTTTTCCAGTATATTTGTTAGTGGTTGCAGTCTGTTCGGTAAATCACAGACATCTGAGGAACCGCCTGTGGTGATTGAAACACCGCCGGAGGTTAGTTTGGATTATTATAAAGTGACAGATATAAATGCGAATTTACAAAGCGCCAAGGATCGGTATAATTTGGCCAATGGGTTGGCCTTAAAATGGCAGGCGGATGCGGTGTTGTTGCTGTTATCAACCAGATATGTAGATAGTCTATCAGAGGATGGAGCGGTTGACAGGTTTCTATTTTCTTCCAATATTCAGCCGGATGTGTATTTTGCAATTGATATTGCACGTGATGATTTGACCAGATATACGAGAAATTTAATATATGTCGAAGATTATGCATTAAAATCCGGAGTGATGCCGATTCCAATGAAGTATTTTAAAACTACTTCCAGCGAAGCTTTGGAAATTGCCGATAGTATGGGGGGTGCGCAATTTCGAAGTGATAATCCAAACTATGAAGTGACCATGGTATTGTCTTTGGCGGGTGGAAATAATTTGGCTTGGTATGTGGTTTACAGTGCCCCAGGGATTGATTCATTCGAAGTGATAGTCAATGCCAATGATCGTACAATTATTTCCAACGATTAGATTGATGGTTGTTTTATTAAATTTGTTATTTATATTAAGGATGTAATGTCGAAAGATTATTACCAAATTTTAGGTGTATCCAAAGATGCCAATTTGGATGAGATAAAAAAGGCGTATCGAAAATTGGCTCATAAATATCATCCGGATAAAACCAAAGGTGATAAGGAGAGTGAAGAAAAATTCAAGGAGATAAGTCAAGCTTACAAAGTATTGTCCGATCCGGCGAAAAGATCCAATTATGACCGTTTTGGAACGGCCGGTTTTGGTAGTGGTCCTGGAGGTCAGGGATATAATCCGGGTGGTTTTAGTGGGGCGTATGGTCCTGGAGGTTTCAATGTAGATTTTGATTTTGGTGAGGATTTGGGAGATATTTTTGATAGTTTTTTCGGAGGTGGATTTGGCCGACGTTCCAGTCAAAGCAAAGCCAATTTAAATGGTCGGGATATGCGAGTGGCGATTGAAGTTGATTTTATGGATGCGGTATTTGGCAGGGATGTAGATGTCGAGTTGGAAAATGTGATTGTTTGTGATGCTTGTGATGGTACCGGCTCGGAAAATAAAAAATTACGTGATTGCAAAAATTGCGGTGGTGCTGGTGTAGTTGAGTCTTTGCAGAGGACTATCTTGGGTTCTTTTCGCCAAAGGACAGTATGCCACGAATGTGGAGGGTCGGGTAAGAGGCCGGAGAAAGTGTGTGGACAGTGTGGCGGTGAGGGTAGGTTGCGTCGGAAAATTGTTGAGACGATATCGGTACCGGCGGGAGTGGATAATGGAACGGTACTTAGAATCAAACACAAAGGTGAGGCGCCAAAACCGGGTGGTCAAGCCGGGGATTTGATGGTGGAGTTACGAGTGAATGATAGTAATGATTTTCAAAGAGAAGGTAATGATGTGTTAACGAAGGCAAATATAAGTTTTGTACAAGCTGTGTTGGGTGACAAAATAGGTATTAAAACGCTGGATGGTGAATATGAATTACGAATACCATCCGGAACGGCCGGTGGTAAAAAATTTCGCTTGAAAGGTGTTGGGATTCCTTTTTTGGGTAATGAGGCAAAAAGAGGTGATCAAGTGGTTGAAGTGATAGTTGACATTCCGACAAAATTAACCGTTGAGCAAAAGCGGGCTTTGATTGAATATGCCAAAACAAGAGGTGAAACTTTCAATGAAGAAGGTACTTTGGATAAGGTCAAAAGAAAGCTGGGATTGTAAAAAAAATTCAGTCTTGTTACGCTAGTATTAGGTTTTTTAAAGGAGCAAATTTTTTAGGAGGGAAAGTCATGATAATGACATGGAATATTTTTATTGCTTTCTGTATTTTAATCTCTGTGTTGTATGGGTTTATTTTGCAGCGCAATAAAATTATTTTAACAATGATCAATGTTTACATTGCATTGGCGGTTGTGGGAGTGTTGGGAGGTGGTTTTAATGTAGCGGTACAAAATGCTGGTGAAGTGATTTTGAATGAGACATTTGCAGAAAGGTTTTTTTCACTTTTTATCACACAAACGTTTTTGTTTGTGGCTTTGATAATTTTATTATCAATCAGAGGCGAGCATGCCAAGGCATTGTCGGAAGTAAAAGTCCAACATCCGTTGATTCTGTCATTTCTTTATAGTCTTTTATTTGCGCTTATTGTTTGTTCGACGATATTGTCATTTTTGCCTCCCGATATTCAGGCCAGTATTAATGAACAGTCATTTATCGTAAGTTTTGTGATGTCCAAGCAATCCTGGTGGGTGGTATTGCCGGTGATTTCGATGATTGTGACCAGTTATTTTATCGTTCCGGAAGAATAAAATATTGGCAAGATTCGATAAATTTGATAAATTGTATATATCGCTGTTATGGTAATTGCGAGGTGGGTTTTTTAAGCTCTTGTGGGGCTTGTTATGTTGGAAGTAGTGATTTAAAAAATGAGGGTGCATAGCTCAGTTAGGTAGAGCAGCTGCCTTTTAAGCAGAAGGTCGCAGGTTCGATTCCTGCTGCACCCATTTATGTTGAGAGAGGGAACCAATGTTTCCCTCTCTCAATGCTCTCTCCCTCCTTTTAATGTATTAAATCATTGGAGTAAATCCAATGATTTAATGATAATAATAAAAGTCCAAATAAATTGGGACTTTTTTGATGTATCAAATATTCTAAGGAGTAAATCCAATGATTTAATGATAATAATATAAGCCCAAATGAATTGGGTCTTCTTTGATGAAATAAATAATGTAAAGGTAATATAATCTAGTTGTGTGAAATAAAAATAGATATAAAATATCTGGATTATTGATTTTTCCAAGGTGAACTTTCTATGCGAAAATAACAGGCAAAGAATTGATTTTACACGAGTTGTTATTTTTATACTTTTTTAATCAAAAAAAGATATACTAGAAATAATCTAAAAAAATAAGTTGGAGAATAAAAAATGTCACAATTTTTTAAAATATTTTTAGCTTTATATGTTTTGGCAATATTGATACCGGTTAACGTGGTTGCTTTTGAGAATGTGGTTGGTGATAAGGTTGTTAAGTTGGATGAGGGGGTGTCTTTGGGGGAATTTATGAGAGAAAACAATATTACTGACCAACAGATTGAAATTGGACAAAACGATTATGTTTTATTGAAAGGTGTAGAAGCAAATGTTTTGGAAAGTGCGGATTTGTATGGTGTAAAAGATGTACAAAATGATGATTTAGCTTACGTACAGGCAAATGTCGTGCCGAATGATTGGTTTTATAATCCGGAACAATGGAATATGCCGAAAATTGGTATAGAAAGTGTTTGGAATCAGTATAAAGGAAGCAAAAAAGTGGTAGTAGCTGTTTTAGATACGGGTTTTAATTATAGCCATGAAGATATGCGTGATCTGGTTTGGATAAATGGTGATGAGATCGCAGGAAATGGAAAAGATGATGATAATAACGGATTTGTCGATGATTATAATGGATATAATTTTGTTTCTTCCAGTGTCAATATCTTGGATGACAATGATCATGGAACAGCCGTTTCTTCGATCATAGCCGCCAATAGTAACAATGAGATCGGGGTAGCCGGAATCAATTGGCAGCTGACAATTATGCCGGTGAAAGTGGCTAGCTCCAGTGGTTCAGCCAGTTTGTTTGATATTGCGCAAGGGATTTATTATGCGGTGGATAATGGAGCTCAAATTATCAATATGAGTTTGGGATCAATTATTGATAAAGATTATGTTAGCGAAGCGGTTGATTATGCATATGACCACAATGTTTTAATGGTTGCGGCGGCCGGTAATTCACATGCATTTACTCCGGATATTAAAGAATTGTATTATCCGGCAAATTATCCAAAAGTGATGGCGGTGGGGGCTACCGGGCGTGATGACAAAATAGCAACTTTGGCAAATTCCAGTTTTTTGTCTCACCATGGTCCCAATTTGGATTTGATGGCTCCGGGAGTAGAGATTGTAACAGCTGATAAAGGTAACAAGGGTTACAAATATTTTGATGGTACTTCGATGTCTGGTCCGCATGTAGCCGGTACGGCGGCATTGATGCTGAGTAAAAATTCAAGTCTTACTGCTAATCAGTTAAGAGATGCTATCAATTTATCGGCTGATAAAGTAGCGGCAATGAGTGGAGATTTTGATGAAAGATATGGATATGGTAGGTTAAATGTAGCCAAGGCAATGTCCATGATTGGTTTCGGAGGCGATGATGACAGTGATGATAACGATGATGATGACGATAATAATAATGATGATGGTGATAGTGATGATCAAAAATACGGGACGTTTTGGTTGGCCAAGTGGGTATCTCAATCAAATTATTGGTACTTGAAACCGGGTGAAACCAGGGAGATGTGGGTTGAATTTCAAAATGTGGGTGATAGTTTATGGGAGAAAAATGGAGCAAATGCGTTGCATTTAGCAACGGATCGTGTACGAGACCGGGCTAGTATGTTTTATGATTCAACAACTTGGCTTACGGTAAATCGGATTGAAATGAAGCAGGATAGTGTTAAACCGGGCGAGATCGCTAGGTTTGAATTTCAGGTTAAAGCACCAAATTATCCCATAAATTTCAAGGAATATATGGCTTTGGTTTCGGAAAACAATACTTGGCTAAATGATATGGGAGTATATTGGGAACTGAATGTTACAAATGAAAATATCTATTCCGCTTGGTGGCATGATCAGTCCGATTATATCAATATGGCTTTGGGAGAGAAAAATGAAAGTTGGATAGAGTTTATCAATAATGGTACTGTTGAATGGCGAAAAGATGGTTACAATGCGTTGCATTTGGGAACTAGCCAACCTCTCGATAGAAATAGTGATTTATTTGATTCGGAAACTTGGTTAACTAAAAATCGAATAGAATTAGACCAAACAGTGGTATTGGCTGGTGATATCGGTAGGTTTAGTTTTGATGTTGCTGGTAATAAAAAAGGTTTTTTTCGGGAGTATTTCCGGCCGGTTGCGGAAAATATTTCTTGGCTTCAGGATTGGGGAGTATATTTGGATTATTATATTGACGATCAAGCTGTAGGTTAATGGATGAAAGAAAATTTTTTAAAAAGACAATCTAAAAAGATTGTCTTTTTTTGGTTTTGCAAGTGTCAGAGGTAATTTAATCGTCTTCACGTTTAATAATTTTGATAAATGCGTCTTTGGGAATTTCCACTTTGCCGATAGATTGCATTTTTTTCTTGCCTTTTTTCTGTTTCTCCCATAGTTTTCGTTTACGACTAATATCTCCACCATAGAGGTAGCCGGTAACGTCTTTTTTGAGGGCGGGTATGGTTTCACGTGCGATTATTTTAGAGCCGATGGCGGCTTGAATGGGAATTTTAATCAACTGCCGGGGAATAATTTTTTTTAATTTAGTGGCAATTTGTCGTCCCAGATATTCCGCTTTGGTTTGATGAACGATAAGTGATAGAGATTCGGCGATGTCACCATTGACGAGGATGTTTAATTTGACCAAATCTTCGGTTTGGTAACCGGTAATTTCGTAATTCATGGATGCATAACCCTGTGAAAGACTTTTTAATTGATCGTAAAAATCGGTTATCAATTCAGACAGTGGGATGGCAAATTTGAGTAATGAACGGTTTTGTCCCATAATAACAGTGTCTTTGTAAACTCCTCGATGTTTTTTGGTCATTTCCATGATGTTGCCCAGGTATTCGTTGGGAGTGATAATTTCAGTCAAGGTCCATGGTTCTTCGATAGATTCAATTTCAGCCGGATCCGGCATTTCGCTGGGATTTTTTATTTTTATCTCATTACCATCTGTTTTGTGAATAATGTAGTTAACGGTGGGGGTGGTCAAGATAACGTTTAAATCAAATTCTCGTTGCAATCGTTCCTTGATAATCTCGATATGCAAGAGTCCCAAAAAACCGCATCTAAATCCGGGTCCCAACGCTGGAGACATTTCAGTTTGGAATGTAAACGAAGCATCATTTAGAGAAAGTTTTTCAACTGCGTCTTTGAGGCTGACGTATTCATCACCTTCTTCACAATAAATGCCGGCAAATACTTTGGGTGGGATTTCTTTGTAACCGGGTAAACCTTTTGGGGATGGGTTTTTCATGGTTGTAATGGTGTCTCCGACTTTGGCTTCGCCGACGCTTTTTAGCCCGGTGGCGATATAACCGATTTCTCCGGTATTGATATTTGATTGTTTCAGGTATTGTGGAAGCAAATATCCAAGTTGGGAGATTTCGGTTTGATGTTTGGTGGAAATTAATTTGATTGTATCTTTTTGATCGATGGCGCCGTTGACAACTCGGATGTAAGTGATAACTCCGAGATAGGAATCATATTTGGAGTCAAATATTAGCGCTTGAGTGGGGGCGTCGGGATTGCCTTTGGGTGCCGGGATGGTATTGATAATGTGAGAAATCAGCTTGTCAACGTTGGCGCCGGTTTTGGCTGATACTTGCAGAATTTCCTCGGGTCGAAAGCCAAATGTTTGACAGATTTCATCGGTTACTTTTTGGGGTTCGGCAGCCGGCAGGTCGATTTTGTTTAATACCGGTATGATGTGTAAATCGTGTTCGATGGCGGCATAGGTATTGGAAACAGTTTGAGCTTGGATACCTTGAGTGGCGTCAACTAGCAATATCGCGCCTTCGACAGCGGCCAAGCTGCGGGAGACTTCATAGGCAAAATCAACGTGGCCGGGGGTGTCGATGAGGTTGAGGATATAATCTTTATACAACATTCTAACCGGAGTGAGCTTGATAGTAATTCCGCGTTCTTGTTCCAAATCCATCAAATCCAGCATTTGTGATTTCATTTTGCGATGTTCTACCGTTTGGGTAATTTCCAGCATACGGTCGGCCAGAGTGGATTTACCATGGTCGATATGGGCGATAATGCAGAAATTTCTAATTTTGGATTGATCTGGGGACATTGGTTTGTAATAAGTAAAAAGTAAAAAGTGATAAAGTTTTTTGTTGGTTATTGAACAATAGATGTTTGATTGTATAGTAAAAAAACTGGTCAATAGTATTTTATCAATAAATCGGTTTGATTGGTAGAAAGGTTATTGATTGATATATTTCATGTATTTAAGAGAGGAAATAAATTATTAGAAATTATGAGGTTTTTTTAGAAAGATGATATACAACTTTTAAGATATGATGTACAATGCTTTGTAGAAAAAGGTAATTTAAAAAAAGAGGTGATTAATAATGGAGGAAAAGTTTGAGGAAATGTTGTCTGAGGATAGGAGGAATTTTATTCAGACAAGGTATGAGTTTGATCCGTTGGAGGTATTGAAAATTATACCTGGTAAATATGGGAAACTGGTAATTAACATGGCTATTTGTTACCAGTCATTATACAAAAGGTGTATCAGACTTTTTTCGGAGGTTGGAAAAGTAAGAGATGAAAATAAATCCTTTGAAGAAAGTAAACAAAAAAAGGAAGATGAATTTTGTTCAGAATTATCTGAACTAAAAATGGAGATTATGACGATTAGTGAGAACCATAAAATTTTGCTTAAGATAATAGAGGAAACAAATATTAGAATGAGTAGGATGGAAAAGTTGTTAAATGTTTCAGTTGCAAAAAAATCATCCGAAGAAAAAAAAGAAGATCTAATAGTTGAGAATCAACAAATCAGGATAGATAAACTTTTGGCAAAGGTTATTGCTATGGGGAAAACAGTCTGTAAATATCAGGCGGAATTGAAAAAGAAGGTAAGAGATGATAAAAAGGAACGGGAAAAAATTATGAAAAGTGTAAAGAAATACAATGATCGACTTCGGGATATAGAGAAGTTTGTTGATTATTCTTCAAAAGAGAAGGAAAAAATAAAAAAAGAGAAAGTTTATCTGTTGAATACAGGAGATCCTGTTTTTGATAAAATATCAGGTTTGTTTTTCTGGAGGGATGAGGGAACAGATAAAATATTTGTTTAATAAGTTATTTAAGCGCCGCGAAATTTCGCGGCGCTTTTGCCATATTATGGATGAAAAATGTTTAATTTTTCTTGTGATGAAATTTATCATGCACTTCTTTGAGATGTTTGTCGGTCAAATTGGTGTAGATTTGGGTAGTAGTGATTGATGAATGGCCGAGCATGGATTGAACGCTGCGGAGGTCGGCACCATTGATTAGTAAATCTGTGGCAAATGAATGACGCAGGGTGTGTGGCGTAACTTTTTTGACAATGCCGGCTTTTTGGGCGAGTTTTTTAATAATCCTTTGAATGCTACGAACTGTCAAAGGTTTGGTCTGATATTTTTGATAATGATTTACGAACAATCCGGGATCGGTATCTTGTCTTTGTTGGAGGTAAGTTTTGATCCATTCAGTGGCCTGAGGAGATAAAAATACAATTCGTGATTTGCCTCCTTTGCCGGTAATTGATATTTCCTGACGTTGGTTGGAGATATTTTCTCTGGTCAATTTGGCAATTTCGCTGACGCGCAGGCCGGTAGAGAAGAGAGTGTGGAGAATAGCCGTATCTCTGATTTGAGATATTTTTTTTGTATCTGGTTTGAGATTTAAAAGTTGTTCGATTTCTGATTTTTCGAGAAATTCAGGTAAATCTTGTTTGATCTTTATTAATTCAATTTTTTCCGGACTAACTGATTTAATGTCATTTTTTTGCAGGTATTTTAAAAATGATCGCAAAGCAATCAAATGATAGTTTTGGGTTTTTGTGGAAATGGTTTCTTCTTTTTTGGTCTTGTAAGTATAGAGGTGGAGACGATAGGTGCGAATAGTTTTAGAGGTGATTTTTGAGACGGAAATATTTTTGGTAAAATTGAGAAAGCGGGAAAGGTAGTGAGTATAATTTTCGATAGTTTTTGGGCTTTTCCCTTTTTCGATTTGCAAATATTCGAGAAATTGTTTTATAGCGGGCTCTAGTTGCATAGGTAAAAATTAAAAAAATAAAATTTTGTTGGTGTATTGGTATTTTGATTGTGCGACTTTATTTTATGGTAGTATTTATTATATTTTAAAGCAAATTTAAAAAGGATTGTATGGATTGGATAACAGTAATTATTTTGGCGGTATTGCAGGGTGTCTCGGAGTTTTTGCCGATATCAAGTTCCGGTCATTTGTTTTTGGTGCAAAATATTTTAGGATTAAATTCAGACATGTTGTTTTTCGATGTGATGTTACATTTTGCTTCCGGATTGGCAATCTTGGTTTTGCTTTATCGGCAAGTTTGGGAAATATTTACCAACAAAAAAATATTTATAAATATTTTTATTTCCAGTTTGCCGGTGGTAATTGTGGGTTTATTGATAAAAGATTGGATTGGAAATGTTGACAAATATATGATTGTGATCGGGGTGGGATTAATGCTCACGGCACTGTTTAATTTTCTAGTGGATAAATTTACTTCGGAAGTTAAATACAAAGATTTGACATGTTATAGTGCTTTGAAAGTTGGTTTATTGCAAGTGGTGGCATTGGTGCCCGGTGTATCTCGTTCCGGTTCAACAATCGTAGGGGGGCGAATGGCCGGTCTTTCCAAAGAGAGTGCTTTGAAGTATTCTTTTTTGTTGGCTTTGCCGGCGGTATTTGGTGCAAGTACTTTGGAGTTGATGGGAGTAATCAAGGATGGATCCGGGATGGGGGTAGGTTTGGGAAAATTGATTTTGGGGATGATAGTGTGCTTTGTAGTTTCGTTTTATACGATAAAGTGGTTCTTGCATTTAGTGAAGAAAATTTCTTTTAAGTATTTTGCGATTTATACTTTTGTTCTCGGTTTATTAGTCATATTTTTAACAAGATAAATTATGTTATCAACAGCACATTTAATGACCGGGGCGGCGATTGCCAGTTCTACCCATAACCCCTGGGAGATCATTGTGATAAGTATTGTTTTGCATTTTGTATGGGATAGTTTTCCGCATTGGGATCCGGATTATGAAAAGTGGAATAAAAGAGATTGGTATTTGGTGGCATCTTTGGATATGTTAATGGGAATATTGTTGGTGTTTTGGGTAGTGGGTCCCAATTTGAATTGGTTGATAATGATCGGGATGTTTTTTTCAATATTGCCTGATATATTGACGATGGTAATTATTTTGGGAAAAATAAGAATATTAAAACCATATTTGGAGTGGCATAAAAAGATACAAAATGTAGCCAAATTGAAATATGGTTTGATTTTTCAGATAATTGTGGTGGTGGTTTCGGTAATAGTAATTAAAATGAGTTTTTTGAATTGAATAATATTTGATTAACCGTGAACCCATTAATTCGAAATAGACCTATTTGATTACATTAATAAAAAACAG
>CALKWM010000034.1 GCA_938004065.1 uncultured bacterium
CAATATCGGAAGTAAGGGAAGATTTGAAAGATTTTGCAACTAAAAAAGATTTGGACTCTGCAATATCGGAAGTAAGGGAAGATTTGAAAGATTTTGCAACTAAAAAAGATTTGGATTTGGCTATATCAGGTGTGAGAGTGGAGATAAATGATTTGAGAGAGGATGTGGAGGGGTTGAGAGAGAGTGTACAAGCTTTAACGCTAGCGGTGGATAGTTTGGTGAAGAGTGTTAATGATTTAAAGGAAGAATATACGTTAATTGGTGAAAAATTGAGAAGACATGAAAAATGGATTCAAGAAATTGCGGTTAAGGTGGGTGTCAAGCTAGAGTATTGATGCTTAAATTATATGATTTTAGTGTAATTAGGAGCGGACTTGTATATCCATCTGTATTTTGTGGTGAGGACTAATATCCAAGTTAAGTATCAATATCCAATATGCAATATTCAATAGGCAATAAGTGAGAAAGTATCAAATTTCAATATCTAATATCCAAGTTAAGTATCAAGGATCAATATCCAATATCCAAGTAAAATATAAGATGTGGGATATTTTAAACTACAATGCGTGTAAGTTGACGTAGGTGATAGTCAAAGTCGAGGAATATGCAAGAAGTAGGATGATTTAAATGGTTTAATAAATCCGATAATAATATATCGGTTTTTTAAAAATGATAATTTTGGTATTCTGTATTTGTCAGGGCTTTTATTTGAAGTCTAAAATTTAATTATGAAAAAAGGTATTTTTAGTATTTTGGCGAAGTTTTCGGCGAGTGTGGCGCTGGCGTTGATTATGATTGGAAATTTTGGAGTGGCTTCAGCAAAAGTGGATTTTGTGGCTGATGAAAATTTGGATTTAACCGGAAAAAGTTATGTTGATGATGTGATGATGGCCGGTTCAACCATGTCCGGCCAATTTGAGGTCGGCGGTGATTTGTATGCGGCGGGAAATATTGTGGAGATAAATGGAGTATTTGGTGATGATGTCAATCTGGCGGGAAGTCAGGTGGAATTGAACGGAGCAGTGGTGGATGATGTCAAACTGGCCGGTGGTTATGTCACCGTAAATAGTCAAATTGGCAGTGATGCGATGGTGGCCGGCGGACAAGTTACGATTGCGAAAGATGCGGTTATCGATGGAGATTTGTATTTGGCTGGAGGAATGGTTAGAATGTTCGGTCAGGTAAAAGGTGATGTCTATCTAAATGCCGGACAGGCCGTAGTTTCCGGAGAAGTTGGGGGAAATTTAATTGTAAACGCGGAAGATTTTTCGATATCGGATACGGCAAAAATTGGTGGAAATTTAACCTATTCAACCAAAGATGAGATCAAAGATATTGATACTGCCAATGTTGGTGGTGAAGTAGTGTTTAGACCTTTGCCGGAGTTGGATATGACCGGTGTTGATGTGGCCAAGGTAGGTGGCGCGATTGCGGGTGCGAGCATTGCGGCGCGTTTATCCGGTTTTGTGGTAGGACTTCTGATGTTGTTTGTGTTTGGTCTGGTGATGATATTGTTGATGCCCGGATTTGCCGGTCGAACCAGTAAGTATTTCTCTTCTCGAATGCTGATTTCTTTATTGTATGGTCTTTTGATTTTGATTGTAATGCCAATTGCTTGTGTTTTGGCGATGATTACGCTGATCGGTTTACCCGTTGGAATTGTCGGGTTGGTATCATATTTTATTTTGTTATATGTGGCAAAAGTGGTAGCATCTTTGTCGGTTGGTAGCGCTATCATCGGTCGAAGGAAAAATACCGTTTCCGCGTTAGTTTTGTCATTGGCATTGGGTTTGTTGATTACTGAATTGATTACATCAATTCCTTTGATCGGGTGGTTTGTAAATTTGATTTTAATAACAGTAGCGCTGGGTGCGATGATGTATTGGTTTATGAATAGGCATGGGGATAAGTAAGTAAAAAGTTAAAAGTTATAAGTAATAAGTATGCGCCCAAGGCGCACCAGATGACTGGAAAAGTAATAAGTTAAAAGTAATAAGGGGTGGTATTAATAGATTTTATTTTGGAGGTTGGTTATGTCAAAAGTGATTGAGCTGGAAAACAAAGATGATTTCGGGGAGTTGATAAACGAGGGAAAAGTATTGATTGATTTTTATGCGGTTTGGTGTGGGCCGTGTCAAGCTATGAAGCCGGTGATCGAAAATTATGCACAGGAGAGTGGAATAAAAGTGATAGCGGTGGATGTTGATCGTTTTGCGGAGATTGCATCCAATTTCAATGTGATGAGTATTCCTACTTTTGTGGTTTTTAAAAATGGTGAACCGGTTAGTTCCAAAAATGGGGCAATGAGTGCTGATGATTTAAAAAGTTGGGTAGAAGGATTGTAAAAAAATATTCTTAAATCATGAAAAAAAAGTTTTTAATTGTTGGTAACTGGAAGATGAACACTGATTTGAGTGTGGCGGAGGATTTGATTTGTGATTTGGCCGATGGGTTGGGTGAGACAAAAAATGATGTGGTAGTGTGTCCGCCGGTGGTTTTTTTGGAGCAATGTTTTTTGACTGCAGATTCCAAGAAAGTAAATAATTTACAATTTGGTACACAAAATATCGGGTGGGAAAAAAAAGGTGCTTTGACCGGAGAAATATCGATTGATATGGTAGAGCCGTGGGTGAAATACGTGATCACGGGACATTCGGAAAGGAGACAGTATTTTGCTGAGACTTCAAACATTATTAACAAAAAAATCAGATTGTGTTTGGAGAAAAAAATAACACCGATTTTGTGTGTGGGAGAAAAACGTTATGTTTCTTCTCAGGATGTGGCGGATATCGGCAGGGAGTTATCGGATTCTATCGAAGGATTAACAAAAGAGGAATTGATCAAAGTGGTAATCGCCTATGAACCGGTGTGGGCGATAGGGAGTGGAGAGGCGGCGGATGCCGGTTATACGGGAAGGATAATTGCCGGATTGCGTGGTTGGATCAAAGACGGATATGATTTTGAAACGGCTGAAAGTATCAGGTTTTTATATGGAGGCAGTGTCGATCACAAAAACGCCGGTGAATATTTATCAAAAGATCAAGTAGATGGGTTGTTGGTTGGTGGTGCCAGTTTAAAAGCAAAGTCGTTTTTAAAAATTGTAGAAATGGCGGATAAATTATTGGCAAAGAATTAAGCTTGTTTTTTGTGTGCAAAAATTGTAAATTTAGTATTGTGTAAATATTTGGTTTTGGCCCCTTCGTCTAGTGGTTAGGACGCCAGATTTTCAATCTGAAAACAGGAGTTCGATTCTCCTAGGGGCTATTTCGTCAGAGCACATTCTCCCCGTTACGCGTAAGCCGGTGAACCGTCTTCCGCTTCACTTAAGTCGAATGGCTCTTCCTCTTTCCTAAAAAAATTGGAATAAATTCCTAATTTTTTGGGAGCCCTGGAAATACATTTTGCTCTCAGATAGTGATATGGAAATAATTACTTAAGAGTAAATCTTAAGTAATTTTGTATTATGATATAAAATTTTTGAAATTTTTTTTTGGTTATATAAATTGAGCATATTAATAAAAAACTTGAAATTTATGTAAAATATTGTATGGTGGTGATGAAATAATATATCGTTATGAAATCAACAAAGAAAGCTAGAAAAGTGGCATTTGTATTGGGTACCAGGCCAGAGATTATTAAGTTATATCCGGTAATTGATGAGTATCGAAAGAAAAACTATCCATTTATAGTAATTCATACCAATCAGCATTATGACGAAAAAATGGATCGAGTATTTTTTGATGATTTGGATATGCCAAAACCGGATTATAATTTGAATATCGGATCAGGAGCACAGGGAGATCAAACAGGGAGAATGATAGTTGGAATTGAGAAAGTTTTGCTCAAAGAAAAACCGGATATTGTGGTGGTGCAAGGGGATACAAATACAGTTTTGGCCGGGGCTCTGGTCGCAAGTAAGATGGGGATTAAAGTGGCACATGTTGAGGCCGGTTTGCGAAGTTATGACCGGACAATGCCCGAAGAGATAAATCGAGTATTGACTGATTGTGTATCAAATTGGCTGTTTTGTCCGACTAAATTGCAAAAGGATATTTTGATTGATGAAGGTATCGCCGAAGAAAAAATCTGGGTAACAGGCAATACAATTGTCGATGCGGTTAAAAGTGTAGTAAAGGCAACAAAAACCAAATCAGATATTTGCGAAAGGCATAATTTAAAAAAAGAAGGTTATTTTCTAATGACTTGTCATCGCCCGTCAAATACAGATGACAAAAGAATTTTAAATAATATCTTGTCCGGAATTGAGCAGATTTGTACAAAAGAAAATTTAAAATGTGTATTTCCGGTACATCCGCGGTTGAAAAATAAAATGAAGTTGATTCAAAAATATCAACATATCATAACTTACGATCCGGTAAGTTATCCGGATTTATTGAAATTACAAAAAAATTGTCAGATGGTATTTACCGATAGTGGCGGTATTCAGGAAGAATCTTGTATCTTGCATAAGAAATGTTTAATTTTACGTTTAAATACCGAGAGACCGGAAACTGTTGAAATTGGCGGGGCGGTATTACTGGAAAAAATGTCAAGCAATGATATCTTGAAAAAGTATGCAGTTTTAAAAGAAAAAAAAGTGAAATGGACAAATCCGTTCGGGGATGGAAAAGCTGGTAGAAAAATAATTCAAATGATAAATAACGGATAAAAACAGAGATGTTTTTCGTGTATAATTTAAATTAGTATGAATAAAATTTTGACATATATCTCATTGTTTTTTAGTCTGGGAGTATTTTCCGGATGTATTTTGCAAGACGTGAATACTGATTTGGCATACAAAATTGTTAATGTAAATGATGATTCGGATATGGCTATTGAATGGGAGGCGAGAGCTTTGTTTGAGCAAAGGAAACAAGATTTTTCGCCGGAGGAATGGGAGAAAGGTCCGTGTTTGGGAGTGTTAAACGATAGTTGGGTGGTGGATGTGGTACATCGACACAGAACACAAGTTGATGATGATTTGGACAATCAGTGTCGGCAGTATTATGAGGATGAAAATTATCAATACTATGTATTGATTGATTTTGATGGCAATATCATCAAAAAGAAAAGCAAGCCAAGAACCGAATGAGATAATATTATTGATAGTGGTAAAATATTTGGAGAGCAAAAAGGTAGGTGGAAAGGCGATTCAAATAGGCGCAGGCGTTGGTATTGGTTGGTTTGATGTTAACTACAGAGCGTTCGCAACGACGACAGATTGTGCGACAGATATTGATAAAAATTGGTTTTTCTTTATCGCCGGGAAGGTAAAAATAGTTTATCTCCGGTGAGTTTTTTTTAAAATAGACAATTTTTTCTTCCAACAACTTAACGGTTTGGTATGATTTTTGATTTTCGTATTTGGCAATGTTGGCCGCAATTGAAGAAAGTTGTTTTTGAGTGTCAATCAAAAATGAATTTTCTTGGGGGAGAATATATCTGATCAAGCCAATGTAGGCGATTAATTCGTCGATGTTGCCGATGGCATTGATGATTTTTGAGTCTTTGTCCAGTTCTTCGCCTTGAAAATTATTGGTTTTGCCCAGATCTCCCGGGCGAGTGGATTGATCCATTTTATTTTATCTGATGAATTATTTTGTTAATCAAGGTTATTATAAATTATGTTATGATAGATTTGAAGTATATTTTCATAATAATTGATATATTACAATGAGTGGAATAATTGGATATTTTGGCAATCGTCAGGCTTTGCCGGCGGTATTGCAGGGAGTCAAATTGGTAAAGGATTATTATTATGATTCAATCGGCCTGATTTTGAAAGGTCGGAGAGGTTTGTATATAAAAAAAGCAATAGGTGGTGTTGAAAATCTGGAAAGTCAGTTGATAAATTATCAGAGTGATGAAAGAATTGGCGTGGCTCATTTGCGTTGGGCAACGCATGGTGATGTGGAAGAAAAAAACGTGCATCCGTTTTTTGGTTGTCAAAAGAAAATAGCGATAATGCACAAAGGGATAATTGAAAATTATGCACCTTTGAAAAAAATGTTAATCGAGGAAGGACATGTATTTGTTTCCGATACCGATTCGGAAGTATTGGCACATCTGATTGAAAAAAATTATTTTGGTGATTTGCATGAGGCGGTGCGCCAAACTTTAATACAAATAGCAGGTACATATTTATTGGTAGTGTTGTGCGATGATCAAAAAGATGAAATTGTGTTGGCCAATAAAGGAATGGGTTTGTTGTTAGGTATAGGAGAACAGGAATATTGGTTCACTAACAATAAAACTGTTTTACGTCCGTTTACTGATCGTGTAGTACTGATCAACGATGATGAAGTGGTAAAAATTAACAAAAGTGGGTTTGTCAGTTCGATTGTTGGAGGTGGTGGAATCAATGTTGTCTCAAAGACAATAGAAACATTGGATTATGCCAATCATGATGATTTTCAGTTGAAAAATATCGAGCAGGAGATTTTTGAACATCCTGATATGATAAAAAATACTTTAGCCGGTCGGATTGATAGACAGCAGTTAACGGCTCATTTCGGTGGATTGGTGGAAAATAAAGATATATTGCGAAAAATCGATGAGTTGACTTTTGTGGGTTCCGGTGGTTCGTATTTTGCGGCCAGCATGGCTAAAAAATTAATTGAAGATTATGTGGCGATCAATGTGAATTGTTATTCCGGTTTAGAAATGCGAAACAAAAAGTTTTTGATTACAGGTGAAAATAGTGCTTTGTTTGCGATTAGCCAATCAGGCATGACGGAGGACACAATTGCGGCGGTTAGAGAAGCTAAACAGTTGGGGTTAAATGTATATGGGATAACCAATACGGTTGGCAGTACTTTGGCCAAGGAGACTCCTTTCGGAATATATCTTCATTCCGGGCCGGTAATGGCAAAACCTTCGATGAGATCATTTATGTCACAACTTACGATTATTGTCCTGCTCACTCTATTTTTTGGTCGTTTGAAAGGGTTGTCACCAACCAGTGGGAAAGAGATTATCAGATCACTGGATAATTTATCTATTCAGATGAAAAATATTTTAAATAACTCATTTCAAATTGAATCAATTGCCAAGAAATACAAAAACGAAGATGATTTTGTGATTGTTGGTTTCAAGTATTGCGCAGTGATCGCCGGTGAGGTGGTTTTGAGAATGCAAGATATTTCTGATGTTGAAGTGGTGGATTATGATTTGGATTATTTAAAGTATGGTGGAATAAAGCATCTACGTAAAAAACATGTGGTTTTATATTTGATGCCGGTTGATGCGGTGTATGAGGATAATTTGAAAATTTTACAAGAATTGAAGCAAAGAAATGTGAGGATTATAGTTCTGACACAGGAAGGAGCATATGGTTTGGAAGGGTTGGCGGAAGATGTGATAGTATTGCCCAAGGTAAAAGAGATAGTTATGCCGATGACAATGACAATGGCTTTGCAAATGTTTGCATTGTATCTTCGTCGTGAGAAAAAAGATTTGAACAAGGTTGCCAATATGGACAATACCGGCAGTAATAATTTTGAAAGCTATTATAATGATAATTATTTCAGTGATATGACTCCCTTGTATTAAAAATCAAAAATAAAAAAAGTAAAATAAATAAGTGATATAATTTATTTAGATGATGAATAAAAAGATTTTACATTATTTTTTTCTGTTGTTATTTGTGGCCGGGGCCTTTTTCTTGGGGACGGCATATGCTGATACCAGAGAGTTGTTTATAGCTGGTTTTTATGGTGAAAATCGCTTGATTCAAGATGTAAAAAATTTGCTTGGTAAAGAATATTTGGGGCAGATAAATGATAGTGATTTGTATTATGGGATGGTGCGAGGGATGGTGAAAGCTTTGAATGACCCATATAGTGAGTTTTTTGATCCACAGGAAGCGAAAATATTTTGGGATGATTTGGGAGGTGAATTTGAAGGAATTGGAGTGGAAATTGTGGTTGATAATGGCAGAGCCAAGATATTGACCGTATTAGACAACTCTCCGGCCAAAAAAGCGGGATTGGAAGCTGGTGATGTTATATTGGCGGTAGATGATACGGATGTTTCCGGTAAGTCTTTGGGAGAAATTGCCAGTATGATTCAGGGCAATGCCGGAACTGAGGTTGTGTTGACTGTATTGCGTGGTACGGAAGAATTGTTGGATATTAGTTTAGTTAGAGAAAAAATGAAAGCTGATAGTGTGTATATTGATAGTCGTGAAGAAGTATTGATAGTCAGAATTATTCGTTTTGATGAAGATACCGACAAGGAGTTCAAAAACAAATTGGTGGATTATGATTTGACAAAATATCGGGGGATGATTGTTGATGTACGTTCCAATCCCGGTGGATATTTTGATTCTTGCGTGAATTTGGCTGATGAATTTTTAAGTGAAGGATTGATTGTGGTGGAGACGGATAATAAATCGTTACATGATGAATTTACGGCAGAAAGCGGACAGGTTTTTGAAAGTATCCCGTTAATTATATTGATTGATGAGGGTAGCGCCAGCGCCAGTGAGATTTTGGCGGGGGCGATTAAAGATAATGCGCGTGGTAAAATCGTTGGTCAAAAAAGTTATGGTAAGGGTACGGTGCAAGTGATTGAAGAGTTGTTTGACGGATCGATTTTAAAACTGACAGTGGCGGAGTGGTTAACTCCGAGTGGAATAAATATTTCCGAAGGTGGGATTGTGCCAAACGTGGAAGTAATAGATGAAGGCGAAGGGGATAAACAAATGGAGAAGGCAATAGAAATTTTAAGACAATAGTTATATAAATGATACATTTACAAATGGCAATTGTTTTTTCCAGGTGATATAATTGAATTTGAAAATTTGTTTTATTTTTTTCATATCAAATATATTTAGAAGTATTAGGAGTAATAAGTATGAAAGTATTATTGTTGGACAATGTAGCCAAGGTGGGCAAAATAGGTGATATGGTGGATGTAAAGGATGGTTATGCCAGGAATTATATGATTCCGATGGGTTTGGCGGCGGTTGCTACCGAAGGACAGATAAAGTTTTATCAACAAAAGCTGGATAAAGCACGTCAGAAATTGGAGGAAGAATTGGTAGAACTTAAAAAAATCGCTGATGAATTGTCAGAGGTGGAATTTGAAATTGAGAAAAAAGCTACCGATGATGGAAAATTGTTTGGTTCGGTTTCTAAAAATGACATCAAAAAATTGTTACAAGAGAAAGTAAAAAAGTGTGATGTGGAAAGTTTAGTTGTAAAAACTGAAAGGATTGAAAAACAGTTAGGTAAATTTCCGTTTACGGTAGTATTGGGACCTGACTTGGAGGTGGATTTATTTATAAATATTAAGAAAAAAGAGAAATAATTATGGGACTTTGGGACAATATCAAAGAAAAGGGTCAACAGGCGAAACAATTGTATGATTTGCAGAAGAAAGCAAAAAAAGTTCAAAAGGAATTGCAGGATTTACTGATTGAGGCGTCTAGTTTGGACGGTAAGATTACGGTGGTTTTCAATGGTGAACAAAAGATTGAAGAAGTGCATATCGATGAAAATATCTTAACACCGGAAAATAAAGTAATGGTGGAAAAAGGGTTGAAGGACGCAGTAACGCAGGCGTTGAAAAAAGCGCAACAAGTGGCAGCGGAAAAAATGAAAGCGGTGGCCGGAGATATGGGGTTACCCGGATTTTAATACTTTAGAATGAAGTTAATTGTTGGATTGGGAAATACGGGCGGTGAATATGAACAAACTCGACATAATGTCGGGTTTGAGGTGGTGGAAAAAATTGCATTTGGACAGCAAGAAAAGGTTGGTTTCAAAGAAGATAAAAAATTGGAAACTCAAATAGCTAAAGTGGTGTTGGATGGCGAAAAGGCATTTTTGGCAAAACCACTGACGTATATGAATCTTTCCGGAAGAGCGGTAGCCAAGATAATCAACTATTACAATCTCAAAGTGTCTGATTTGGTGGTAATACATGATGACTTGGATTTGAAATTGGGACAAATACAGATAAAGTCCGGTGGAGGTGCCGGTGGTCATCATGGTTTAGAATCAATAGTCGAATCATTGGGTACAAAAGATTTTATCAGGATACGTTTGGGGATCGGAAAGATGAAGGAGAAAAAAGTTATGACCAAAAATCAGGGAGTAAAATATGTGTTACAAAGATTTAATGCAGTAGAAAAAAAAGTAATTGAGGAATCGATAATGGTAGCGGTTGAAGCTGTCAAATGTTTGCTAAAAAATGATGTGTTGTTTTGTATGAATAGATACAATAAAAAAATATCCGATAATATGCCTATGGAGTTGGATGCTAGCTAAAAGGAGGGCAAAAGCTAGTAACATCTTTCTCCATAAGCAAATTATCGGATATTTTGTGAGTTGCAACCAAATTAAACTTTTAAACTTGCTTATTGAAACTATTTTATAGCTAAAGGAGGGCAAAAGCTACTAATAATCATAAGCAAGCATAGGAGCTTAATTTGGGGTTATTTTTAATTTAACACATACCTAACTTATCATACATTGATATATTTGTCAAGTATTTTTCATGGATAATAATTTGTTGGTAAAATCTATTGATAACTATAGTAAGGATTTTCACCAATTACAGCATAAAATTCAAAGAACAAAAAAGATTCATATTGCAAATTTCAATATGGATTATTTGGGTATGTTGATAAAAGTACTCAATACCAAAAAAGTTTTGGTATTAACTGATGATCAGATAAAAGCGAGACAATATGGTTTAAATTTGGCTGATTGGGGTTTAAGTAATGCAGTTTTGCCCAGCTCTTGGTCGCAAATTGATCGTGATTATTTGGCAAATTTATCGAATGAAATAACCAATATCAATTCTTCGTCAGGAGGAGTATTGGTTTCTGCCATGGAAGAATTTAAAGAAGAATGGTTGTATCATCTGGTGGATGCCAAGAAATTGGAAGTGGGGTATGAATACGGTTTTACGGATTTGTCAAAAAAGTTGTATGAATGGGGTTATACGGCAGTTAAAAAATTGAATATGGAAGGTGAATATTCGATCAAAGGTGATGTATGGAGCATTTGCACTCATGACAAAAAAAATTATCGTTTAAGTTTTTATGGTAAAAAACTGGAAAAGATAATTTTGGTGAAAGATGGTTTGGAAAAACAAGTTGAACAGATGTTTTTTCCGGGATTGATAATGAGAACGGAAGACAAGAAAACGGGAAAACTTGATGTTTTAAAAAATATCGATTTTGATTTAGTAGTGGAGATTGGCGAGGTAGATTTATCGGGCATAAAATATGAAAAAAGTGTAAGTTTGTTGCAGATAGTAGAACAGAATGCCGTAATGGTAAAATGGCCGATGGAAAAAATGATATTTAATTTGGGTGGCCAGAAAAATTTTCAAGAATGTTTGGAAAAATTTAAAATTGAAAAATCAATCGTGGCAACCAAACATCCGGGGGAGTTTAGAAGATGGGTAACTCAACTTAAAATGTCTTTTGCGGATTTCGAAATTGTTGACCAATACATACCGATTGGTGGAATTATTCGCAATGACAAAATTGCCATATGGTCGGATCGAGAATTGTTTGGTGAAAATTTGGTAAAGCATGATGCAAAAAAGAGTAAAGTAAGTTTTAAAAAATTGGCTGAGTACAAGATTGGTGATTTGGTGGTACATATTGATCACGGGGTGGGAATACTCAAGGATTTTACAACCAGAGAAATCGGGGATGTGACCAAGGATTATCTGGTGATAGGTTATGATCGGGGAGATTTATTGTATGTTCCGGTGGAACAGTTAAATAAAATATCAAAGTATATCGGTTCAAGATTGGCAAAACTCAACCGATTGGGGGGAAGTATTTGGCAAAAAAGAAAAAGAAAAGCCAGAAGGGATGTTGAGAAAATTGCCAAAGAATTATTGAGATTGTACGCCAAGCGGAAATTGGTTAAGCGTAAGCCATATGAATTTAAAAGAACTGTACAAACAAGACTAAATGAAAGTTTTGATTATAATTTGACTGTTGATCAAGAGGTGGCAATGGATGAGATTAACGCCGATTTGAGTAATTCATATCCGATGGATCGATTGTTGTGTGGAGATGTGGGATTTGGGAAAACAGAATTGGCGATACGAATAGCGGCCAGAGTGGCGGCAAACAAAAAACAGGTGGCTTTGCTGGCGCCAACTACAATATTGTGCGAGCAACATTTTGTGACGTTTGTTTCCAGATTGTCCGGTTTGGGATTGCGAGTGGAGGTGTTAAGCAGGTTGCGTGATAAAAAATATCAAGACCATGTGATCCGAAATATCGAAGATGGGAAAGTTGATATTGTGATTGGTACTCATCGATTGTTGCAGAAAGATATTGTTTTTAAAGATTTGGGAATGTTGATTATCGATGAGGAACAGAAATTTGGAGTGAGAGCCAAAGAAAAGCTTAAGGAAATTCGAAGTGATATCGATGTTTTGAGTATGAGTGCAACGCCGATTCCCAGGACATTGAATATTTCGATGGGAGGTGTGAGAGATATGAGTATTTTGGAGATGGCTCCACCGGGTAGGCAAACAATCGATACGGAAATGATGCAGTTTAAGCCAATGGTGGTCAAAGAAGCAATCGAGAGGGAATTGGCTCGCGGAGGTCAGGTTTATATAGTTCATAATCGAGTGCGGACAATAGAAAAATTTAAAAATGAGCTAGTGGAGATTATGGGTGAGGGGATGTCGATTGGCGTGGCACATGGTCAAATGACTGAATATCAATTGGCGGATACAATGTCGAAATTCGCAACCAATAAGTATCAGGTGTTATTGGCAACAACCATAGTGGAAAATGGATTGGATTTGCCAAATGTCAATACTCTGATTGTGGAAAATGCGTCCGGTTTGGGATTGTCGCAGTTGTATCAATTGAGAGGTAGGGTTGGTCGGTCGGATAAAAAAGCATATGCCTATTTTTTATATCGTAGTGATAAATTGAAAACAAAAGCCAAACAGAGATTGTCAGCAATTTCTGAAGCTACGGAATTGGGTAGTGGTTTGAAGTTGGCAATTTCAGATATGGAGATAAGGGGTGTTGGCAATGTTTTGGGTGTAGAACAGCATGGTAATGCGTATTCGGTGGGATTGGGAATGTTTTTGGATATGCTGGAAGAGAGAGTGGCTAAATTGAAGAGTGGTGAAAATTT
Source organism: uncultured bacterium (assembly GCA_938004065.1). GTDB lineage: Bacteria > Patescibacteriota > JAHJAL01 > JAHJAL01 > JAHJAL01 > CALKWM01. The sequence continues at coordinate 13,137 of CALKWM010000034.1, forward strand.
TGATTTTACATCTGAAGATGAATTGGTGGTTGAGTTGCCAATTAATGTATATTTACCAAAGTATTATATCGATGACAAGGAAGAGCGTTTGTATTGGGAACAAAAAATTTTGGTGCAATCAAAACCGGAAGATGTGGATCAAGTTGTCTATGAAATGCAAAAGAAACACGGTGCAATTGGTATTGAAGTGGAAAATTTGGCCACGATGGCCAAGCTAAAGTTGTCTTTGGCGAAATTTAAAATAAAATCGGTTTCTTTTGTAAAAAATGAATTTCATACCAAAAAGAGCATGGGAGAGATTGTATTTGAGTTTATACAAGAATTGAGCATGAGTGTGATCAATAAATTATACCTTGCCAATCCAAATTGGATTATTGTAAATAACAAAGTTAAAATCGAATTAAGTAAACTTGGTGAAGAATGGTTATCGGAGCTAAATAGAATTTTTTCCGCAATATAGATATTGGGATGAATTTAAGATTTTGTTAAGAAATAATTAATCTCTTTTAAGTTATAAATAAGTTAATCATTTAACTTATTTTTTTAAAATTTTTTTTGTATGAGGGAGAGTAAATTTGTTTTGATGTTTAGTTTAAACAAGGGATTTGGTTATCGAAGTATTGCAAATATTCGAAAGGTTTTTGGAACTTTGGAAAAAGCTTTTAACAGTAATCGTTTGGCTGATTGGCGTAATACCGGTTTAAAAACGACTGAAATAGTTGGTTGGTTTGAATTTAAAAAACAATTTCGTTTTCAGCCGTATTTTGATGAAATGCAAAAAAAGGGTATCAATTTTATTGATTTTTGGAGTAAAGGTTATCCGGAAAAATTAAAAAACATATACAGCCCCCCGGTAGTTTTGTATTGGCGGGGTGATTTGGATATTTTGGATAAAAATTATGTGGCGGTGGTTGGGACCAGAAACCATAGTGAATATGGCACAAGAGTAACTAAATATCTGGTTGAGAAAATGGTTGCAAACGGTTTGGGGATAGTTAGTGGTTTGGCTTTGGGTATTGACGCGATTGCGCACAAGAGTTGTTTGGATGCCGGCGGTTTAACAATGGCGGTTTTGGGAGGTGGTTTAGATCGGATTACACCTCAAACCAATGAAAGAATTGGTGAAAGAATAATTGAAAGTGGTGGCGTGATTTTGTCAGAAGTGACGGTGGGAGAAAATCCGGCCAAATGGAATTTTCCGGCGCGAAATAGAATCGTTAGTGCTTTGAGTGCCGGTGTGCTGGTTACAGAGGCGCCGGCGAAAAGCGGCGCCTTGATTACAGCTAATTTTGCTTTGGAACAAGGAAAAAGTGTGATGGCGGTTCCGGGAAGTATTTTTAACCATCGAATCAGAGGATGTAATAATTTGATTTCTCAAGGAGCGGTTTTGGTAAATGATATCGAAGATATAATGTTGGAGTTGGGAATGAAGGAGAGAGAAAATGCCGGCAAAATTGAAATAAAATATGACAATAATTTACAACAAGAAATTATGGAAGTGTTGGATGGCAAAACAAAAGTAATTGATGAAATTGTGATGGAGTTGTCTTATGATCCGGGAAAAGTGATTGCCGAGATAAATTTGATGTATCTCAAAGGTTGGATTGGAGAGGAAACGGGTGGTAGATGGTATCGGAAGGTGTAATGATATGCAAGAAGCAATATGCAAGAAGCAATATGCAAGAAGCAATATGCAAGAAGCAATATGCAAGAAGC
>CALKWM010000035.1 GCA_938004065.1 uncultured bacterium
GAGATGGTGATTCGTGACTGGAGTTCAGACGTGTGCTCTTCCGATCTAAGAAGACTCTTTGATTCATGCTGCCGCCGGTATTCATCCCAACAATATCCAAAATGCCTCTCTGCAAAATATCGATGAACTGGCAAAACTGATTCCTCGCAACGAAATCGTGGCGGTGGGGGAGATTGGTCTTGATTATTATCGTCATCAAGAACTATCCGTCCAGCAAAATCAGATATTTGAACAACTTTTATCTATTGCCTGTCAGGAAGCCAAACCGGTCATCATACACTCCCGCTCGGCCACGGATGACACACTTTCCATACTCAATCTGTTCAAATCCGAAGGTATCCGCGGAGTTTGGCATTGCTATGAAGGTGACAGGGAATTGGCGACCAAGATTCTCGACTTGGGTTTTTGCATCGGATTTACCGGAAATATTACTTACAATCTGGATGATGAAAATATCATCGAAGTTATCAAACAAATACCTCTGGAAAATATTCTGATCGAAACCGACGCCCCATATCTGGCACCCGTTCCATTTCGCGGCCAACGAAACGAGCCGGCTTTTGTTGTTGAAATAGCTCGGCGTATTGCCGATATTCGTGGATTGGAGATAGAAGCAGTCGCCCAAGCAACATCGAACAATGCGATAAAATTATTTAATCTGTAAATAACAACTTGTGTGAAATCAATTCTTCTTTGTCATCCTTGGAATCTAAAGCGAGTCCCAAGAGCGCCTAAATAACTTGTTCGGCCGGACCTGTCCGGCGAATGCTGGCGATGCGGGATCGGGGATCCAGTTATCTTATATGTAAAAATTTATACTATTCAACCATTAAACTTTTATTAACAAAAACCCTTGCTTTCATTAAAGCAAGGGTTTTTAAATACTGTCTCTAAACGTGAGCTTATATCTTCTTTACCGTAATTTTATCCAGATAAACATCGGCGATATTGGTGTAAAATACTCTGTATTCCATTACGCCATCCCCGGTTCGGTAATAGTTTAAAGTAACATCAGTATAATCAGTGCCAAATTTGGTTTTATTCAGTTCACTGTAAACATATGTACCGGTACCGCCGTTATTAAAGATATCTATCAACGCCAGATTGCTAGTAGTGCCGGTAGAGCTATGTTTCAAGCGGAAAGTAACTTCATAATTACCCTGAGCTTGATCTATAGTGTAGGGACCATATACTACAACTTGATTTGTGGAATACTCACAGAAATTATCACCAATTTTGTAAACATAGCCAGCCGGTCGTGGACATTCCGCAGCATAAGGATTGACTATGCCCAGAGATGGGATAACAGCCGCTTTCACAACTTTACCACCACTGGCATTGGCATCGGTCACTACTTGTGAAGCCGGTCCGGTAAACAAGCTCTCGGCTTCGTAAACTATTTCATTGGTATTGTCAGGAGTGATTTCTACATAGTCAGATAGGATGTCAGCTTTATCGGTAAAATACACTCTGAATTCCAGCACTCCGCCGGTTTTTTTGTTAAACTTCAAATCAAATGTCTGCCATTGATTATTAGCGGAAAAATCAGTTCCTTTGATATTTTTGTAAACATATTGACTGGTTCCGCCCGGATTATTGACATCAACAATCGCAACATTATCACTCACCGAATTATTTCTGGTTTTCAAGCGGAAAGATGCCACATATACTTGATTTTCCGGTTGGGTATCGGTGTATGGGCCATATACTAAATATCCTGCATTATCTCCGGTTACCGTTGCCTCTCTCGCCAGTTGGTTGGAAGCTTGGGTGTCCAAAACTTGTCGGCCAACTTGTCCCAATCCGGTTTCTGACTCATATTTCCAATTGTTTTGTGCTTCTTGTACCTCAAAAACCTCTACTTGATCAACTTTGAGAGAAACACCACTGGCATTTCCGAAAACATATACCCGATATTCCATGGTACCGTCGGTGGTGCGGGTAAAGTCAACATTAAAATTTTGATAATAATTGGAGCCCATAAAATCACTCGCACTGATGTTGCGATAATTCCATGCGCCACTACCGTTATGATTGTGCGCTTCGATACGGGCAATTACTCCGCTAGCACTGTTGTTGCTCACACTCATGCGAAACATAGCTCGATAAGTGTGTCCTGATGCTTGTTCTACGGTATATGGACCGTATTGTAGATAGCCGATATCGGCCGGCCCGGCCTGTCTGGCTTGACCGCTGGAAGCGCTACCATCGATTACGATCGAAGCCGGAAAATTTGAACTCAACGATTCACTTTCATAAACACCGGCAGTAGCGGTAATTTTGTTAACTTCAACATAGTCAATGCTAACTGTTGTTACTCCATAACCGTAAACCCTGAATTCCATTGTTCCTTCATTTTTTCGGTTAAAATCAACCGAAAAAGCGTAAAACGTATCAGCCGCCGGAAAATCTGTCCCTTTCAAATCTTGAAATACCCATTGTCCCGTCCCATGAGAGTTACTGGCATCAATTCTGGCCACTACGGCCGGAGAGCTGTTGTCGGCAACTTTCATACGAAAAGTAGCTCGAAAGGTGTCATCCGGCGCTTGATCGGCGGTATATGGTCCGTATTGGATATAACCGGTTGCATTTGATTGTAAAACTTTACCGTTGGAAGCGGTTGCATCGGCTACAACATTTCCCACACCTGTTCTTAGGTGTTCGGATTCGTACTTTACATTGTCCGATGGTGCCAATTCCTCTACCACAATCTTGTCCACATCAAAATCCAAACGATCATAAAACCATACTTTGTAATTCATTGATCCGATATTGACTCGGGTAAAATCCATACTGATAGTTTTGTATATACCGGCTCCATCGAAATCAGACATATACAATTCTTTATCGGCCAACAATTCGTTACCAACGTTGTCAATCTCCAATCGAGCAATTGGTAAAGCGGTTGGCGTAGCCGCGGTATGATTGAGATATCGAACATCAAAATTCACCCGATATCTTTTTCCCGGAAGTTGGTCACTGGTTGCCGGACCGGCAATAAGATATCCGACTGTACTGTTAGCGACTTCCGCTCGCATTGAAACCGGACTGACCAAGGCCTCAAAACCTACATCAGTTTGTAGATTTTCCGCCTCATAGGTAAAACTGGTTGGATAAGCGTTGGCAATTCCGGAGAAATTAACCGGTAAAATTACCGCTACTGTTAACACTGCAACCAGCCATTTTTTCCACAAAATAGCCATAGCATTTTTCATAATAAGGGTTTTTAACAAATAATATTACAAATATGTAAACCGGAGAATAAACTCCTAAACTTAATTATAAGATATAGTAATCTGAAAATAAAGTCAACAACTTTCAAATCACAAATATGATATACGAAATTAGCCAATTTGTTAATCGCCAATTAGCTATTAAACCATTTTAACAATTTCTTTTCTTCACAATATTTCAATATGACAATCTTATATTTACATCATTTAGCCATTTTAATTCATTTCCTGATAATATATAACTATGAGCAAATACGTAAACATAATTGTTAATTCCAGATTGGAAGGTGGGGTTTCAATTTACACCTATCTCTCAGATATTAACAATCTGCAGATAGGGCAGATTGTGTTGGTGCCATTTGGACGTCGGCGACTATACGGTATAGTCTGTGATTTTATTGACCAAAAGCCGGCTTACAATCTCAAAAAAATCATTGAAATAGTATTACCCCAGCCGGTGATCAATCAAAAACAGCTCAAACTGGCCAAATTCATCTCTGATTATTATCATTGCGGGCTGGGCCAGGCGGTTTTTAGCATGATCCCGGGATTTCTCACCGGTTCAATCTTGAAAACTTTTTCTTATGCAAAAAACCAACCAGAGAAAAAAATTAATCAAACTCAAAAAGAGATAATAAATTTTTTTATCCAAAATCCCACCCTCGAAATTACCGAAAAAATTATCATCAAAAAATTCGGCCGTTCGGTGATAAGAGACATTGCCAAATTACAATCCCAAGGCACGATCACTACCCGATACAAGATCAAGCCGCCGGTGGCATCCCGAAAAGAAATAGAGATTTTAAGACTGAATCATGATTGCATTGATCAAAAAGCACTGGAAAAAATCCAAAAAAACTCTCGTCAATGGGAAATTTACTGTTATCTCGAAGAAAATCCCAATGCCAATTGGTTGCAATTGAAAAATGATTTGCAAGTTTCCAAAAACTCTCTAAATTCATTAATTAGAAAAAAAATTATTATTTCAGAAAAACAAAGAATATTTCGCAATCCCCTCGCCAGCTTTGCAACGCAATCGGGTGATCTGCCCGGTTTGAACAAGGATCAGGAAAATATCATCGAAAACTTGACAAGCGATTTTTCCAACCCAAAAAAACCTCACCTGATCTTTGGTCGTACCGGAAGTGGTAAAACGGAAATCTATCTGCGCATGACCGAGTTCGCGCTTTCTCAAGGTAAAGATGTGATTGTATTAGTACCGGAAATCGCTCTCGTGCCCCAAACTATGGAAAGATTTTTTGAACGGTTCGGTTCTCTTTTGGCCATTTATCATTCTCGGATGTCAAATGGCGAGAAATTTGATGAATGGTATCGGATGCACGACGGGAAAGCCAAAATTGTTATTGGTTCCCGTTCCGCTTTGTTTGCGCCACTAAAAAATATCGGCTTGATAATCATCGATGAAGAGCACGAAAGCAGTTTTAAACAGGATTCCAACCCCAGGTACCACGCGGTTACGGTGGCTATGCATTATAGCCAAATACTTCCCGCGCAACTGATCATCGGTAGTGCCTCCCCCCGTTTGGAAACTTTCTGGCAGGCCAAAAAAAACGAATACATCTTGCATACTATCAATAAAACGGTCCTGGAAAATATCGACCCGCATTATTTACGACGTCCGGACTTTTTTCTGGTTGATTTGCGGGACGAATTTATCAGTAAAAATTATTCTCTGATTAGTTATACTTTGGCCAATGAAATCAAAAGCGCACTCGCCGACCAAAAACAAATTTTACTATATCTAAACCGACGCGGTAACGCCAGCTATGTTTTTTGTCGAGAGTGCGGCTATGTCGCCACTTGCAGCAATTGTTCAGTGTCGTTGACTCATCATCGTTATCGCAAGCAAAACTTACTTATCTGCCATCACTGTGGCCATAGCCAAGCCGATTTCAAAACTTGTCCCGAGTGTTCTTCGGAAGCGATCAAATTTTATGGCGCCGGTACCCAGAGATTGGAAATGGAAATCAATGAAATGTTTCCTTCCGCGAGAGTGTTACGGATGGATTATGACACCACACGTGCCAAAGACTCGCATAGTCGAATCTTTAACCAGTTTAAACAACATAAATTTGATATTCTAATTGGTACTCAGATGATTACCAAGGGTTGGGACATACCAAATGTTGATTTAGCGGGAATAGTCAATGCAGACGCCGGCTTCCATTTGCCAGACTTTAGGTCCACCGAACGAAATTTTTCGTTACTTTTACAACTGGCCGGACGCGTGGGACGCTTTGGTACCACCGGCAAAGTGGTAATCCAGACCTATGAGCCCGAAAACCCATTATTTGATATCTTGACCAAAGAAGACTACCAGTTGTTTGCTTATTCCGAACTGATCGAACGTAAGAAAAGCAAATTTCCACCGTTTGTCTCGGTTGTTAGACTATTGTACGCCGATCCCGATGAAAAAAAATGTCGCGAGGAATCATTGCGATTATTTAAACAATTAAATTCTCTTTTCTTGAGTCAGCCAGAAAAAGATTTGGAGGAAATACTCGGCCCCTCGCCCGCCTTTATCACCAAACTGCACGGTAAATTTCGCTGGCATATCCTGCTCAAAGGCAAAAATTTACACCGGTTTTTAAAACCGGTGTCGTCTGATTGGGTCATTGATGTTGACCCGTTCAGCATTCTTTAGCTACAACATTTGCAACAATCAAAAATTTTATCAACAGCATCTTTGGTAATTGTTGACAAATCTTTTTGATTTTTTTTGTTTATGCCTATAAACAGGGTTTTATATATTTTTTCTTCCTTTTTTAACTCTACCCTGCTTATTTTATAAGGGATCTCATGATCGATAACAATATATTCAACCACTAATTGGTTGATGTTTAATTTTGTAAATAAGTCTCTTAATTTAATAATTTTTTTTCTATTCTCTATTTCTTCAAAAATACTATGAATAATTTCCATTGTTTTTCCCCTCCTTAAATTTTTCGATAGTCATTCAATTTGACTATCTTTTTTTCTTGGTTTTCATTTCTCTCATTCGCCGCGTTCTGGAAATAATAATTTTCCAGAATATATGAAATCAAAATTCGTTCTGTCTCATATATTTCCAGAAAACTTTTACCTCTCTCCTCGCCCTTTTCCAGAACAAAATCGATTAATTCACCAATTTCCTCACTGACATGTTCTTGGATTTCCTCCAAAAACCAGCCAAAGAGAAAATCGTTCGTTTTTGCTTTTATTTGGCTTGGGGTGAAAAAAAGAATATACAAGCCCCAGTCTAACAAAAACAACGCTTTGTGAAATGTGGCTATCGGATACTCTAAAAAATGGAGATTTTTTATCTCTTCCACATTTTGAGTATCCAAATAACTCTGAAAACTCTTCAAAAGGAAATTTATCTCCATCTTGCTCGTAAACATTGAACAGAAACTCAATGTTACTTTTTTCAAGATGGAGTTTTTGATTTTTTGTTTGTTGTCTTCATTTAGCTTTTCCAGGTAACCCAAGCCGATCACAACCTTTCTTTTTTTAATTTACTCTGGTGATTATAGATATTTTTACGAATTTGTCAATGAAAACTTTTAGAACAACCGTGTTCTCACAGGACAAAAAACTCACGATAACCTATATCTTCACCATTATAAATATCCACCAGTATGTCAGAAATAAATTCAGACAGATTAGACATAATTTCTTCTATCTCTTGCGGATCAAAATCCAGATTATGAATATTTATGTCTATCCGATTTTCTCGTGTATCTATCCGAAAAACACAAAAAAGCTTATCACCGCCACAGACTTTTATTTTAAAATCTTGATTGATATTGACATTGATGCATTTACAGCCGGTTTTGAGATAATAATCGGCAAAATTTACTTTGTCAAAGAGGCGATCAAGCGTTTTATTTCTTAGAGTTATCTCCAAAACGATATTTTGTAGAAATCTTACAATATGGTTGTCCCGATTGCTACCATTCAATTGCATATTTCATCAACTCCTTTTTTTAAAGTACCAGCTATCTTTTTTTAAAATTATATCAGAAATTGAAAATGAAAAACAGGCAGAATTATTTCTACCTGTTCAATAGTAAAAAATCAAAAAATCCTACAATCCCAATACTTTTGAAATTCCCTGCAGAGCACTCAGACCTATTTTCATAAATTCCTCCAGTTTGATCCCCAGATCCGCGATAGATTTTATCGCCTCCCGATTGGCCCCTTTGGCAAAACTTTTGTCTTTGAATTTTTTCATCAATGATTCCACGGTTACTGAAGACAGTTTTTTATCCGGCATTACCAGTGCCGCCGCGATGATAAAACCACTCAATGGATCAACCGCATACATCGCCCGGTCCAGTCTGGTTTGGATTTGTCCGCCACACATCGGATTGTGGGCCTTGATTGCTTGAATTATAAGCGGACTCACCTGCTTGGCTTGCAACACTCCGGCGGTAATAATGCAGTGTTTGGATGGTTTGTCCATCGTTTCTTCATAGTCAATATCGTGCAACAATCCGGCTATCCCCCAAACATCTTCATCAGCGTTCAATTTTTTTGCCATCTCTCTCAATATTGCCTCCACCGCTAGAGAATGTTTCTGTAGATTTTTATTTGTTAGCTTTTTTTGCATCAAATCCATTGCCTCGTCCCGAGATATTCCCATCGTTTCGATATTTAACTTATCCAATTCGGTATCGTCCAAAATATTGATGGAAATTTTGTCATCCAGATCGGTCTGCGTAATATCATCTATCAATGTATTTGATTTTTTTATATCTCCCGCAAATATTTCTTTCTTTTGTACAACCAAATGGTCTTTATTTGCCTCATCTTTAGGTTTTACAAACGGGAAAATTACCATCTCCCGCACATTATCAATTCCGGTCAAAATGGACATAAATCGATCTATACCCATGCCCCAGCCGGCAATTGGTGGCATACCATATCGCATTGCTTCTACGTATTCCGCATCATAATCATGCGCTTCTTCGTCACCTTTGGCTCGATTCAATGCCTGACTTTTAAACCTTTCTTCTTGATCGATCGGGTCAATCAACTCGCTGTAAGCATTTAACATTTCCCAGCCATTGACGATCAACTGAAAACGATCGACTTGATCGGGATTATTGTCTTTAACCCTAGCCAATGGAGACAGATCAATCGGGTGATCGATTAGAAATACCGGATCAACGATATGTGGCCGGGCGATTTTCTTGTAAATTTCATCAATCAATTTTCCGTACTCCAGTTTGTTTATGTCCAGATCGATTTCAATATTGGCTTCCCGTACAAATTGACGTAAATCATCTGCCGTCTTGTGATTGGACAGATCATGACCGCTATGTTGCTCGATAATCTCATAAATATTCATTCGCGGGTATGGAGGTGTCATATCAATCTTGTGTTCACCAATTTTCAAATCCAGCGTTCCCATTGATTCCAACAGTACAAATTTGATCATTTCTTCCGTCATATCCATCAAGTCTTCATAATTGACATAGGCCTGATAAAACTCCAGTTGAGTAAATTCTTGCAGATGTGATGGATCGCGTCCCTCGTTTCGATAAACCCGACCAACTTCATATACTTTTTCATAACCGCTTAATATCAATTTCTTCAACGGTATTTCCAGAGAAATCCGCAATTTAACATCCGTTTCAAAAGCGTTATAGTACGTTTTAAAAGGTTTGGCTAGCGCTCCGCCGGTATTTAGCTGTAAAGTTGGTGTTTCCACTTCCAAAAAACCACGATTGTCCAGAAAATTTCTCAAATTGGCAATCAGTTTTGCCCGCAATCTGAAACGGTCTCTTAGCTTATCATCCATTATCATATCGAGATAACGGTAACGATGTTTCTTTTCCACATCCTGCAAACCGTGCCATTTATCGGGTAGGGGAGATAGTGATTTTGATAAGAGCTTAAAATCATTTACATTTATGGTATTTTCACCCTTTTTGGTTACGAAAGTCTTGCCCCCAACTTCCAGAAAGTCGCCCACGTCAACCAATTCATTGAAATACTTGAATTTGTCTTGGGTCAATTCATCAGCCGAAATATATAATTGGATTTGAGCGGAGTCATCTTTCAAATTGGCGAAAATCGCTTTTCCATGTTTACGTATCGCCATCAAACGACCACTCAATCCGATTTCCATTCCCAGAGTATCAGCAAATGTATCTAAAAGCTCGACTATCGGCTTATCGCGACGGCCACGGTCTTTGTAAGGGATATCACCCGACTTACGGATTTCATCCAGTTTTTGTTTTCTGATCTCGAAAATATCATTGATATCAACCTCTTTTTCCATGACAAATATTAATATTAAAAAAATTTATAACCTTATTATATCTTATTTATGTGGTATAAAAAAAACTTACGGCCTTTGTATATGATATAAAAGCCGCAAGCTAGTGATTTTATCGAGTCCAGTTAATTATGCCACATCCATTATTTGCATCGTGATCTTTCCCTTTGGAGCACATACGGTTATTTCTTCACCTTTTTTTCTACCGATCAGCGACTTTCCCACCGGTGATTCAACCGATATTTTCCCGCTGGTCGGATCGGCTTGGGTGGCACCGACTATCGTGTAGTTAAAAGTTTTATTACCCATTTCAACCGTTACCTCGGAACCAACGCACACTTCACCGTTTCGACAAACTTTGGTATCGACTACGGCATTTTTGGCGTAATCTTCTAACTCGGCAATTCTTTTTTCCAGCATCTGTTGTCTATCTTTTACTTCGGAATATTCTGAATTTTCTGACAAATCTCCATAACTTTTAGCTTCCTTGATTTGTTCAACGATTTGTTTTCTATCTTCATATAGTTTTTCTAATTCAGCTTTTATTTCCGCCAAACCTTCCTCTGTAACCAGATATTTACTTTTGTCTGCCATCATAGGTGTTCTCACTTTCTTAAATTATCAGTTAAATTAAAATCCTCTCTTACGTATAGAAGAAAGGGGCAAAATTATTTACAAAACAATTCTACCTAAAGCGTTAAAACATGTCAATGATATTTCCCTGCCATAAAAATCTCGTATATGATTAGATACTCACTAGTTTTTCCCCAACATTAAATTATTATCATAATATTTTAATGTATTTTTAATAAAAAATTTCGATCATTTCTTCCATTTTTCTTTCCCGCCTGCCCACCTCGGTCGAGGATAGATCTTTGATATTGAGGTTTTATACATTATTAATAAAATAATGAGTTATTCGAGTTACTTTTTGCCTGTCATTCTCAAATCGGAAGTCCGCCTCCGCCGATCCGCCGAATCGGAGGGCGATCCGATATCGGTGATCCGGATCTTATTTTTATATTTGTGCCACTCATCGATAGAAAAATATATCCATCTTGAAAAATTACCAATCTGGGGTGGAAATTTGTGTTACAATTATAGACAGTTATATTTACTAACCATCAAAACAGTTATATTTACTAACCATCAAATATGAATAATCCCACTCCCGAAAACAAAATCAACATCAATGTTGATCCTGATAAAATCGAATCCAAATACTCGGATGCAGTATTTATCAATTTCAGTCCTTTTGGATTTACTTTTGACTTTGCTCAAAATATCCCCCAGATGAAAATGATGAAAGTGTTGACTCGAGTATCTTTTAGTCCTCAGCACACCAAGGCCTTTTTAAAAGTTTTACAAAGCCAGGTCAAAGCATATGAAGACCGTTTTGGTGAAGTCAAGCTCACCGATGACATGCAAGCTCAAGCCGACAAAAACCCGATTGGATTCAACATCAACCCAAAAGAATAGACTGTTTTTTTGATTTAACATCAAACACACCGGATTGCTCCGGTGTGTTTTTTTAAATACATTTAACAAAAACAAAAACTACTCTCCAACCTTTACTTTACCCACTCCCGCTTGGGCTTTTTTAACCAATTCGGCGAACACGGCTGGTTCATTTACAGCCAAGTGAGACAACACTTTGCGATCAAGCTCGATACGGGATTTTTTCAATCCGGAAATAAACTTGTTATAAGACATACCGTTTTGCTTTGCGGCCGCGCTAATTCGCAAAATCCATAAACCTCTGATATCTCTCTTTTTCTGTTTACGTCCCGCATAGGCATGTACACCGGCTTTTAGGAAAGTTTCACGTCGAACCTTGACCCTCTTTGGGCCTTTGTATCCTTTGGTATCTTTCATCAATTTCTTATGTTTGCGTCGAGTGACTTTTCCGCGTTTAATTCTAGTCATAATAAACCTGTAAAAATGTAATTATAATGATTATATTAAATTTTTGGCATAACTCTTAAAATTCTCTTCTTGTCGACAGTGTCAACCGTCTTGGCAACCGCCAATCTTCTTTTACGGCTTGATGAACGTTTGGACATAAAGTGCGACTCACCACAATGTTTGCGGATGATTTTACCATTCTTAGTAACTTTCTTTATTCTCTTCTTGTAACCACGATGTGTCTTTAGTTTAGGCATGATATATCAAATTTATAAAAAATATTACAAGCAAAGTACATTATACTCTACTTGATTAAACAATATCAAATATTTCACGAAAATGCTTAAAAAATTTAACCAATTTATGCAGTCTCTTTGTTTTCCGGTTCTACTTTTACATCCTTTACTATCGATGGTTTTGGTTTTGGCTTTGAATCGGGTGCCAAAATCATTATAAACTGTTTACCCAATCTTTTCATCGGTTGCTCGACTTTGGATATCTCCTCCAATGATTTTTGGATATTGCTCATCATTTCTCTGGCTTTATCCTGAAAAGCCATCTCTCTCCCACGCAATTGCATCGATATCTTTACTTTGTGCCGTTTTTCCAGAAAACCCTTAACGCGGTTTAATTTAACCTGATAGTCGTTTTCTTCAATTCTCACTGAAAAACGAATCTCCTTCAACTCCTGCCCTTTATTTTTTGCTTTTTGCTTGCGTGCCAATTTTTCGATTTCATATTTAAATTTTCCGAAATCGATAATCTTGCACACCGGTGGCCGGGCATTGGGAGAAACTTCCACCAAATCCAGTTCCGCTCGTTCCGCCATCTGTCTGGCTTCGTAGCTGGAAATCTTTCCCACCGGATTGGAATTTTCATCGATTACAAATACTTCCGGAGCTTTGATCATATGATTGATCCGATAAAATTTCTTGGCCAAAAAAATCCTTTCAAAATTCATTAAATTATTAAACTAGGTACATTATATAAAATTTACCCATATCAGGGCAAGAAAAAAAAGCAATTTGTGAGTTGTGATATTTTTTTTATTTATCTGTCATCCTCGAGTCGAAAGCCCGAAAGGGCACCTCGATAACTTGTCCAGCGGACCTGTCCGGCGAATGCCCGGATGCAGGATCGGGGATCCATTGCATATATCTTATTTCTAATAGCACAACAAATAAAATATTTTTTTTACAAAAATAATACACCTAGACGAATTGTCCAGGTGTAAATAATCTATTGGTCTTTTGACGATCAGAGCCGTCCTGTTACTTTTTGTAAAAGCTTGATCGTCCCATTGTGGAAATATGACAGTATTGTGTCTATTAGCCCTTCAGGGGCTTTGATATAGACATCAAATACCACCCCACATGTTCCGCAAAACTTCTTCTGCATCTCCTCCTCGTTTGTGCTATCCAATTCATTTTGACAAGTTGGACAGCGCTTGATTTTCTGAACTTGGTTCAAAACTTCTGCTCTTTTGGGTTTGTTTAATGTATCACCACAAAATTCGCAGAATTTAACCGATCCATCAAACTCCTTCTTGCATCTTTCGCAAGTGATTTTGACGATCGATTCTACTACCTCTCCCGTGAAATCAGACACCTTCTCTGCTTTGGTGTCTTTTTTTTCTTTCTCCGGAGAGGTAGAAGCAGATGACCCGCCGGCCAGATCTTTTCTTGTCAACGCCGGATCCTCAGTTGGACGAACAGGAGGATCTGTTTTCTTTCCGGCCGAAGGAGGAAGCAGTCCCGCAGATTTCTTCGGCTGGAAGATCCTGGAAATGGCATTTGCCTTTTCCAGAGCGACACCGGGTTTGCTTTCCCGATGGGCAACCAGAATCTCACGGAAAAGATCACCAATCCTTGTAAAAGTTTCTGGATTGGTAATTTTTGCACTCCCTAAGATGATCGGTTTTTTATCGACCACCTTGTTTAGATAACCCAGACAGATATCCTTCTGTTCTTGGGTTTTTAAAGAGACTATCTTGTCTAACACATCTGTACCAATTAACTCAGACGTGTTAGACCTGTTTTTTATTGGCTTCGTTATTTTAGCCATTTTACTAACACCCTCTTTCTTCTTTTTTAAAATTACTCGGCATTTTTAATAATGCCTTTTTTTGGCAGAAATCAAATTCTGCCAAATAAGGTACTACTAAAATTTTAAAATGTCAATATCTTTTGTACCGGATTCAACAAAAAATTTATTTCTTTGGAGTAACTGGTTCATCTACTTCCATAGGTCCTGCTGGAGGAGTAACTGGTTCAT
>CALKWM010000036.1 GCA_938004065.1 uncultured bacterium
AGCAATAAGCAATAAGCAATAAGCAATAAGCAATAAGCAATAAGCAATAAGCAAAGTTTGTTAGTTGTTTTTTTTGTTTTTTTGTTTTTAGTTTTTGACGATATTGTTGTTTAGGATAGTTTTGGGGAGGTTTAGAATCTCTTTGGCGAGTTTGGTTGCGAGGATGAATTTGGTATTGTGCGGGACCAAGTGTCGGATGAATGGGATGTTTTGTCCAAATTTTGAGCGAGTAAATTTTTGCAGTTTGAAATGGTCTGATTGGTCTTGAATTTGGGAGAAAATTTTTTGGAGAATGTATTTTTTGGTTAGTGTTTGCTCATCCAGTAGGAGAGTTCTAGTGTCTTCCAAACTCAGATTTATGAGAATTCCGTTGTGTTGGTAGATGTCTTTGAATTTGTATGGGTGAGGGTGATGACTGGTGGTGATTTGTATGGGTAGGTGATGAAAGATGGTGATCGTGCGGTCGGGATTTTGTTTGAAAGAGAAGTATTTGTAGAGGCGGGAGTCAAAGATTTTATGATTTGAAAAGAACTCGGTTTTTATTTGATCGAGGGGTTTGTCTGATTTTTTGGTTTCGATCTCGGTGTTTAAAAAGGCGTCGATTTTGTTGTGGTCGAGTTTGAGGGTGGCGGGAGTGATGCTGATCTGTTTTTCTTGGCGTTGGTATTTTTCCAGTTGGTAGTTAAGGTGAGTGATGCCAAATGCCAGGAATATTTCGGCCAATTGTCCAGTCGGGTTAATTTTGTTTTTTATTTCCGTTTCGATGTATTCCAAGATTTTTTCTTTGCTGGTTAAGATTTCTTTTAGTCTGAAAGGTTGGATGTGATTTAGGTTGAATTGGTCTTTGATTTGTTGCAGGAATTGTTTGTCATGTTCAAAGATATTTTTTTGAAGGTCTTTTTTTGTTTCTAGCTCGCTAATATTGGGAGAGAATTGTAATTTTTGTCTTTGGTGTTGGTATTGTTCAAATTCTTTATATACTTTTTCAGTCATGATGGTGATAATTTTTTCGCGGTGATCGATGATTTTTTGCAAGTGGTTTTCCATCTGTTGTCGGTAGTGTTGTTTGGCTTTTTGGGTAGAAAAAAAATCGCAAGCATAGAGATGCTTGGCGATTATAAGTGGTAGTTGATTGATAAGTCGGTCTAAGTGTTGTTCCCCAAATTCATAAGTATAGTCAATTTTCTTTTTGATTCCCCGGATACTGCCGTCTTTGTTGTGAGTGATCGTTTTTTCATAATGTTCGAGAAATTCGGTGTGCGGGTTTAAATTGTCGGTTAGTTTTAATTTGGTGTAATCGTATCGGGATTCGTTTAGTGGGATCAAGTGGGCAAAGGACTGAGCGAAGGAATTTTTAGCGGAGTTGAATTTGTCTTGTTGGCAGTGTTGAATCAGTTGTTCAAGTGTGTAAATTTTCTCAAGTACAAAATTTTCTCTGGTTTCCGGTGGGTGGTGATTTTGTGGCTTGAGTGTTAACATTTTTATAATGTTATTTTATTGATTTCAGGATAGCACAAAAATTTATAAAAGTCAAGATTGTGATTTTGGGTATACTAAGGCAAAAGGTATAGCAATGGCTTTAACCCAGTTGTCAGAAGAAACAGTCAGAAATTGGTTTGCTAAATTCAGAAAATATCTGCCTTACAATCAGAATGTTTTGGAACATATTGTGCAACTGGATGAAGCATTCTTTAAAACAATTACTTTGATGATGGGTAAACAGCAGGGTACCAGAAAGTTAGCTTTTGAAATATTTCATCACGCCCACCCGGACAAATTACCCGGTGTAGTGAGTGAATTTTGTGTCAGATTTTCCTCACCAGAAATATTTGAAAGTCCTCTTACATATTTACAAAAGACATTAACCTTTGTACCATTTGACTAGGAATACCCGGCATTTCTTTATTACGAGACTATGAGATTAATCATAAGATTATTGACATATTTAGATAAAATATATATATTTTGTATGGTGTTATAGTTTTATTGAAGGAGGTTGATTTTTATGAGTTATCCTGAAATTGTGGTTGGGGGTTTCTGTATAAATAATAAAGATCAAAAAAAAATATGTTTGGTGAAAACTGTGAAGAATCCCGATGAATGGTCTTTACCGGGAGGTAGAATTGAATACGGAGAAAGGGTGGAAGATGCATTAAGACGAGAATTAGACGAGGAGGTATCATTGAAAATTAGTAATATTTCTTTTCTTGGATGGGGAGAATATATTACTAAAAAGCGACATTTTATTTTCTTTGACTATCTGTGTTATGCAATTGGTGATCCCGCAATAAAAATTCCGTCAGAAATTATAGAGGTAGCATGGTTGTCGCTGAATGCGGAAGAGATACCAAGGAGAATAAAAGATCAAATAAAAATTTATAAACTATAATAATTTTTTTGAAAAGCGCATTTTTATAAAAAGCGCTTTTTTGTTAGATTAAGTATGTAATAAAAAAATATAAAATTTTATGAGAAAATATCCAATTGGTGATGAGCCACTTATAGTTTCTTGTATAGATAGTTTGCGTATTAAAGTTACAGAAAAATGTCCATGGGCTTGCTCTTTTTGTCATATGGAGGGAGGTATCTATGCATCAGATGTTGCTTGGTCTCCGGAACTGAAAGATGTAATTAATTTAATTGAACAACATATTTCTTTAAAAGAAATACACTATACCGGAGGTGAACCGACAAAAAATCCGCATTTAGCAGAATTAAGTGCCGGTTTGTGTTCATTGGGATTAGAGGTAAAGACAACAACTAATGGTCAGTTTGATGAAGAAGAACTTAAGAGACTTGTAAACGCAGGACTTAGATCTTATAATTTCTCTGTACATTCACTTGACCCGAAAAGATTTTTAGATACACAAGGAGGTAAGGGTTTGACATGGGTTGAAAAAGGAAAAACATCAAGTGATATTAAAGTTAAAAGGAGCAATTTAAGTATTGAGTGGGCGGAAAAACAGATCGATAAGCAGAAAAAAATGATTTTGTCAGCAAAGGAAATGGGTTTGGATGTAAAAATCAATACGGTTATTAGTTCAGAAAATGATATAGAAAATGCAAAAGAAGTGTTTGAATGGTCTAAGGCGCATAATATTCCGGTTAGATTATTGAATGACTTGGGAAATGGTCTAACTTCTATCGATGCGATTAGAAAATTTATTGATAGTTTAGGAGCAGAAGAGGTAATGCGTAAAGTTACCCTGGGAAGTTCTGCTTGTAGTACAATATATAGAACTAAGGATAGATATGAATTTGGTTTTAAGCAAATTAGGGATAATAAATTAGAATCAATGTGTCGAGGGTGTTCTAGGATAGCAGATGGTACTTGTGAGGAACAGTTTTATGGAATTAGACTTCAAAAAAATAAGGATGGCCAATATTATGTTGTTCTTTGTATTCAAGAGGATAATGCAAAAACTAGAATGACAGTAGCAGAATTTTTAAAGTCGGATCAGCTAAAAGAAATTACTTCGTATTTATATAATTAATAATTATGGAAATAGAAATAAGAGCTAGAATCAATAATTTAGATAATTTTTTAGTGGCACTTAATAAATTACCAGGCATAAAGACAAAAAAAATGTCTGCTAGACAAGTTGATACTTATTTAAAACACTCACTTGACAAGGAGAGGAAGATTATTTTTCGAATTAGACGCAAAGCAAATAAAGCGATATTTACATTAAAAACTAAATCGCAACATGATAAAAAAGATGTTGCATGGAAGGATATTGATATCCAGTTTGATGAGCCAGATCGGCTAGAAGATATTTTGTTGAATAGTGGTTATGAATATGTAGTTTTGATAGATAAAGTAAGGGATAGTTTTCAATATCAAAAGTATGAAATAAATATCGATAATATTCGTGATTTGGGATATTTTGTGGAAATAGAGTGTATGTGTGATCAAAATAAATCAAAAGTCATCGATTCAGAAATTGTATCAATGCGGGAAATATTGTTAAGTTTGGGATGTGAGAATGACGATATTATTGAAAGAGGTTATGTGCAATTGATGGAGGAAAAAGTTAATAAATAAATTAATAATGAATTGCTAAAGATTGATTGAAATGAAAAAACACAATTTTTTAAAAATGTGTTTTTTTGTGTATTTTTTACAAACAACTTTTGATGAATTCTCGAAACAAGGGGTGGGGGGAGAGGGGGCGGGAGGTGAGTTCGGGATGAAATTGACAGGCGACAAAGAACGGGTGGTTTTTTATTTCAATAATTTCAACGATGTGGTTGTCGGGGGAAGTGCCGGAAATTATCAGTCCGGATTTTTCCAGTTTTTTACGGTATTTGTTGTTGAATTCGAATCGGTGGCGATGGCGTTCTAGGATTTTGGTTTGTTGGTAAGCTTGGTAAGCATGAGTGTCCTTGATGATTTTGGCCGGGTATGCACCGAGGCGCATAGTGCCGCCGTATTCGGCGGCTAATAATTTTTTTTCTTGTTCCGGCATGATATGAATAACCGGATTTTTGCATCGGGGATTGATTTCAGTGGTGTTGGCGTCTTGCAGTCCGGCAACATGACGGGCAAATTCGATGGTAGCCAGTTGCATACCGTAGCAAAGGCCGAGATAAGGTATGTTGTTTTCCCGAGCGAATCGGATGGCTTGGATGATACCCTCAATACCGCGAGTACCGAAACCGCCGGGGACAATCATGCCATTTATTTCTGTAAGTTGGGTGGTTTTTCCCTGTTCAATTTCTTCAGCATCGATCCAGACTAGTTCAATGTTTTTTTCAAAGTGCCAACCGGCATGTTTGATAGCTTCGATGACTGAGATATAGACATCGGACAGACTGAAAGAACCGGTACGGAAATATTTGCCGATAATGCCTATTTTGATGGCTGGTTTTTTTTGGGATGATTCAATGTTTTGGATAAATTTTTGCCAATTTTTGGCGATTTTTTGATTGGATTTATTTTTCTTGGGTTTAAGTTTAAATTTTTTCAATATTTGCAAATCCAATTTTTGTTGGGAAAGTACGTTGGGCACTTTGTAAATTGAATTGATGTCGGGACTGGAGATTACTTCATTTTCATTGACATTGCAAAAAAGTGCCAGTTTATGGCGTCTGGGTGAATCGAGATCGTGTTCGCTTCTGGTAACGATAAAATCCGGTTGGATTCCCATGGAGTTGAGAGTTTTGACCGATTGTTGTGCGGGTTTGGTTTTCATTTCCCCCAAAGTGGGTGGGGTGATCAGATAGGCAACATGCAAGTGTAAAACAGATTCCGGTTGTTTCATTTTCATCAAGCGGTTAGCTTCAAAAAAGACCGCATTTTGGTATTCGCCGACGGTGCCACCAAGTTCCACGATGACTATGTCGGCTTGCGATGTTTGTCCGGCTTTTTCAATCCGTTCGATGATTTCGTTGGTAACATGGGGGATGGTTTCGACATCTTCGCCATTGTATTCAAAAGCCCGTTCTTTGGTTATAACGGAAAAATAGACGGCGCCGGCGGTCATATAATTGTCTTTGGAAAGTGATCGATTTAAAAATCTTTCGTAGTTACCCAAATCTTGATCACATTCCAAACCATCGTTTAATACAAAAACTTCGCCATGTTCTTGGGGACGGATAGTGCCGGCGTCAACATTGAGATACATGTCGACTTTGATCGGTGATACCAGGTAGCCGTGATTTTCCAATAGTCTTGCTAAAGAAGCGGTAATGGTTCCTTTGCCAACGCCGGAGATAACGCCGCCCGAGATGAAGATGTATTTGGTCATCATAAGTAAAAAGTAAAAAGTGAAAAGTAATAAGCAATATGCAATATGCAATATGCAAGAAATAATAAAGTGACAATGGTCAATATCCAATATCCA
>CALKWM010000037.1 GCA_938004065.1 uncultured bacterium
CTTTCTGCGTTTCATAAATTTCCGGATCAATCGTCAGCTCTCCCGCCGTGTCTTCCCCGGCGATAATATGTCCTTCCACCTTGATGTCCCCTGCCACGATGATGTTTTCGATCACGGTTAAATTTTTGACATTCAGGTTGGCAATAATTTCACCTTGCAATTGATCGGAAATGGACAGAGCGGTGATTCCATCGATTTTCCTCCCCTCGTCGAGGGGAGGTGCCGAGGAATCCGATGACGAGGCAGAGGGGTCAATAATACCGTCCGTTTCCAACCCCCTCCCCCCTTCGGGGTACTCCCCCTCAGCTGAGGGGGAGAAAATTTCTTCCTCAGTCGAAGATCCATCAACCATCATCAAAGATCCTTCCTCCAACTCCGCCAACCTTCTCTCCAACTCTTCCAGCGTGGTCTCTTGGGCCGTATTACTCGCTTCAATGGTTGCCAATCGAGTGTCAATGCCTTCAACTTGTAATTTTGTATTATCCACTTCCACTGTCAAGCTTTCAACTTCTAACTTTTGACTTGCCACTTCCGCCACTATTCTTTGCACTTCTATATTCTGCTCCTGGGTCGCTCCTACCAAGTAGGGGATGATAAAATCAGTTTTGAGTCCCAAAATGCCTGTAGTGGCGTCAGTTACCACCGCCGCCTCCGGAATGACCTTCTGCACGTCTTGAGCGATGAATCCGATTTGATTTTTCTCTCCTACTTTGTAATCGTAACGGGCGGGTTGGAGTCGTAATATTTTTGAGAGGCTACCGGTGGTGGGAACATCTTTGAAGTAAGAAATATTTTCTTTTAGTCTTTCATCGGAAGAGTAAACCCAAGCCGAAGCACCTAAATATCCGGTGCCGGCAATGTTAAGCTTGTAAGTACCGGGTGCTGTCGTCCCGATGCCGACGTTGCCGTTTGTATCTATGGCCATTCTCGTTTGGCCAGCCACGTTATCAACGATACTGAACCCATTGGCCGGTCCTCCGAGAGCTCCGTTCGCCATAACAGACCATGAACGACTACTTATGAGCTGTATCTGAGCGCTGTTGTTAGTACTCGTATTTTTGACAATAAGACCAGTCTCCGCTATTCCGCCCGAACTATTTGAATATTGAAGGCTCAACGGATATTGCGGACTCGTCGTCCCGATACCGACGTTGCCAGCGAAATAACTCTGGGCGGTTGCGTCAGAGTAAATAGCCCAACTAGTAGCCCCAGATGAAGGTCCGACAATTCTCACACCATAGTTATTGGTGGCTCCTGAAGCGGTTGCATAAATACCCGTATTATTAGCAGCCCCCGAACCAGAGGCTTGGAGGACTGCCCCATAATTTGTCCCCGTTGTAGTTGTGTTAGCAGCGTAAAGCAATTGCCCTGAATTGGCTCCAGTTGCGTCTGTAATTGCTACGCCTCCACCAGAAACATAAAGCTTGGTACTCGGACTAGTCGTCCCGATACCGACGTTGCCGGTGTTTATATAACTATTTCCCGATGCTGTTAGAAAAACATTAGCAGTACCACTATTTTTTAATAAAATTGTTCCATTATCATTTCCCGCACCCCATCCTACCAACTCCACTATACTATTAGTCCCGTTAGTTAGATTAATACCACCATATTGTGTTGCAGTTGAAACAGATAGTTTATACCCCGGCCCCGTCGTACCTATGCCGACGTTGCCGCCCGCTTGAACAACCAATCCCGCTGTTGCATTAGAAGTATTCACATTTATATTTAGATAGTCTGTTGCAGCGTCATTGACATAAAAATTACTAAAAACAGTCGAATTGACCCCGGAACTATCTCTTAAAATTAACCCGTATAGATCATCCTCTCCTCTTATATCCACATACCCTGTTGAGCCAGTTCCATTAAGCGTTGAGAGGATCATGGCTCCTCCGGCATTCATGTATATATCTCCTATCTCAACCGCCTCGGCTAGGCCTCTTAATCTTAATCCGGTAGTGTTTGAGCTGGTATCTATGTCTAAAACTGAACTGGGTGCTGTCGTCCCGATGCCGACGTTGCCACCGTTTGCATTGAAGTAACTATTAGATCCATAATTTCCAGAAGCTGTTACTCTAAATTGTGTATTTCCACTACTATCTTTCCCCGATATTAGACCGTATCCCATTCCAGCTCCATGCTCAATACCTCCCAAAATTAATTCCGAATGTCCTGCTATCGTGCCATAAACATCTAACTTATATGTTGGAGCGGTGGTGCCGATGCCGACGTTGCCAGAAGAATCAACTCTTAACCTTTCACCCCATGTACCATTATTTGTTCTTAATTTAAGTCCACTGCTTCCAATTAATTGAAGCATGTCACTACTATCCTCAATTCTTGTATTGGAATCGGTCAGATACAAAACACCGGTTTGAGACCTAATAGCTCCAGCAACATCTAAAGTAAAAATGGGTGCTGTCGTCCCGATGCCGACGTTGCCAGAACTAGATACGTATAACTTAGTACTCCCAGCGTATTGTAAAGCAATCCCTCTATTCGTTCCTCCTGCTTTATAAGCATTCAAAAAAACAACTCCCCCGTTATCAGCAGTACCGTCACCATAACTTAAAACAGTTCCTCCTTGAACATCGAGTTTAAAAGGCAGTAAGGAGTTTTCTTGCGCAATAAAATCAGCGTAATAACCCGCATTACCGGTAGAAGATCTTATACTTCCTTGGACGTCCAGTTTTGTCCCCGGATTCGTCGTTCCAATTCCCAAATTGCCTCCACTGGAAAGAAGCATCTGAGGAGTCGCGGAATTACCGGAATGAAATTGTAAAGAAGCACTTCCTTGATATGCTCGAAGATGAACGTTGTAAGGAGAGTCGGCAGTGACAGCACTGTCTCCGTAAAGAGCAAAACCGGCTGCTCCGTTTGAAACCAAACCATAAAATCCAGATGTTGAACCAGCTGTTGTAGAAATATTCTTAACTTTTATAGCCGCCATTCCAGCAGAAACATCACTTACGACTTCGAGTTTACCGGCAGGATTTGTCGTCCCGATGCCGACGTTGCCGGCGCTTGAGATCCGCATCTTTTCAGTTAACGCTCCGCCGCTGTAATTTGAAGTACTGAAAACTAAATACCCAGGCGCGTTTCCTGATACACCGTTTTCTTTTCTTCCGGCTATTGCAGCAAACCGGGTTTGGCCTCCTGCGTCAGTATAAGAACCTCCGAGAGTAATTTGTCCGCCCAAGTCAATTGCTTGTGCATCTGAAGTATGCACATATAAATTTCCGCTAGTATTGGTTAAAACATTTGAAGATAGTATATCAAGCTTCGCACCCGGCCCTGTCGTCCCGATGCCGACGTTTCCACCACTATCTATCCTCATTCTTTCAGAAGGTTGTGTGTCAGTGGTTACGTTTCTGGTAGCAAAAATCAGCGCGCCACTGGTATAACCAGATGCCGTTGTCACAATTTGGCCTATAGCTGATGGAGTATAAGTTTGTCCGCTTTTATATCCGAATCCAATTTGTTGAATATTTCCCGCATATCCTCCTCCTGCAAGATACATTCCCAGGTTTGAAAAAGCTCCAAGAGTGCTGACGTCTCCAATATTTACTTCCAGTTTACTTCCAGGACTCGTCGTTCCAATACCGACATTGCCGGTGCTTTTGATTCTGACCTTTTCCGTCGTCAAATCTGAACCGTCGTCCGTATCACTTCTTGTAAAGAATGCCAAATCTCCTACGGAATTGCTTCCCGTTCTAACATGAACAATTTTTGCACCCGTTGCTTCGTTATTAGCCGAAACTCCAAAACTAATACCAGAACCCATACCATCGGTTGAGGCAGGATAACGAAGATGAAGCTGTGAGGTTATGTTTCCCCAAGCTCCGACAATCTGTTGAGATGCATCCGTCAATTCACTCAATGTAAGAGTGGCTCCAGAAATTCTCGGGTCAATTGCATCTGATATTAATCCATTCCCTCTCACTTCCAGTTTGGCCCCCGGCCCTGTAGTCCCGATCCCCACATTTCCTGAACTCGATTGAAGTGCCAAATTCCCATTTGATTGCACTGTCATCACGTTATTTGTCGTATCATATCCAATCTCCCCTTCGTCCGCATCGGCGGTTCCAACGTGGATTGTTTCCGCTCCGAGCCAGGCGTTGGCCCAACGCATGGTGTCCGAACCGAGATTGTAGGTGTCGTTGGCAGAAGGCAATAAATCCCCCGTCATCGTCAACGCCCCACCGACCGTCAACGCCCCCGTGAAACGACCAGTGCCGGTGACGTCGAGTTTGTAGGTTGGAGCGGTGGTCCCGATGCCAAGATTGTCTGCAAAATAATTAGTACCCCCTGCCGAATAAACTCCATAATTATTGGTCGCCCCGGACATTCCTCCGATATATACTCCGTATTTATTCGTACCTGAAGCCAAAGAATTACCTACAATATATACTCCGTGTATTCCATTTGTAATAGTCCCTTGAGTTGGCAATTCAATATAATTTCCATAAACATTTCCAACAGTGGATAGAGGCATATTGTAAAGAGAAAAATTTGCCCCATATAAACTATTAATAGTCGCTAAGGGATCAGAGCCTCCCGGTCCAAAATTGCCAGCAGTAAAAGAAGCTCCATAGACTGAATTCGTTGTTCCCGAGTCTCTGATTAGAGCCGCTCCTTCAAATCCTTTTATATACCCACTATTAGTATAACCATCATTATCCGCATAGACTTGAGCCAAAGACCCCCTATAATAATTAGTTGTGTTTGAACGAGTGTTTGCAAAAAGTTGATAAGTGAGCAAATTGTTCCCGGAATCTTCTAGCGTATTGGTTGCATAGGTATTCCCGGAGACACTAAGTTTATAGCTCCCCGGTGCTGTTGTTCCAATCCCGACATTGCCAGAACTTGCTTGCAACGCCAAATTCCCATTTGACTGAACAGTCATAACATTATTTGTCGTGTCATAACCAATCTCTCCCTCATCCGCATCAGTGGTGCCAACATGAATTGTTTCCGCTCCGAGCCAAGCGTTGGCCCATCTCATTGTGTCTGATCCGAGACTATATGTGTCGTTGGCTGATGGGAGAAGGTCTCCCGTCACTGTCAAGGCTCCCCCGACTGCTAGAGCTCCTGTAAATCTTCCAGTGCCGGTAACATCGAGTTTGTATGTCGGCGTCGCCGTTCCTATTCCCACATTGCCTCCAGTGAAGAGTGCCGAGTAAGTGGCGTTCGAAAAAGTGGAAGTACCGGTGAAAGTGTTAGCGGAGACACCGGTTTGAGTGTAAGCGCCGTCGTTGGCAATGCCCGATATTCCGCTTAATGAACCGGCATTTGAGATGCCCCAATCGGAAGAGGAGAGAGAAATCAAATTGAGTCCCGAACCAATCGTCACTGTTCCGGTCGAAGTACCCGTGTTGATGTTGGTCGCGAAATTAGAAGAAGCGTTCAGGTTAATAACCGCTCCGGTGATCGTCGCTCCGAGGTTGGCAGTAAGATTTGAATTGGCCGTTAGAGTGCCATTGGCTGTTATCCCGGAAGTAGCCGTAATCAAGCCAGAGATAGTCGGGGTTGCTGTCCAGGCAGTCGGATTAACCACTAAACTGAGGCCAGATAGAGTGGTCACCGCCCCCGAACGACCCAAAGTTAATCCAGTTTGGGTGGAACCGCCAACAAGCAGAGTGCCGGCGGAACGGACATCGATGGTGCCTCCACCCGCAATCAATATATTACCATTAACATCCAAAGCTTCTGATGGATTTGGAGTGTTTATCCCTAATCTATGCGAAATATCGGCAGAACCAATAATTGAAAGTTGGTTGC
>CALKWM010000038.1 GCA_938004065.1 uncultured bacterium
AGATGGTGATTCGTGACTGGAGTTCAGACGTGTGCTCTTCCGATCTATGATTTTTACGGCGGATCGATATCCGACCAGTTTAATGTCCTTCTTGGCTTTCTTTAGCGTACTAACACTTATGCCAATCTGGCCGGCAATTTCTCTCATGGAAAGATTTGATTTTTCTAGTGAATTTCTAATTTTTTTGGTAAATTCTTCCATATTTACGATTCTCCTCCTGATTGAATGATTTTTTGGCATCCAAAAATGTATTTCCAGCCCTTGAGTTGGGTCACTCTCGAGACATATTCCGTTTTGCAGATTACCGGTATAGCATTTTCTTTTACCATAAGTTGTTAACCGGCCGGTAAAATCAGAGTCAAATTCGTATTGGATGAGAGTTTTTGCGGATTCAATAAGATTTAAAATGCTATCCGAACGAGTTAAAAGAGCAATACCTGGTTGTGGACTAGAAATATTTCTGGTAGAGAGGTTAAGATGGGTAGTGATCTCGTCGTGGTAAATTTGGATAAAGAACTTATCAAATTTACCAATAATTTTCTGATTCGCATGCATTTTCCAGAGAGTAAAAATTAAATTTTGGGCATCTTTGAAAACCGCGGGAATAATTTTTTTACTTATTTCCGAAAAGGGTGTGTGATCATAATCCAAATCACCCATATCTTCCACATCCTCAAAATCTTGGGGTTTGAGTCCGGAATTTTTGATAATGGCGGCAATATCTGCACTCAATTTTAAAATAATTTCATCTTCTGAATTATCGATATTTTGCACGATTTTTTTCTCTTTCATGCACTATCACCCCTTCTTGAAATATAATTTTTCCAATTTTTAATGTACAATTCTCGATTTGCTTTATTGTAATTGCTTTCTGGTAATTTAGCAACAAAAAAATAAGCCCAAATATTTGGGCATTAATTGATCTCTTTATTAAATAATGATTTAACTAAAGGCGTAAATAATACAGGCGGTGATTATGATGAGGGCAAAAATTTTCCTTTTTTTAATTCTTTCCTTGAGATAATAAACAGAAAGAAGAGTGGCCCCAATCGGGTATAAAAGC
Source organism: uncultured bacterium (assembly GCA_938004065.1). Classification (GTDB taxonomy): domain Bacteria; phylum Patescibacteriota; class JAHJAL01; order JAHJAL01; family JAHJAL01; genus CALKWM01. The sequence continues at coordinate 1,064 of CALKWM010000038.1, forward strand.
ATTATAATCTGAGTTTTGGCAATCCCGATGGCCTCATAACCGTAGAAAGAAAGTACCATAGTCAAAACCGCAAAGAAAGAAATGATAATTGTTTGGTAAAGATTGGACTTGCTGACTTTAAATAAAGTATTGAATCCCAGAATCACGAAGATAACGGCTAAAACGGCTGTGCGAGTAAAGTACAAAGCGGCCGGAGTGAACACCTGTAGCATTTCTTTGTGATATAAACTTTCAATAGCGGAGAGTAAAATGGCGAAAAAAAGTGGAATGGTGATGGCAAAATTATCAATTTTCCAGCGAGTTAAGTGACTCCAAATCAATGTAATGCCAGCAATCAAGGTGGCGATTATCACTTTTTCATTACGCTCTTCAGCAAAAACCGTTACCGCCAAAGCAACAGTGAGCAATGGCTGAACAATGGCAATTACCTGAAAGTCGGCCAGGTTGTCTTTTTCCAGACAATTATAATAAAAATAATTCCAAACAGTTGCCAAAAATATCATCATCAAGAACAGAAATACATAATAATCAGTAAATGCATGTTCCCAATCCACCCAACCTATCCAGGGCAAAGAAAGAGCGGTAATGATAAAGAGAAATATAAAAAGCCAGGCGGTGAAAGTAGCAACGCTCATTTTTTCCTTGGAAAGTAAATGTTTATTGACAGTAGTGGCGATTATATTGGAAATGGCGGAAAAAAGAGCATAAAACATTTATAATATTTTAAAAAAGTGATAAAAAAAGTAAAAAGCAAGATTATTTATAGTTTAGTTTTAAGTATAACTTCTTCCATTGTGCCAATGAAAGTGTCTGGGCGCGAGAATTTGGAGCTATGCCAAGTCCCGATAAGATTTTGGCAATTTCCGGCTTGGGGATATCCAGTCCGTGGGCGAGATTGTTGCACAAAGTTTTTCGGCGGGCGGAAAAACCAATTTTTATCAAACTGATAAATTTATCAAAGTTTTTTATTTGAGGTGGTTTGATTTGGTCAATTAATACAATAGCGGAATCGACTTTGGGAACAGGTTTAAATGATTTTTTATCCACTTTGGCAACAATTGATACTGTGCCAAATGCGCGTAGAATATTGGAAAGTACTGTTTGGTCTTGCTCTTTGGGAAACATTTTTTTAGCTACTTCGTACTGCACCATCAAAACCACACGACTTGGTAAATGAAATTTGTGGTTAAAAATATTGCGGATGATCAAGCCGGTAATGTGATATGGGATATTGGCCACAATTTTGTACGGGCGATTGCCAATAATTTCTTGATAATTGAACTCGTTGAAATCGGCATTGTAGATTTTGAGATTGGGCAGAACGGCTTGAATTTCCCGTAAACCGGGGATTAATTCGCGATCAATTTCGATAGCGATTATTTCATGAGCCACGCGACATAGTTGTTTGGTTAAAATTCCGCGACCGGGACCTATTTCCAGTATTAAATCATTACTATTTAAATCAGCCGCCTGAATTATCTCAGGCAGCACAGACTGGTTTATCAAAAAATTTTGGGAAAACTTGGGCATTAATTCGAACTTTACAAAAATTTCAAACAATTTAAAAACTTTACAAACATTTTTAAATTAGTAGAATATTTGGAAAGTTTGAAAATGTTTGGACTTGTTTGACTATGTTTATTATAGAGGGCTGACTGTTACCTCCATCAACCCTTGACTTAATGGGGCAATACTGGAGAAGGCGACGGAATTGAGATCAATGATACGTCCCGTCCATGCTTGCGGACCGTAATCGTTGACAGTAACTACAACCGATGCACCGGTAGAATTATTGGTAACTAATAATCTGGTACCTTTGGGATAGGTGCGATGAGCGCAGGTGGGAGTGGAGCCATAATTGTACCAACTGGCGGTACCGACATCGCCACCGGCCGGTGGAGTGGAATATATGATTTCCGGTTGTTTCTTGCCAACGGCTACTTTTTTGGGTATCGGCTCTTTGATGATATTTTCAGATACGAGATGACGATCGGTTTCCTGACCGTCTTCGAAATTTACTTCAAAGACTAATTCTTTGTCGCCATTTTCTCCCCATTCAACTACCTGATCGTCGCCGATAAATGCGTCCCAATTTTCCACATAGATAGTGTCGGGATAAATTACCTCATGTTCGCTAGTTAGTTCACTAGTAACTCGAGTTACTTTGATTTCCTGCCCGGAATGCAGCTCTTCGTTCGAAGACAGAAGTGCCTGGTTGATTTCATCATCCGGAATACTTAGCTCGTCTTTGGCTTCGTTGACTGCGTCAGCGACGTTTTTGGCTCTTGTTTCCATCTGGTATGAATTTTTGCCATAGGTTATCTTGAGTGGAATAGCGCGATCAATGTAGATAGTTGAACCGGCTGAGATTTGTTTGTCCAGTGATGGAAAAACTTTATCTTTGTGACCGACATCGATATGACAGGAAATCAAAATATTACGAACGGAGTTGGCGGAGGTTGTGATGGTATATGATCGGTTGTCTTCGACAATTTTGACCGGTATTTTTGAACTTTCGATGTTAACATTGACCGTACCACCGTTGAGGGAAGTAAATCGATGCGGTTCGGAGATCAGGCCACTGGAAAGTTCATATCCGGATTCGGTAAGAGCTTGGTGAAGTTTTTCTTGTTTGGTATAAACCACTTGTTTACGGCCGTCTTTGTTGATTACGATTTGAGTAGTTTTGTGAGTTAAATAGGTGGGAATATGTTTAATCGAAGAATCATGATCGGTTGGCTTATGGTGAAACAGTAGCTCCAAAACGTTTAAATCTTGGGTAAATGTGGAAGACACTAGCAAAACAGCCAGTAAAATTATACTGCCATACACGATCGATCCAAAATTGAATTTTGATTTCACCTCCATAAAAGCAAGTATCAAGGATCAAGAAACAAGTATCAAGTATTGGAATAATATATAAAGATTACTTGATAAAAGTAGAAATTGATATGCAAGGAGTATTGTATATCAAATTACGGATTTTGGCAAAAAGAAAGAAGTCGCAATTTGTAGCTTCAAAATTTATTATTGATATAATGAGTTTATGTATAAAAAAGAATTACAATTGGCAATTGAGTTGGCTCGTGAAGCAAGTGAAGTATTGCGGAAAGATTTCTATGAGCCCCGTCCCACTCCGGTAATTGATGAAAATGGTGTTCATCTGGCTATTGATCATGAAATCGAGCAGTTAATCAAAGGCAAAGTTAAACTGCAATTTCCCGATCATAGATTTTTAGGTGAGGAGGAAGGTGCAAGTGGTACGGAAAGTGATTATCGGTGGATAGTTGACCCGATTGATGGTACGTCAAACTATTTTTGTCATAATCCTTTTTTTTGTGTTTCCATCGCTTTGGCATATAAAGATGAGATTGTGATGGGGGTGATTGATGCTCCGATTATCGATGAATCGTACGCGTTGGAAAAAGGAAAAAATTTATTTATCAATGACAAAGAGATATTGAATATTGAGTCGAAAAGTTTTGATAAAATTGTGATTGGCGGACGTTCATATGAAGCCAGGTGTTTGAATGTCAGCAATTATCACATTGATAATGAAAATACTTATTCAAAAATTGAAATGGGAGCGGCAGCGCTGGAATTGGCTTACGTTGCCAGTGGCAAAATACAATGCTATATGGTGGAAGGGATAAAAGATTGGGATGTGGCGGCGGGAGTGTTGATGGTGCGGGAAATGGGAGGGAAGGTGGTCAATTGGAAAGGGCAAGATTGGAATTTTGGAGATGACCGCTTGATTGCGGGAAGAGATGATATTGTGGAGAAGTTGTTAGAGAAGGTAGTTTCAACAAGCAAAAATTCGTCCGCCTGATGGCGGAATAATCGAAATGATATTTTTTTAAACTTATCAAATATCAAACATAACAAACTTATCAAACAATAAACTTATGAAAACTAGGAGAATACAATGTTGGATATAAAATTGATCCGGGAAAACCCGGATATAGTTAAGAAAAACATCGAAAGAAGAGGCAAAGATCCCCAGATAGTGGATGAAGTATTGGGATTGGACAAGGAGTTGTGTGCTTTGACGGCAAAAATTGACGAATTGAGGTCCAAGAAAAATTTACCTAAAGGTAAACCAACGGATGACGAATTGGAAATGTTGGTAAAAATAAAACAAGAGACCGATTCACTGGAAAAAGAAAGAGATGTCTTGGGATCGCAGTTTAAACAGAAAGTGATGGCAATCCCAAATCTAACTGCCGATGACGTACCCGATGGCAAGGATGATAGTGAAAACAAGATAGTGGAAAAAGTTGGAGAAATTCCAAAATTTGATTTCGAAGTGCAAGATCACTTACAAATTGGTGAGAGGTTGGACTTGATTGATTTTGAGCGCGGATCAAAAGTTGCACAGAGCGGGTTTTATTATTTGAAGAACGAATTGGCTATGCTTGATTTGTCTTTGCAGAGATATGCGATGGACAAATTGGCGGCTAAAGGATATATACCGATTATCACACCTGATATTGCCAAGGATGAAATGTGCATGGGTACAGGTTATAATCCGCGTGGAGATGAAAAACAAATTTTTAATATCGCCGATGAAGATATAAGTTTGGTGGGAACAGCGGAAATTACTCTCGGAGGGTATTATGCCGATGAGATTATAAATAAAGATGATTTGCCGATAAAATTCGTTGGGTTGTCGCATTGTTTTCGAGTGGAGAAAGGCGGATATGGGAAATACTCCAAAGGTTTATATCGAGTAAGGCAGTTTAGTAAAGTCGAAATGTTTATTTTATGTAAACCAGAGGATAGTGAAAAATATCATCAAGAACTACTAAGTAACGAAAAAGAAATTTGGAATGAACTTGGCATCCCCTATCGTGTGATGTTGCAATGCACTGGAGACATGGGTAGTTCCAGTATGAAAACATATGATGTCGAAGCGTGGATGCCCGGTCGGGGTGATTATGGCGAAGTAACCAGTACTTCCAATACCGGAGATTACCAGGCGCGACGTCTAAAGATTCGTTTCAAAGATGATGATGGTGCAAATAAATTTGTACACATGCTCAATGGGACTGCTGTCAACAACAGTCGTTTTCCTTTGACTATTTTGGAAAATGGGCAACAGGCGGATGGCAGCGTGAAGATTCCGGAAGTATTGTGGAAATACACGAGGTTTGATGTAATTACCAAATAGTAATTGATAATGACTAATTAAATTAGAAAAACTGCAGTTTGTTACTGCAGTTTTTGTTGACGAATACATGACTTTCCCAAAACTCTTTACTATATTGGAATTCTTCCTCGCTTTGACTTGAATTGTGAAAATCGGGAGCGTAATTACCAGGAAAAGTGGCTACTTCGCTGGAGAGAGTGTTTTGGATTATGTAACGCGCAATTATTTATTTTTCATCAGATCCAAGTCTATCAAAATATTGTCAGTGCCGTCTTTGACGGTTTTTTTGACGTCATCCAAGGCCTGGTTATAGATTTCGGGATGTAGTTGTTGCAGAAAAAAATCGAGAATTTCACCGGCAGCAATGATGCCGATTTCTTCATTTCGTTCGTTTTGAAAATAGCCGATAATTTCTTTGATTAGAAATTGCTTTTTTTGATCGTCTAAAATGTCCCATTTACGTTTAGTTTTATTCATGTTATTTTTTTATAATGACTTTTTTTTATTTGGCTCTACAAAATTTCAGACACATGTCAAATGGCTAAATTGTTTTTAGCAATCCAATTATTTTCAATTTCGATTAAACCAAGTATTTAATTGCAATAAAGCCAAGAACCAGCAAAAGGGTAAATGCTATAGCTAAAAGATTGAATTGTTTGTCAATGAAGGTTTTGATGCGTGGTCCGTATTTCCAGATCAGGGCCGATAACAGGAAAAATCTGGCGCCACGGCTAATAATCGAGGCGATTAGAAACATAAAAAAATTGATGCCGAAAACTCCGGAGGTGATGGTAAATACTTTGTAAGGAATCGGAGTAAAACCGGCGGTGAAGACAATCCAGAAATTGTATTGGTTGTATAGTTCCTTGATTTTGTCGTAGAGTTCAACCGTAAAACCGGGGATGTGATCAAAGAAAAACTGAGCAAATGAAGTAAAATCACCGACCGAGTTGATCCAGATATAGTGCCCGATGGCATAGCCGGTTATGGCTCCCAGTATGGAGCCAACCAGACAAATGGTGGCAAATTTGAATGCTTTTTTTGGTTTTCCAACACAGAGAGCAATCAGCAAGACATCCGGTGGTATGGGAAAAAAAACGGATTCAATAAAAGCGTGGATAAATATTGCCACTGAGCCATAAGGTGAGTTAGCCCACGAAAGAATCCAGTTATATATTTTTTTCATAAAAATATTATTTGTCTGATAGAGTTAATTATACATTAATGCATGAAAATATCTTGGATTTTATGAATTTAAAAATGAATCAATCCGTCCGATCATTTTTTCCTTGTCTTTTTCGTCCAGAAAACTAGCTCGAAAGGAGTTTTTGGCAAGAGTGATGATTTGTTCGTTGGAAAGATCCAGGGCTTCGGCTAAGGCGTGATAATTTTCATTGAGATAGCCGCCGAAATACGCCGGATCATCAGAGTTGATCGTTACCAGAACGCCTTGTTTGAGCATAATTTTTAGCGGGTGTTTTGTTAAATCGGGCGCCACTTGCAATTTATAATTTGATAGCGGACACATAGTGAGAGGTATTTGGGCGTTGACGATTTTCTCCAGTAATTGCTCGTCATCGATCGTATGATTGCCGTGATCAATGCGAGAAACTCCGAGTAAATCGATGGCTTCCCAGATGTATTGGGCCGGACCTTCCTCGCCGGCATGGGCGACGGTTAAAAAACCATCTTTTCTGGCTTGTGCAAAAACTTTGGCAAATTTTGAGGGGGGATTGCCAACTTCAGACGAATCCAAACCAACAGCAACTATTTTGTTTTTATGGGGAAGAGCTGCTTGCAGTGTCTCGAAGGCTGACTTTTCATCAAGATGACGAAGAAAACACATAATTAATTTTGAGTTTATGCCAAATTTGGTCTGACCATCTTGCAAAGCGTGGTAAATACCATTGATAACAGTATCAAAAGCTACCCCGCGGTCGGTGTGAGTTTGGGGGTCAAAAAATATCTCGGTGTGAATGATATTTTGCTCATGGCATTTTTCCAGATAGGCCCAGGTGAGATCAAAGAAATCCTGTTCGAGAGTCAAAACGCTGGCGCCGGCATAATAGATGTCGAGAAATTCTTGCAAATTATGAAAATTATAAGCCGAACGAAGTTCCTCAACCGTTTTGTATTTTATCTCAATTTTGTTACGCCTGGCGATGGCAAACATCAATTCCGGTTCGAAAGTGCCTTCGATATGCAGATGTAATTCAGCTTTTGGTATATTGTTGATAAGATCTTGCCGGGAAATGGTGTTCATAAAAAAATGATTTAGACAGATAATATTTAATGCGAGATTGATATATGAATAGTGCTATATAAAATTAAAATATGGTATGGATCCCCAATCCGCCCGAGGCGGACAAGTTATCGAATCGCCCGCCGATCCGCATCGAGGATGACAAATAAGAAAATTAGATAGCACTATTCTTTAATATATCGATTATGTTTTTTGAATGATAGTATTCTGTAGGAAAATTTTTCATATATATTGATCATATAATAAATTTTTCCGGTTTGGAAAAAACAGCAAGGGAAATTATAATAGAAGTAGTCAATATATTCTTTTTTTGATGGAGGAAAGTGATGCAGTTAATAATTTCAACCAGAAGACTGAATTTAACAGATGATGTCAGGGATTATGTTCATGAAAAAATGGAAAAGATGAACAATTTTTTTGATAACATTATTTTTGTCAGAGTGGAATTAAGTCGGGAAGAAAAGAGGGATGATGGCAAGCCATTTGGTTGCGAAGTGTTGGTGAGTGTGCCCAATAAACAATTCCGAGCAGGCAAGCGAGGAGGTGAATTGTTTGAAGCGATAGATTTAACCGAGGAAGCGTTGGAAGTGCAGATCAAATCTTTCAAAGAAAAAATTGATGACACGATGTTTAAAGACAAAGGACAAATGAATGAGGTTTTGCAAGAGGCGGAACTAAGTAGTCTGGATGAGGACAGAGAAGATCAGTATGATTATATCTACCGCGGACCGGGCGAGGCGATGACACTCGATGAAGCTAAACAACAGATGGAGCTTATGAAACAGGATTTTTATGTTTTTGTTAATGAAGAAACCGGCAAAACCAATACGGTATATAAAAAAGCCGATGGTCGGTATGGTGTGATTGTGGAGGGATAAATAGAAGGGATAGGTTTTAAACCTGTCCCTACCCTGTGAATTTATAAAACCGGCAGTGGTCTTGATAGACTGCCGGTTTTTTTCTATTAATTTTTTATGATGTCGACGATCTCATCGGGAGAATAATTTCTCCCAAATTTTTTATTGACAATTTGACATATTATTGTCAAATTTGTCATCCCGTTAACAAAAACATCGTCGATGAATAAAATATATAGTTGGCGGATATGTTCTTTAATCTGATAATCAGAATATTTCTGATTATCAACTTCATTGCAAAAAGTAGCGGTTGTGGTCATAAAGAAACTTTATCCTCCAACTTTTTGAATTTCAAATTGATCCGACCTTTATTTGGCACGTCCACCAGTACGAGAAGTGGCGGTGTTTGGGAATTCAGAATGTATTTGAGCTTACCTAGTTTTTCAAGTTTATATGTTGCGTATTCTTTGCCTGTGATAAGCTCAACCAAACTTTTTTTCTGATCAAGTGCTTTTTTTACATCCTGAAAATTTAATTCATTAATTCTTTTCAGTTGTTTTTTGGTCATTTTTGGATCAAGGTATAAGTGCATTAATTTTTTAACCTCCGTTTTGAAATTTTTTTCATTGAAGATTTTTTGTGGGCTTTTTTTGCCCCATCACCTCCTAGATTATTAATTTGCAAACGAGATTTTTAAAAAAGCGGCAAAGATGAACAAGAAAGTTCAACCGAAGATGCAATCTCTGCCGCCAGGATTTTTATAGTGGTCGTTTTTAGACTATTTTATTGTAATAAATATTTGAATTATTGGCAAGACTATTTTCTGGATAGTATTTTCGCCAGGTATTGTCCGGTATATGATCGCTTTACCTTGGCTACTTCTTCCGGTGTACCGGTGGCCACAATTTCGCCACCCTCATCACCACCTTCCGGGCCCAGATCAATGATGTAGTCAGCCACTTTGATCATATCTAAATTATGTTCGATCATGAGAATAGAGTTACCACGACGAACAAGTTTGTTTAAGATTTTGATCAAATTTTCGACATCGGCAAAATGCAAACCGATAGTTGGTTCATCCAAGATATAAAGTGTTTTACCGGTGGCACGACGAGCCAGTTCGGTAGATAATTTGATCCTTTGCGCCTCGCCACCGGAGAGAGTGTTGGCCGGCTGACCAAGTTGCAGATATCCCAACCCCACATCAACCAGAATTTTGAGTTTTTTCTCAAGGGCAGGAATGTTTTTGAAAAAAATATGCGCTTCTTCGGCGGTCATTTCCAGCACTTCGGAGATATTTTTTCCCTTGTAGTAAATATCCAGGGCTTCCGGATTGTAACGGTGCCCGCCACATTCCGGGCAGGTGATATATACATCGGGCAAAAAATGCATTTCAATTTTGATACTGCCGTCCCCTTTACAGTGTTCGCATCGTCCGCCTTTGACGTTGAACGAAAACCGGCCGGCTTTGTAACCGCGCATTTTGGCCTCGGGGGTAGAAGCAAATAAATCTCGAATCAAGGTAAATGAGCCGGTATAGGTAGCCGGGTTGGAGCGGGGAGTGCGTCCAATCGGGCTTTGGTCGATGGTGATCACTTTGTCCAAATTTTCCAGGCCTTTGATTTCCCGGTGCTCACCGGCGGGTTGTTTGGAACGATGAAATTCACGAGCCAACTGTTTGGCCAGTATTTTATGAATCAGAGTAGATTTTCCCGATCCGGAGACGCCGGTTACGCAAACAAATTGTCCGAGAGGAATTTTGACGTTGACGTTTTTCAGGTTATGTTCGTTGGCCCCGACAATTTCCAAATATTTGTCCGTAACCTTGCGACGGCCGGTAGGCACTTCAATCTTTTTTTTGCCGGATAGATACTGTCCGGTGAGAGAGTTTTTGTTTTTCATGACTTCTTTGGGAGTACCTTGCGCCATCAATTCACCACCATGCTTGCCGGCGCCGGGCCCGATGTCAATCAAATGATCGGCGGCCAACATGGTTTCTTCGTCATGTTCAACAACGATAATCGAGTTGCCAATATCGCGTAATTCTTTGAGCGACTCGATCAATTTACTATTGTCGCGTTGGTGCAAACCGATCGATGGTTCGTCGAGGATATACATGACTCCGGTTAGCATCGAACCGATTTGGGTGGCCAGGCGAATACGTTGAGCTTCACCGCCGGACAGAGTATTGGCCGAGCGATGCAAAGTTAGATATCCCAGACCAACATTTTCCAAAAATCCCAATCTCTCGCCGATTTCTTTGATGATCGGGTTCGATATTTTGCTGTTTTCACGCGAAAATTTCAAGCCGGCAAAAAATTTGATTAGTTCACGAACATTCATTTCAGTTACTTCGATGATATTTCTATCATCGATCGTAACCGCCAAAGATTCTATCCGTAAACGTTTACCACCACATTCCGGGCAGGTTTGTTCAATCATGTATTTTTCGATATCGCTACGCACGTATTCACTGCCTGTTTCCCGATACATTCTCATCAGTTGCGGAATGACGCCTTCGAAAGTTGTTTCGTATTCCTTGACTTTACCGTATGGTGAGGGATTGGTGACCAAATATGTTTTGCTACCGGTTCCGTGTAAAACAATTTGGATGTGTTCCGGTTTCATATCGGCAATCGGTGTATCGATATCAAATTTGTTGGCTTCGGCAACCGCCATCAGTATCCGCATATGCCAATTCTGGCGACCGGAAGTTTTGCTCCACGGACCGATACCGCCTTCGGCAATAGTCAATTTCGGGTTGGGAAAAATCATATTTTCATCAATTTCCTGTCTAATACCCAAACCGCTACAACCACTGCAGGCGCCTTGAGGATTGTTGAAAGAAAAAATGCGGGGGTTGATCTCGGGCAGGTTGATTCCGCACTCGGCACAGGCAAATTGTTCACTAAAGGCATCAATTTTTCCGGTATCGGGTTGCAAGACATGAATTAAACCATTGCCATAATTGAGAGCCGTTTCCAATGATTCAACCAGACGGGAACGAAAATCAATGTCTTTTTTGTCGATTTGCAAACGGTCAACCACAATTTCGATCGTGTGCTTTTTTTGTTTATCGAGAACGATAGATTCCGATAAGTCGCGAATCTCGCCATTGACTCGCACCCGCACAAATCCGGCTTTTTTGATTTCAGCGAAAGTATTTTTGTGCTCGCCTTTTTGGGCGATAACCAAAGGTGACAGAATGATTATTTTAGTTTTGTTTTGAATGCTTTCAATCTGATCGGCGATTTGACCGACGGTTTGTGAAGAAATCGGTTTGTGACATTTGGGACAATGCGGGATACCCACCCGGGCAAACAAAAGACGCAAATAATCATATATTTCCGTCACGGTTCCCACGGTGGAGCGAGGATTGGAACTGGCTGATTTTTGATCGATAGAAATAGCCGGCGATAATCCTTCAATTTTATCCATATCCGGTTTTTCCATAATGCCTAAAAATTGCCTGGCATATGCGGATAGAGACTCGACGTATCGACGTTGACCTTCGGCGTAAATAGTATCAAAAGCCAATGAAGATTTGCCCGATCCGGAGATACCGGTAATCACAACCAATTCATTTTTGGGAATTACCAAATCGATATTTTTGAGATTGTGTTCTCTGGCTCCCTTGATAGTAATTTTGTCAATCATTTTTTTTTATAAAAAAATTTATTAAATATATTTTGCGAAATGGCCCATGAAAAAGTCGAAACGTTGTATATTTTTTAAAACTTGCGGTCGGAAATGATAGATGTTTTTTAGCTAAAACATAAAAATTGTAGCAACATTTTTGCTTTTTTTCAAGGGTAGAAAAAAAGAAGATTTGATAATGATTTTTTTTCAAATACCGCTTTGAAGGAAATAAAATGGTTAAATTGTTAAATTGTTATGCAATAATTTTCTCAACCATTTAGCCATTTAACAAATTATATTTCTTAAGTATTTCATGCCTCATAATAAACAAATTTTTATTATAATAGAATTAATGATGAAAAAAGTGCACAAAAAATACAAACGTAAATATCGACAAAAGGGTAGCTGGTTAAACTATTTGGTCTGGTCGTTGATCGGACTGGCGCTGTTACCGGTTTTATTGGCTGTTTTGGTGGCAACGTTTATGCTCGTTAGGCAGATTCCTTTTTTATCAACCACGATTTGGTATATAGTGTTAGGATTGGTGCTTTACACTTTTTTTCATACTTTTGTATATCAACCGGTGGGATTGTATGTAATGGCACATGAATTTACTCATGCGGCGTTTGCTTTGTTGTTTGGCTATAGAGTAAAGAAAATCAAAATCTCAACCGGTGGCGGATATGTGGAGATGTCGGAATCAAATTTTGTGATTGACTTGGCGCCATATTTTTTTCCACTTTATACCGTGATATTAACCGCCGCTTTCTACGGACTGGACAGGTTGTTTGATTGGAGTAATTTTTACTGGTTGTTTTTTATTTTCGTCGGAATATTTCTCTCTTTTCATTTTCTATCAAACTGGGACGTTCTAAAAATTGGACAGCCCGATCTAAATTCGACGGGGAAAATTTTCGCGGTAATTTTTGTGATAATTTCCAATTTGTTGGTGATAAATGTTTTGATGGTGATTTTTTTCATTGATTATATAAATTTAAATACAATTTTTGATAATTTTTATCATGCCGGTAGATTTGTTTACGGCTTGTTAGAAAGTTGAAAAATAGAATGTTTTTTGGTAAGTTTAGCTTACAAATGTCCTTGTTAAAATGTATTTAAAATGAGGATTTTTGCATTTTAAAAAGAAGGAGGAGCAATATATAAAGTGGCAAATCTATTTGAGGGACGGGCTTTGAGTTACAAGAAATCTTGTAAAGCAAAAAGACCTGGAGAAAAACAGGTGGTAAATTTATTTATCACCGAATTCGGAAAGATGAAAAAACTGACCGCAGTGGATTTAAATTTGATAGAGTATTTGTACGGCACCTACGAAAAGCGTGGGGCAGAAATCTATCTGCGGGAAGTGGTGACTGCTGATTCGGTATCCAGGATATCTATCGGGCGAATGTATTTGATCGTCGAGCTAGTCAAAAAATATGATTTAGCTGAGGTTTTTGAGTTATTGTTAGATAAATTAAAAACCTTTATCGCCCGCAAAATTTGCACTTATAGTAAAAAGATAAAAGGAATTTTTATGGTACTAAAGAAAACTGAACTTGATATCAAAAAATTTATTGATAATATCGAGTTTAGATTTTCTGATCATTCGCAGTTGGCCTACAGGTTAGCTGCAATATAAAAAAGAAGAAAGGAAAAAACATGAAAAAGGGGGACGAGTTTGAACGAAGATCTAATTTATTAAAAGAAATTGAAAAGATAAAGCCGGAGTATGCTGAAAAGTTTCTTGATCCAGCCAATGAAAGTCCTTTACATTTATTTTGTAAATGTGAGGCAATGGACAGATTGGAAAAACTGGCAGATCGCTATAATTATTGTTTGAAAAAAAGCGATTTGCCCAATTAAAAATATATTTAAGAAGACAGTATCTAATAAAATACTGTCTTTTGCCTTTTATGATACAAGGTGGTATAATTTTTTTGACGGAACAAGTAGTTTGAAATAAGTATTTAACAGGGAATGAAAGCCCACGAGACTGGAAGCTTTCTAGATACATTTCAAATGAAACCAACCATGATTAAAGTTTCAAGTATCAAAACCCGATAAACAAGTAAGTATCGATACTTTGTACAACAATATGTAAGTGATAAGTGCCCTGTTACAAGGGAATTTGAGTGGAACCGCGGGATTTATCTCGTCTCAAAATGAATTTTTTGGGATGTTTTTTTAAAATCTAAAATATTAAATATAAAAAATCAAAAATTTCTTAAGTAGCTATTTTTTATAAACTATAATATACAGATTAAATGGTTATGTTTGGAAATAATAATTGAAAAATGCATGTTTTTTAATTTTCTAATTGGAAAATATTATTTAGGAGAAATATTATGAGTAAACTAACAAAAGAACAAAAAGAAGAGCAACTCCACGCCATGCGGCATTCGCTGGCGCACATCATGGCGGAGGCGGTGCAAGAGATGTTTCCGGAGGTCCAATTCGGGATTGGCCCGGTGATTGACAATGGATTTTATTATGATTTCGATCTGCCCAGAACACTCGTGCCGGAAGATTTGCCGTTAATTGAAAAAAAGATGGCGGAGATTGTCAAACAGAAAAACCGATTTGAACGACAGGAAGTGAGCAAAAAAGAAGCATTGCAATTCTTTCAAAAAGCCAAAGAGCCGTACAAACTGGAACTGATTGCGGAATTGGAAGACGGGGAAATCACTTTGTTTAGAAGCGGTAAATTTGTCGATCTCTGCAAAGGTCCCCATGTGGAAAATACCGGACAAGTCGGTGCATTTAAACTGACTCATATCGCCGGGGCATACTGGCGAGGGGACGAGAAAAACAAGATGTTGCAGAGAATTTATGGTGTAGCTTTTGCGGATAAAAAAGAATTGAAGAAATACTTGAATATGGTGGAGGAGGCGAAGAAGCGAGATCATCGAAAATTGGGCAAGGAATTGGATTTGTTTTGTTTTTCTGATTTAGTCGGTCCGGGACTGCCACTTTATACACCCAGGGGAACGATTATGAAAGATGAGCTGCAAAAGCATATTGAAAATATATGTAGAAAATATGGTTTTCAAAAAGTCTCCGCACCAGCTTTTGCCAAAGAAGAACTTTTTCAGATATCGGGACATGCTCAAAAATTTGCCGACGAACTTTTTCATGTTAGTTCAAAGAAAAAACATGATTTTGTTTTAAAACCGGTACAATGTCCACATCATACTCAGATATATGCCTCCAAAATCCGTTCATATAAAGATTTGCCGATTCGCTACATGGAATCTGACAAACAATATCGTGCTGAAAAAACCGGTGAAGTGGGGGGATTGTCAAGAGTGTATGCTATTACTATTGAAGACGGGCATTCTTTCTGCCAGGTTGAACAGGTCAAAGATGAAGTAGTAGGCATGGTAAACATTATTAAGGAATTTTACACTTCACTGGGGTTATGGAGGACTTTGAAAGTTTATTTATCGGTTAGAGATTATGAACATCCGGAAAAATACATTGGCACACCGGAAGATTGGGATACTTGTGAGTCAATGTTGGCTGATGTTTGCGAAGAACTAAACTTGCAGGCGGAGCGTCAAGAAGGGGAAGCGGCGTTGTATGGGCCGAAAATTGATTTTATGTTCAGAGATGCCCTGGGAAAAGAAATCCAAATACCTACAGTTCAATTGGATTTTGCCACTCCCAAAAGATTTAATTTGAAATATATCAATTCCGAGGGCAATGAAGTGCCACCGGTAATGGTGCACCGGGCAGTTTTGGGCTCCTACGAAAGATTTCTCGTTATGTTAATCGAGCATTTTGCCGGAATATTTCCGTTGTGGCTGGCGCCGGAGCAAGTGAGGGTGATACCGGTTTCAGCGGAAAAACATTTGGAATACGCAAAATCAATTGCCGAGGAACTTAGAAAAAATAATTTCCGAGTGGAGTTGGATGATAGCGCCGAGTCGGTGGGTAAAAAAATCCGCAATGCCGATTTGATGAAAGTAAATTACATGATTATCGTTGGTGACAAAGATGTCGAAGCTGATACAGTTTCTGTTAGACCCTTGCGTGGCGAAGACATGGGAGCAATGAAATTGCAGAAATTCATTGAAATCATCGCAAAAGAACGTGATGAGAAGATTATCAAGAATTAAAATAAGGGATATATTGTTATATGGCAATATTGTGAGTAATAAAATAGTTGCAAATTTGGCTGGAGAATTATTGAATTAATGAGTTGTGCTAATTAATTTTCTTATCTGTCATCCTCGAATCGAAAGTCCGCCGAATCGGCGGGCGCTTCGATATCGGGGATCCATACCATATTTCTTATTTTTATTTAGCACTACTCATAAATCGTTTTTTGTTGTATTGTTGCCAGAAAGATAGCTGGACAAAGATGCTTGGTTTGTGTTAAAATTTGGTTGGAGATGGAGAAAAGACATTAAAAACCTCTGGTGTTTGAGACCGGGGGTTTTTGTCTAAGTTGAAACTTAACAATTTTGTTAACAATACAAAATAGAATGGTGGTGAAAATGATGAGTACGCAAAAAAGAGATATGCTGGATATTTTAATAAACAAGATCGAATTTGCGGTGGAACGTAAGTATTGTCAGATCACTACTAATCGGGAAATAGAAAACAGTGGCGAGCAGGCGGAATTGATTGATAGAGCATCTTTTGCCGGAAACGCAGTGGCGTCACTACTGAATTCAAAAGATGTATTTATCGAATACATCAATAAAAGGAATTCGTCTTTAACTGACCATGTAAAATCAATTTTCGACTATCTTTCAAAAGAAAATTCTTCCGAGAAGGATTTCAAAAGAGCAAGGTCGAATGTTCAAAACATCAAAAAAGTAATTTTTTAGAAAGGAGTGATAATATTCGCTCTTTCTACTCAGGTTTTAATGAAAAAAAATCAATATATTCTTATAAAAATCTCCTAAAGAAGGGAGATTTTTTATTGGGTTTTGTTTATAATAAGGGTTATGAATAAAAATAAAGCAAAAACTTTTTGCATCATCACTTTCGGGTGTGCCATGAATTATAGCGACTCGGACCGAATCGAGGCAGTATTGAAGGAAAACGGTTTGGTTCCGACCAAAAAAGATATTGAGGCCGATTTAGTGATTATCAATAGTTGCAGTGTCCGGCAAATGGCGGAGGATAGAACATATGGCAAAATCAGTAAATTGGCCAAGTTGAAAAAAAGACCCAAAATAATAGCCACCGGTTGCTTGGTGTCGGACAAGATTTGGAAAAAATTGTTGGACAAAAACAAATTTGATTTGTGTTTGCCGATTGACCGGATGATTGAACTGCCGAAATATCTGGCGGAATGGGGACTGAATTGTCATCCCGAACACGAAAGCGAGTCATCGAGCGTTTCGAGCGATTCGGGATCCCAGAAGAAAATTACCAATTACCAATTACCAATTACCAATAAAATTCCAAATTCCAAATTCCAAATTCCAAACGAAACATATCTGTCGTCCTCGAGTCGAATGAGTGAAGCGAATATCGACATCGGGGATCCAGAAAATAAATCTAAAGTATCAAGTAATAAGTATCAAGGATCAAGTTTGGTGTCCCTCGAACCCGAAGGGTCCACATTGGGACAACTCGGGACGATAAATAATGAGATCCTGAATGGCTCGAATAGCCCTGCGGGCTTTCGGGTTCAGGATGACACCAAAAAATACAAGCATTATCTCGACATTGTGCCGAAGGGGAAACAGACTTTTACGGCGTATATCCCAATCATGACCGGGTGCAATAATTTTTGTTCATATTGTGCGGTGCCATACACTAGAGGCCGCGAAGTTTCGCGGCCGATGGCGGATGTAATCAACGAAGCCAAGATATTGGCGGAAAATGGGTGTATCGACTTAACTTTGTTGGGGCAGAATGTGAACTCATATAAGTGTCATCCTGAACTCGGAAGCGAGTCATCGAGCGCTTCGAGCGATTCAGGATCCCAGAAGAAAATTACCAATTACCAATTACCAATTACCAATAAAATTCCAAATTCCAAATTCCAAATTCCAAACGAAACATATTTGTCATCCTCGAGTCGAATGAGTGAAGCGGATATCGACAACGGGGATCCAGAAAATAAATATCAAATCTCGAATAAATCGCATGGATCCCCGATCCTGCATCCGGGCATTCGCCGGACAGGTTCGCTGGACAAGTTAGCGAAGCGCCCGCCTAAACTAGGAGGGGGAAGTGAATTAAATAACTCTTTTGTGGAATTATTGCGAAGAGTATCGGATATTAAAGAATTAAAAAGAATATTTTTTATTTCCTCGCATCCGAAAGATATGTCGGAGGAGTTGATTAGTTTGGTGGCTAGTCGTGATAATTTGTGTAATTACATCCATTTGCCGGTACAGGCGGGAGATAATGAAATTTTAAAAAAGATGAACCGGCATTACACACGTGAGCAATATCTTGATCTGGTGGCAATGATTAGAAATACTATTCCCAATGTTAGTTTGACGACAGATCTGATCGTTGGCTTTCCGGGCGAAAGCGAAAAACAATTTGAGCAATCAGTTGATTTATTCCGACGATGTAAATTTGATATGGCTTTTATCGCCGAGTATTCACCGCGACCCAAAACAGCCGCTGCTAATTTGAAAGATAATGTCCCCAAAGCGGAAAAACATAGACGAAAGAAGTTTTTAAATGACGAGGTGTTAGCAGTATCTGCACTTGAAAATAACAAAAAACTGGAAGGCAAAATTATACCGGTTTTAATATCTCGAGCGAATAAAAATGGATTGATTGGGTTGACTGAAGGGTTAAAACAAGTGCATATCAAAGGGGATAAAAAAATGATCGGGCAGATTTTGCCGATCAAGATTGTTAAAGCAATGAAGTGGGCGCTGGAGGGAAGAGTTATCAATCATCGATAATTATTTTTTTGAATTTGTTTATTAAAAAAATTAATGAACTGGATATTATAAAATAAAATAGAATTTCGATAGTTTTTATCAGATATAATCCAAAAATATTATTGGAGTGCGTAATTCCAAGGTAAAATTTGTAAACGATCGAGCAAAGTAATAAAACTATCAGAATAATCAGGTGATCATATTTGAGTATGTTTCCTATGGAAAGAATTATTCCAAGCAATATGACGGTTATTATCAGCATCATATTTTTTTCACTCCTTTGAAAAAAAATTAATTTTTAAAAAACATAGGTTTCTTTATTGAAAGTGTATTGTTTGTAGGTATTAATGTCAAATATTTGCCTAGATTTTTTTAATAAATAAATAGCAAATAATGATTGTTTCTGCTATAATCAAACCATAAAAAAATATGAAAAAGGAGTTATTTAGCATGAACAACGAAAACGGGGACAATACGAAGGGGAAAAAAAGGGCAGAAAAAAGTTTCCGGGAAAAACATCGAATGAAGGTAACTGGTAAGAGTGCCCTGCTTTGGGAAAAGTTAAAGAATGAAAGGGCGGAAAAGTTGAAAAAAATTCAGAAAGAAAGGAAGAGGAAATAATGGCTGAGAAAATACACAACCACCCCATCCGCCCAGGGCGGATTGCCCCTCCTTCAAAAGGAGGGGAGTTTAATAATCTCTGCAAAAAAACTGTTTAAGAAATATTGCGAACTAGAACTATATGACAAGAAATAATTCTAAAAAAGTGAAGTTGGTGTGTATCGGGGGGCCGACAGCTTCGGGGAAAACCGAAGCATCTTTAGTATTGGCGGAAAAATTTGATGGAGCGATAATTTCCTGTGATTCGAGGCAGATTTACAAAGAGCTGGATGTTTCGACTGATAAAATACCATACTCTCTCCCCTATCATGACCCGATTTTATATCGTGGTATAGAACATTATGGAATAAATGTCGCTGAGATTGATAAGCCATTCACATTGTTTGATTGGATGACATATTGCCGAGGAGCGATTGCCAAAATCGTAAATTCAGGGAAAATTCCATTTCTAGTGGGCGGGACCGGATTATACATTCAGTCAATTATTGAAAATTATAAATTGAAACAGGATTTTGATGCTGAGTTGAGAGAAGAATTGAATAAAATGTCATTGAAACAATTGCAGACGAGATTGAAAGAATTAAATCCTGATTTGTATGAAAAGATTGATGTTAATAATCCGCGGAGGGTGGTGAGAGGGATAGAAAGAGCCATTCTGTCATCCTCGAGTCGGAAGCCCGAAGGGCGATCAGACATCGGGGATCCAGAAAATAAATCTCAAATATCAAATATCAAATATCAAGCAAAAAAAACACATGGATCCCCGATAGCGAAGCGCCCGCCGAGTCGGTGGACTTTCGATTCGAGGATGACAAAAGAGAGTATCGTAAATCATTCTAAATCCCTGCACGAAGCGGATGGTAATGATGAAAACAATGAGATCCTGAATCGCTCGGAAACTCATCCGATAAAAAATCGGATTCGTATCCGGGTTCAGGATGACAAAATAAAAAAATTTGACAGTCTGGTATTGTCATTTAATCCAGAGCGAGAGTTGATTAGACAACGGATCGAGAATCGTGTCAAAAAACACCAAGAAATCGGAGTAATTGATGAGGTGAAAAGATTGGTAGAAAAATATGGGGCTGACAATCAGATCTTGAATTCTACTATTAGTGTGCAGGAATACATTCCATATGTTTTGGGAAAAATTTCATTGGAAAAAGCGCAAGAAAGGGTTGTTATAAATAATTATCAGTATGCCAAAAGGCAGATGACCTGGTTTAAGAAGTATGGAAATACGGTATTTGTCGATAGTGTAAAGGAGATGGAGAGAGAGATTGTTAAATGGATAAATGGATAAAAAATTAACATATCAAACTTAGCAATTAACAAACTTAAGAAGTTTCAAGACTCAAGTATCAAGGATCAAGTATTGGTGTCCCTCGACAAGCTCGGGACGATATTTATTCAAAGCTATAAAAAGGAAAACAATCTCAAGGTTTTTACGGAAGTTTTAATGTTTGGATGGTAAAATGGGATAAGTTATAAGTAAAAAGTAATAAGTAAAAAATTAGCACAAATATAAGTTTTGGAAAGTTTGTAATTGTTTGAAAAGTTTGATTAAGTTTGTCCCATGGATTTTTTTGGAAAAAAATATGATTCCTTGCCCGGAGACGACAAGAAAAGACAAATCAAAAAAAACTGGCAGGAGATTGATAGCTGGGAAGGATATCTGTCCAGTGATGATCAAGTATTATCCAAACAACGAGATATATCGGAAATTGTGCCAACGAGAAATTTTGGCAACTTAAATATCATATATCTGGTATGTTTTTTGCTATGTGTGATTTTGGCGGGTCGACTGTGGCAGTTGCAGATAGTACAAGGCAAGGAAAGTTTGGAAAAAGCCGAAGGCAATATACTGCATGTAGAAACGGTATATGCGCCGCGTGGGGTGATATATGATCGTAACCGCAATATTTTGGCCGGCAATAAATCACGTTATGACTTGACTGTTATACCTGCCCACATGAGTCAAGACGTCGAGAAACGCTATGATTGTTATCTACAAATATCACAAATATTGGGCAAAGATTCCAGTGAAATACGGGCAATTGTAGAAGAGAAAGGTATAAATAATTGGAATGAAGTAAAAGTGGTTAAGGATTTGGAACGAGAAAAAGCATTAATCCTAAAAACAAAACAATTACCCGGTTTTGAAGTAGAGAATATTTCTTCCAGAAAATATTATTGTGATGAACAATGTGCGCATGTCTTGGGATATACCGGTCAGGTCTCAGAAAATGAATTACTTGCAGACGCTGAATACCAACCAATTGATCAGGTTGGCCGGGCCGGTTTGGAGTCGTATTATGAACGGGAACTAAAAGGCACAAATGGAGCTGAATATCGCATCGTCGATGCTTCAGGAGAAACTATCAATGTACTTACGCCCAGAGAAGGAGTGTCTGGGAACAACATTGTAACCGCTCTCGATATGGATTTACAAAAACTCGCTTTTGAAGAAATCTCCTCACAGATTGGTCGAGGCAATACAACCGGTGGATCGGTAGTGGTGTCCAACCCAAATACGGGCGAGATTATTGCCTTGGTCAGTGCGCCAGCTTATTCGTCGGAAAAAATGTCAGCCGGATTAACCGAGGAAGAATACGCAAATTTACTCAATAATGACAAATTACCATTGTTCAACCGGCCGATTACCGGTGAATACCCTCCGGGGTCGACATTCAAGATCGTATCGGCGACCGGGATTTTGTCGGAGGGATTGGCCGACATCTATGATTATGTTAACGACCAGGGTACGATCAGGGTAGTAAATAAATATGATCCGAATATCATATACTATTTTTATAGCTGGGACCGTTCCGGTTTAGGTTCGGTCAATATCATCGGGGCTTTGGAAAAATCTTCCGATATTTATTTCTATGTATATGGTGGTGGTTGGGAAGATATCGAAGGATTGGGAATCGAACGAATTAAAGAATACAGTGAAAGATTTATGATATCCAAGACACTGGGAATCGACATTGAGGGAGAGCGGCCCGGATTTATCCCAACACCGGAGTGGAAATACAAAACCTTCGGTGAAGACTGGTATCTGGGAGATGATTATAATACTATTATCGGCCAGGGTTCAATCCAAGCAACACCGTTGCAAGTCAATGCTTATACTGCAGCTATCGCTAATGGTGGCAAAATATATCGACCGCATATCGTAAACGAAGTCATTGATAGCACGGGCAATGTGATTAACAGGATAAAACCGGAAATTATCAAACAAGACATTGCCTTACCGGAAGTTATTGGTATTATCAGACAAGGACTGGAGGCGGTGGTAAATACCGGTACAGCCGGTATTATGAAAAATGCTATAGTTAGTGTAGCCGGCAAAACCGGTACCGCACAGTATGAAAATAATACCAAAGAACACGCTTGGTTTACATGTTATGCTCCGGTGGACAATCCTCAAATCGCAGTAACGGTAATGGTTGAAGGTGGCGGAGAAGGTTCCAGTGTGGCCGTACCGATTGCATTGAAATTGGTAAATGAATATTTTCGGGAAGAGTAATTTTGTCATCCTGAACCCGAATCCGCTCAGAGCGGATATCGAGCTATTCAGGATCTTGCAACTCATCACTTAGAAACTTGGCAATACAAATCGTTCCAAGAAGAATTATTTCTCTCTATTAGTTTGACTTTTCAGGATATATTCCAGTCTTTTTAGTATTTTTTCTTTTCCAATGGCATCGTCAATATCATCAAACATCTCAAAATAAACGAGTTGATCAATATTGTATTTGGATGCAAAACATTTTATAATCCTATTTTTATGTGCCCAAACTCTACCCTTTAAATAATTTTTGACTCCAATATACAAAATCCCTTTTGCTCTATTTGCTAGAATATAAACATAATAATCATTTTTCATAATCTGATTTTTTCAATTTAGAGAATAATTTAATATTAAGAGATCCTGAATTGCTCGATGTGCTCATAAAAATTCGCTTTCGGGTTCAGGATGACACCAAGGATTAATACATGAAAATATTGGACGGGAAAAAATTGGCGGGGGAAGTTACAGAACGACTGAAAAATGAAGTCGTTAAATTAAGACAAAACGGTATAGTGCCCAAACTAATAATATTTCAAGTGGGGAATAATCCCGCTTCAAATGTTTATGTGCGTATGAAACAGAAAAAAGCCGAAGAGATCGGGGCGATTTGCCGGGTGGAGAAATTGGATGAATCCGCAGGAGAAGAAAAGCTGTGTGAATTGATAACAAAGTTCAATAGTGACGAAGAAGTAAAAGGGATAATTGTCCAACTTCCCCTACCCGATGGCTGGGATAAAAATCGGATAATCAACATGATTGACGAAAAAAAAGATGTGGATGGATTGACGGACGCCAATCAGATCAAAATTTTAAATGGTGATTTGTCAGGTTTGAAACCGGCCACGCCAAAAGGAATAGTTTCGATATTGGACAAATACGAGATTCCAATTGCCGGTGCCAGAGTGGTGGTGGTCGGCCGGAGCCGACTGGTTGGCAAGACCGTTGCTTTGATGCTTTTAAACCGGAACGCCACCGTTACAATATGCCACAGCAAGACAGATGATTTGAAAAGTGTTACCAGGGAAGCGGATATCTTGATATCCGCCGTGGGAGTGCCAAAATTGATCACTGTAAAGCATGTCAAATCGGGAGCAATAGTTGTTGATGTCGGTATCAGCCAGGAAACAGATACCGGAATGGTCGGCGATGTGGATTTCGAGGCGGTAAAGGATGTAGCCGGCATGATCTCGCCGGTGCCGGGTGGAGTGGGCCCGATGACGGTCGTATGTTTGTTTGAAAATCTGATCGATTCGTGCCAGAATTAATATATTGAATATAAAAAAACATAAAAGTTTATCTTACAATCAGTCTCCCCAACTTTTTTTAAAAAAAGTTGGGGTATTTTTTTTGTGATAAACCAAAGAATAATGATAAATAGTGATAAATATGACTATTGACATTCACCAATTTTTTCGATACAAATAATCTATCGAAAATTAAAAAATTCAAAAAAGAAAGGATGTGAAATATAGTGATAGAATTTACCTTCTATACACTAGAATGTTGGATCAGTTTATTCACCAGGAGATTGATCGATTTTGTGAGTGAATTGTTTAAAACAAGAAATCACAAACCGGTCAGAAAAATATCGCCGGTGAACAAAAAATACGTCGCCAGTTGGGAAAGACGGCACGAGCGACGTGATTTTAGAAAAATCGGTGGCCAAAAAAAGGATGCAAAAAGGCCATCAAAGGATAACTTTTCTCAGTTTTCAGGGAAAAAGTTATCCAATACAAAGAAAGGAGTGTTGTCAAAATGTTTTGGTAAAATTAATTTTTCAAAACAATTGAATAACGCTACTACCACCACCATATGATATGGTGGATTTTTTTTGCTAAAAAACTACGTTTTCATAGATTATTTTATGGTTAGGATGGTATTTTATAACATTTAAACCTTGACTTTTTGATATTTTTGATTTATAATGCTGTTGTGAACGATCGTCCCCAGCAAAAAATGAGAAAAAAATAACTTACTCTTTTTTGATGGGGATAAAAAAAATTTGTCAGGAGGTGAAAAAAGTTGATTTTCGGATAATGTAATTTTTGAAATGGATTATTTTTCAAAAAACATATCCATAAGATCAACTGGAAAAAATGAAGAATTATTTTTTTGATCAAAAAAAAGATCTGCCAGGTTCAGGTGGACTTGGCTGGTAAAGGAAAAAAAAATGGAGTTTAACCACATATTAAAAAAGTTAGACTCCTTTTTTAAAAAAATTATTATCACATGATTAACAAAATATTTTTAAATCTCGGGATGACAGAGCGGGAAGCTAAAGTGTATTTAGCAATTTTGAAATTGTGCAATCCCAATATCAGCGACTTACAAAAACAGACCGGCCTTTCCAGGAGTACGGTTTATTATTGTATCGATTTATTGATTAAGAATGATATCGTTTTTTCTAAAAAGCTTAATGAGAAGACAGTTTATGAAGCTATTTCCCCTGAACAATTGAAAAAAATCGTAGAATATAAAATTACCGAGCTCAAAAAAGACATAACGATATTTGAAAAAGCTATACCGGATATCGTTCAGTCAACAAAAAAAGGGAAAATGAATCTGAAAATGCTAAAAGGATTTAAGTCTTTGACCAATACGATGCGAGATGTGTACATCGGTCACAAAAATTCAACCGTAAGAGTTTTTGGCACAAAACCGAAAGAGTATAATTTAAAACATTTCGACAAATCTTTTGAAAAAACCATAAATAATCGAATAACAAACAATGTTTTTTTGAAAGGAATTAGCCCTATTACGAAAAACAAATTTCTTGTTCGAGATAAAGACTTAAAACAACTTCGCGAGTCTAGATTTTTGCCGGAAAAGACCTTTAATTTTCAAAGTGAGATATTTATTTTCGACGACTTGGTACTGGTAATCAGTGAGGATATTGAAAATGAAGTAAATACAATTTATTTTGATGATGTAAACTATGTGAATACTATGAAAATGATATTTGATTTGGCGTGGGAAGCGGCGGGGAAATATGATAAAGAAGTGGTGGCGGAGTATGAGAAAAACATATCAAACTTATCAAATATCAAACATAGCAAACAATAAATAAGTATAAAAAGATCCTGAATCGCTCGAACGCTCGATGACTCGCTTTCGGGTTCAGGATGACAAAAAAGAAACACCTTATTTAATTTTGTAAAGGTGTTTATAGTATAATTTAGGCGGAAAATAGTTTCAAAATCCCTCACCTATTCCTAGGTTGGGTTTTTATTTTTGTGTTTGTTAGCTAATTTTTAGAAGATGATCTTACACATTTTTTTTTATATTAATTTTTGATAAGCATTTTAAAAAGGTACAAAGAATACTTGAAAAAGGATAATTTTGTTTTTGTTTTTGTTTTGGCCCTACCTTTTGAGGCGAAAATTTTTTCGTTTTTGTTCTCTTTCAAGTATTCTTGTTCATAAGGTGCATTGGGCTTAACCCAACATTTTTTGTTTTTGGATATTGGGTTTCTTTTTCCAATATCGTATTAGTGTAGCAAATCTGGAATAATAAGTCAATAGTCAGGTAAACGAAACCTATCAAATTCCAAACATATCAAACTTATCAAACATATACATAAATTTAATTATGGTTTGTTAAGTTTGATATTTGCTAGGTTTGATATGTTTAATACAGAGACGATTTGCAATTCACTGATTATTATTTATAATTGATATGATATTTTTATAACAAATTATTACATTATGTCGAAGATGCGTTTGCAAAAATTTCTAGCGGAGAGCGGTGTCGGTTCCAGAAGGGAATGCGAGGAGCATATCTGGGAGGGACGGGTAAGGGTCAACGGACGAAAAGTGGCGGAAATGGGTGTAATAATTGATCCGGAAGTGGATGAAGTGCGATTTAAAAATCGAATCGTGCGACTTGATGAAAAAGTATATTATGTTTTAAATAAACCGGTTGGTTATGTTTCAACCAGGAGAGATATTAACGCTCCCAAGATGGTAGTGGATTTGGTTCCCCAAAACCCGCCCGTTTACCCTGTCGGCAGGTTGGACAAGGAATCGGAAGGATTGATTTTGATTACCAATGACGGTGAGTTGACCAATCAATTAACCCATCCTTCCAGTCATGTGGAAAAGGAATATATGGTTGTGTGCCGGCCTCGATTTGATGATTTGAGATTGATGGAAGCGGTCAAAAAGTTGCAAAAAGGAGTGTTAATTGACGGATATCTGACACGTGAGGCCAAAGTGTTTGCGGTCAGTGAAGATCGGAGTAAAGTAAAGTTCAATATCATCATCAAAGAGGGTAAAAATCGGCAGATTCGCCGGATGTGCCACAATGTCGGATTGAAGGTTATATCGCTCAAAAGAATCAGAATAGGCAGGTTAAAATTGGGAGGGTTGAAGAAGGGAGAATACAAAGTGTTAGATATCAATAATATTAAGAAACTATTATACTAACAATGTCAAATTGCGAGTAAATTTGTCATCCTGAACCCGAAAGGTCCGTCTTCGGACCGCTTCGAGTGATTCAGGATCCCTCCAATTACCAGAATTGAATATCATTATACAAATCATTCCAATTCGGATTTTCTTTTTCTATCAATTTTATTTTCCAACTTCTTTTCCAATCTTTTAACTTTTTTTCTCTGTATATTGCTTCATTGATATCCTCAAATATTTCATAGTACACTATTTTATCAATATTATATTTTGATGTGAATCCTCTGATGATTTTGTTCTTATGTTCCCATACTCGACCCTTTAAAACACTTGTAACGCCAATATACAAACTAGCTCGTTTTTTGTTTGTTAAAATGTAGACATAATAAATATTTTTCATAATTATATTATCTAACTTAGTAATTAAATATATATTAAGAGATCCTGAATTGCTTGAAGCGCCCTTCGGGCTTTCAGGTTCAGGATGACACTTTTTCTTTAATTTTGATCAAATTTGATAATTTCCGCCCATGGTGGCTTGCAAGTTCAGGATGACATAATTAGTTTGACATTTGCTAAGTATAATTAAATGAAAATAGACATTATTACCCTATTTCCCGAGATGTTTGCTGGTGTATTTGAGGCCAGTATTATCGGACGTGCCAGGGAAAAGGGCTTGATAGAGATAAATTTGCATAATCTCAGGGACTGGGCAGTCGATAAACACAAAACCGTTGATGACACGCCTTATGGCGGAGGCGCGGGGATGGTGATCAAGGTGGAGGTGATGGACCGATGCCTGACAGACATAATTCAAAAATCAAAAATCAAAAATCAAAAAGGACAGGTTACAAACCTGTCCCTACAACGGATATTAATGACACCGCAGGGAAGGACATTTGATCAGAAAAAGGCGAGGGAGATGGCGAAATTGGACCAAATCGTTTTGATCTGCGGGCATTACGAAGGATTTGATCAAAGAATTCATGAAAATTTGGTGGACGAGGAATTATCGATCGGAGATTTTGTCCTGACCGGTGGAGAGATTCCGGCGATGGCGGTAGTAGATGCGGTAGCTCGACTGGTGCCGGGGGTGATCAAAGAAGAGTCACATATGAATGAGAGTTTTTCGGTGGTACCTGATAACCACCCCGCCACGCCTCATCGGCGGGAGCCCCTCCTTGAAAAGGAGGGGTGTAAAAAGAAGGAGAAAAGTGATGGATCCCCCCACCACACCGCCACGCCTTCGCTCATAAAAAGGGAGCTTCGGCGAGCTGCTCCTACTCGAACAGGGGGGAACTACCACCACCCCGAATCGGTCTGCGACCTTTCTACCCTTCCACTGGTCCACCCCAAAAATTGTTTCACAATTTCTGGGGACCCCGGGGCAGGAGGGGAATATAGACAAGATTTGTATCTAGAATATCCGCATTATACAAAACCGGCGGAATACAAAGGGTGGAAAGTGCCGGAGGTGCTAATGTCCGGCAATCACGCCGAGATTGAAAAATGGAGACAAAAAAATATCAAAAAGAAGCCATGAAAAAAATTGGCTTCTTTTTTTGCTTATAGTTTTTGTTTGATGCGATCTGTCCAGGCGGTGAAATCGTCGGGAGCAACGGCATAATAATAATCCCCCCTGTTATTTTGTCTGACTTCAACCTGAAAATTTATGGGAACTTCTTGTTCAATCAAATCCAAGATTTTTTGTGAAAATCTCCGGAAATGAGATCGAAAATCTTTTTTGACCATGATCTCAAATTCCTCATCGCCTCGATCATTGGTAACCGTCGCATAGAGGTGAATTTGGGCGGGCTGTGAAAAACCACCCAATCCATGTCCCAAGTTTTTGAAACTTCGATTTGATTTTTGTCCTTTTTTTGTACCTTGGACTAAATTGAAGTTTCCTTTTACGACTTTTATGCCTAGTAGTTTAGCCGGTAATATTTTTGCCAAGTGTATCATCCTTTCTTTTTTCTGGGCTGGTGCGGGATCCACGGACCCCATTTATCTTCGAAGATCGCTTTGTTTTTGTTAAAGATCTGCATATATTTTTGATCGTCCAATTTGGCGAAACTGGCACGACCAATATGATGGACAAACACATCATCGGTCATTACAATCTTTTTGTCAATTTGTTTAAATTTATGGGAGAGGTCATCATCTTCAAACATACCAACTTCGTACTCTTCACTTAACAATCCGACTTTTTCCAAGTCTGATTTGCGGGCAATTGTGCAAAACAATGCTAACATTTTGTTTTCATTTATTATGTCCTGATTTTTGCGAGTATATTTCCAGGCAAATTGTTGCATGCCTTCAATATCTCGATAATCGACATCAATTTTTTGTTCATTGCCGATTGAGTTGGTTACCGGTCCCAAAAGCCCGATGTCGGGATTGGTTTCCATGTGATAAACCATACCCCAAATCCAGTCATTGGTAACGATGGTGTCGTTGTTTAATAAAATTATATATTCACCTTCGGCAATTTTGATGCCTTGATTGTTGGCTTTGGCAAATCCCTTGTTATCCTGATTCAAGATAATTTTGATATTGGGAAAAATGTCTGAAATTTCCTGTAAATAAGCCGGGGTACTATCTGATGAATTATTGTCGATAATTATTAATTCATAATTGGGGTAGCGAGAGTATTTGAAAATACTTTCCAGACAATTTTTGGTGTACTCGAGATTACCAAAAGTAACTATGACAATACTAACCGAAGGATATAGTTGGTAAATTTTTTTCTCAAAATCATCGACTCGTGATTTCCAGGAATTGGCCAGAGCAACGGCCTTGCGCTTGGATATGATTTCATTGTCATTTTCATCCAGAGCTTTTTGAATATTGTCGATAAACTCTTGCTGAGATTTGGAAAAATAACAAATGTCTTGGTGATCTTTTAGTTCCGGAAGTTCGACTGTTACAACCGCTTTCCCGGAAGAAATGTATTCGTAGAATTTAACCGGATTGGTGGCCAAAGTAAGATTATTGATTTTGAACGGGATCAGACAAACATCAAAACAAGAAAGTAAATTGGGTAATTCTTCATATTTTTTTTCGCCCAAGAGATGAACATTGGGCAGATTTTCGATTGGTCGTAAATCCGCACCATAGGTGTTGCCGATCAAGACAAAACTGTAATTTGGATAATGTTTGGCACAGCGGGCCACTAATTCACAATCAAACCAATCAGATATGGCACCATAATAGCCAATGATCGGTTTTTTGATTAATGACTCTTGACATGAAGGTAGATTGGCAAAGTGCTTGATATCACTCCCATTTCGTATCAATGCCGTGTTTTGATTGTATTCATGGGCTTTTTGGTGTAGAGATACAGATGTTGTGATCACACAATCTGACGATGATAATAAATCATTTTCCAGATCTGATTGTTTGGTAGTATTGGTGGAAAAACCGGAATGATCATCCATGCAGTCATAGACAATTTTGTTGCGACTAATTGTTTTAACCAAAGAAAACCAAAATGGTTGATGAACAATGGAAACACTATGACCTATTTTAAATTTGTCTTTGATGATACTGATAGACTTTTGCAGAATATTGACTTGATCTGGAGCAAGAGTGTCTTGATAGATATTAATATCCTGGGTACTTGGCAACTGAATTTGGTAAATATTTTCACAAATATTGCCAATCTTGATAGATTTTTCCAAATCAGTAGAATCGGTCCGGTTGAAAGTTGGGGAAAAATAAAACACTCGGTGTCCCCTCTTGGCCAGTCGGGAAATAATCTGTTGCGGTCTTTGATAGCGACCATGCCAATCGATAACAGGAAAAACAAAAATATCGAGCATAGTCTCGCGATGCAGAGTATCATCAATCAGGTCAGGATCAACTTTGTCGAGAGTGAGTTGCAAGACGCTATTGTTGGGAATGCCCGAAAACAAGCGGTGATAGACGGGTTTGATAGTATTTTTTATGGGTTGCGGAATGTATGGAGCGAGTTTGTCGAGTTGTCGCTTGGTCTGGATGCGGGTATTGATGGTTGATTTTTTGATAAAATCCATACCTGATCGAAGAGGTTGGGTTAGTTTCCAGGAGGTGGAGGATTCTAATTCTTGGAGGCGGGATTTTAATAACGAATTTTCATTTTCTTTATCAACCAAATTCTTTAACTTTGCTTCAAGTTGGATTATTTTCTGGTCTTTTGCAAAAATATCTTCATTGAGAACAGAAAGTCGGTTTTTTAAATCCAAAATATGATTTGCAGATTTTGAAATTGAGATTTTTTTCTGAAGCTCAAGCTCCCACATATAAAAATATTTCCAATAATCGATCCATTCTTCATCTGATATTTCATGTAAAATAATTTTTGATATTGTATTTTTGCATAGCTTATGAAACCAGAAGTCTTTTTTGAATATTAATTCCCTAAATTTGCTTGGACTATCCGATGGTATCGTGTTTTCTAGAGAAAGAAGTTGCTGAAAAAAATTGTGGAAAAACCTCAAAGTAGGGATAATTTTGTTAGTGGTAGTGACTAATTCCCAATCAATTATCCAATTGGAGTCATTGTTGTAGAAAATATTTTGAGCGATTAGATCGCAGTTTTGTGAATTTTTATCTCGAAGTATAAGATATTTTGATTCAAAAAAAGTCATTTCTTTCGTGGAATCTATTTGAAAAGGAGATGCAGTCGAAATATGAATATCTTGAAAAGTGTTAAACAAATCTAACCAGTCAAAAAACAGTTTGTTTGTGATTTTTTCAATATTGTCAGATTTGCATTTTTCGATAATCTTTTGCCACGAGATACCTGATGCCGGTTTTTCGAAATAGACTAGATGGTTGCTGAAAGTATATTTGTCTACCGTAACAGGAATATTTGGAAATTTTGAGGAATATATTTTTTTTACATCGTCTTCAAATCTAATAACTCTGCCAGAATCTTCGTTTTTGGCAATCTTGGTAATTAGAAAAGGGTTTTTTGTTCCTTGGATAAACCAGAGTACAATTATTTTCGAGTAATCTAAAATTTTGTTGGGATTGGAGTTGATCTGAATAAAAGATATATCATCTGACTCAAGATTGAATCTTATTTTGTTTTCTAAAATATATTGTTTTATCTTGTAGATCATGATTATTTTTCTGAAATAATGAAGTATGAAGAAACTTTACCTTGTAACTCTTCGGAATTACTTTTTTCCAGTAATTCCAATTCCTGTTTGACTGCGGTTTTTTCGTAGTCATTGAAAATATTTATTGGTAATACTTTTTCGTATAGATATTGCAGATTTTCAATATTGTCGATTTCGATTATTGCTTGATTGTCTTTGTACGATTTGACCGGATAATAATATTTGGTTTTTTGGGTATAAAAACCGGCTTCTTTGAGAAGTTGTTGATAACCATTCATATCATAGGTGTATGTTCGATAGTCTTTTTTGTGTTTTTCTTGCAT
The DNA here is from genome assembly GCA_938004065.1 of uncultured bacterium. GTDB lineage: Bacteria > Patescibacteriota > JAHJAL01 > JAHJAL01 > JAHJAL01 > CALKWM01. The sequence goes on from CALKWM010000038.1 coordinate 33,873, forward strand.
CATTGAATTGGCCGTTGCTCTATCTTGATATGATATCTGTGGTAATCCGGCATGATCGTCAGGAGCTCCGGCAAAATACTTGAGTCCATGAGAATTTTCGATTCCGATTACTAACTGCCCTTCTTTTTTAAGCACTCTTCTGATTTCTTGCAAAGCTTGTAACTGGATGTCTCTGGGATCACCACTGGCAAATCCTTCCGGTATCCACTCCAAAACACCTACCAAAAAAACGAAGTCGATTGTATCGTCTACAAGTGGCAATTTAGTGGTGTGGGAAACAAAATATTCATTTTTCTCATGTTTGGCTTGAATGCATCTGGTTTTTACAAAATCCACTTTGATTGGATTGGCATCAGTTGCGTAGACCTTTTGACACATACTAGAAAGTGGTTCGGTGATTTGTCCCCAACCACAGCCGATATCCAGACAAATCTTGTCTTCGAGATCAAGTAGATATAAAAAATCAGCTCTGTTTTGTGAGGTGATAATATGATTGAGCCAAGGATTGTCGGCCGTGTATTTTTGGACTACCTCGAGCCATGGTTTTTGCTTTGACTCTTTGATTATTTTTTCTAGTATCGGAGTGTCTGAGTATTCTATAATTGACTTGGTACGGAAATCAATGATGTTGTTTTGTTGCAAAAAAGTTTTGGAACATCGATTACAGGTATCGACGGACAAATTATGATGACAAATTGGACAGACAAATTTGGACATTATTAATGTTTTCTAAAAATAACTCAAAAATATGATATCTGTAGTAGTGATTATCTATAATATGAAAAGAGAGGTAGAAAGGACATTCTACTCGCTGTCTAAATTATATCAGAAAGAAGCTAAAAATGGTTATGAAATAATTGTGGTGGACAATGGTTCTGATGAAAGATTATCAGATGATTTTATCCTGAGTTTTGGAGATAATTTCAAATATTATTATTTGGAGAATGCTTCTGCTTCTCCCGCTAGCGCTGTGAATTTTGGGGCTAGCAAGGTCACAGGTGATATTATTGGGATTGTGATAGATGGTGCGAGAATAATATCAGATGCTGTTATTAGAAAAACAGAGAATGTCTTTGAGAAATGGAACAATCCAATCGTAGCAGTACTTGGGTATCATTTGGGACCGGATTTGCAGTCAAAATCCATTCAAAATGGTTATTGTCAAAACGTGGAAGATAAAATACTTGAAGAAATCGATTGGAAAAATAATCCAAACAAATTATTTGAGGTGTCGGTGCTGGCCGGTTCTAATCCTGAAGGTATGGATGGTTCTATTGCCGAGTCTAATTGTATGTTTATCAAAAAAAGTACTTTCGAAAAAATCGGTGGGATGGATGCCAGATTTAACTCTCCAGGAGGTGGGTTGGTAAATTTGGATTTTTTTAAAAGATTACTAGAACTGAATGACGTTCAACTGGTACTATTGAGAGATGAAGGAAGTTTTCATCAGATACATGGAGGGATAATGTCGAATGTGTCAGGAGAGGAAAAGTCGATTGAAAATTTTATAAAATACTTAGAGGAGTATAAGAAAATTACCGGCAAAGATTATGAGGTGCCGATAATAAATAATAGAGTTATTATTTAGATTATTTGACAATCCAAGAATGATTAATTTCGACAAGACCTCGATATTTTTGATTTCCAATAATTTCAAATTTGAACGCTTGTCCAACAAAATCCAGAAATTTGATTTCATCTTTATTAAAACATACTACATTTATGTAATAATTGCCCGGAAGTAAACTTTGTTTTCGTAATATTGTTTCTATTGTTCCGTTTTTAAAAGGTTTGATTTTTATTTTGTCATGCGAAGTATTGAATCCAAAAATATACTCATTTAAATTGTCCGAATATATGCCCAACCCAAAATTTATTGATTTCGAAACATCCATAGCCTGATATTTGATTGTAATTTTTATATCTTCCTTGGTTTTATAAATATTTTTATCACAATTTACACTACGGATCGAGACCTTAGAATTTTCAATTTTTCTGATTGTAGAAAACACATGAGACTGAATGTATCGGTTTACAATTTTTTTGGCATTATCAAAACTCTTAATTTTTCCTGACTCCATCCATATGACTTTGTCAGAAAAATTCACAATCTGTTTGAGATTGTGTGAAACAAACACAATTGTTTTTCCCTTTTCTTTAATCTCTTCAAATTTTTGAAAACATTTTTGTTGAAAACTAACATCCCCAACAGCCAATACTTCATCCAATAAGAGATTATCGAAATCGGCGTGGATGGCGACGGAAAATGCCAATCTAACATACATGCCGGAAGAAAAATGCTTTAATGGGGTATTGATGAATTTTTCTAATTCAGAGAAAGATATAATGTCATTGAGTTTTTCATCTATTTGAGACTTGGTCATGCCGAGAAGTGAGCCGTAGAGATAGATGTTGTCCAAGGCGGAAAGTTCTTCTTGAAAACCGACACCGAGCTCAAGAAATGGGCTGACTTTGCCGTTTATTTCAATTTTCCCAGTATCGGGCTCTATGATGCCGGCGAGAATTTTGAGCAAGGTGCTTTTGCCACAACCGTTTTGGCCGATAATTCCGATAAACTCTCCTTTTTTGATGTCAAAACTAATGTCGTCCAGAACTGTTAGTTTTTGACGAGTGCCACCAAACACATTGAGTAATGTGTATTTTAGTGACCGGGAAGAGACGGAATTGATCATGAAGGACTTGGATAGGTTTTTTATTTTGATGGCGCGCATTTGAAAAGAATTACTAATGACTAATTACAAATTACTAATGAAAAAATATAAATCGAAAAGAAGATAATAATCGCAACATAATAGAAATTAAGGAAATGGATCCCGGATAATCTAGCGCTTCGCTTAGATTTCCGGGATGACAACAATAGTAAATTTCTTTCGGACCCGAGAGATCTTTGTTGGGGCATGAAAGCTACAGTTGCTCGGCGAAGGAACGTTGGGAGCGTTGAAAAATAACTAGTCCTAAAATTAATATAAGAAAAATTCCAAAAAGATGAAGCCAGGGATAATATGGGAGAGTCGGATAATCAAACGTAATAAATATCAGGCGAAAGTCGGTGATAATTTGGGCGATTGGGTTAATCATCAGATATTTATCATATGGTGAGGTAATCATACTAAAAGGGTAAATGATGGGAGTGGCGTAAAAAAATATTTGCAGAAATAATTCCCAGATATACGATATGTCACGATAGCGGACATACAAACTAGACAAGATTAGTGCTAGTGAGAATCCCAAAACCCATAGTTCAATGATATAAAGTGGAGCCAATAAAGTTTTCAGGTGAAAAACATCGATCTTGAAAATTATCATGAGAATAATCAGAACCATAACATTGAAAGATAAATTTATCAAAGCGCTGAAAGATGAGACTAGTACAATAATTATCCTAGGAAAATAGATTTTTTTGATCAAGGAGGAACGTTGGACGATTGAATGTAGCCCATTGGTGGTAACTTCGACAAAAAAATTCCACAAGACTATACCGATGAGCAAATACATCGGAAAATTGGGAACGGAATCGCCAAAACGGAGCATTTGGGCGAATACTATATAGAGAACCAAAAACAATCCTAGTGGCTTCAAAAACGACCAGAGATATCCCAAGACCGACCCCGAGTAGCGGAGTTTGAAGTCGGTGTAAGTGAGTTGGCGGATTATTTCGAGGTTTTGTTTCATTTGATCTTTTTCAATACAAAATAATGATGAAGGCCAACTAGCGTCATAATGGGACTGATAATGTATTCGAAAGCTTTGAGAGCAGGAAAGGCAAAGTTGGGAAGTTTTTGATCAAGCCAGATTCCACCTGTAGCAATATAGCGGATAAATCCAAATGGTTTATGATAGACCAGTTTAAATTGAGGGAATAATTTCTGAAATTTTTCTTTGTCTCTTTTGAGAAGTAAATAACTCAGGGCTTGATTACTACCGGACATAGGACCGGACTTTTCTAGTTGCCACACAGATGCGTATTCGTCGAACGGCTCGGGATGGATATTTTTGTATAGATATTTGGCAAGCGGACTCCAGTATGGCTCTACCATAACCAATCCCCCACCCGAGATTAATACTCTGTCTGCTTCATGAAAAAATTTGGTGACATCGGGAATGTGGTGTAGGACATGCACGGCGAATATTGAATTGAGAGAATTGTTATCAAAGGGAATATTTTGGGCATCAATGATATGATCGACATTTTCCACTTCTTTGACGTCTGAGGTAATAATATCAGGATACAAATCTTTTAAGAAACCTCCACCTGAACCAAGTTCGAGTATTTTATCACCATCATCGAGAAATTTTTTATTTAGCGACATCATATGATGATAAATTTCTGAGTAAACGTCGTTTAGACATTTCTTGTTTCTCATAATTTCTACCGCTTGCAAGGTAGTCTCGGGAGAGTCAAAGTCTATCTCCTGATATTCTTTTGGTTGGATAATCATTTAAATAGTTTCTTGATTAAAACCGGCGATGATAAATATGCCAATAATTATCAAAAATGTTCCCAATAAATGCGACCAGCTGATATTCTCGTGAATAACCATATATGCAGCCAAAAAATTGAAAATATATGTCAAAGCTGTTAGAGGGATAACCAAGGAAAGTTGGTAGTGGGATAAAAGATAAAAGAACAGAATCATAGATATGCCGTAAAATATTATTCCTAGTATGATTTTGAATGACAAGAAAAGTGAAATAATGTTTCCGGGGTTTTGGAATGTAAAAGGGTTGGTGGCAAGCTCCAACTTCCAGAAAGTATTGGCGGCGGCATTGAGCAATGTCGCTAGTAAAATTGGAATTAATAATTTGAGAATGCTCATTTTTTGAGATATTTATTGATAATTGCAAAAGTTTCATTGGCATGTTTTTGAGAGGAAAGACCAATGACGATATTTTTGATTTTGGGTAGTGAGAAAAGATAATCGTAAGCTTCATGGGGATCGATAGAGCCAGATGCCAAGGTGGCCATGGCTAAAACTTTGTAATTGTTTTTCGTGAGCGCTTTTTCGCAAGCTTTTCGACTGGGATTCATAAGAAACCCGCGTTTGTTGAAAGATGCCATGACAATGGTGTTTTTTATTCCCGATTTTTTAAGAAGCTGGCAAAACTTGGGGTAGTTGAGAGTGCAAAATGCAGGAATAACTCCATATTTTTTTTGGATATAGTCATAGTAACTACGGATAACATTGGTCATCTGATACCCTAGCGCCAAATCACTAAGTGCATTGTGAAGAAAGACTGCTTTGAGATTGAGATCAAAGAATGGGTTGAGCTCGGCATCGACAAGCCGATTGGTAATGGAAAGATAGTTATTGGTAGCAACAGCATATGCACTTTTGGCAAAATACTCTGTGGATTTTAAAAAACTTTGTCCTTTAAAAACGGTTTTAATCGATTCATACATACCCATTTCACTGGCCATGCGAACATACTTGACAATATAAGGAAGGTTGACATAGATATTGAGATTTTTTTTAAGTGCAGAATCACCGCGAATCATATCTGTAATTTCATAGATTCGAGGATGTGTGGAAAATACGATACCATTTACTCCTTTATCCATAGCATAATGGATGATTTTTTTAATTTCCGACATATCTTTGAATTTTTTTTCGCTGATTTTTCCTTTTTCCTGAGACATATGATTAACACCGAAGAATTGATTGTCTCCAAGAATAATTGGGTCGATATCAGCTGTATTAATAAATTTCTGATTCATTGATTTTTATTAATTGATTGTTTGACGAAGATCTGTAAATACAATCAATGAGATATTGCACATAGAGAGCGGTCTTGATATTTGTACCGGGTTGTTTTTGATTGAGAATGCTGTCTACAAAATCATTCATTTGAGAACTATAATTGGGGCCACCGATATCTATATTGTATCCGGAATAAAGCTCGGGATAATAAATTTCCTTGATCATTTTTCCATTTTTCTCTATGTGAATGGTTTGATCGGTGACTGTCATAGTACCTTTAGAACCAGTGATAATCATCTTGGCATATGATTTGCGGTGTTCGGGTTTGCTCCAAGAAGAATATAGATTAGCTTTGATATTGTTTTTGAAATTTATATCAACATTGACTTCGTCTTCTACATCTAATGAATACAATTGAGCTGTCTTGCCTTTCACAGAATCTACCTTGCCAAAATACCATGTGAGCAAATCAAGCATATGGACTGAGAAATCAAGCAGAACTCCCCCGCCAGCAATGGATTTTTGAAATCGCCAACCTTTTTGGGGAGAAAGGACGTCACAGATGTGCATAAATGATTTAACAGTTTCAATTTCTCCAATTATTTTTTCTTGTAATATTTGCCTGCCTTTAATAAAAGTTGGAACATAACGCATACAAAAAGCCACTAGATTGATTGCGGATAAATCTTTGGTGGTATCGTAAAGTTTTTTGGCGTCAAGTAGATTTGTACTTAATGGTTTTTCGATGAACAGATGGATATTCTTTTTGGCGGCTTTAAGAGCTATTGGCACATGGCAAAATGTGGGGGTGGAAATAATGAGTGCGTTAACATCGGAATTTTGCAGTAAATCATCCTCAGATGTGTAAAATTGTATATCAGGCATTACAGAATGATATGCTTTGACCATGAAGGAAGACTTGTCAGCTACTGCAATCAAATTACATTTTTCATGGGCATTTATTAATGCTCCGTGAAGCATTCCCATTTTACCAAATCCGATGATTCCAGCATTAATTTTCATGTATTTAATGAATCATGTTTATAATTAATATATATGCAAACAAATGCTTGCATGCGTGAAGTCTGATATCTTTTTATATTATCTAATATTTGAGGTCAAAATTAAAGATGACTATTCTTAGAAAATATGGTTCTGCAATATTGTATGTATTGATATTGCTTGTATTTGGATTTGGATACTGGATGAGTTGGCAAAACAAAATATGGACTGCAGCAAATATCAACGTGCTAATGCTAAGCACAATCAGCATGATTGTCCTGGGAGGAATGTGGGCAGTCTTTTTTGCATTGAAGAGGGAATATATTATCTTGTTTCTGATTCCAATTTTAATATTGATAAAGGGTGAAGTGGTTGGATTGATTGGTTTGGTTGTATGGTTTTTGGCAAATCATACTACGGGAATGTGGATCAAGGATTTTTTGATCAAAAAAAAGAACAGTTTGTTTCAGATATTTTTAGCGCAGTTTTTGGGAATGGGGGTCAACGCTTATCTAGTCTGGGGAATAATGCATTTTCCTATTAATTATAGCTGGGTGTATTATTTGATTTTTGTCTTTGAGATTGTTTTATTTAGGAAACATTTAATTCAATTTGGAAAGAAATTACAGTCAGTTATTTTAGAATTCAAGCCAAATTGGGAAATACGAATTGTGCTTTTTTTCATAATATATTTTCTTGTTTACAGCTTGAGTTCCTACTACAATTGGGATGATATTGCTAAACATTTGTTTATCGCAAAACAAACCTATTTGCAGGGGGTGTTTGATTTTGATCCAAGATATGTAGTGGGATTGGACACAAGTATTATTGCTCAGAACTCTTATGTGTCGGGATATATGTTGGGTGGAGAGATGACTGACAGATTGATAAATCTGATGATGTTTGCTTGCGGATGGTTGGTGTTGGCTGATTTTTGGAGAAACAAATTTGGAAATGGAAGTATTCTCGGAATTTTGCTACTGATAATCACTCCTTTTGTGTTGTGGCAAATAGATATTAGCTTTATTGATTCATTTAATTTTTTCTCACTAGTCGTAATATTGATAGTTTTTTACAAGTTGATACAAAGGATAAAAGGTAAATACTTGACACTATACTTTATCTTGGCTGGTTTGGCATTCTTGACCAAGCAACAATCAGTATTCTTTCTAATACCGACTAGCGCAGTATTGACCGGTCTGATATTAATCAGAGACAGAAAATATATCAAGCATCTGTTGGTCGGAATAATCGCTTCGATAATGATCGTATTGCCAATATTGGGCACAAATTACGCTGTTACTGCCAATCCATTTTATCCCTATATGAATAAAGTTTTTCAATCTGACTATCTGACGAGTGAAAACATAGGAGATCAATGGAAGAAGGATACATTTCCTCCGGATTTTGTATATGACATCACATTTAATGGGCAAGATTATATTGAAAATCACGCTTATAGTTTCGGTATATCTTATGTGATGTTAATATGGTTTATTCCTGTGATTATTATCGACAAAAAAAGATTGTCCAATGTATTGCTGATACTAACTTTTGCGGTTGGTGTAGCTACGTGGTTTTTTGTGTCGGGTCCGTATATGAGATACTTTGTGGCTTTGATGCCTCTGGGTGCAACTTTGATAACTATGACAATTGCAAAGATTCAGGAAATTCTAGACAATAAATATATGAAGGGAGTATTTGTTTTTATTTTGGCACCGGTGGTTTTACTAAATTTTTTGTGTATGACAGGTATTTCCAATGTAATGCCTACATATCCTATAACAAATCTTTATCAAAAAGACGTGGAATTTGTAAGTTATCAGGATATTAAAAAATCTTTTGAAGAAGCTGATAAAATATTTGAAAATAACAACAAAGGATTATTGGTGGAATCTCCTGCATTATATTTTGCTAATACAAAAATTGAGAGTTTGTATTGGTATCATTGGAAAAATTATGAAGAAATCGCCACTTCGGGATTGTTCAATGAAGAATTGAGAGATTTGATTTTTAAAAAAAAAGAATTTGATTATATAGTGATACCAAATACTGACAACTATGGTTTGTTTACAGAGGAATTTTTGACTCTACTAAAACCAATTTATAAAGGAAATAGCTTTTCAGCGTATATAAATAATGAGAAAACAAGACAAAATACTAGCGATAGTACCGGCGTATAACGAATCAAATAATATCCGTAAAGTAATTCTCGATTTGAAGAAGCATTGCCACAATGCAGACGTATTGCTTGTAAACGACTGTTCTACAGACAAGACATATAAAATAGCAGACAAATACGCTGACTACATTGTTGATTTGCCAATAAATCTTGGCATAGGGGGTGCGGTCCAAACCGGTTTTGTATTTGCGCGAGACAATAATTATGATATTGCTTTTCAGTTTGACGGTGATGGACAACACAACGCTGAGGAGGTGAAAATATTAATCGATTCAATACAGTCTGGTAATGCAGATGTTGTAATTGGATCTAGATTCTTACGAGAAGATGAAGGATTTAAATCTACTGTGTTGCGCAGGATTGGAATAAAGATTTTTTCCTTTATAAATTCATTATTGATAAAACAATATATTACTGATAACACATCAGGATTCCGTGCTTATAACTTGAAAGCAATAAAATTTTTATCGGATAATTATCCATCTGATTATCCTGAACCTGAGGCGGTAATAATGCTAGGTAAAAAGAATTTCAAAATACTGGAAGTACCGGTACTCATGAAAAAGAGAGAAAAAGGAAAGTCATCGATTACTGGTGTATATTCTTTTTATTATATGATAAAAGTGTTGTTAGCAATATTTATGACATCTACAAGGGAGTAAAATGTTTGATTTGTTGGACAAAGTGAATACGAACAGAATTCAAATTTTTGCTATCATTGGTAGTATATTGTTTTTTGGTTTTGTATTTGAATTGGTGAGAAAAAGAAAGATAAGAGAGCAGTATGCTTTACTGTGGTTGTTTTTTGGACTTGTTTTTTTAGTTATATCGATATGGCGTGGTTTGCTGGAAAAAATTTCGATAATGCTTGGGATTGTTTATCCACCAGCGGCTTTTTTGTTGATATTGATAATAGCCATATTTTTGATTTTGATTCAGTATTCCGTAGTAATTTCGCAATTGACTGAGAAAACAAAAAAAATGAGTCAGGAGATTGGTTTGCTGAAGGAGAAGTTGAATAGAAAAAAGAATAGAAATCACAGCAAAATAAAAATTAAGGAATTGAATTCGATAAGCAACAAGTAAGAGCAGAATCGCAATATATTTTTTAGATTAATGTACTGGATTTACGATAATTAATGTTCTTTACTCTAACATCATTTCGGGGATGACGAATTATAAAGAGGATAATCATGCAACTAATTGAAATCGTAAAACAATCGGATAAAATCCTCGATATCGGGACCGGCCCCGCAGGGTCGCATTTTTATCCATATGCAAAACCGGAGACCATTATTGTCGGGATTGATAAATACAACAAACCGGAAGTGGAGCATCCGAATTTTATATATGAAGCGTTGGACGCGATGGATCTGGATAAAGTTGGCACAGGATTATTTTCGAAATTCAAACCGGGGTGGATGGAATATTTTGATCTGGTAGTAGCTGATCATGTGATGGAGCATGTCAGTAATCCCGAAAAATTGGTAACAGGAATTAAAAAAGTATTAAAAAAAGACGGGATTGCACATATCGCGATTCCCGATCCAAATAATTTCACTGAGAAATTTTATCACCTGATTCATCCAGAGGGTGGTGGACATGTGAGCAAAATTCCAAAAAAAGAACTAATTGCTCTTTTTGAAAAGCATGGTTTTGAGTTGTTGTATTATACTGACATACCTGATGATTGGAAGTGGTTGGAATTTTTGTATGATTGGAAACGAAGAGGGATCAAATATTTTGCCAATGAGGATATAAAATCTATCGTGGAGACTTTCCGGAAGGAACTAACGGCGGAGAAAGGGTATTTTTATGGCGGTGAGTATTTTTGGCGGAGGAAATGACAAATTGGTAGGGACAGGTTTGAAACCTGTCCCTACCAAAAGGACAACCCGAGGGTTGCCCCTACAAATAATCATACGCCACCCTGGTTCACGAAAAACATGTGGATGGTACGGATGATGATGAAATGATTTTTATTTTTCTATTATGTGCTTTTTGACAAACTTTTCAATCGCTGAAACTGTTTCTTCTTTCATATCAGGTGGACTGCTCGCAATCCAAACGGCGAAATTATAGAACTCAACATTGTCGACTTGCAACCATTTGCCATTTTTTTCCAAAAATACCAAGAGTGCAGTGATAGCGATTCGTTTGTTGCCATTTTGAAACGGATGATTTTTTATCATTAGATAAAACAATATTGCCGCTTTTCCTGCCAATCCTTTGTATAATGGCTTTTTATCGAATTTTTGAAATGGTACCAGAAGGCAACTTTCAAGAATCTTGGGGTAACGAGTGAAAAAGTCCGGAATTGGCTCCTGATAATCCATGTACTTCTTGGCGATATAAAAAGCGATTTTTTCTACCTCGGCCAATTTTATGGATTTGATTGCCACTTTTTATTCCTCCCCCAATAATTCGAGTGTGTGCCCATAATCCTTGATTACCCGATCTACTACTCTTTTAATATTTTTTTCTCTCTGCTTGGAGACTTCAAAGCCAAAAATATCCGTCAAATCCGTTGTGTCTATCACATAGTTGCGACCAACTTTTTGCGCTTTTATTTCTCCCGATTTGATTTTCTTGAAAACCGCAACATGGGAGATCCCCAATAATTGAGCTAAATCGTTGGTAGAGATTAAATTTTGTTTTTTCATATCTTAACTTATGTTTTATAATTAATATATATTAACTTACTATATATAGGTTAACATATTATTAATTTTATTTCAATAGGATAATTTAAGAGAAAAATAAAGGAGGGAGATGATATATTTGTAGGGGCAATTCCCGCCCAAGGCGGACAGGAGCAACCTGTCCCTACGGGAAATCACACCTCACCACGGTTTACAAAAAACATTCTGACAGTGCGGGGGATGATAATTTGATACAAAGTGATCGAATATATTTATTGACCTGAAATTTATATTTGTTTCTTTAAGATAAATAATTATAGAGATAAGATATTTATAAATCTGTCCAACATGAAGCCGCTAAATATTGTAATTTTTGAAGTAACAGATTGAGTCGGAAAAACAACTGCTTTCAATAATCTGACAAACTACAGTTTTTATTACATCGATCGTTTCACCGGATCGGGGTTTGTTTACGACTCTATTTATGGTCGAGCAGATAATCGTAGTCGGATTATTAATTTTAAAAAAGAATTTTTTAAAAATTAATAATGCCATTGTATTTATGGTCTATTTACATTGTGCCCGGAAAGAACAAATTAAACGGATACGACAGTATGACGAAAAATATTTGGACCGAATAGAAAAATTGGATTTATCTTTGGAAGGATATCGAGAGTATTTAACATTAACACCTAATAAAATAATTATTGATACTACCAGTTCCTCTCCTAAAAATACAGTCAAAGAAATTTTGGAACAAATAAATAGGTATTTAAAAAGATAATAGTATCTAGCTTTTTTTTACCGCCATTTTTATTTGTGCTCTGGTACCAGTAGGAGAATCAATGCCAATCGTATCCAATGCGTCAATTTCCTCGATGTCAAACCAACCATAATCCATAAGTTCCGGAGATAATTTCACTTTAGTTTTGTTGTTATCAATATCTACCAAAAAAATTAAGCCCAGGCGATAGATGTCGTTAGAGTCTTTTTGCCAACTGTAACTATGCAAATATTTTACAGGTGTGTCAGATGTAATTTTTATGCCTACTTCTTCATAAATTTCTCGAATTAAAGTTTGTTCCACCGATTCGCCAATTTCCATTTTCCCTCCCAGATTTTGCCATTTCCCGGGAAAAATATCGTCGTTTATATTTCTTCTAACTAGAAGATATTTGTGAGCGCTATTTTTTATAACGGCAATTACGGATACAATTTGTAATAAATTGGTCATGGTTTTTTGATAATAATTTTACGGATCTATCTCCCCGCCCTTTGGGCAATTCAGAATGTTCAGTTATTCAAACCACCTTCATTTCTCAGGATGACAGAGATCCTGAATCGCTCGAGCGCTCGTATAACTCGCCTCGGGTTCAGGATGACATTGTAATTTGTTTGGAATTTGATTAGACAAGGATGGGTGGAACAACGTAGAACTCCTTCCATTTCTTAAGATGACAGAGATCCTGAATCGCTCGAGTGCTAGTATAACTCGCCTCGGGTTCAGGATGACATTGTGATTTGTTTGGAATTTGATTAGACAAGGATGGGTGGAACAACGTAGAACTCCTTCCATTTCTTAAGATGACAGAGATCCTGAATCGCTCGAGTGCTCGTATAACTCGCCTCGGGTTCAGGATGACATTGTGATTTGTTTTCCGCCCAAGGCGGACCAGTCATAAACTGGGGAAATTGGAAATTGATACTTGGAAATTGTCCTCAAACCCCTCCCCTATTTACAAAAAACATTCTGACAGTGCGGAGGATAATGATGAAATCCAGGAAAAGTGATCGGTTTTTGAGGTAATAGAGATCGTACTGGAGTTTTTCGTCGGCGTCGGAAAAGGACGCGCTGTAGTTCATATTGATTTGCGCCCAACCGGTTAATCCCGGTTTGATGAGATGTCTTTTGTAATATAATTTTTGTCGTTGTTCCAGTTTGCCAGTAAATTCCGGCCGTTCGGGACGGGGACCGACGAGACTCATGTCCCCTATCAAAATATTCCAAAATTGCGGGAGCTCATCGAGACAAGATTTGCGCAGGAATCGGCCGATGTTGGTAACTCGGTTGTCGTGGGTGGTAGCCCATTTGGCTTTTTTGGTTTCGGCATTTACCGTCATGGTGCGAATTTTGTAGAGATTGAATACTTGATTATTGATGCCCATCCGAGATTGCGAGTAGAAAAACGGACCGCGAGAGTCGATTTTGACCAGAATGTATAATAGTGGAAATAAAATAACAAAAATAATTAATCCGATCAAACCGGCCACGATATCGATCAATCTCTTGAAATAGATATTGATTTTATGCGGAGAGTGGTTGATATTGGCAAAAATTATCTGGCTGATATGCTCCAAGGGGATTTTGCCGGTTAGGTGCTCGTACAGGTAAGAGATGTCAATCAGTTGAGCGTGGTTGGTCAAGCAGTAATCGGTAATTATCGCCAATTCATCATGATGGTTGGACAATTTGTTGATGTCCAGAACGATAACATCGATTTGCCGGCGAGCGAGAATTTTTTTGATGTCACCGAGGTGACCGATAGTTTTTAATTGATTGTTGCGAATAGATTGATTGGTAACTATCATACCGTTTAATTGATAGCCAAAAGAGGGATTGGAATTGATCAGGCGAGATAAATTGGATTCAAATTTCTGATTGCCGATAATAATGATTTTTTTTAACAGTGGGCGGGAGATGAAGATTTTGTTGAAAATTATCCGCCAGACAAAAAGGGAAAAGCCGGTAACTAAAAGCAGGATAATCAAAATAGTTTTGGGGGTAATGTTGAAGGCGGGAAAACTGTAAAAAAAGATAATTGATATGATAAAGTTAATTATAGATGAGCGAAGAGTGGCATAGGTTAAAAATTGTATATTGGAAAACTGAAAATAGTCGTAAAGTTGGTTGATATAGTACACAATCAGCCAGAGGACAAAAACCGGAATAAAGACATACAAATGCTCGCGATAGTTGTAAAAAATATCGTTTAATATTTGGTATCGGATAAAAACACTTAGCCAGAGGGCGAGGATCAAAATACACAGGTCGCCCGAAAATAATGTAAGACGTTTAACGAGATTCATTGAGGAGAAATTACAAATTACAAATTACTAATTACGAGATAAAAAACTTTTCCCAGCCCAAGGCTGGTCCGCCCAGGGCGGAAAACTTGTTCAAACATTTTTAAACTTTCCAAAATTTATGAAGTAGAAAGTGAAAAGTTGGAAAGTGAAAATTTTTTCTGGATCCCCAATCCAGCATTCGCCGGACAAGTTGTCTAATCGCTCGTCCCTCGCTTTCGACTCGAGGATGACAGATAAGAAAATTAATTAGCACTACTCATTAATTTAAGTTTGCTAAGTTTGAAAATTGGTATGCTTGATAAGTTTATAATTGATTCTAATCTAATTTAACCATAACTAATAATAAAAAGTGAAATTAAATAAAAATTATCCCACGTATTATTATCTCGATGTGGCAATGCAGTTTTTCCTGATTTTGGCATTGACGCTGGTACCAATTTACTTTACGACCATGATCCACAACTCTTTTACAATCGAGAAACATGTTATTTTCCGCGTCTGTGTACTGCTCATGTTTGCAATCGGCGTGATCAAATATTCATATTTTAGTGCTCGAAAGTTACCCAAGGTTTTCTGGTTGATGCCTTTGTTTGGTTTGGTGGGAGTACTTTCGACAATTTTTTCGATCAATCCGGCGGTCAGTTTGTGGGGTATTCATCTGCGGATGGACGGATTGGTAAATATGTTGTTTCTGGTGATGTTTTTTGTGTTGGCATATCTGCAGTTGGATACCAAAACCAAGATAAAACAAGTGATATTGGCCATCGTGTTGGGTTCGATAATACCGGTTGTCTATGCCATCATGCAAAAAATTGGCGCCGATCCGCTGGAATGGAAAGGGGTAAATGCGGAGGAAAGGGTGTTTGGCACTACCGGTAACCCGGCTTATCTCGGCGCCTATTTGTTGTTTACCATTCCTCTAACTTGCTATCTGGGAATAAAATACAATTCTCTCAAAAAATATTTTTTTTATGTACTTGGTTTGGCTTCAATCTATGTTTTGATCCTGACCTGGACGAGAGCGGCTTATCTGGCTTTGGGATTGGAAATATCAATTTTGGCTATGGCGTATTTTTGGATGAGCCATAAAAAACGGCTGTTTTATGTTTTTTCGGGACTGATATTGGCGGGAATACTATTTGTCGGGGCGTTAAATGTAAATCCCGGCTTGGTAAACACTTTGGGGAACAATCGCTATCTGGAAAGATTGTCGCAACTTACGCAAACTACCGAGGGGACGGGAAAAGACAGGTTGGAAATGTGGAAAATTTCGGTTAAAGCGATCGAAGAAAGACCGTTACTGGGTGCCGGTTTGAGTCAGTATATCCAGTATTTCAATAAATACTATCCAAATTACATGGACGCTCGCCCGGACAAAGACCGTTACAGCAATTATTCTCACAATCTCTGGCTAGATACGGGAGTGGCACATGGATTGGCCGGGATTTTGGTTCTGCTTTCCATTTATGCCTCTTTTATCTGGTTGGGTCTTAAAAAAATGCGCGCTCAGGAAACTCTGGAGGAAAAATTTTTGTATCTTTCGGTTATAGTAGCGATTTTGGGCTATCTCACTCAGGCAATGTTCAATATCGAAACAATTATTACCTGGGAATATAGTTTTGGACTGTTGGCAGTATTGCTGGCGATGGTAAATTTAAACGAAGAGCAAGAACTGCATTCTAAATCCCCTACCGTCTGGAAACAAATTTTGACGACGGTGCTAGTGGTGGCGGGATTGGTTGGTGTTTATTTTCTCGCAATCAATCCTTGGTCGGCGGATAAAAATTATTTCTATGTCAATAGTGCAAATCTGCCGATTGATCAAAAATTGGCACTGGCTCAGGAGGCGGAAATATTTACCCCCTATTTTGAATATGCTCCAATCAGGATTGGTGATATCTATGCTTCGCAAATTGATTTAAGCAAAACCCAAGAAGCCACAGATTTATTTACTAATTCGGTTGAACAAGTGAACAAAGCCCTCGCTATTAACCCGCTTAATTACAAAAACTATATGTCGCTGGCGACCATCTACGGATCGTGGGCAAGGATAGACAATACCAAATTGGTACAAGCCGAAGAGCATTTCAAAAAAGCTAAAACGATGAGTCCGAACCGACTGGATTTACATTGGACATGGGGCAATGTTTATCTGGATTTAAATATGGTGGACAAAGCCCATGAGCAATACGAAGAAGCCCGGAAATTGAATCCGGAAATTGGAGAAACATATTTCAATTTGGCAAAAGTGGCGATTTTGCAAGGCGAGCAACAACAGGCCGATGAATTTTTGCAAACAGCTTTGGATAAAGGATATGTTTATGAAGAGTTAAAATTTTACCAGGATATGGCACTGATGGTTTACAAGCAAAGTAATTTTTTACTGGCCGGTTCGTTGGCCGGGCGGGCCAATGAAATATCCGTGTCTGAAATGTCGGCCATGATCGAAATCCAAGCTAATTTGGAATTGGATCAAAGCGATGTGGCCGGTTCCTTGTTGAATGAGTATAGCAAACTTGTCCCGGGGTTGGAGGAGAAGTTTCAACAATAAATTTCCAATTTTCAATTCTCAATTTCCAATGAAGCGCAGGAACGAAGAAAAAATCCCTGGAGAAATCCGGGGGTTTTGTTAATTTTAAGTTACAAAAAATGACCCGAAAGAGAATTGTTATATTGTGATATTGAAAAAAAATAAATGGTTAAATTGTTAAATGGTTGGGAAATTTATTGAAAACTGCTTGTACTAGAATAGGTAATTGAAAACTGAAAATTATTTATTTGCTATAGTGGAGATAGACTATAATTTTTTGAAGGAAGATAAATATGAAAAAGTTTTTTGGGTGGGTGGTGGTTTTTGTACTTTTAGCGTCGTTATTCATAAATATTCAAGGTGTAAAAGCAGCGACGACTATATTGCATGAGTTTTCAGGAGGAGGGAGTGATGGAGCTAATCCACGCACTGGTCTTACTCACTACGACGGTAAACTTTATGGAACAACGTTTAATGGAGGGGATTCAAATGAAGGAACAGTTTTTAGAGTTGATATAGATGGCTCAAACTTCACTTTGTTGCATGAATTTGCGGGAGGAGGGAGTGATGGAGCAAAACCTTTTAGTGCTTTGCTAATAGAATCTGGCGTGATTTATGGAACAACCACCAAAGGAGGTGATAATAATATTGGAACAATATTCTCAATGAATACTAATGGAACAGGATTCACTTTATTGCATGAATTTGCAGGTGGTGCAAATGATGGCCAAAGTCCACTTGGCTCTTTAATTCTAGATACTGGTGTTCTTTATGGAACAACAGATCGAGGTGGAGACTACAATTATGGAACCATATATTCCATCCAAACAGATGGAAATAATTTTTCTTTGTTGCATGAGTTCGCGGGATCTCCAAACGAAGGAAGTTACCCTAAGGGCAATTTACTTTATAGTGAAGGAAAGCTATACGGAACTACAAACAGTGGAGGAAATGCGACAGGATATGGGTATGGATATGGCACAATATTCTCTATCGATACAGATGGAACTAATCACGTACTTTTACACGAATTTGGTGGAGGAAATAATGATGGTGCTTATCCATACGGAGGATTAGTTATCGACTCAGGCACGCTTTATGGCTTAACTAATAGTGGAGGCGACAGTGGCTATGGAACTATTTTTTCGATAGATACCAATGGAACAAATTTTACTCTGTTGCATGAGTTTGCTGGGGGCAATGATGACGGTAATAGTCCTAAAGATTCATTATTGTTAAGTAATGGAACATTGTTTGGAACAACATTTTATGGAGGTGAATTTGGAGCTGGTTTTGGCTATGGTACTATTTTCTCAATTGATACTAATGGTTTGAATTTTGGTTTACTACATGAGTTTGAATCAGGTACAGATGATGGTAGCTGGCCAGAAGGAAATCTAATTCTGGTTTCTAATAATTTTTACTCAACCACAAATGCTGGTGGTGACAGCAATTTAGGTACAATTTTTAGTACAGATCTGCCTATATCTTCAGGTCCTACATCAATCAAAAACACGCTAAGCAGTTCCGCTCCCGGGGAATTGGTGAATATGACTATCGAATACACTCCAGCACTAACAACTGCTGTGACTGATGGATCGGTTAAATTAACCCTCGCTGAAGAATTTGATTTTAACGGAATATCAAAAGACGACGTATCTGCCAGTGGTGGAGATGTTACTTGGGATCCTAATGAGATAATAACAGTCGATGGGACAATAATCACAAGAAATAATAGCTGGGTAGACAGAGTTTACGCGCAGGGAGAAGATAGTATTGTGTTTGGATTTACGGGAGATTTGGACAATACTGGCGGGACAATTACATTTACCATCAATGGAGCGACCGCTCCGTTGAATCCCGGTTCAATTGGTTCATATGATTTCAATGTGGGAGTTTTTTCGACCAGCGACGGTACCGGTGCGGCTTTGGAAGTAAGAGATGGGAGAGTGGCGATTGCCAGTCAAGTAAATGTTACCGCCACCGTTCCATCTACCCTAACTCTAACAATTAATGGAGTGGCAAGTGGAAACGCGTGTAGTAATAGTGGTAGCAATGCATCAGTTACAACAACATCTTCTACTATTCCATTTGGAATATATACCGGAGCACAAACCAAGATAGCTTGTCAGACATTAACAGTAAGTACCAATGCTACCAATGGATATATCGTAACTGTCGAACAAGATCAAGATCTAACCAGTGCCGGATCAGATACAATGAAAGCTTTTTCCGGTACTTATGCCACTCCAACAACTTGGGCAACACCTCCGGGGAGTGGAACGGAATCATTTTTTGGATTTACGACTGATGATACCGGCTACTCCAGTTTTCAAACAGCTAAATACGCGGGATTTGCGGTGGATAATACTCCATATGCCATCATGACCGGACCGGAACCGGTGGTTGATGAAGAGAATGTAATTTCCTATCAATTGGAAGTTACTAACTTGCAAGAAGCGGGTGTTTATAGTAATACTGTAATGTATATTGCGACGGCGATGTTTTAGGAAGAAAGTTTAACGAGAAAGTTTTAAGTGACAAGTACAAAGTATCAAGAGAAGCACAGGAACGAAGGATAACAAACTAGTACAAACATATCCAAACTTTCCAAACATTATTAGCTACACTAAAAAAACAGACTTGAAAACTTGAATAGATATTATTTAAGGTTTTTTGGTATGTTTAAAATGGTATGTTTGTCTAGAAAAATGTATATGAAAAAAATTTATCACAAAAATTTATCAAAAGACAAGTGGTTTGAAATGACTTTGGCGGAACAGATGGCAAACATCGGTAGCGAGTATTTCAGAGCGAAAAACTGGAAACAAAAAGACAATAAAAAATATTTCGAACCGGCATTTGATCGAATGCTGGAGCTTTTAAACTTAAGTCTGTCTGATAAAAGATGGAAATCGAGTCAACTTAAAGAATTGGCCAGATTGAAAGAATTTGTTGTTCGTTATTTGTTTAATGAAGAAAGTTTTCGAAATGATAAAGATTTTGATAGTTATTTTATGCAATTTAGTTTACTTGCAAGATCTAATAGATAAAAAATCCCAATCGAGAATGAAGGGATTTTTACAAATGCGGTTATCCTAAGGGGGAGTTGGATAACCGCATTTTTTATATTAGCATTTTTTTTCAAAAAGAGCAATCAGGAAGTAATTTTTTTATCGCAGATTTAATTTTTTCTGTCGAGAAAGGTTCGAGAAAGATAATTTCTCTTTTGAATCCATTGGAAGAAATTATGTTTCCGGTTTTATGATATCCTTCATCGACAAACAGAACAGGAATATTTTTAAAGTAAGCAGGATTTATGATATTACAATAACTACTAGGAATTATGAGAAATGAATATCTTCCTTCTTCTTCAAAAATATCCTGATAATTTTCCGACAAATCGACACTAATTTTCAGACAATTACTGATGTAATTGACTAAAAAATGCCGACTTTTATCGCTTAAACCAACCGCGAGAGCTTGGTGCGCCATGGACATTCCACCTTTCTTGTTTTTAAAGTTTTAAGGGCATGTGGTGATTGTAACGAATAAATACACACCCGGTCAAGAAAAAAATGCCCACCAATGTTTGGGGCATTTTAACAATTATTTTTAATTTTTTTTAATATTTGATCTATCGTAAAGGGTTTTTGAATTACTTCTACTTCTTTATTTATAATTGCAGAAGTAATGTATCCAGTTACGATAAATATTTTTTTTATCAAACCGGTATCTATTTTTTTCAAAACAGATTCGCCACTGATCCCACTTAAACACAGATCGCAAAAAACTATGCAACCGGGATTGTCATTTATAATTTCGATAGCTTTTTGGCCATCAGAGCAAAATATGGCTTCTATATCGTCCCTGTCGACTTTCTCCATGATCATTTTATAGATGTCAATTATAACATCTTCGTCTTCGATGAAAATGACTTTTTTTATATTGTTACCAGACATTTCCCACTTCCTTCCAAAGATGAAATCTTTATGATCAAGTCGACCACAATTTTTTTGATTTTGTGACCAATCAAGTATCCTTTGTCCAGTGACACTATCCGATCGTAAAAAGCTCGTTGTTGAACAAAATCTGACATAATATTGGAACTCTCGGAACAATACAGTACCAGGACGGGTAGTTCTTGGCCCTTGGTTTGTGCAAAAATACTGTACAACAGTTGAGTTCCGGTTGGTTCCGTTCCCTTGGGCATTTCCTGATCGGATACCACCAAACAAATACTATCCAGATTCTCCAGAATATATTTAATGGCTTTCTTGGGATCGCTGTATGTTTTTATCGTGATATTAACAAAACTTACTTCCGGAATTGTCTGGAATAATTCTCTAATCGTTGCTTGAAAGAAACATTTGTTGATTCCGAGTAAATCAACATCGTCATCGATCAGAATTATCTGATTTTTCATTTTTTAACCTCCCTAAAAATTTTAAAGTACAAAAAAAAATTAATTTAATGTTTAATATTAAATTAATATTTTCTTAAGCTAGAATTAATATACCGGTTTAGTTGAAAGTTATCAAGTTTTGACCGGTCATATCTGAACCTTTGGGTAAGCCCAACAGATAGAGCATGGTTGGAGCGATATCCCTAAGCTCGGTTGAGTAATCGGATGGGATATTGGAATTGGGTATCAACCGGTTTTGTGAATCACAGACAATCAACGGCACCGGATTGCGGGTGTGCTCCGGATCGGGTCGGCCGGTTTCGATATCTACCATTTGCTCGGCATTGCCGTGATCGGCGGTAACGATTAGGATTCCGTTCATTTTTTTTACCATCTCCCAGACCTCTCCCAGACATTCATCACTGGCTTCGCATCCTTCAATCGTGGCCGAGAGATCGCCGGTGTGGCCGGTCATATCGGGATTGGCAAAGTTACAGATGTAGCTATCGTATTTGTTGTTTTTTAGAGAATTTAGCAGAGTTTTGGTCACTTTATCAATACTCATACGGGGAACGAGATCGTATGTTTTGTCTTCGATCGAGGGAATAAGCGCGCGATATTCGTTGGGAAAAGGATTTTCCCGACCGCCGTTGATAAAGAAGGTAACATGTGGGTATTTTTGTGATTCGGCGATATGAAATTGGCTGAGGCCATTGTTGGAAATTACTTCCGCCAAACACTCTTCTTTGGCCTCAATTTTGAAGGCGATATTTGGTGGTAGATTGGGGGAATAATAGGCCATGGAACAGAAATATATCGCTGGCCATTTTTGGCGTTTAAAACCGTTGAAATCAGCATTGCAGAGAGCTTTGGAAATCTGGCGAGTACGGTCGGCGCGAAAATTGGCGAAGATCATTACATCCTGATCGTCGATAGTGGCAATGGGTTTTTGATCGGCATCGACAATGACAGAGGGGACGATGTATTCATCTGTAACGTCACGGGCGTAACTCATAGTAAAAACTTCTTCCGGATTTTGATAAAATTCGCCTCGGCCCAGCACCATGGCGTTGTAAGTGCGTTCGGTACGCTCATAACGTTTGTTACGGTCCATGGCAAAATAACGGCCGGTGATAGTGGCAATCTCCCCCACTCCCAATTCTGTTAGTTTCTCCAGTAAACGGTGAACCTGCTCAAAACCTTCTCGTTGCGGAGCATCGCGTCCATCGGAAAAACCGTGGATATAGACTTTGGATAGTCCTTGCTCTTTGGCTAATTTACATAAATTGTAAACATGATCGATGGAACCGTGAACTTGAGCGCCAACTGAAAGCATACCCATGATATGCAGTTTGGAATTGCGTTGTTTGGCGGTTTGCATGGCTTTGATAAGTTCGGGGTTTTGAAAAAATGTACCGTCTTCGATAGATTTGTTGATCAGATATAGGTGCTGATGAACAATTCGGCCGGCACCGATGGCAACATGGCCAACCTCGGAGTTTCCAGGCATCATGGTCGGCAACCCGACGGCACCTTCAGCGGCTTTGAGAGTAAAATGCGGATGGGTGGTCCATAGATGATCAAAATTGGGTGTGTCGCCCATGGTAATGGCGTTGCCACCCCAGGCGTGGGCATATCCCCAACCGTCGAGGATAAGCAAAACGACTGGCGGTTTGTCGGTTAATTTGGTTTTTTTGAAAAGGTCAAATAGTCCCATTGGTGGAAGAATAAGAAGTAAGAAATAAGAAGTAAGAAATAAGATTTGTATTTATTGGCTTATGTTTATTGTAGTGGAAAATTGGTAAATGGTTAAATTGTCAAAAAAGAACAAAATAAGAAATCAAAAAATACCGTGGTTGTAAGATGTCAGTTTATTATAGTATTGTAGTTTATTTGATTAACTTAACTAACAAACTAAATATTAAAATTTTTGTTTTCATAGTTATTCATCCAAATTACATCCATATTTTGTTGATGGTAATTATTGAAATATGAAAATCTTTTTGGTTCTGGGAAAATATATTTCTCATTAATAAGAGCAATTCTTTCTTTGAGAGCTTCTTCAAAAGCACCACCGGTGCGATTGGTTCTTATTTGAGGATTTTCTGAAGTGAGAATTTTATCGATACCGTTATCGGTGGCAAAAATCGATAGTTGTTTTATCAGTTCGTCAAAGAGTAGTTTTTCATCGATTTTAAAGAGAAATGTGCTGCAAGGATTTAGTGAGGCGGTAAGAATTTTTTGGCTATTTTCCTCGTAGTAATGGAGCAACACTAATCCTTGACAATTTTTTGTTTGCGAGTCATGTAAAGCCATTTGGAAATAATTTGACATTTCCCACATATTTTCCGGTCTTTTTTCATTTCCTTCGTATGATAGAGGGTTGTCTCCGGATACGCATACACCGCCAACAGACCGAGTATGGGCGGAGGTATGATTTTTGGTGATATAACAATCGAGTTTTTTTAGTTGAGTAACTCGATCACTTGTAGTTTCTATGGGTTGAAATTTGGCAATTTCCTGATCGATAAAATTTATCTCTTCCAAAAATATATCGTGAAATAATTGGGTTAAATAATTTGCAAAAAGATGCTGATCATAAGATTTATTGCCAATATTTTTTTCGAGGTCCAGATATTCTGTCAAATTTAATTCCCCCAAATGGATTGAAGCGGGATCGATTTTTTCCTTTTTTAGAATTTCCAGGGCTTTGGCAGCTTTGTTTTGTTCATTGGAAATAATACCGGCAATTGCTTTGCCTTTTTGGTCCAGGATGATTTCTTTGGTCTCATTCGTTTTAAAAAGTTTAGTTTTTTTGTTTTTTAATACGTTTTCGATTTTCACCAATACATGAACACCGCCAATCTTGTCAATTTGCATTTTGTTTATTTTGTCCTGCATTAGTATTTCTTGTTCTTGACCGGATATTTTCTGGTAGAAATGAGTTAAAATCTTTTCGAATACTTTATTTTCGAGGGCTTTGGTAACGATTTCTCTCTGGGTATCTTTGATTTTATCGGTGAAAAACTCTCTTATTTCCAATAGATAAAAATATTCCGGACTGGTTGATTGGTTTACTCTGTCTCGTGTGCCTTGCAAGTACTCCTCAATCACAGGAAAATGGGCTATTTGGTATTCGATAATGATTTGTTTTATTTCCGACGTGGTAATATCGGGATTCAGTTGAGCTTCCAGTAGAAGGACCAGAATCTTATCTTCATTGGTACATAGTTTATCTTGAGAAATATTAAATTTATTAAAAATCGAATCAATTTTATGGCTAAACAAGGTTAGCTTTTCGTCGGAATTAAATTTGGTAATCTCAGATACGGGGTGTTTGATCTGGTATTCCAAAGTGGATAATTTATTTTTATCAAGTTTAACATTTTCTTTGACAACCATTTTATTACCAGGCATCAATTTGATAGGATAATTATCTCTGATTGAAAATATTGATAAATCGGCTGTGCGGTCCGGGCAACTTTCATTGCTTTTAAAGCTGCTATATTGTGAATTTTGAGGATAGAGAGCTTTGATGATATCTTGGTAGTATTTTTCGTCGATAATGTTGGGATCTTGTTTGGAAGGAGAGGTAAATTTTTCTTTTTTCTGGTTAATGTCGTCAATAAAACCCTGGAGAAGAATGGGGTCGTTCTGTTTTCTCAGATTGTGATAATCTTTTAGAACTTCACCATAGACAACTCCCGTATCTTGGTGACAGGATAGTAAACTGTATTCTGTTTCTAGATATTTAACCGCTTTTTTGTCGAATTTTGACAAATGCAACATAATTTCATGAGGTTCTCTTTCTTGCATTATTACTTGAAGTGACTCAATACCCAGATTTTTAAATTTGGGATAGTATTCAAGGTTAAAAATATTTAATGAGGTGTGCCGGGAGATTTTGATGGCAACACTATCTGATAACCAGGGCATTTTTTGCAGTAAGTTAGTTACCAAAAAATATTTATCAATCCCATCGATCAGACCGGCAATGTAGTCATTGATTTTGACAATTAATTGGTGAGACAATTTTTGCATTTGATCAGCATTCAATACATGAGTAATATACATTATGCCTTCATTGTTTTTGTCACTTTCGAGAATTTGGTTGGCAATGTAGTTTATATCACAGCCCGAAAGATCATCGGCAATTTTTAAAAGATAATTTATTTTGTTAGCTGCAAGTAATTTATCAACTACAAGATGATGAAATACAGGGTCGATTTCTTTGGCAAAACATGCCAAATGCAGAATCAAACCTTTTTCATACATTTTTTCAATAATTGTTGTTGGATCAGGGATATTAAATTGGTCTAAATGTCTGGCCAACTCACTTCCCAAGCCCGAGTCAATGAGGTGGAGGGCGTATTTCGTATGCATATTTTGGGGCAATTCGGAAACAAAAATTGAGTCAAAATCTTCAGAATTTTCGATTTTTTCCAGCCATTTTTGCTGATTGATTTTGTCTTGAAAAGCCGAATTTTCGTCGGGTAATTTTTTCGAATCTGATTCAGAAGGTCTATATTGGTCAAAATTCTGGTTCATTTTAGGTAAGGGGGATTAATTTTCCAATTTTCAAATAAAATAATTTAAAATGAAAAAAATGTTGAATTGTTATTTTCGTTCTGCGACTTTACTTTATACTTGATACTTGAAACTTGTGACTTTTTCGTTAGAAGGTCGGCGTCGCGATATAGGTGATAGTGGTGGAATAGGTGCCGGGTGATTGGAATTTGGTTAGATTCAATCGATAACCGATACGAGTGATCTGGTCGGCTACGGGGCCGGAGTCATAGGCCACTTCTTGCGGTAGTGTGTCGAAAGCGGCCCATTTATCAGAAACGAAACGATCTACCGGTGAAGTAAAGAGCGAATCATCGGAAGTTGTATAACCGAAATACCCTTCGGTACCGGAGCCGGGAGGAGCGCTCCAAGTGGCCGGTGAAGAGTTGGAATGAGGGAAGTTTGAAATAGTGCCTGTTGCAGAAGTCATGGTCTGATCGTATTCGATAGTAACTACGTAACCGTCGGTAGCGTTGGTGGAAACTTGCAAATCATGAGCTTGGATACGGTCATCGGCATCGGAGTATAGACCAAAATCAACAGCGCCGGGGGAAGTGGTGGCAGAGGTGATAGTTGCACCGTTGACGTTGCCGGTGGCAACCGGTAAAATGTCGAAAGTTAGATATGATGGTACGGTGGCGGTTACGATAACAACGTGGTTTAAAAATACCATACCGTCCCCTATCTCAACCGGCTCACCAAAGCCACTCTGATTGTCATACAGGTTGTAACTCACCGAGAAAGAACCGGTACTGGATGGATTGGTCGGTTCGTTGAGGGCACCGATCGTAAATGATAGCTGGCCATCGGAATTGTCGATAGTGCCGGTAAATGGGAAGACGATAGCATCTTCACCGGCGGCATAACCGTGTTCAATCCACCATGCCCAGTGGTTGGCAACGATGGTACCGTCGTCGTAGATTATTTCATCGTTTGTCCAGGTAACATCACCACCACTGGCCGAGACGTCGTCTTTGGTTAGTTGTGAAAGATCATAATCATTGTGTAGTCGAATTTTGATACTACCATTGGAGATGGCGGTGGTAGTTAAATCAAGTGTGAACGTAACCAAGATATTTCCGGATTTTCCCGGATCGGAAGTTTCAAGCAATGCCCTCATACCTCCACCGGCTAAATTTTCATCAACTTCGTAATCGATTTGATATGAATTGGTGGATTTGTTGCCGGCTACGTCCATGCAACGCATAAATACTGACTTGAAGCCGTCGGAATAATGGGCAACCGTACAATTGGTGGTGCTTTCACAAGTGCCGGTCATAGAGTCGTAAGCAACATTGGAATTACTCCATTTGCAGGCGACGGCGTCGGTGTCGGCAGTGTAAACGATCAAGGCCACGCCATCTTCGACGATATCAACATAGGGTGCCTGGGTGTCACCAGCGACGGAGCTAACGGTTAAAACATTGGGGACTATGCTGTCTATGGTGTAATTGACTTCATAACTACTGGTCATCTTGTTGCCGGCTTCGTCACGACATCTAATATAAACAGTTTTGGCACCTTGACCGGAAAGATTGGCGGTACAATTGCCGGCCGAAGTACAAGTGTTGGGCATACTATCGTACGCCTGATCTACGAAAGACCATTTGCACTCGGTTGGGTCGCCACTGGTGTTGTATAGTATCTGAGTGGAACTATCGTCGGTAGTGTCATAATAAGGCGAAGTGGTGTCGCCGGCAATTGATGTGATTGATGTGATTGACGGTGGAGTAGCATCAATAGTGTAATTTAGAACATATGATGTTGGAGAATCCAGTTCGTTGGCATCACGGCAACGCATATAGACAGTTTTGGCGGTTTCGCCGGTAAGATCCAGATTACAATTGGAGGTATCGGTACAAGTATTGGCCATAGCGCCGTAAGTCAAATCGGTTTCGTCCCATTTGCAACTGACGGCATCGGCCGAAGCGGTATAAATCACGTCTGTTGAGCCATCGTCAGTAGTGTCGTAATAAGTAGTAGTGGTATCACCGGCGACAGAGGTAATGGAAATAACTTCCGGCGGGGTGGAATCGATGGTGTAGTTGAGAGTGTAAGAAGATGAAGCCGCATTGTCAGCGCCGTCGATACATCGCAGGTAAACCGTATGGGCGGATTCGCCGGTCAGATTGAGTGTACAATGAGAGGAGTCAGTACAACTATTGACCATAGCGCCGTAAGTTAAATCGGTTTCGTCCCATTTGCATCCGGTAACGCCGGTTAAATTGTCTGAAGAAGTAAATACGACCTGGGTATTACCATCATCGGTAGTATCGACATAAGGGGCAGAAGTATCGCCAGCCACTGAAGTAATGGAATCAATGGTCGGTGCGGTTTTGTCGTATCTGGTCTCGTAGTTGTATTCATCGCCCCAGATGTCAGCCGAAGAGAACGGCCGAACATGCATGAAATGTATGCCTTCGGTAAATAAATAATTGTCAATATTGGAGTCGAGAGAAAGTTTTCGTAAATATTCATTGGATATTTCAGAAGGACTTAGAGCTTGATCAAAAATTTTCACCTCGTCTATGTCTCCATTAAATCTTCTCAGTACACTGCTCCATGAGATATAAATATCGCCATTGGAATTTTTGATGTTACCGGTAAAAGGATTTGAGTCTTCAAGCTGACCATTAATATAAAGTGATACATTACTACCGTCATAAACACCAACCACATGCGTCCAGACTCCATTATTTATTGTTGATGAAGAAATGGCATCGCCATAAGAGCCGGAAGTATTTTGGACATAGAACCGCCAATAGGGATTATACATTTGAAGATAAAAATCATCTCCTCCGCTATGCGGATCAGTACAAACCAGAGCATCATAACTGCTCACTGCTGCATTCCTTTTGACCCAGGCCGATACCGTGATGGCATTTGACGGATGCAGTTCAATCGAGGAAGGTATTGTGACGTGATCATTTACGCCATCAAATGTTCTGGCATTACCCAATTGGCCGGTGGTAACAGTCGATTCACTTAAAGTTCCATGGTTTCCTTCCCCACTGTGATCAAACGCTGTCGTAGTATTATCATTTTCAAAATTCCACCAGCCGACCAGATCGTCGTTGGTGATAGCGGGCACACTTGAGTCATTTTCCAGATAATAGTAATAGTAAAGCGGTTCGCTGATCTGATTGGAATAAGTTGATGTGCTCCAGTCGGAAATATTGTCCAAGGCGTCTTTGGCGCGGACAAAGTAATAGTAAGTGTTTTCATCCAGACTGGTGAATGTATATTCCGGATCAGTCAGCCACCCTGATGGAGTACAACCGGTAGTGGAATCCGTGTCGTTAATACAAAATTGATATTGGACAGTATCAACTCCGTCATCAATCACACTGGTGGAAGAGACTGTGTTCTCTGTACCGGAAGTGTATTCCGGTTCGGCATTCATGGTCGGCACGGGTGGCGGGGTATTGTCTTGTTCGTATTCATAGTCTGATGAGGTGAGGTAACAATTGTTGGCATCGTCACAAGTTATGTATTTGAAATGACTGGTAATGGAAATGGAATGATCCGCCCAGGTGGGAGACGATTGGTCGGGCTCACTGGTGTCGTCAGTGTAACGAATTATAGTTCCTCCGGTTCCCGGCGTACAAGCAACAGCCAAATCGTCTTTGAAGTAAGTACCACTGACCGGGGTACAGGTAGGAGAGGCAGTGGGACCGGATTTATCGATTTTGAATTGGAGTGATTGAATACTTTGTTCATTGCCAGCATTGTCCAGTGAATAATAACGGAAATAATTTGTACCTTCAGTTGAAAAAGCTTGTGGTGATAAGTATTCGGTAGTGGGTGTACATGTATTGGTTTGATCAGTACAGAAATAAGTTGTATCAATGCCGGAAAAATTATCCACTGGTACAGCAGTGATAGTGATATCGGTGGTGTACCAGTTATCACTACCCAACGTTCCTGCGGTAACTGAGGCGGAGGTAGTCGGGTCGGTTACGTCTTTGTCGATACCAAACGATCGGGTTATGCTTTCATAATAGCCATCGTGGGCGCGAACATAGATGGTAGTCGCACCGTCGGCCGGGTAGTTTGTCCAAGAGGAAACATCGGGTGTGCCGACCATCGTCAAATCATCCACCGGACTGAGTTCGGTATCTATTGTATGCCAGTTAATTTCGTCAAAAGACCCTTCACAAGTAATCGTCTGATCCGATTCCGTGTCCGTCACACCCAGACACTGAATATTGAAAGCGGTTTGATTGAGTGAATTTATATAGCTTTCCGAGGTGGTAGCGCTATCCAGCAAAACTTCGTTGTCCGACTGGATGAAGCCGGATTCCAGATCGTAAGTTGTATTGCTGTCATGACTGCCGGCAAACGGTTCGCCAAAACTGTCGGTCAAAAAATAGTTGGTTGATGTGCTATCATCTGCACCGGCATTATTGGTTACATCATGTACAATCTCATAATTGGCACTGTTCATAGCCATGGCCGAATAGCTAACCAAACCGGTCATCCAGACGGAGACAAGCATTACCAGAAATTTATTATTGATTAGTTTGGTTAACATTAATTTAAATATTTTTAATAATTTCTTATTTTTTTCTTAACTACAATAATTTCGAATACAGCGGAAATATCGCAAACTACTATCGGTTTTGGTCACGGTACTTGATCCGCCAAAACTGAAATTGGTCGTGAAGGCGGTATTGACATCATTTTGATACGAACTCCAATAATCATTGGGTTGAAAACCACCTCCAGCAGAAACGCGATTGGTAAACAATGTACCAAGTTGAGTTTGTGCCGGTAAGAACCAGTCGCTATATCCATATTTGATTAAATTGTAACAATGATCGGCAGCCGGATTGGTCGGCGGATTATTGTTATATAACCAGGTAGTGAGAGTTTCACCATCAGTAGGATCGCCGCCTGGCCATTCATTGTAGCCAACCGCACTAGCCCATTGTTTGGTCACCAGATCAATACCGCTACAAGCCGGTTCATTTGTAGAGTTGGCACAACCGCTTGGCATTGCTACCATACAATTGGCGTATTTATAACCACCACCGCAGTTGGTACCGACGGCATCACCGGCAGTACATTCACAAGTTGGACCGGTACAGGTCGGACCACATGTAACATTGGCCAATCCACCGGCAGTACATTTATCATTGAAAGCGTTCCATTCCAAATCAGTGTTGTTTGGCACAAAGTAGTCATACGAACTGTTATTGACTACTTGTCGGCTACGTTCGGTAATTACCGTGGTGGTCCCGTGGTTGGCACGATAATAAGTAGCGGCATAGGCGATCAGAATCGGAATCGTAATCAAACAAAGCAGACTTAAAGCAACTATTAAAAATGTTTTTGTTTTGAACTTGAACATAACTTATTTTTTATTTTTTATGTTTATTTATTTTTCAATGTTTCAACTTCTTGTTTCAATTGATCAATTTGGGTTTGTTGTTCTTGAATCGCTTTCAACAATACCGCTGTCATGTTGCCGTATTCCATCCCTTTCATGCCAGTGCTTGGATTGGTAGTTACAAGCTCCGGATAATACTTCTCAACATCTTGGGCGATAAAACCTATTTCCTTGTCGCCGCCGGTTTTCCAATTAAAGGTAACCGGTTGAATTTGTTTAACTTTTTCTAAAGTATTATCAGCCAATGGTTGAATATTGGTTTTCAATCGTTGGTCGGAACTATAGATGAAAGAAGCAGCTTGCACGTCACCATTAACATCTAGTTCTTGTCCTGGATTTGTCATCCCAATCCCAACCATGCCGCCATTGGGATTCAATGTGAGTGCAGTAGTTGTGACGCCGTTATAAACCGATTGAATCCAACCATAATACGGACTTGCGCCATTATTGTATCCCATCGCCAAACGATATTGGTTTCCTCCACCAGTAACCAACAAAGAACCAAGTTCACCTGACGGTGAGGTGCTGGCTCCAGCAATATGAGTAGTAGTCAATGGTCCTGTAGTGCCAATCCCGAAATTACCGCCAGATGGATTAATAGTAACGGGCACAGAAGCTGCGTCATTAAGCATACCTTGTAGCCAGGTAGAACCATTGGACAAAGTTCCCATCGCTAAGCCATAGCCGTTATCAGATCCACGTAAATACAGTGATGAATTAGCTACACTGACACTAGAGGGAACAGTTCTGAGAATGCTAACTTTGGAAGATAATGTTCCAGTAGCACCGATACCAACATTCCCGGAAGAATCAACCATTATGTCGTCTTTGGAATTTGTACGACCTATACCAAAACTATTAGTGGCTCCGCTCCAACGATTACCGATATACCAATCGCTAGCGGTATCTTTGAAATGTATATTTTGGTCATAACTGGCACCACCTGTACTCTCGATTAATATTGAAGCATCTGCAGAACTTCTATTGAGGTGCAAACCGGCCGCTGGCGTAACTGTTCCTATACCAACGTTACCATTCCATCTCCAAGTCATTAGATTAATACCTTGTTTGTCTAATTTAAAATCAAAAGTGCTTCCGCCTGACGTATCAGAACCGTAAAGTTCCCATAAATCAGTTGAATCTACCCGGTAAGTAGTTCCAGTTTTGTAATTCATGCTCGATGATCCTCGAAGCATTAGCTGATTAGATCCACCAGTATCAACTATATTTAATTTGCTCGCCGGGCTAGTTGTGCCAATACCAACTTTTCCATCATTTTTTAAAGTCAAAGCGTTCTTTTCTCCGGTAATACTATCGTTCCAACAACGCAAATCGCCGGTAGTATCATCCTGATAAAATGCCCAGAGATTATTTGATCCGGACTGAATATCCATTTCAGCGTTGGTGCCGGTAGCAGTTTTAATATGTAGAGATTTGTTCGGTGCGTTTGTACCGATACCGACTTTGCCGTCGGCTTCAACTTTGAATAATGGATTACTGCCGTTTTGAATGCCTAGTAATGTATCGGTGGCGTTGGAAGATGCCGGATTTAAACACAATAGACCTTGGCAAATACCGGAACCCAATGCAGTACCGGAAAGATTGATAAATCCATCACCATTGACACTGTTGGCATTGATGGCTTGCGGGACACTGGTCAAAACACGTCTGGGAGTCATCTCGGCATCTACACCGATCTGCACTCCCAGATAGTAACTACCGGAGGTAAAATCAAGATCCATAGCGCTATCGCCGGCTTCACCTAAAATAGTGGTAAATACCCCACCGGAGGTAGTGACAGATTTAGCAGTCGGAGAACCGCAATCACCTCGAGCACTCCATAGACAGTTACCACCGGAAGCCGCATCATAGATGCGAAATATTACATTGTAACTGCCGTCAGCTACCGGTTGACCGTCCGATGGACGGGTCAGTTTACCCTGGTAGTTGATTTGTTTGTTGACGGAGGCAAATGCGGGACTCAAGGAAGACAAAAATAGTAACCCGATTCCGATCGCCAAACTGATTTTTTTGATTAAATTTTTCATTTTTTATTTTTTATTATTTTTTGTTTATATTTTAATTTTTGTTTTGTTATCTTATGTTAATTTTTATATTATTTTAAATATTATTTTTTCATATTTTATGGTGAATCGGGTGTGGACCAGATGTAACTACCACGATCATCGCTACCGGTATCAAAGAAGTTAAACCATTCGGCGGTGGTAAATGAAGTCCGATCAGATGCGGACGGTCCGGAATCGATGGCTAGAATATCGGGGACAATGGTATTTAATTTATACACTCCGCTCCAACTACCCATACCTCCGGTGTTGTCTTCATTGCAAAGATATAATCTGTGGAAACCGTTGCTAATGATATTTATTGTATCTAGGTTGTTAAATAATGTACCGGAAGAACGACAGGTGCTGTCATCACTGTCCCAGGAATATTTTGAATAATTTATCCCAGATGACGTATCGGTTGTACTCAGAGTGATAGTCGGATTTGATCCATACCAGCGGTCGGAAGAATTATCAGCAGATACCAATGGATTAGTTTTGTCGTATTTTTCAATAAATTGACGTTCTGTTCCCCAATTATCCGCACCGGTAAATGGTCGAATGTGTTTGTAATATATACCTTCGGTAACCAATTGATTGTCGAGATAAGGATTGGTGGTCAAACGACGTAAGTATTCATTGTTAATTTCTGTATCGGTTAAAGTACGAGTGTAAATTTTGGCTTCGTCAATATCACCTTTGAAGTAGTAATTTTCACAAATATTTCCCAGAGTACCCGCTTCGGCGCCGATACACAATACCGAGTCCATATAATAGATATTGGTCGTCATGACAGTTTGTGTTTGAAATTGTCCATCAAGGTATAGTTTTACATTTGAGCCGTCATAAGTGCCCGCTACGTGATACCATGTATCATTATTTATAGCTGCGTTGGAAATACACGCATATTTGTATGAATTGTATCCATCACTAACCGCAAAGCAGAGTTGAGTATTGGATAAGCTTAAACTATAGCCACTATGCCTGGTTTTGGAAATAATTTGTTGAGAAGCGATACTTTTATCCTCGGTTTTAAACCATGCTGATACTGTTAGATTGGTAGCCGGTTTAAGCGTGTTGTGATCAGTTATCTGAATTTCATCATCACTTCCATCAAAATAACGCCCATTACCCAATTGGCCGGTGGAAATAGTTGACCCATTAAATGTACCTTCATTGTTGTTTACTGAGTGATCCCAAGCGGTCGCGGTATTATCATTTTCAAAATTCCACCAAGCAGCTAAATCAGACTCATTGAATGCAGCAACTGATGAATCATTTTCCAAGTAGTAAAAATAATCATCTGAGGGACTGGCCGGATCAGTCCAGCTAAAAGAGATCTGATCATCCGATCCGGTGTCGGTATAACCAAACCACTGATCGGATGTCAAAGAAGTACGGTCAGCAGAAGACTGTCCGGCATCAATAGAGGCAAGATCGGGTGTAGTATTGTCCAGTTTGTATATACCACTCCAACTGTTTTGATTGTTTACATTGTCTTGATTGCATAAATATAAAACATGAGTTCCATTTGAAGGGATATTGATGCTATCGCTGTTATTAAAATTGGTACCACTTGACCTACAGGTAGAATCATTACTATCCCAAGAATATTTGGAATAATTCAGTCCTGAATGATTGTCTATTGTAGTCAAAGTTATGGAAGGATTGATGGAATACCATTGTTCGGAATTACCGGAAGCTGAAAGAGTGGGAGCAGTTTTGTCATATTTTTCGATAAATTGATACTCCGTTCCCCAACTATCCACACCATTGATTGGCCGAATGTGTTTGTAAAAAGTACCTTCAGTTGCGGTTTGACTATCCAAATAATTGTTTTGGGTTAAACGAATCTGATATTCATTTAATATCTCCGTTGAAGACAAAGCTCTGGTGAAAATTTTGGTATCGTCGATTTGACCGGCGTAAAAGTCACCTCCGGTTTGACGACGGCCAAAATACATTTGCGAATAGGTAGGAGCGGAACCTGAAGTAGTGCCCTTGGATATGCCATCAACAAAAAATTCATAAGTTGTACCGGAACGGGTAACGGCAAAATGATGCCAGTTGTTATCAGTCGCATTACCACCATAAACCACACCCGACGGACCACCGGAATTTTCCAACAGAATATTGCCACTGGTATCGATACATACCTGCAATCCGGCATCACCGGCTTGGGCAAGATCAATAATACGCTCTTGATAGACTGGGATAGTTGAAGCTTTGATCCAACCGGTTACTGTCAAATTACCGGGAATTGATGAAGCCAAAGCATTGTCGTGTAGATAATCACTGGTGCCATTGAAACTTCTGGCCAGTCCCAAATTGCCGGATGTAGTGGAAGTGCCATACAAAGTGGCATGATTTTCTTGGCCACTATGATCGAGCGCAGTTGTTATGGTATCATCTTCAAAATTCCACCAACCTACCAAATTGGTATTGGATATGGCATTAACTGAGGAATCATTTTCCAGATAATAGAAATAATCATCAGACGGCGAAGAGGGATCGGTCCAGACAAATGAAATCTGGTCATCGGATCCGGTTTGTGAATAGTTAAACCAAGTATCGGAAGTCAGCGAGGTGCGGTCGGATGAACTTGGGCCGGCGTCAAGTAATACAATGTCCGGATCTATGTCGATGTAATATGTTAAATGATACGAACTGTCGGAATAATTTCCGGCAATATCCAGACACCGGAAATATACATCTTTCTGCCCTTCACCACTTAAGTCCAATGTACAATTGGTCGTACTGATGCAAGTATTGGCCATGGCGCCGTAGGTGAGATCTGATTCATCCCATTTACAACTGGTCGCATCGGCGGAAGCGGTATAGACGACAAAAGTTGAGCTATTGTCGGTACCGTCGCTGTAGGGAACGGATGTATCGCCAGCGACCGAGGTAATGCTGGTGACGGCTGGACGGCTGACGTCTTTTTCAATATTGAATGAGAATGTATCAGTATAATCGCCGCTTTCTCCGGCCCGGGCGTATAGCGTTACCGTGCCATTGCCAAGCGGATAACCGGTCCAGCTGGAGACATCTTCGTCGTCCTGAATGGTGGCGTTGGACAGCGGACTGATGGTCTGATCAATCTCAAACCAGTTGGTTTGATTCCAGGAACCATAACAGGTGACGGTGTTGCCGGTGGAAGAAGCGGTCACACCATTGCATTGAATATTGAAAGCGGCGATGTTGTTGGTGTTCATGTAGCTTTGCGAGGTGGAGGCGGCGGTCATGGAGAGATCACCTTCATAGTCCAAAGTGATTGGCCCCAAGCCGGGAGTCGGGTCGGGGTCGGTGGTAGTCAGAATCGCTTTATATTGAAAATATTGGTTTGGTGTAGAAGTAATAGTCGCGTTGGTGTTGTCTGTCAAATAGCCATCATTGGCCACAATACCAATATCATCAATCCAGAACGTTCGTCCTTGATTACCGTCCAAAAAGCGGAAAGATAATTCATCAATTGCATCGATGTGCGATGGCATGGCGCCAAAAATATCAAAAGTCTCTTTCTGCCATTTGAAAACGTCGGCGTTGGCAGTGTAACCGCCACTCGGAAAAGTGCCACCGGCATCCCACAAAAAAACCGTTACTGCGCCGGTCGATTGATTGACGGTATTGACTGTGCCCTGGGCGATATATTCGGTGCCATCATAATTTTCGCGGACGATAATTTTGTCGCCGATAAATAGATTACTGGCTTTTTGTGAAAGACCGCGAGTGGTAGCATCAACTGTAAATGATGTGTCGCCGGATCCGGAAATCAAATTGCCACTGTCCAATGATGCCCCAAAGTCAATTGTTGCCATATGAGTTCGTTTGCCGATTTCGTAGGCCTGGCGGATTTCTTCGGCAGTGCGGATTGTATTCGAAAGACGTACCTCATCAATCGTTCCGTTAAAGGCATAACTATATGGAGCTCCACTATAGGAACCGATGTCGAAATTATTGGTACTATTGACGATCGCTCCCTGAGCAACCGGCCCGCCCGATAATTGACCATTAACGTAAATGTATATATTACTACCATTTAGAGTACCGGTCAGATGATACCAGGTGTCAAGCTGAGGCTGAAAAGAGGAGCTGGCGCACTGCCAGTCGCCATCATACACCATAAATCCAAAACGACTGGCGGTACATCCGGTAGATGTATAGTCATATCCGAACCAATACTCCCCTCCTTTACCAACAATTAAACTGCTAGTTTTATAACTATTAATTTTAACCCAGGCATCCAGTGTTACGCTACTGGGAGACAGACCATCGCTATCAAGTACAGTGACATAATCATCAATACCATCAAAATACCTGGCATTTCCGGTTTTTCCTTGAGTGGTTTTTGTTTCAAATCCCCGGCCTTCGTGATTATAGCCCGAGCTATCGACAGCAATCGGATTATCTAGAACAGATATTTCTTGAAAAGTACCGGTATGGCGGTATTGGGCAATTTGCACCCGCAGACTTTCATTTACTTTGGCATTATCCGTTGCCAATAGTGTCGTCCAGTTGGTGTAAACACCGCCTTTGATTTCATATCTTGCTCCACCATTTGATAACAATGTAATCCTGACTTCATAAGTGGTGTTGGCGACATAGCCGGAACCATAGGGACCACCAGTTGAAGCACCGTCCTGATAGACATAAAAAGTGCCACCATTAAAATACAGTCCATGAGTCAAAGTGCTATAACTGCCGGATGAGGTCTGGTTTTGACCCCAGCCGATCATCATGTGATTGGGGGGAGCAACAGAAGTGCTTGTCCTAAATCGAGCGTAGAGCTGTTTACCGGCTTCACGGGCAAATGTACCTCGAGATATAACACCCGAATCCCAGGCGGCGACGGTGCCGGCGGATAAAACTATACCATTATTTTGACTGATTTTATTTGCATTGGGATCGACTTCCACCCAGTCGATTGTTCTGATGGTGGTACCGGATAAATCATAGGTTAATTTATCCTTGTTATCACCATCCAGATGCCATAAACCGACAGTATTGGTGTCCGGCTGACCGTTGGCGTATGGTGATTCGCCGACAGTGGTATTGATGTGCGTGCCGGGTGAATCGGAAGCGATATAATAAGTCAGTTTATTGTTTGATGATAGATCTACGGGTGAAGCGAGCGAGCGAGTGAGGTAATGTGAGGCGCCGGCGCGGTAGGCCTCGGCGATTTCCTCCGGCGTGCGGGCAACATCGGAAATGCGAACTTCGTCTATATTGCCAGTATGATATAGATCCGTACCCAACGTATCGTAATGACCAATATAAATTGAGTCAGGATTATTGATATTGGTGAATTCATTGGCACTGACCGACCCGAACGAACAATTTTCGATGGCCTTTCTTTCTCCGTCGATAAATATCCTGTTGTCTCCATCACCCGTTGCGACCACCACATGATGCCAGGCGCCGTCTAAATATTTTTCATGACCCTCACGCACGAACATGCCCAATTGATTGGTTCCACCGCGGCGTAGATAATACGAAATACTCTCGTCATCACAAAGGGATGTGACACTACCAACATATAAATGAGCAAGATCAGTATTAGCATCTTTATCCGTGATAGAGAAAATAGGACCGGCGGCGGTTGATTTAAACCACATTTCGATCGTGCCCTGGTTACGGCCTTCCAACCCGGAAATATGGCTGGAGAGGTTAATATTGTCACTTATTCCATTGAAATATCTCGATTGACCGGAATATCCCGTGGAGATTGATGTACCGTTAGGCGTGCCGTTATATCCGTTTCCGGAAACGTCTTTGAGGTAATCAGAACTACCTGCCGTTTCCTCAAAATGCCAAAGACCGACGGTTTCCTCATCTGGTTGTATATAGCCAACGTTAATTTTTGTAGATTTGCCATTTTCTATACCAAACGATTCGTCCGAATTCAGGCCGTAGGGCATGGCAGAAAGTTGGGCAAAATATATTCTGGAATCTCCACTGGTAGCTCCCCGATACCACATCATATAACCTTGATCAGTTTTGATAACACTTGGATATGAAACCCAGCTTTCATCTCCCGTACCGGATGTTCCCAAAGGGACCCGTCCCTCAGTAGATGAACTATTTGAAGTCAGGGGCGTGGTATTGTTGAATTTAACCCAGGTCTGACCATCGATGGATGTGGCATAGAAAATCCGATAATGCACTGTTGTGCTGGCACCAGAATACCACATTTTATAAGTTGATCCATCCTTGATGACATGGGGGTCAAAAACACTCACACTGTCGCCGGAACTTATTCCCAGGGCAATGCGACCATTGGTACTGACTTGATTTGAGCTGGTTGGAATTGTGTTATCGGTTTTAGTCCAGTTTAAACCATCCGGTGAAGTGGCTTGAAAAATACGTGCGCTGGAGCCATCACTACCTTGGTACCACATTTTATAAATTGAACCGTCTTTGATCACATGAGGATTGGTAACCGAAGATGAGTCTCCCCGCCCGCTCGTTCCCAGCGGAATGCGACCGTTGGTTGAAGTGGTATTGGAGTTTGAAGGAATAGTATTGTCATATTTGGTCCAGGTAAGACCATCGGGAGAAGTGGCGTAGTATATCCTGAGATTACTACCATCACTACCGGCATACCACATTTTATAGGTTGAACCGTCTTTGATAACGGAACCTTTGGCAAGTCCGGAAGAATCTCCCCGACCGCTGGTTCCCAGCGGAATGCGACCGTTGGTTGAAGTGGTGTTGGAACTTGAAGGAATAGTATTGTCATATTTGGTCCAAGTAAGACCATCGGATGAGGTGGCATAGTATATTCTGCCCGTACTACCATCAAGACCGTTGTACCACATTTTATAGCTACCGTTCTCATAAATAACCGACGGGCCGGATGTCCCGCTATCATCTCCAGTGGTAAAATTACCAAAAGGTATACGACCATCGGTCGAAGAACTGTCTGATCTAGTTGGGATCGAGTTATTTAATTTTACCCATTTCTGATTGATACTATTATTTTGGATGGACCAGTCATAGACAAAACTGTTTTCTTCATTTACATCCATATCATCAAGTTGAGTGATAACACCCGCATCCGCTGGCTTCCACTCCTCCCACCCCCCATCTTCCGGTGTATCGTCGGAACCAGTGCGGGTTTGGAGTTCGATCTTGCCAGCCTGGTAATTGGATAATATTTCATCAGCATCCAGAGCGCGAGCATAAATTTGAGTAGAATCAATCACGCCGCCAAAATATTCATACCTTGATCTACTTGTCCGGTTATAGCGACCAATTTCCAGATTGTTGCTTGGATCAATTGTGGTTGTACCTGGTCCATCTTGTTCATCTATCAAAGAGCCGTCAACAAAAATCCGAACCTTATCGTCATTTCTGTCCAAAACTCCAACCAGATAATGCCAACCGGGAGTAATTTTTCTGGTACTAATCGCTTGGTAAACCGGCCCGCCGGCCGTGTCTACGTTGAATACCGGACTACAATCCACGACATCACTAACATAGCCACTAATAAGCAAAGAGTATCCATTATCAAAATCTCCGGCTGCCTTCGTGGCGATCGGAGAGTTGTAATCATCCGCCCGGCACGCTCGTAAATTTATCCAGGCCGCGACCGAAAATGAATCGGTGTTTGGATTTAGATTTGAATCGTGAGTAACGGTCACGTAATCGTCAGTTCCATCCATCATTAATGATCCGGTGCCCCATTTGCGGTTATTGGCTGTCCAGCCTGTTCCGGCGGCGGCATCTTGGCTGCCAGTGGAGCTAAAATTAGTCAAAGTGCCGGTATGGCCATTGCCAGATGCATCACTGGCGGTAGTACCGGAAGTTTCATTGAAATTCCATTGAGCAACCAGACTTTGATCGTTTTCCAATGTTTCACCGTCACTGGTGCGGACGCCGTATTCTTCCCAGGATAATGAATTATAATTTGGATTGTTGATACCTAAATCGATGACATCGGAAGTGTATTCGCCATAGGGGCGAAGTTGAGCGTCGTAATATATTTCTTCAGGTGAAAGGGCGCGATTACTTATTTTTATCTCATCAATATCACCATCAAATGAGTCCCCGATAATCAATGGATAATCTGTCATTGATGTACCATTGGTCGAAATTGGCATCGGATTGGTCATTGTGCCAGTCAAAATTCCGTTAATATATGTATTAATGGTTGCCCCATCGAAGGTGGCGGCAATGTGATGCCAGCTTGTCGAATCAATCGTCCCTTCGGCCATGGCGCCGTTGGAATAACTAACAGCGGAAGCGTTATATTTCATGGTATCAATACCACCATTGGCAAAACCTTCAACTGTGTTGCCGACAATACCAAGACCATAGAAATCACCTTTATTTATAATATTGGAACCATATGAAGCGGTCCAGATCTGATCGTCGGTGCCATCGTTTTGTAAATAAAAGAAATAAAACTTAGAACCGACAATCTGCATCTGCGGGGAATATTTGGAATACGAATTATCAATTATTTTGGTAGTACTGAATGATTGACTATCTGTGTCCGAACCGGCAATCCAGATTTGATTGTTACTGCCATCATCCTCCTGCCAGACATAGTTTATTTTATTGCCTGTCACTTGCAGCTGCGGCATCGTTTTATCATAATTGCTATCTGTTAATTTGGTCGCGCTCCAGCTATTACTAATCAGGTCAACGACACCCGACCATATTTGATAATCACCATCAGTTTCGTACCAGGTGTAATATATTTTTGAACCTATTACTTGCTGCTGAGGATAGTATCTTGAAGTATTGCCACTTGTTCTTGATGTGGCACTCCAGTTACTACCATCAGTTTTCATTGTGGCGGTCCATATTTGATAAAATAATCCTGATCTTTCTGTCCAGACAAAATATATGTTATCTCCGACGACCTGCAGTTGCGGATATTCTTTATTGTAGTTAGAAGTTGTTCTCTGAATAGCACTCCAGCCTGTTCCGTCAGTATTCATGGTAGCGGTCCAGATCTGGTTATAGCTACCGGTATATTCACGCCAGACAAAATAAATTTTTGTTCCCACTACCTGAAATTGAACATTTCCTTTTCTGGAATTATTACTTGTTCTCTGAGTCATGCTCCAACCGCTGCCATCAGTATTTGAAGTTGCCGTCCAGATCTGATCCTGCAGATTATAAAACTCGCTCCAGGCATAATAGATTTTATCACCTACCACTTGCAGTTGTGGATTGTATTTACTCTGGGGCGTGGTAGTTGTTCTTTTTATTGAATCCCATTCGCTACCGTCACTATTGGATGACGCTGTCCATATCTGGTACCAACTGTCGTTGTGTTCCATCCAGGTGTAGTAAATTTTGTTGCCTGCCACCTGAAACTGCGGCTCATATCTCTCATCGGTATTGGTAGTTCTTTGTATTGTCGAGATAGTATTGCCATCCCCCTTTATCCAGGCTTCTGCTGTCATTTCGTTGGTAAGTTTTAGACTGAGATCATCAGTAATGGACACATAATCGTCTTCAGCAAAGGAAAGAGCGCTATCGCCCAGTTTTTGACTGGTCGTGTTCCAGGTTGGATCCTGACTGTCTGATCCGCTGGTTGAACCTAGTTGACCGTCATTATTATTGATTGAACTATCATTCACCGTCTGCCCGCTTGACTCATCAAAATGCCACAAACCAACTGTATTAATATCAGCCGGCAACTCATGATATTTTAATTCAACGCGTGGATCGCTGGTGGTCTGCAGGCGGTTTTCTTCACCGGCTTGAAACTCCCCCTGCGTGTTATGCACAATCGTCGGATCGATAATGACCGGATATTGCAAATCGGGATCAGAGAGCCAGTTTTTGTCGATGGTGATGGTGATGACATATCGTAAGGGCGAACCCTCGAGGTCGCCCTGGGCAGGCGCAAGGCCGGCCCGTACAACGGGCAGAATTTCCATCGAAATATTTTTTGTTTCATTGCCATTGGAATCATGGGCGATTAATGGCAAGAAATGGGCAATGTAATTGTTTTGCTCGTCGGTAAAATAGTAGGTGCCGACCGGTAAATCGATCGAACTACCGGGAGCAACTTTATGCAAAATCATCCCTTCGTCGAGATTCAATTCATACAGATAACTATCATATACCGCGCCTTTACTACCATTGACGATGATATTTTCTTTGAGACCGGTTTTTTCCAATGGAGATATTTCGACATCGATATCATCGATTACATTTTTGATAATTAATTTATCATTTTTTTGTGAGTATGATCGGTTGTTGACTACAGCCGATGGATCGATTTCACCTGAATTTATAACTGACTCAACATTGGTTGAATCCATAACATTTACCAGCGCAAACTCGATGTCGTATTGTTTTTGACCAAAAATAGCATTGAAAATTTTACCGGTGAGATTGTGTTTCTGGTCGGCAATTGTGGAAAATTTTACTACCTGATCTTGGCCGGTTGTTTTGTCCCCAATTTCAATATCGATATTTTCTCCGCTATAGCTAAAGTTAGGTTTTTCAAAAAACAGAGTCTGTCTGAAGTTTCCATTTCCGGCCAGGGTGGCTTTGAGAAGCAGACTGCAAACAACTACCAAAAACATTGAAACGGTCAGGTATTTCAACAATTCCAAAATATGAATTTCTTGTTCTTTCTTGTATGGTTGATAACCCATATATGATAAAAGAATAATATGATTTGAGAAATCTTATTATTGTAGCATATTTATCTTTTTTTTGCAAGGTTTTTATGGGAAAAAACATTTTTTACATTTATGTCATGAAATGGCTTATTGGGTGGGGGTTTTGGGGTGAGTTCAAAAAACCCTGAAATAGTTTTTCAGAGTTTTTTGCTATGTAAACAAAATGAACAACGATTGGAGAGAAAAATGTAAAGTACCAAGATCCTGAATCGCTCGAGTATTCGCTTCGCTCATCTCGGGTTCAGGATGACAATAGTCTGTGATTTACTTGGAGATTGGATATTGGTACTTGGAAATTAACTTAGTAACTCGATGTCGCAATATAGATAATCTCGGTCGCGTAGAAACCGGTAGTGGTAAATGTAGGTGAGAGATTCAATCGATAACCGATTCTGGTTTGTTCTAGGCCCGGTCCGGTGGAACCGGCAACGGGGTAATAATCGGTAGAGAAACCGGCCCATTTGTTGCCACCGCCGGAAGTAAATCGATCGGGGTCACCACCTTCCGGAATAGTTGAGTCGGTGGTGGTGTAACCAAAATATCCATTGGAGCTAGGTACCAGCCAGGTGGTGGGAGAGGTGTTGGTACCGGTGAAATCATTGATATCGGTCGGACCGGAAAGCTTGCCGGTATAGCGAACTACGAGTAGGTAACCATTATCCGAATTGGTGTCAACCGTGATATCGTGGGCGGCGATTTTGTTGTCTCCACCGGAGATATTGCCAAAAGGTAGAGTGTTGGGTGAGGTGGTG
Organism: uncultured bacterium; assembly: GCA_938004065.1. GTDB lineage: Bacteria > Patescibacteriota > JAHJAL01 > JAHJAL01 > JAHJAL01 > CALKWM01. The sequence goes on from CALKWM010000038.1 coordinate 78,866, forward strand.
GCAAAATTGGTGGCGGAACCATTTACATTGGCTCCACTGGGGACAGCGGCGCGAGACATGTCAAATGTGATAAAGGTAGGAATATTGGCCATAATTTCAAGACCTTCATTGATATAGACTTTGGCGTCGCGCAGTTCACTCGTGTCGCCGGTACCGTCGGCGGTCGAGTAAATGCCGATATCGACATTGTATGGGCCGACTACCGGTGGATTGGTGATTTGATTGGTACCACCCAGTTCAAAGCGCAGTGTGCCGTCGGTGCTATCGAGCTGGCCGGTGAATGGAAATACGACCGAGTTGTTGACGGTATCGACAATCTCACTGTTTGACCAAGTAATATTGCCACCGGTGGCTTGCACATCGGCGGCGGTTATACCACTAAAATCAAATTCCGGTGCGAATACAATTTTTACCGATCCATCGATAGTTGAAGAGGTTATAACGTTGGTGTAGAGTATGTTGCTGGCGCCGGAGGCGTGGCTAGGACGAGGGTCGGACAGGATCACTTCCAGGGCGGCTTCGGCTTCGGTAATATAGAAAAATCGTGACGTGTCGGAGGTGATTATGGTATCGGCTGCATCATGAACCTCCACTTTGACATGAGCGTAGAGTGAAGCGGCTTTGGGAACGATCCATTCATAACTACCATAGATAACCGAACCGCCGGAATGGGAAACGTCACTGGCAATCAACGTCCAAATATTACCGGCATCCAAACTGTAGTAAATATCAGCAGTATCGGCGTTACCGCCGTCATTGTAAGTCGTCCATTCGATATCGTGAGTACTGCCCGGTACCCAGGTTTCACCACCATTGGGCGAAGTGATATTAACGCCATGATTGTCGTAGAGGATGTTACCGGGGTTTTTATACATTTTCCCGGGTGAATAGTCAGATACCGGATAAGCGCCCCAGGTGTTCTGGTAAGCATCGACGGTGGTACCGCCGGCCGGAGTTTGGAACGGGGAAGAAGTATTGCGAACATAGTAACTGCCGGCATCGACATAATTTCCGCGCATTTGTACTCCACTGGCGATATTGCGGCCCAGAACGCCGGTGGTAACGGTATCGATATAGTTGTTATTTAACTCCAAATAGTCGCTGGCGGAATAGACATAGACCCCGGTGTTAAAATTTTTGATAGTGTTGTAGTCAAAGATCGTACCGGCCACCGGATTGTTGAATACAACCCCATAGTCGCTGGCGGAATCAAAGGTGTTGTGATGAATACTGGCCCGGGAATTACCAACATATAAACCAAAATTCGTGTAGTTAAAATTATTGTAAGCAATTTCAATCTCATTGGCAGTCGCGTCTTCCAGCGCCAGTGTGTTGTTTTCTTCGAACAGAAAACTGTCGCCCGGATTACCACCCCCGTAGCGAAAATTGGTATATTTGACTGCTCCCGACGGACTGTTCCCGCCACTACCAAGAAAGTGAACCGATTGCCAATCACTTTTGGCCGGCGTGGTGGCATTGCCATCATTGTTAGTGTCACCGCCAATGGAATCGTCTAAAATTGATGTGAAAGTGATGTTTTCATCGGCGGTACCAGAAGCGTTTAGAGTACCATATACTATCAATTCTGAATTATTAGCATTATCCATCTTGATCACCGCGCCCGGCTCGACATTTAACACCGCTCCGTTGGGTACGTTACAATCATATGTATCAATATCTATATAGTAAGGAAATTCTTTTTGCAAAGTGCGGGTGCCGTCAAAACTGGTGCCCCAGAAATCACACTTGATCTGAATGCCGCTAACGCCACTGTTGGTAACGCTGTTGTCGCCGGTAAAAGTAATGTTGGTTTCATTATTTGGGTGGGCCAAGTAGATCGCCGCGTTGGTTGTATTGGCAATATTAATGTTAGTCGCGGTCACGTCGGCATTTTCCAGCCGGATGCCGTAGTAGTTGGAATTCATGATGGTGATATCGGACAATGTCGGCTCAGTGCGGCTGTTAGTGTTATGTCCCTGAATGTCAATCGGGGCGTAGATTGATCCTCCTCCTCCGGTGGCGGCGGCGCCGCCATAGTGAAATTCGACGTGGTTGAGACTGCCGGTGGCCACGCCCTGATCAGCCAGAAACCAGATGCCTCCCCAGTCGCCGGCGGCGGGAGTGGTGGCCGAACCGTCACCATTGGTGTCGCCGCCATGCTCATCGTCATATTGAGAAGTAAAAATTATTGGTTCGTTGGCGGTGCCGTTGGCCACGATGGTACCATAATTGTAAATAATCCTGTCATAACTAGCATTGAGGCCGGTTTTTATCACTGTGCCCGGTTCGATTGTCCACGTTACACCATTGTTGACATAAACAGAACCAGCAGTCGAAAAAATATAAGGAAAATCACTTTCCCAGGTAGTATTTCGATTAAAATTCTGGGTATGGCCATATCCGATTCCCAGATATACTTCTATGCCATTTATGCCATTATCGGTGGCGGTATTGGTACCGGAAAAACGCACCGCGCTGGCGCTGCCTGGACCGTCCATAAATATGGCGGCGCCGACGTTGTCAACGGCGGTAAAATTATTAACTGGCACGTCGGCATGGTAGATATCCAAACCATGACTGGCCGAGTGCTCAAAAGTAACATTATTAAATTCAGGCTCATCCTGACCGCGATCATTATGTTCGCGAACCCTTACTATTCCTTCATAGCCGGTCACGCCACCATATCGAAAAATGGTATGGTCCATCGTGCCGGTAGCCACGCCATTTGTGCTGACGAAAGATAAATATGGCCAATCGCCGGCTGCTGGTAAAGTCGCCGATCCGTCATTATTGGTATCACCGCCAACCGAATCATCTCTGATAGACGTAAAATAAACAGGTTGATCCGAAGTACCATTGGAATTAAGGGTGCCATATATTTCCATCAAATTAGCCGCACCGATAGCAAATTTTAAAACCGCACCTTTTTCGATCGTGACTTCAGAGCCATTGTTGACTGTGGGGTGATATGAACCTATACCAACCATATAATAAGGAAGGTCGTTATAGAAAGTACGGGAGGATAATGTATTACCGCCGAATACATAATTAGCCTGGACTCCATTGATACCATTATTGTCAACTGTGTTTTGTCCTAGAAACTCGACTCCAGTATTATCAGCAGAACTTGTTAAGTAGATAGCCGCACTGCCGTTATTGTTAAAATTGGCGTTGCTTATGATCGGATTCGCGCGATACAGATATATCCCCTGATCCTGGCTGTATTCAAAAATACAGTTATTAAAAGTCGGTTCCACTTCTCCATAGTTATTGTGATCAATAATATAAACATTGCCATAAATGTCTCCACCACCATAACGGAAAGTAGTATAGTCGATCGTTCCAGTGGCTTCTCCGGACTGAGCCTCAAAAGATAATTGATACCAGTCGCCTTTGGCCGGTAGAGTGGCCGAACCATTGTTGTTAGTGTCACAGGGCTTGTGTTCGATACAATTACCTTCGCTGTCAAACCATTCCGGATGAGTGGAAAAGCCGACTGTATCATCTTTGAGAGAGGTAAAATAAACTCGATTTTCCGCTGTCCCCTGACTCAACAGATTGCCATCAATTTGCATTTTGCTATTTGAAGCAAATTTAATAATCGTACCTTCTTCTAGGGTTAAATTGACAGAGTCACCCACGAACGGGTAGCTGGCACCTTCGATGATATATGGATAATCATTGGTAAAAGTGGTATCGTCCCACATTGTTCGAACGTAGTAATTGGGAGTGATACGAATGCCATTGGTGCCACAGTTTTCGATCACGTTTGAACCATCAAGAAGAATATTGGTACGATATGGGCCATAGAACTGGATGGCGTCACCGCCCATGTTTTTTATGGTTACATTGGTAGCATTAACGAATACCCGGTCCAAGTACATTCCATCACCACTACCATTGATAATTGTTACATGATCAAAGTTTGGATTTTGCTTGTTGTAACTTTCGTGATCATAAAAACGTACAGCATAATTGGCGCTGTATCTGATTTCAGCATTATAAATATTGCCCATGCCTTGATAGCTGGCGTTACTACCGCTGAAAAATATAGCGCCATCATAGTTTCCCCATACACCGGGAGTTGGTTGGGTAGTAAACCCATCTCGACCGGTGTCGCCGTCGGGAGTTGAGTCGTCATAGATGTGAGTAAAAATCACCGGTCTAGCGTCGGCACCGGTCGGATCGCCAACATTGAGGGTGCCTTGTACAATTAAACCTTCGCCATTGTTGGCGGTTTCGATGTGTTTTACAATAGTGCCGGGTTGAATAGTGAGGGTATTTCCGGCGGGAACCGTTGGTTGATTGTCGATACAAACCACGGCTACATCGCCATAATCATCATCCGGTGGCCAGGTGCCGGATACACTTCCGCCCACATAAGTATAATCACACCCCGGATCATTACCGCCGGCCGGTCCACAGACGGTACTGCCAGTATCGGAAGCGACATCGGTGGCGCCACCGGGCAATGAACTGGGATCGGTGCAGCGGTCGGAATAAGCCATATTCAAGCCGTTTTCGTCAGTCCAGGTGTAGTAACCATCACAGGTATCGTCAATCACCAGATCGGGATTAAATTTATTGGAATAGGAAGCGGCCCGGGTGCGGACGATTTCATTGTCTAGATTATTGAACATCTTGGACGTCTTGAGATAACCATTAGCTCCCATCATAAACCCCGTTGATGTATGAGCGGAAATCGGGTCACGGGGGTTCCAGATTGTAAATAAATCATTATCAAATAACTGCCACTCAGCATCGTTTCGATATTCATTATGACCGGCAAACCGGTCGATATATTGTCCTTTGCTGTAAGACAAATCAAGATTATAACGAGCGAACCAAACTTGATCTTCGGTTGGTATCTCGGGAACAGGCGTAGTCAAGACATTTCGTGCTCCGTTGCGGATATCGCTCATGTATATGTAGCTGTTGTCTGCATAAATCTCCAAATCGGTGGCGTTGATAAAAGCACTACAGTTGGGAGTATGTTCACATAATTCCGCCGAGTAGGTTTCAATCCGAGATTGAGAATAATTTGATCCACTTGTTTGGACCTTCCCCAGATAAATATCCGGTCCCGGGGGATAATTGGTGTTACCATTAAAATCGATAGTAGAGGGCATCACACTTTTGTTTTTGAAAATTGTATATATCCAACCATTATCAATATAAAAATTGTGTTCCATGTTGACGTAATTTGTTGCAATAAATGTTTGTTGAGCACTAGAAACTGCAGACCAGTTATTGTTGCCTAAGTCAGTCGTAGCCCAGTACAAAACATCATTTCTTGTCCCGCCAACCCAGATATGATAAACCTTGCTTTCTGATGGTATCACTTGCACATAACTGGCTTCGCCAACACCAGCGCCGGTGAGTGAACGAACATAATTTGTGAAAACCCGATTGGTAGAGGACAAAGTGGCTGTGGAAATATCATATACGGCGGTGACGTGGTTTTGGGTTTGACCCTGCCGCCAGGAAAGATAAATTTTATTGTTATAATAATCCGATCGTAGCATTTGTACATCATTGCTGGTGGTTTGCTGGGTGTTTATAAAAGTACCTTCCGGATCCGAAATATCGGCACTGCCGATCCAGACATTGCCGCTGGTGTAATTATTGGTTGCCGAATTATGTACAAAATAAAGCTTGTCGCCGATTTTGAACATATTGGACAAAAGGCCGGCGTAAGAGCTGGAAAGATTGTACGGTTCCCACGTACCGGCCGAATCCGCCGTACCGGAAAAACCATCAGCATAGCTGTAACTAACTGTGTATTCGGTGTTACCTTCCAAACCGCCTACTGTGAGTGGCGGCGACCAGTCGGAATAGGTTTGGTAATATGGATCTTCGCCGAGTGTTAGATCGGGCTGGACATAAGCGACAGCATTATCTTTTGTATTAATAAATTTCAAAGCATAGGTGGTTTGCAAGGGGTCTTGATCTTCTTCCGAGAAATCAATTGTTAGATTGGTACAATCTGAACTGGTGATGTTCAGAAAGGGTGGGGTTTCTTCGATAGGTAGTCCTCCGGGTTCTTCCGTATTAGGAACTGCATCACCCATTAGCAGATTGGTACAAAAAGTGTGTTGCGTGGTGCTACCATACCATTTGCTCATGCCAATACGACTTCCTGTGGGAATGTTATAAGGTGGCAGGGTATTGTAGTCAGTACAAGTTACACCTATTGCTCCGAAACGCTCCTCTCCGATAACACCAAAAAATTCATCATTAGTTGATTGAGTTTTCACGCTAAATGTACCGCATCCGATATTGACATATGAATAATAACCCGAGGAATTGGTGCTGGCAGTATGTGTAAATGATCCGCTTCCGGAACAACCAGAAGCACTAATTATGACATCTGCGTCCTCAATAGGTTGGCCAGTATTGTGATCATAAATATATCCCGCTAATCTAATTAGTCCGTATGACACTCCGGCCGTTGGATCGAAAACCACCGGATAATCGGCCTGGGATAGAAATTTTTCATCAAGCTGATAGATGATTTGTCTGTCATTGTTAATTAGTTCGTATTTAACTTGAGAGAAGTTACCTTTGCGATCTACGAGGGTGGCGGGAGATATTTTCCAGGAGATGTTTTCCACATTTTGGTTGAAGATAATATCAATACTACCATCCGGCTGAGGTGAAAGTTCACTGTCGCTTGGATAATCTAATTGAAATGCCAAATTCGAGAAATCCGGTTTACGGTCAAATATAATCGATTCTTTAATGCGATCATCGTCCAAACGGTACTGTACGGTTATGCTATTGTCAGTTTCGTATAATACATAATCATTTTGAGAAAAGATATCATGAATCTTGTAGTCCGGTTGAATCAAAGACATGGTCAGGAAATTTTGGGGATCGTTTTTCATGGTTAATGAGGTGGTGATATGGTCCTCTAAGAGATAACTTTCAGTAATAAAATGATCGTTCTCAGCTTTTTGAACGGTGGTATCGGCAAATAAATTCCAAATACTTTTTTCTCGAGAAGATTTGACAAAAGGATGATTATTTTTCAAATCCTGACTTTGGCTTTTAATTTTGTTTACAGATGTAACAGCGTCAATCAGTTCATCTAACAATACATCTGATGTTGCATTTAAAGTTAGATCACTTTCAGAATTGACACGGTCATCATTAACAATCAGTATATTAGTTTCTCTGGTGTTTATTTTGAAGATGATTACAATTATTGATAGTAATACCAGTATCGCCACCGGCCACACTTGTTTGATCATATCCAATCTATTTTTGTTTTGGTTGTTCATTTTGGAAAGGAAATATTACTCTTGGAAAAAAATATTTTTATGATTTTATTATATCTCAATTTAATTTCATATTTTTTGCTGCTATTAATACTTGGCGGTACAAACATAAAGAACAGTGTGAGAATAGCTGCCGGATGGTTGTCCGGAAGTTACTTGCAGTCGATAGGTCATGGTGGTGGTATCGTTCATGACGAGATTGTTGGAGTACGCAATTTCTGATGGAGTCGTGGTAATGGCGGCCCAACGGTCGGCGCTAGCAAAACGGCTGGTGGTGCCGGTGCCAAGCGTTGAGTCAGAAGTGTGATAACCATAAAAGCCGGTTCCGGAAGGAGAGGTCCAAGCCAGTGGAGCGGAGTTGGTACCGGTGAAGTCGGGCACACTGCCGGCAGTTCCGGACAAATCATGTTCTTCGCGCATGGTAACCGTATAGCCATGATAGGCATTGGTACTGACTTTGAGGATATGGCTTTGGTTGTAAACAGTATTAACTTCGAGATCACCAAAATCAAGCTGAGTTATGTCGGTAGAATCAGTGATGTCACGGATGGAAAATTCCAGTGCCGATTCGACATTGATATTGAAGGCCAGACCGCTGTTGATCAGAACATTGGTGGCCAAGCGATGAGTGGGGAAACCACCACCGGCTTGCCCGTCATGAAGAGTCAGAATTATCCGATATGAACCCTCGCTTGAGGGGTTGTTGATGAGATTGTTGTTGTTACCAATAGTTAAAGTAATTAGGCCGTCGGTGTGATCTAGTGTACCGGTGAACGGGAAAACTATGGAGGAGGTGTCGATGATTTCCGAGCCGGACCAACCAACATCACCGCCGGAGGCAACCACATCGGAAGCAGAAATAGAAAGGTCAAATTCCGGTGGAAAAGTAACCTTGATGCTGTCGTCAATGTATTGACCGGCGTATTGATCGATAACAAATTTGATGGTGTGTTTGGCATCGGCATCGGGAGTGTAATCGGTGAGTGTGTCTTCGATGACGGTAATAGTAAAATTACGGTCGGAAATATCTTCGATCAGTGTGTTGCCACCGGAATCTTTCATGGAGATTTTTAGGCGGGCTTCGGTGGTACTGACGGCAGGAATTGTCCAAGTGTAGGATCCCGTTGAGCCGGTGCATCCCGGGCCGGCACCTGAGCCGTCGCACTTGATATTGGCGACGATGGTTTGATCAAATTCCGAGCCGGAATCAGTGGAGAGCAAAATATCCAGATGATTGCCGTTGGTAGTGCCGTTATTGAATGTCCAATTGATGGTGCGGGAAGAAGCGGCAAAATATGATTCTCCCCCATTGGGTGAACTTATTACTGAACTGTTGGTGTCAAATAGTATCTCGCCACCAGCGGTACGGTCAAATTTACAGTTGCCGGCCGAGCTATCAAAGTAGCACATATAACCGGCCAGGTTTTCGAAAGCATTCTGTCTGGCATCAACGGTATTTTCAGCATTAGCGTCACGAATCGTTGTCCCTGATGGATTGTCAATATAAAAGCCGGTATTAGTATTATCAATATCATTGTGACGCAGGGTCAGACCAGGGCCGGTGTTGTTGTCGGTGTCGGGCAGGCCGTCAATGTAAACCGCGGCAATGGTGGTATTGGAGAACGAATTATATTGGATCGGATTGGTGATAATTGAACCGTTGGCTTCTACATAGATACCATACGGACTGTCGCCGAGATTATTTCTCTGAATGTCCGGACTGGCATCATAGACAAAGATATCGGCGTTCGCGGAATTGTTAAACACATTATTGTAGGCGGCAATATTGACACCTTTAGTATTGAGCTGACCGCGGAAAATAGTGCCATCGAGGATAATCGTTTCGCCACCATAATTGAAATTACAGAATTTGAATGAACCGGCGGCGTCGGGAGAAATTACATATACACCATTCCAGTCGCCGGCGGCGGGCGCGCCATCACTGCCTTCAACAGTTAAGCCAATAGTGTCATCATCCATGGAGGTAAAATAAATCGGATTGCCGCTTTCACCTTCGGCCACAACAGTCGAACCATCGGTAACAATATAAGCGCTGTGGGCAAACTTGACCACCGTTCCCGGCTCGATCAATAAAGTGCTACCCGGAATGATAGTGGTAGGACCGGACACATAGATGGTTGATCCACTGGTCCAGGTGCCGCTGCCGATTTCACCGGCCACTTCTTCGTATGACGGTCGATAGTAACCGGCTTGCGGTTCTGGCTCGCTGGCTTTGCGGTGTTCATAAAGTCCGAGAACTTGTGAAGCGTTAAGTTTGGTCGTATACAGTTTCACTTCATCCATATAACCTTCATAAAAATTACCACAGGTTTCAGTGCCTATGAAGGTCATCTGTGTAGTTCTTAAATACATCAAAGCATTGAGGGCGCTGCGGTCGACAAACTGACCGTTTTTATAAAAGTTAACATAAACGCCGTCATAGACTACAGCAACATGTGTCCAGATATTGGGTTCGATCGTGGCGGTGGAAGTGTAGGAGGCCGACCCATAGGCGCCATTACTGGTCTGGAAGTATAATTTGTTACTGTCATTGATATAGAAATGCCAGTTGGGATTGCTGCCGCAAGCGGCGTCACGCTGGGCCATAATTGGCATCCATTGGTTACTCACCGTCGGTTTGATCCAGGCGGACACTACCAGATGATTGCCGGCCTGGTACATCGATGAACCGTTACCGACATTAATGTAGTCGTCTGTACCATCGAAATACAGATGATCACCGGTCGAGAATTCAAGATCGGGGCGACTGTCCCATTGGGCACCTTCATCCGCCTGCCAGGCCGGCGCGCCGTTGAATACGCCATTATTACCATACCCGCTGTCATCACAAGCATCATCACCATCACTGCAGGTGTTGTCCGCCCCTTCGTCAAAATGCCAGGAGCCGGCCAGACCGTCAAAACCGGAATTTTTAGTAAAAGTATTATCAAAATTTTCGTAGGCACCGGCGGCCGGATTGCCATAGTACATATAGATAGTCTTGTTGTTGTTAGCTGGTATGGAAGGTATTTTTACGTAAATGCGGGTGTTATTGGTATTTACTCCAGAAATTATGTAATAAGGCATCAGAGTGGTACCGTCAGAGTCGGCGAAGCGAATATCGTCACCATCGGCCTGCATCTGACTTTGATCAATATATATTTTGGTATCAATATTTGATTGCACTTGATAATCGGTCAGAGTGTTAATATTGCCTTCATTGATAATCGTCAGTTCGGTGCGATGTGCCCAATCGTCATCAAACCAGTTTTCCTGACCGGTTTCGTCATCGGTGCCGGTGCGAACACCGCCGATGATTGTCTGCGGGTTGGCGGAGTCATACAAACGGTGTTCATAGTGAGCCAGAATTTCACCGGCTGATAAGGCCCGGGAATATACCCGAACGTCATCATAGTATCCATAAGTTGGTCTATCAGTGCTACCGTCAGCGTTATTGCCGATAGCCAAAGCATGATCGTTAACGTTGATATTTCCAGTGGAGCTACTGATTCCTTCCATCTGGCCATTTAAATACATTTTTATATCAGTTCCGTCATAAGTGCCAACAAGGTGATACCAGCGATTAACAACCAGAGTGGTAGTGGCGGTGGCGGTGGTACTACTGGGACCATTGACATAAAAATAAGGTTTTTTGCTATCATTCAGAACTATTGCATACAGATTTGCGCCTTCTTGTCCTTTGGCCAGCATTCTGGTCCAATTGACAACATTCCATGGTTTGTACCACATTTCCACGGTGGCGCCGGTAGTCAGGTCCAGTTCGGGAGCATCGGCGATAGTGATCCGCGAATTGCTATCGGCGGTACCATTATTGTAAATATGTTTGCCGTCAGCAAATTTTATATCTGACCGGCCGTCCCATTGTCCGCCTTCGCTATCGCGCCATATTGCATATCCTTGTCTAGTGCCATCATTTCCCTGTCCGGAGGAATCAGCCACGGTTGAGCCACTGCCCTCGTTCATCAGCCACTGGCCGGACAAACCGGATTCGTGGCTGTAATCGCGAATAAACACATTGTCATAGTTTGACTCACTGGTGGCGGAGGAATTACCGTATTCCATTAAAAACTCACTGGTACCGCTGTCGGGTATTTCCACCCAGATTTCGGAAGTGCCGGCCGTGTTCCAGGTCTCAATCCAGTAGTCAAATTTGGTTTCACCCAGCACATCAAAGAAACGGATATCTTCGCCGTTGTCCTGAGCGTTGGCGTAGTCAAAATTACCCGGATGGAGTTCGATTTTCACCTGATAGTTGTTCATCGAAGTGGCTGGTGATATGGTAATTTCACGATAGTACATCCAGCCGGATTCAACCGGTGCTTCGGATGTTATTTCATAATCAACCTGCAGAGAGGATTGCTGTTTATTGCCGTGAGTGTCAATACAGCGGATATAGGCGGTGTGAGCGGAAACACCGGTCAAGGTGAGATTGCAAGTATTGCCGGCAACTCCGCAGGAGTTGGGCATAGTGTCATAGTCGTGTCCGACATTGGTGGACCAGCGGCACACATCACTGTCAGCCGAAGCGTCAAAGACGACAAATGTTGAAGCATTGTTGGAGGCATCTTCGTATGGAGGAGTAGTGTCACCGGCGACGGAAGTGATGGAATTTATCACGGGATAGACGGTGTCGACATGCGAATTGAAAGAAAAAATTTCGCTGTCATTGGAACTGTCGGAAACATATGTATAAATTGTTTTATCGCCGTCCGGTGTATAACCGGTCCAGCCGGTAACATTAACCTCATCTTGTAAAGTTGCTCCTGAAACTGGTGTGGTCGTCTGATCAACTTCGTGCCAGTCGGACTGGTCAAATGAAGCATAACAGGTAGCGGTACCGGCCTGGGGTTTGGTTACGCCGTTGCACTGAATATTGTAAGCGGTTTTGTTGTAGTTATTGATAAAACTCATTGAACTTTGGGCACCTGTCATTGTGATGCCGCCGATGGCGTAGTCGAGTTGGTAGTTATTAACTTGATCGGTATAATTACCGGCGGTGTCGGCACAAGCCAAATAAACCGTTTTGGCACCGTAACCGGACAGATCAAGGGTACAGTTGGTAGTCGAGGTGCAGGTGTCGGTCATGGCGGTGTAAGTGATATCGGATTCATCCCATTTACAGGTGGCGGCATCGGCGGAAGCGGTGTAAACCACCAGCGTCGAGCTGTCGTCAGTCACGTCATAGTACGGTGAATTGGGGTCGCCGGCCACGGAAGTGATGGTGGTGACTGCCGGTGGAGTAGTGTCTTTTGTAACACTGAAGTTATGCGTTGATGTCGGATTACCGTCCACCACCGCTCGTACATAAATAGTAACACTACCCTCACCGGCCGGGTAACCCGTCCAGTTCGTCACATCGGGTGTGCCCTGGATGGTGGCGTCGGAGAGCGGACTGGACGCCGAACCAATTGTGTTCCAGTTGGTCTGATCCCATGAGCCCTCACAGTAAACCGTTTTGCCGGTCTGGGCGATGGTCACGCCGTTACATTGGACATTGAAAGCGTTTTTGTTGCCGTTGTAGAGATAACTTTGGGAAGTTGAACCGCCGGTCATAATCAGTGGATAACTGTAATCAAGCGTAACTGAGGAAACTGACGGGGTTGGATCAGTATCGGTGGTGGTTTCAATAATTCGATATTGAAAATATTGATTAGGCGTAGAAGTGATGGTCGAGCCGGTTGGATTTGTTAAATAATCACTGACCATATTCAAGTCATCAATCCAGAATGTACGGCCCTGATTGCCGTCCAGAACGCGCCAGGTAATGTTATCCACAGCGTTAATATGAGCGTCAAAAGAGTCAGAAATATCAATATATTCTTTTTGCCATTTGAAAACATCAGCATTGACAGTATAGCCACCGGACGGAAATGTACTACCCGAGTCCCAGGAAGCAACCATCACTGCGCCGGTGGAAATATTGACGCTGGTCACCGTGCCCTGAGCGATGTATTCGGTGCCGTCATAGTTTTCCCGGACGATAATTTTATCCCCGACATATAATCCGGTACCTTTGTTGGGTAAACCTTCAGAGGTAGCATCGACGGTGAAGGAGGTGTCGCCGGATCCCGAAATGGTATTGCCACTGTCTAGACTGGCCGCAAAATCAAAAGTGATGGAATGAGTGCGCAAACCAATTTCATATGCCTGGCGGATTTCATCGGCGGTACGGACGACTTTGTCCAGTCTGACTTCATCCAGCCGACCGTTGAAATAATATGTGCCGGTATTGCCGTTGCCGATCCGTAGTGGCGAGGTGGTGTCGTGCATGGCCACATAAGTGCCGGCATTGTCGACATCAGTTGAACTGTCCACTCGTTGGCCATCAATGTATACTGACAAGCCATTGCTCGATCCCGATCCGTCATAGTTGGCAACCACATAGTGCCAACTGCCGGAAGATAACAACACATTGGCATTGGGAACTCTTTTACTAATTCTATTAGCTCCATCATTGTCATACATGGACCAGTAGAGATAGTTGTCGCTCCATGGTACCAGCTGCCACTCCCGTACCGAGGCACCGGTATCTTTGCTTATGATTGGGTCGTTGTTGTTGCCATTACGATAAATCCAGGCAGAAACGCTGAAAGCGGTATCGGTTGTACCATTCCCAAAACTGTTATTGGCGTCGTCGGGAATATTGACATAATCACTGGATCCATTAAATGATCTACCTTGCCCGATTTTTCCTTGAATAAAAGTTGTTCCCGTCGGTGTACCATGCTGGGCATAAGATGAACTGTCTTTGATATAAGCACCCGAGCCGGTTTGTTCCTCCAGATGCCACAAACCAAGAGTGTTGGCGTCGGGTACATTGTTGGCGAATTCGGATTCGCCGAAGGTCACTTCCAGATGCGTACCGGGCTGGTCGGAAGCGATCGAAACCGGCACCAGCGATTTATCAGATAAATCAATGGCACTAGTTAATGAATTATGAAAACGATGATCGCGACCGAGGCGATAGGCCTCAGCGATTTCGTCTGAGGTGCGAGCGACATTGTCGATTTTTACTTCGTCAATTAGGCCATCATGAAAGCGTCCTTTGGTATTGTCAGAAGGTTTATTTTCGGCGCCGATTGTCAGAACGGATGAGTTATTCCATCGTGAAGTGGCGGGTGAGGTATCAGATCCAATCTGGACACCATCCAGATAGAGATAAGCAGTTGTCAGATTATTGGTAGCAACTAAATAATGCCAGTTGTTATCAATAATTGTGGCAGTCGAATTGATCATAGTAGCCCAGCTACTACCATCACTTGATTCGAGGAAATAGATCGTATTTGCGGAATCTATAACTAACGTATATGGTGAATATTCTCCGTTGCCCCCCTTTGATATCAAACCACTGATCGCTCCCACCACATCTCGCTTAAACCATATTTCAACCGTAATTGGACTACTCGTCATATCAAGAGTACTTGAATCGGCTGCTGAAATATAATCGCTTGAACCATTAAAATTTCTAGCTTTTTGTGATAGGCCATTAGTAACGGTAGTACCAGTCGGAGTGCCGTGATTGCCATTGCCGGAACTGTCTTTCAAATACGCTCCACTACCGCCGGTTTCGTCCAAATGCCAGAGGCCGACGGTGACTGAATCGGACATCTGATAGCCAGTCGTAAATTTTTCGCTGCCGGTACCTTCCAGTTTAATATTAGTCACCGTCTCGTTTTTGCATGGTAATGGTGCCATGGAGGCGTGGTAGATCCGAAAGGCCGCCCCATCTTCGCCGGCGTACCACATTTTATAGATTCCATTTTCATATATAACCCGCGGCAATAAAGCATGATCATCATCCCCAGATCCGGCCAGACCTTGTGGAATTTGGCCGTTGTAAGCAATGGTGCTACTGTCAGCCGGTATAGTATTGTTTATTTTTTTCCAGGTCAAGCCATCGGGACTAACAGCGTAATATGAACGCCAATAAGTGCCATCCTGACCGGAATACCAGGCGCGATAATAACCGCCCTCTTTGATCACTGTTCCCATGTAGAGATAAGCATCATCACCAGTACCACTAGTACCGGTGGGAATGCGACCATCGGTCGAGATCGAATCGGAGTCAGCCGGCAGAGCGTTATTATATTTGGTCCAGGTCAAACCGTCCGAGCTGGTTGCCAGGAAGATATGCCGGTCAGCACCATCGTCGCCGGTGTAGTACATTTTGTAAGTCGAGCCGTCTTTGAAAACATAAGGGGCATAAATATTATTGTCATCTCCGGTGCCGCTGGTACCCAATCCGAGCCGACCGTCACCATAGGGGCAGGCCGAGCCGCTGTCACAAGTGGTGGGAATGGTAATATTGGCTTTAGTCCAGGTCAGACCGTCGGAACTTGTGGCGTAGTAAATACGGTATTTAGAACCGTCAGAACCGCCATACCACATTTTGTAGGTCGAACCATCTTTAATGACAGTACTGTAAGCAATACTGGCATCATCACCAGTGCCGGCTGTAGCACTGATAGGTAGACGACCATTGGTGCCGGTGGTGTCAGATGGCGATTCAATATTATTGTCATTTTTTGTCCAGGTTAAACCGTCGGAGCTATAGGCGTAATATATCCGACCGACAGCGCCGTCATATCCGTAATAATACATTTTATAAGTCGAACCGTCTTTGAAGACATTGCCACTGTAAATATTGGCGTCATCACCACGACCAGTAGAACCTAGACCCATCCGACCGTCTGTGTAACTACAAGACGATCCACTGTCACAAGTTGTTGAGGCGGTGGCGTTATTTTTCTTGACCCAGTTTTGGTTGGTGTTGGCATTGGACCAGGCGTTCTCGAAGACGTGCAGATTGGCTTCATTATTATCAAAATTATCAATCTGGGTTTCGACTCCACCGCCCGATGGTTTCCAAGCTTCCCAGCTACCATCGTCGGGGCTGGAATCCGCACCGGTACGGGTTTGCAGTTGGACATTACCTATCTGGTACAAAGAATTAATTTCATTGATATCCAGGACGCGGTTATACACTTTGGTGGAATCAATCGTGCCGTCGAAATAACGGGAAAGTGTTTGTTGAAAACCGATATTAAAATATTGCCAGGTGGGAGTACCAGCAACGGAACTAACGGTTTGTAATAGTTTGCCATTTTTGTATAGATGAACTTGATCGTTGGTATCGTCAAACACTCCGACTAAAAATTGCCACTGCCCAAAATCCTGGCGGGGATTATAATTATATTCATTAGTATAATTGCCGCTGGGCGTGCCGATGGCGATTTCATATTGATTCTGATTACAGTCCAAGTTCATATTGAAATAATTGGGACTGTAGTATTGGAAAATATGCGGCCAGCTGGTGTTACCACAGGAATCAGCTTTAAACCAGGTCGCCACGGTCAAATTGCCGGTAAAGCTGTAGGTTGATGAACTATTATTAATATAAGTGGCGGTATCACCTGGCAACATCACTGCACCAGCGCCCCATTTCTTGTTGGCGGCGGTCCAGCCTTCACCGGGGTCAACGTCTTGCCCGGAAGTGTTGGCAAATCCGGTTAAAGTGGCGTTGCATTGGGAGCCACAAGATCCCGCAAAATTACTGGCGGTTGTACCAGAGGTTTCGTTCAAGTTCCAGCTGGCGACCAGACCATTTGTAGTCAGATCAGTTTCACCGTCGCCGGTTGCAACGCCGTGCTCGGTCCAGCTAAGAGAATTAAGTATAGGACTAGTAGTGCCAGTGTCAATTACTTCCGAGGTGTAAACGCCATAAGGTTTGAGTTGAGCATGAGCGATAATTTCTTCTTCTGTCAGCGCCTTCTGATATATTGCTACTTCATCTAATTTTCCATTCCAGATGTAAGATGAGCCGCCACCGCCGGCGCCCATACCAATGTAGAGTGGATCACTAACGTGATTAATAGTTGAAGAAATATAGTCAACAGAACTCACCAATTTACCATTAATGAACAATTTAATCACATTTCCATCATAAGTACCAACTATGTGCGACCATTTATTTAGTTCCAGCGTACCGCTAGCTTTATAAGAAGAGTAGTTATTAATATAAAAATGTATATCATTGCCACCTGAAAGGCTATATAATCCATAACCGTTAGTCCATGTCCATGACGATTTCATGAGTATTACATCGTAGGAGTCTATACTAGTTGGATTTACCCAGGCTTCCACCGAAATTTGTTGGGACGGTTTCAAACTGGCGTGATCGGCGACTGTAATATAATCATTATTGTCAGCATATCCGCGGGCATTACCAATTTTGCCGGTTTCGTTGGTTGTATTGGTAGCTGTGCCGGTGTTGCCGTTGCCGGAACTGTCGACGATGCTTGAACCTGTCTCTTCCATGTGCCACAAGCCGGCGGTTTGCATGTCGGATCCATTGGCAGTATAAGTTAGCTGCACTTTCGGATCGCTAGTCACTTCCACCCGATTTAAAGCCGTTCCGTTGTTAAACTCGCCCTGGGTGTCATGGACAATGGTCGGATCGATAATCACTGGATATTGGCGATCGGTACTGAATAACCATTCTTGATCAACGGTCACGGTCAACAGATAAATATTGTTATTTAGTAATTCATATTTTGCATTAATATTACTTGTCATTGCTCCGATGGAATCATAAGCAGTCATGGGCAGGAAGTGGGCGAAATAATTACCATCCCGATCGGTGAAATATATAGTATCGACCGGCAGGTTCCAGCTGTTGCCACTGACGGCTTTATTTATCAAAACATTATTATCGGTTTTTAATTGATATCGATAAACACTGGACACATCTTTATCCCCGTTTATCACTAGCTCTTCTTTTAAGCCATTGGCTAGGGGCGAGTATTTTACAATGATGTTGTTTGCCCTGTCATCGATTGAAAGAATTTGCCCATCGACAGTTGAATTGTTTGATTGATTGAATTTACTGATTGCTCTCCCCCACCATGATGGTTCAAGAGCGGTAACAGATGCTGTCAAATCAGTATTGTTGTTGTCAATGAGACCAAATTGCACACCCAATTTGTTATCAAAACCGGCTAGTTTGGTTAAACTTGAAAGCCAGTTGCCTGCTTTGACCGGCTCGGCTTGAAATTTGACGATTGATTCATGATCCAACGCTTTGTCGCCAATTTCCACGGCAAATTCCGGACCGGAATGTTCAAAATAGCTGTCATCCAACCAGCCGGCGGAGCGGATTTGGCCGGATATTTCGGGTAACGGATAGAGTAACTCATTGGCCATGACCGAATTGGATAGCATAAGAAGTCCTGCCATTGCTATGACAACGTTTTTGATAATTTTTTGGATTGTTTGAACTTGATTCATATATTTATTTTTTTTAACTTTTTTTCTCTATCAACAATGTGTAAGCGAATTGATTATATTCATCATTTTTTATTTCCAAGCCATTACTATTTAACATTTGCCATGTGAATTCATTGTTTTGCATCAAGCCATTCAGTGATTGTGTCATGTTGGTTTTATCAAGATCCTGATAAGATAAGGGGAAAATGTAAGCCTTTCCTTTATCTCTCAAGACCCGTAATATCTCCGCGAAACTATGATCATATTGTTCTTTATTCATCCGATGAAAAAGATGAGCTGATATGGACCACGAAGCGACAAATCGGTCAAAACTACTGTCTTTAAAAGGTAGTTCAGGAAACATGGCCTGCAACACATGCGATTTTTCCGTTCTCTTTTTCATTCGGTGATTATCAATCATCGGTCGGATTAGTTTATCGATTATTTCTTGTTTTTCTATCTGATCCAGCTTTTTACCAGACTTTTTTTCAAGTAATTGAATCTTATTTTCCAATTTAGGTTTTAATTCCTCTTCGTAGAAAACTAGATCGGAGAAAAGGTTGGCTCCTCGTTTAGCTAAATACCAAAAATCTTTGAGATCACGTTTTATTACATCTGTTATTTCAGGAACATTTTCTTCTTCCGGAACGTATGGTTTGTAACTATTGTAAAACTCCGCAATTCCATCCCATGCTCGACTAGCATCTAAAAATTTCTTTTTGTTTTTCAATACTGAATTCGATTGCATGGCTTCCTGTGATAATTCAATTGCATTTTCTAAATATGGCTGAATCATTTCAATCCATTCAACATAATAATATTCTCCTTCATTTTGGCAGGGAAAAATCTCTTTTGGATCGAAACCATCGGCTAATTTTTGGTAATATTCTCTAATGTTATCCTCAAAAATTTGCACTTGTTGATCAGCTATATTATGAAAACCACCTGGTTCGTAAAAATTTTCCATCTTGTGACCTTCAAAACCAGCTGTTTCGCCAAACTCATAATCAATCGTTGTAAAATTGGGATTATCAAAATATCTACCCATTACCTGGTAAGGATCGCCAACATACAGAATTTTTCCTTCTTCGGGGAACAACTCCTCAACTTCAATACCCGTTTCTTCTTCCAGTCTTTCCGGTGTCCTCCCGGTCAACGCTTTTTCTTGTCGGTCATAAATACTTATTATTTCAATAATTTCCCGGGGAACGGACCCCAGAGTATCTTTTTCTGATAAATTGTTTTTTGTTTCTAAATTACTCATATTATTTTTAAAATGTATTTATAAATTATTTTCTGGATCCTGGATATCGAAGCGGTCAAGTGGACTTTCGCTTCCAGGATGACAACACTATTATTTATTATTTATTGTTTATTTTTTGTGCTCTTTCTAGTAATTAGTCATTGGTAATTCGTAATTATATTAATATCTCGGAATAACTACGATCGAAACAGTCGAATCATAGTCGCCGGCTGGAACAGTCCAATCGATAACCGTTTTGAAATCAACCGTGGTGGTATCACCTATCAGCGAGGCAAAACTGTTTTTAAATATCTCATACGCTCCGGTCTCGAAATCATTATAGTTGCCGGAATTGAAATTGGTATTTTTCCAACCAAAACCAACCGTACTGTCGGACCAACTGTCATTGCCGATATAGAACGGGATATTTTCAGATGGATAATATCGGTTAGTTGGTGGTTTGTCGGCTTTGATAGCCAAACTGTAATCAGTGCCGTAACCGGTAACGGTAACATTGACACTGTCAGTCATGGACATATCGCCATTGACGGAAAGATTGATTGGGAATAGTGTTTTATCAAAGCTAATACTGAGAGCATCGACGTTAAATGTGCGTTGGGCAGCGGTGGAAAGATCCAGTTCATTACCTCCCGGCAAGGAACTATCTTTACCCTTTACATATATTGTATGCTGTCCGGCATCAAGTGCGGTTGTTGAAAAGTCAAATTCTACACTGGTGGTTCCTAAACCACTATTGATATTGGCATTTGACCAGTCGCTATTGTCCACTTTGTACTGAACTTCGGTTATGCTGGTGGCGCCACCGGTGTCGGTACCGCTACCACGAACAAATACCATATTGTCACCCGATGGGTTGGGGATATTGTAAATTGTAAATTCGGGGGAAGTGCTGTCAATGATAAAGTTCGCATCGGATACATCCGTTGCCAGTTCATTGTCAAACGGATCCATACAATTTACCTTGATGGTAGTATTTGCTGAATTGAGCGAGGCCACCGGATCCCATGTGTAACTGCCGGTATCATCGAGATTGTTGATTATTTCAGTGTAGGAAACTCCGCCATTGGTGCTGTAGTCCAGCTGGATGTGTTCACAAATACCAAAATCCGTATTCCAACTGATGGTTTGTGCGGAACCACCTTCCCATTCTTCGGTACCGTTTGGTGAGATCAAACTGATCGAAGCGGGAACGTCATCATAGAAACCAAATATGCCGGCGTCGTCGGTAGCAACTGCCAGATTGTTTCTGATGATGCTATAAGAAATAGAATTTACTCGATTGGAAGTCAAACTACCACCGCTACTATCCTGTCGCCATTCATCCGTTCTTTCGTCAGGTGAACCAAATGTGATTTGAGTCAATGCACCTTCGGAAGTATATCCTTTGGTACCGACAAATATTATTTCATCGGAAGCGGTTGGGCTGGTGTTCACTTTCTTGACCCCCAATGAAGTAGTATTGTTGGTTTCTCCGGCCAGGGTAGCATTTTGATTGATCGAGTCATAGCTTTCCGCCAGATAAATGGCATTTAACTCGGCCTCAGTTTTGAGATTGGTCGAGATTTGAAAATCAGAGAAAGAACCGGAAGAATTTTGCATATTTTCATCCATTCGTCCTTTAGCTAATGTGATGCCGTCATACCAAACCGTTTCGCCACTATTGGCAGACAAGGATAGTGTTAAATCACCGTAAGTGTCATTGGCAAATGTAATGTAATGATATTTATATGTGGTACCCGGATCGGTATTGTTGCCGGTAGTGCCGGTCAATGATCCGGCCGAGATCTGTACATCCATATCTTGGGTACTGTCGGAAGCGGATCCCTTGGCCCACCAGGACAAAGTCCAGGTGCCGGGAATCAGTCCCTTGATGGTTTGTTGCAATTTATTGGTTGTATCCGGACCGGTAATACTGACGGCATCGGTGCCATATTTGGAGTTGGTTTGGGAAGTGTCGTAGGTGATAGTACCAGTTTTGGTCCAGTCGGCCGGATCACTGCCGTTGTTCAATTCAAAGCTTGGATTATCAATCATGTTAACCAAAGGATTTGGTGCGCCGGAACCGATCCAAAATTTTTCACCAATGTTGGACATGGTGATTTCTTCGGCGATACCGGTATCGGTACCATTCTTTTTCTTGTTGGCAGTCACGCCGGAAGTAAAATTATCACCGGCCACCAAACTATCATTAACCATAATTCTGATTTTATTGGCACCGCCGGCGGTTAAGTCATTGTTATCCAGATCCCACTGGGCGGTGATCCGATAAGTTGTGTCTGATGTCCAATCGATAGTTTCATTGGTGTAAACTTCGTACAAATCGCCATCATTGTCGAGGATGCCGAAATGCAGACGGTCATTATCGCCCAAAGTCGATCCCTCCTCTTTCCAGATACGAAGTCGATTTACCGCGGTTTTAGATTGATTGTATTGTTCGTCCACTCGCGAAGGATCGCCCGCCATAGCGTCAAACAATACCCGGTGTTCATCATCCACATTGGAGTTCCAGTTGGGTGTGTAATCAAATTCAATCGTTCCTTCGGATACTTTAGAAATAGTATTTATTTTACTGCTATTGCCAAGTGAACCATTGTACAATTCAGTGATTTCGTCAGCATTTAATGCCTGATTATATATTCGCAGTTCGTCGATATTTCCTTTCAAGTAGTCTCGGCTTTCTGCCTTGTTACCGCCAATTTGCAGTTGATTATAAATCTGGCCAATGACCGCGTCATAGATACCGGTTTGGATCAACTGACCATTTAAATATAATTTTAAGTTTTCATTGTTGGCGCTCGGTTTTCCCCAGGTGAGAACGAAATGATTCCAGTAGTTATTGGTAAGCGTGTTAGTCGCCACCAGTTTAATATCTCCGTTTAGTCCGGCGGTAATCTGTCCCGATTTGGCGCTTAAGAATAATCCGTCTTGATAGTTACCGCTACTTGATTGTAAATTATATATTTCGTGCAAGGCGTCAGTTGTGTTATCCAGTTTCACCCATGTGCTGATTGTTCCCTGACTACGGTTAATATCATTGGTAACGTCGTATTGGTATATATCGTTGTTTTCAATACGTAGCGATTTGCCATAACGGCCGGCTTCAAAGTCGAGAGTAGTCAGACCGATTCTACTATTTGCGCCATCATGTGCTGAATAGTAGTGTTTAATATTATTTTTCTCAAAAATAGGAACAAGCCCGAAAATATGTGCATCATCCCATTGCCCGGCAGTATTTAAATTGAAAACCGGGTTTCCTTCATTACCTATCTGCCAGTCAATACCATTAACGCTAGTCATTAAGCCAGCTCGGAAAACTCCTGAACCGTCTTGACCATAAAAATACAAATAGTATAAATTGTTTAGTTTGATAACTTTGGGTGTTTCAATATCGTTTTGGTAAAAACTTCCGCTGGATCCGATATCGATCATACAACCATTGTCGTTTGCTTCACTAAATCCACAATCAGCTGTATTGGCGTCATCATACTTTGTCCAATTGACACCGTCCGTTGACATAGCATAGCCAACTCGGAAATTATACGCTGATTGTTCGCCGCTGTACCACATCTTATAGACACTACCTTCTTTTGCAACATGAGGATAGGTAACTCCCCAATCATCCCAACTTCCGGCTGATCCAATAGTTATGACCGGGTTACCAGAGTTTTGTCTGATCCAGTTAACACCATTACTGCTGGTAGCATAACCTATTTCTAATCCTGAACCGTCGTATCCACCGTACCACATTTTATAAATATTATTTTCTTTGATAACGGTTGGTTGGTAAACATAAACACTATCAAATCCGGAAGAATTATGTTCAAAAATACAACCATTGCCAGTCGCACCACTGCCGGAACACAGATTGCCAGAATATTTCTGCCAATTTATTCCGTCATTACTGATGGCATAGCCGATACGATAATCATTTGTGCCAGCAACACCGGTATACCACATTTTATACACATCACCGTCTTTTAAAACGAATGGAGCATATACATCCACGTCATCCCAAGATCCACTGGTGCCTACATTCAAGATGACATTATTATTGGTATTTCCCCCGTAACTTATCATATTCAAATTTGGTCTTTGTAATTCGGATTCTATTGCGGTAGTGAAAGTTTCTCCCTGATTGCCGGATAATGTTTCATCAAAATTGAGATAGAAAGTCTCGGTCGCGCCGGACTCGGTGGTAAGATTTGCCGAAGTGCGATAAGCCAAACTGTCTTGATTATTAACAGTTACCGAATTACTAAAATCAGTCAGTGAAGCATGGCTTTGAATTTCCTCGGGAGTCAGGGCGCGGGTGTAGTAAGCGACTTCATCGATGTAACCGCCGAAAGGCGAATTAAAGACGGACCAGTCGTTACCCAGATACAGATCGGTCATACTGGCCGGTTGATTGTTGTATGGAGGTAATTGCAAGTTGGTCACTGCAACGGTAAAAGTTGAATCGAGTTGACCGTCAATGTAGAAATTTACATTGCCACTGTCAAAAGTTGCGGCAACATGATGCCAGCTTTCGGTGCCAATGGCGGAAGATTCACCGGAGGTAACGGCGGATGAACCATCGGATACTTTGAGTTGCAGTTTATTATTTTTATTGAAATAGAGGACGAATTCACCGTTATTGCCGCCATCGAATTTTGAGGCTAGGATCGGTTCGCCGGCATTGTCATTGGAAATCGCTTCATCTTTCCACACCCAGCCGGACCACGAGAAAGCGGAAGTCGGATGCAGGGAAGCGTTATCATTTACCACCAGATAACTACGGTTACCATCCAGATAGAGAGCGTTACCAGTTTTCCCGCCGGAGGTACCGGTGTTGGGACCAAATCCACCATGATTGTTTTTGCCTGATCGATCCGCTATTTGCGCCGGCAGAGTTTGATCAAAATCCCAATAGCCGGCCAGGTCGGGATCGGAGAGGAAATTGTATTTGGCACGGGTCGGGTCATAGTTGTTGACTGTATTGAAATAACTGTTGGTGTCAGGATTTTCAGGTGTATAACTTTGATCGAATGGGATGAGAACTCCGGTGCGTTCGTCATGCAGTTTTTGATTGACATAATGCTTGACAGTGCCACTGGTGGGGGTGGAGTGTTCTTGAATTACCGAGACGCCATTGTTGGTGGCAATGTAAAATGTATCGCGGCCGGATTCGGCGGTGGAAGTATTGGCCACATATATCAAATCATTTACTTCACTGCCGATATAGTTGGGAGTGGTGCTGACTGAATACTGCCGATCATAGGAGTAAGTACTGCCCTGGAACGGATACAAATTGGGATCGATGGCATCATCAAACACTCTTACCCTCTGATCGGTAGCGTTGTAATACGCCAGATCACCGGCCTCGTTGAGCCAAACTTTGGTAATATCATCGCCGTCGTTGTTTTTGAAATAGACTTGATAGTTGTTACTGGTATCATAATCCGCCAGTAATACAACACCATCGCCGGTGCCGGCAACCAGGTAGTTTATACCATTGATGCGACGAGCATAGAGGTCAAATATTTCATTTGACAAAAGCGGTTGCGTGGAACTGGCATGGAATGTCGGTTGTGTGATCGTGCTTTCGCCGCTCATTGTGGTAATATTGCCGGCGTAAATACCGTCATCATCGGTACCCATGAAAACCAGTCCGTCGAGAGCGGCTACACTATTGAAACCATCTTCTCGCAAAACAAAAGCATGACGGGTATTGTTGACAATATCGATAATGTCGAGACCGGCATTGGAAACATAGTAGTTGTATGCTCCATCGGTGTAAACATCACGTCCCTTGCCTGATTGGAGTTGTCCAATCGATGAATTGCCGGAAAAACTACCATCGGTTTTGATAATGCGGGCACCGGCATTGGTGGCAACCAACGCTTGATAACCGCTAAAGTCAATGTCTGAAACGTCATTGGACGGCAAAGATGGCGTGGTGGCGGTTGTCCAGTAATTGGTACGGACATCGCGGTCAAGATCGATTTCCGATAAACCATTATCAGTACCAACATATATGGTGTTATTATTTTTATCCAAAGCCAGACATTGCGATTGATCGCTGGTACCACCAAGACGATTGAGGTCATCGTCGTTGTCAGAAAGAGCGCCTAGACCAATGTTGTACAATCGCTTGATTTGATTGTCGGTCAATTTGGTTTTGGTCAGGAACGCGCCTTGGACATTTCCCTGGAACAAGTTGGTACCACCGGAGGAACCACCAATAGTGAGATTGTTTGTCGGATTGTTAATATCCAAATTGGCGGGAGTGGTGATGTCAGCTTCCGGTTCACCGTCAATGTAGATTTTCAAAATATTGTTTTGAGCATCGTGCACTCCGGCCAGATAATGCCAGGTGTCGGTTAGGTCATATTCTTCAGACGCTGTGGTATACAAACCGGATCCCTTGCCAACAGTCGCTTCGTAAATAATTTTGCCGGCATTGGATGTAGTAGAAAGAGCAAAAGAAGTGGTAGCGGCAGTTAGTCCGGTTTGGCCAAATACCGTTTCCGAGGTAGTGGCACGAGAGGGTTTCACCCAGGCGCCAAAAGATAAATTGTTAGAATCGGTAAAATTAAAATCCGAATGATCAGCAACACTGAGATAATTGGCACTGCCATCGAAATATAGAGATTTGCCTCGAACGCCTTGGCTCCAATCACTGTCGGACAAGGTAGCGCCAAAACCATGAATGCTCATATCATGGCTATGAATACCGCGATCAGAGACAGAGGCGACACCGGTTTGATCTCCGGCAATCCACATACCAACCAGATTGAGCGGACCATTCATACTTTCGGTAATGTATTTGGCGGTAATTTCTTTGGTAAAACCATTTTGATTATCGTGGCTGGAATCGTCGCTCAATCCACTGGTCAAGGTATCAATTATACCCAGACCATTGTCGGTAGCGGTAAATATTTTGTTACTGGAAAATTCATCGGCAATTGATTCGGATTCATTGACGAGAATGTCGTTGATCGGTTCCGTTGGGATTTGGTAAGTGGCGATGGCACTATCTTCATACAATTCGTTATAGTTGGCGATGTTAAAATTTTGTTTGTAAGTAATAATGTTGTCGATATTGATCACATTGTTATCAGTGCCATTTGCCATATATATATGTCCATTGGTTGATAATTTTAGTTTATCGATACCATCACCCCCGCTGGTACCGTAAATAACGGTGTTATTGTATTCGTCAATTACATTTACTCCCCCATTGGGACCACTAACACCGGCGGTCAGAGTAATGCGTCCGGCCAACAGTTCGGCATCCAGATCGTTGACGGATAGATCATTGAGGGTAATTTTATCGTCCTGGCCGAATTCATTGGACTGGTTACGGTAGGCAATATTGCCAAAGATAAGGTCAGAACCGGCTTCACTGCCGAAATATCGGGCGGAATCATCGATATAATCGACTTTCAAAATACCAAAACCGCTGGAATCGGAATTGCCGGCATAGAGCTGTCCGTTAAGCATATCAACGGATGTAATCAAAGTATTATCCCCACCCAGAAAATCATCGGTATTGGTATTGGTGAAACGCATCCAGAGCGAATTATCGAGCGTATCGATGATTTCAATCGACTTCTGATCGGGATCGGTGGTGTTGTCGGTGGCAATAATCGCCGCCACTTCGGGGAATGATCGTCTGATACCGCGCATATTGGATCTTTCTTCGGTGTACCAGGAAGCAATTTTATATATTTCTCCGGATACGAATTTAGCGCTATATTTAAATGTAATATCGACACCGGTATCAGAGCCGTCAAAATAGAGATTGGATTTTTCGGCGGATGTTACATAAGTCGATGCCGACCAGCCGATTCCATTACTATTGGAAACTTTGTAAGTGGCCTCGCCGGTCGGACCACCGGCATCAATCTTGATCGCCAACTGGTCACTATTAGAACTTTGGTCACCACTGATTTCTATTCCGGCTGAACTGCTGGCAATCTCATCACCGCTAAAACTATAGTCATATTGATGTGCCAAGGCGCCGATCTGACCAGATGTCAGTTCTGAGTTATAAACCCGGACTTCATCGATCCGTCCGGCGAAGGGGACACCGCCGGAGGCACGGGAACCAATGGTGAAGGCCTGAGTATTTACAATTGTCGCTCCACCCAGACTATCACTCGATTTGGTCATTGTTTCCGCCTGACCATCAACATACAGCATAGTGCCATCATAAGTACCACTGCCATCATAGGTAGCGACCACATGGTGCCACTGGCCATCATTTACTTTGGTCGAGCCGATCGAGCTGATGTAAGTGCTATTAATAACGTTACGTATTACTAAATTCAGCTTTCCGGTTGTAGAATTCAATGCCGACAAACTATAACCACGATAGTTACCGGAATTTTCCATTTTGGAGACGATAATATCGTCGGTGGTTGTATTGCTAGTTTTTATCCAGGCAGATAAAGTAAACGGTTGATTGTATTCAAAACTTAATGGCGAGACATTGCCGACCGAGACATAATCATTGCTGTCGTCAAAATTGAGACCAAAATCATTGATACCACTGGACCAGACCGGGCCATTGGTAAGTGTTCCG
The DNA here is from genome assembly GCA_938004065.1 of uncultured bacterium. Classification (GTDB taxonomy): domain Bacteria; phylum Patescibacteriota; class JAHJAL01; order JAHJAL01; family JAHJAL01; genus CALKWM01. Next base: position 107,262 of record CALKWM010000038.1, read on the forward strand.
GTATTATTGTTCGTGGAGGCATCTTCGGTAGCCGTACCGGTTCCTTCATTCAAAGGCCAGTAGCCAACCAGATTGTCTGTTACGATATTGTTATTGTTTATTTCGTTTTGTTCTTCCACCGGCTGGACTTTAGTATATGGATTATCAGATTCATAAATGGTTTTAATTTCCTCTGCCGAAAATGCTTTACCGGCCAAGAGGACATCATCGACGGTGCCGTAGAATTTTTCTCCAATTATCAAATCTTCTGAATTGATTGATAATGAGCCGTCATAAGTTTTTTCTTCCCTTAATTCACCATTGATGAATATTTTTTGGCTGGTGCCGTCGTAGGTCTGAACGACATGGGACCAACCCTCATCCAGTTTGGAGCTGATAGTTTGCGAACCCAAAGTGGAATAGAAATAATCATCGGTGGCGCCGATCGAGTAAGCGGTACCTTTTTTGATAATGTTGGTGGTTTCATCCAAATCAACCTCTTTGGCTTGTTCAGCCGCCAGGCTGGCAATAATGTCACTTGCCGGATTAATGTTATTAATTTTATTGACCCGGAAATCGTCAAAGAAAGTGTCGACATCATCACCGGTATTGGCGTAACTGGAAAGACCGGTAAACTGAGTCGTCATGGTCAAATCATATTCACTGCCGCTGCCGAAACTGGTCCAGTCGGTATGATTGTGTTTTTTGTAATAAAAACGGAATGTATTATCATATTTTCTGATTTTCAAATCAAAGTCATTGTCAGTAAAATTAGCGTCATTACTGGTAACACTGCCGGCATCTTCAACTTTGAAATTAACTTTCTGCCCTGACCAGTATTTGCGCATGCCCTGCACGTGGTTGCTGTCATCTTCGTACACTATCAAACCACCCTGCTGATCATCTTCACCGAGTGAGGCCTGTATGCGGACAGTAAGTTCATAATTTTGTCCCGTCATATCAGTATCGGCCAGCAGAACCGGGGCGGAATTGTCCGCCTCCCACATATTGCTATCTTCCAGGGCCTCGATCCACAGCCAGCCATCTTGTTTACCCCCCTCGCTCCAACTGCCGGCAACTTCCCGGGTCCAACCCCATTGATCGGTGTTCAAAACTCCATCTTCGAAGTCATCATAGATATCAAAAGTGGCTTGCCCATTAGTTTCACTCACTGCTGTCGGATTGCCATAATACATAGTAAATGAAGAAGTACCATTGTCGGGAATTTTTATCCAGACAACAGAAGTACCGCCGACCGCCCAGCGTTCAATCCAATAGTTTAGTTTGTTACCGTTGTCATCAAAGAATCGGATATCGGAACCATCTTCATTAACATTGGCATAATCGATATCACCGGAATCCATTTCCAGTTTAACTTGATAATTGTCGGCGGGGGTATTTGACGAAAGGGTGACGGTGCGTTTGTACATCCAGTTGGTTTCGCTTTCCAGGGTGGCCGCACTTTCAGTACCGGAATATTTTTTAACAAACAAATTATCGATTTCGAACGGTTTAGAGTAATTGGTTATACCGATTTTTAGTGGTGTTTCTGAAGAATAAGTTGAATCATAAGATTTTTCCCAGCTAATGCCGCCATCACTACTCTTCTGATAAATTGCACCGGAATTATTTTTCAGGGGCATGCTTACTTTGTAAGTTGTTCCGTTGGTCCAGGTACCCGCCACACTTGGTGTGCGGTTATTGCCATCTTCATAGACATCAACCGTCTGGGAATTGAGGTCATAATAAGCGTAAATCAAATCACTTTGATCTGTGCCGGTACCGCCGTCGTGCCAGCCAAACATGATGTGGCCGGTACTTGAGGTTGGTTTATAGTCAAGTCTTAATTCATATTTGTCGCTACGATTGAAGGTGCCAATGCTGGTCAGGCCATTGCTTCCCCAGGCACCCGAACCGCCGGTGGCGATCAATTTATCATTCTGGGAAAGATAAGACCCATTGTCAAATACCGACCATTTATCGGTGTCTATAGTCGTACCGGTAAAGTCATCAAAAAACGGAAAAGTAAGTTCTCCATAACTTTCTGATGATACATTGCTATTGCCATAATACATGAAGATTTTTTCTGTGCCGGCGTCGGGTATATTGACCCAGATACTGGACCGGTTGGACCAGGTAGCGCTATTCCAATATTCTATCCAGTAGTTTAATTTATTGAAATTGGAGTCATAGAAACGGATGTCCTCACCACTTCCTTGGGCGTTGGAGTAGGGGAATGAGGAATCGAGCTGTACCTGAACCTGATAATTATCGGTGGGAGTGGCCGGTGCTAAACTGATCCCCCGTTTATAATCCCAGCTTTCCTCTCCGGACAGGTTGGCGTTATTGACCGGCTGATAATTTTTGGCCAATGCAATCTGATCAAAATAGACCGGCAGATCGGCGCTGGTATCGGACCAGCTCGCCACGCCAGTGCGTTCAGCCGCGAACGATTTGTAACTAACATTAGTCAATTGCGTCCAACTGGTCGAGTTATGGTCCTTAAAAAAGAAATAATATCCACCCTGTTGTTTCACTATTGCTAAATCAACGACGGTCGGTATGGCATTATTTTCATATGTAATATTCGAATTATTATCGGTTTCATCAATAATAACCATCGCCGCCGCCGCACCGCTTTCATTATAAGCCGGGCCGAAGAAGAGGTAATTATCGTCGTCTTGATAAATCATCAGGCCCGTTTTCGTTTTGGGATAAGAAGCCGATGGTTTAGAGAGATCCGATTCAAACTGGATAGTTGTTGATAACTCATAATCAATTCCCATATAATCCGCCTGGCCGATAATCATCGGCGCACTGGCCGCGTCGCCGCTCATATTCTTGCCATTTTGCGCTTTCAACTTCATCCAGCCGGATTTATCTACTCCTTCGTTCCAGGAAGTATTATCCACCCGGATTTTTGACCATTTGTTTTGATCAAACTGGCCGTCGGTAAAATTATCATACAGGGAAATTGTGTTGTCGCCATCTTCAGTTGTGAAAGACTGACCGTCGCCATATTGCATGTAAAAAGCGGCCGTTCCCTGATTTGGGATTCTAACATAAATAGTTGAATTGCCCCCATAGTTCCAGTCGAAAAAGAAATAATCCAGACTGTTGCCCAACAGGTCATAAAATCTGATATCGCCGCCATCACTTTGGACTTTAGAGTAATCGAAATTGGCGCCGGTCAATTCTACTTTGGCCTGATAATTGGCTTCCTGGGTGGGGCTATCAAAAATTAAAGTTTGCTGGTAGAGACTGGCCGGTGAGCCGGTTTGCTGACTGCCCAGAGAAATGACGGAATTACCCTCGCTAAAGGCCCGTCTTTCATAGTTGGCCAGCACTTCGGCGGCTGTCAAGGCCCGATTGTAAATTTTTGTCTCATCAATACTACCGGTGAAATAATTATTATTGGTATTATAATCACGCCGACCAACCGTGAAGGGAATATCGAAACTATTGTGCCCCGAGGTTGAGTCGGTGCCAACCAACTGTCCATCGACGTATAATTTTTTCACTCCCGCTTCGTAAGTTCCAACGACATGATGCCAGGTATTTAGAGATAAAGTGGTGGGCGCATCAAGATATTCACTGGGGTTGCTGGTCCAGAATGTCGGTCGATCAGTGTAGCTTGAACGACCGGCGGCAATGGACCATTGTCCGCTACCGCTTGACCCCCGGCTGATTATTCCATTCATATTGGCGTGACTGGCTGTCGGGTAAAACCAGGATTCAGCCGTAAAGGTCGCATTGGCAGTCATATTATAGTTGGCGGTGGTGGCATAATCATTTCCATCAAAGACGACATTGTCGCCGCTGGAAAATTTTACATCACTGCGCTCCGCCCACTGACCACCATCCAAAGTAGGTGAAGACCAGGCCGGATCATTGGCACTGGCGGCAAAGTTCAGATTACGAGAATTACCCGAGTTGTCAGTGATAGTTGTGCCGCTACCATCATCCATGTGCCACTGAGCAATCAAACCGTTATTATCAGTTTCTTTAGTAAAAGTTTTATCGAAATTTGTTTCCGCGGTCGCACCGGAATTACCATAATACATATATACTTTGCTGGTGCCGGCTTCCGGAATTTTTAGCCAAATCTCGGAGGTGCTGAGTGGATCATAATTCTCAATCCAATAATTAATGTCGTTGCCATTTTGATCGGCGAAACGCAGGTCGGACCCGTCGCCGTTGGCTTTCAAGTATTCAAAATTGGATTGATTGAGAGTTAATTTAAGTTGCAGATTGTCCACGCCAGTTGATGGATTTATTGTCAGTGACTTGGTATAAATCCAGCCATCCAACGCCCCCGGATTGATCCAGGCGCCGATAGTGAATTGATTGGTATTGTTCAGGCTTTCTTCATGCGGCACTATCACATAATCATTCTGCCCATCAAACGACAAAGCCGAACCATATTTTCCATTTTCCGACCAGGCCGGCAAATTGGAGTCGGTTTCGTTATTGGCGATGGAGACGGTTGGCAATATTACGGTGTAATTTCTCCGTTCGTATATGTTCCTTATCTGTTCTGCCGAAAGTGTTTCACTGACAATTCTAACCTCATCAATTGAACCGGAGGTGTATTGTCCATTGTAGCCCCGCATGAAGTAGTTTATTCTGTAGGGATAGGAGTCGTTGGAATTAGACGAAGATCCATACGCTTCCAGTCGTCCATCGATATATAGATAACCTGTTTGGGAGGAATCCTGAGTAAAGGCAATATGATGCCAGTTACCATCAGCCACCAGAGTGGTTGATTTTAGATTATGTTGCCAGGCGGAATTATAATGTATAAATTCGACATAGCCGCTACGCAGTACGAAATTGGCGTAAATATCACTACTATCGCGGCCCAACAAGACTTTTCCGTATTCACCATTTTGAGCGGTATCTGTCCCTTTGTACCACATAGATAGGGAGAAGTTTGACGTGTCCGAATATGATATCGCTGACGCCAGTGAAACATGATCATTGACACCATCAAAAGTCAGATAATCACCGGAAGAAAAATTGGTACTACCGTCATCACCAAATCGTCCGCCATCCGAGCCGTTCCAGGTCGGACCGTTTTGCAGAGTGCCGGTATTGGCGTAACTCGAACTATCAGAAATAGTGGTTGAAGGATTGCCTTCGTCCATGTGCCATAGACCTCGTATATTGCTTGAATCCAAGTCATAGTCTTTAGTAAACACATTATCAAAACTGTCAGCGGAGCTGGCGCCGGAATTACCATAATATATATAGAATGTTTTAATCGTTTTTGCTTCAATCGTGGGCAGTTGCACCCAAAATTTGGTTTGATTGGGAGTGGAGTTGGCGCTGTCATAAAAATAATCTACCGGCGTGGTCATGTCCGATTCGGTAAAGCGGACGTCATCAAAATCTGTCTGCATTTGTGCCGGTACGAGTGAAGTGGTATCTATCAAAACGGGCAACTGATAATTCGTTAAATCATAAGGATTCTGGGAATTATCGACATATAAAGGGGAACGATAATTCCAGTTCGTGTCATACCAGACCGGTTGCGCGACATATTGTTCGGAAATTAATTTTAGACCGCCCACGGCAGCTACCGGTTCGGAGGCGGAATATTTTCGCACAAATAGATCATCGATCTCAAATGATTTGCTATGATTGGTCAATCCGATTTTCACCGGAGTTTCAGACGAATAACTGCTGTTGTAACTGGTTTCGAAATTTAAACCGTCATCCACACTTTTTTGATAAGTGTTACCACCGGCTGATTTCAACTGCATTTTCACCCGATAATTCGTGCCGTTGTTCCACCGGCCCGCCAGGGTCGGGGTGCGATCAACCCCGTCCTCATAGACATCAACCGTTTGCGAACTCAAGTCATAGTAAGCATAAATCAAATCGGTATAACTATTGCCGGTCCCGCTGTCGTGCCAGCCAAACATCATGTGATCATTGATTTCGGTCGGTTTATAGCGGAAATTCAGTTCCAGATCGGCACGGGTGAAGGTTTGTGTGCCCCGGAGTCCGTTACTGCCCCAGGCACCCGAACCGCCGGTGGCAATCAGTTTATCATTTTGTGACAAATAGTTGCCGTTATCAAATTCCACCCATTTGCTGGTATCAATGGTGGTGCCGGAAAAATCGTCAAAAAATTCAAATACATTTTCGCCATCGGAAACATTTTCGGCAGTTGAATTGCCATATTTCATCGTCAAAACACTGGTACCGCTGTCAGGTACTTTGATCCAAACCAGCGAATCACCGGTGTCATCCCAGTTTTCAATCCAGTAGGATAATTCATTATTATTAGTGTCATAAAAACGTAGATCTCCCCCATCATCTTGGGAGTTCTGGTAATCAAAATTTTCCGGATTTAATGTCAGCATCACCTGGTAATCATCAACCGGAGTGACGGGGCTCAGATCAATTTCGCGAGTGTATAACCAGGTGCCACTTTGGCCGCCGGCCAGATAGCCGGCGTTGTTGGTACCGGAAGAATCGGCTACAATCGATCCCGTACTTTCGTCAAAATGCCACAACCCGCTAACGCGGTCATCGACTTTATTGACGCCATAACGCCAGTTGGCATCGTGGAAAGGTGAAAAAGCGACTAATCGCCCCTGAGAGATTTGTAGTTTGGCTCCGCTTGATTCACCGTATTCATTCAATGCTCGCAGTTCGGTTATACTTCGAAAACGATTGGCGCTTAGTTGTCGAACTATATTGCCGGCACGTAATTTTATTTTTTCGGTTAAACTCTTGCCATCTAAGTCGGTACCGGATATTTGTAAAACTCCCGGGGTAATTATTTGTAGATCATCGAGTGCCAATTGTGAGTATTCCGCAAATCCAATGGATTGGTCAAATGATATAATCGAGCCGGATCGGACTGTATAATCTTGGGAATAGTGATGGTAAATTTCATCGTTAGACAAAATTCGGTTATGAATTGCCAATTCGTCGATTTCACCGGTAAAGCCATTGCCTATGACAAGATCGTTATCATCAGCGGAAATTTCTCCCAGAAAATAGTATTCTTGTTGAATTACACCATCGACATATAATCTCAGATATTTGCCGTTATAGCTGCCAGTCAGATGATGCCAGTTATTGTCATTAATAATGCCGGCGGTTGATCCAGTACAGCTTTCCGCACTGCCGGCGGTATTTTGCCATTGATTATGGTCGTATATATAAAAGAACGGTCGGCCATCGGGACAGATCTCCAATTTATACTCATTGTCTTTGGTTAAAATCGGCCCGGAAGAATCGGTCTTGATCCAGCTTTCGACGGTGATGTTGTCTGCAGGGGACAGAGAATAATGTTGACCAAGGTTGATGTTGTCGGTTGTATTAAAAGAACGACTACGCCCTACCCGGCCGTTGTCCACCAGGGTGGTGCCGGTAATAACGCCGTGATTGGCCTGACCGGAATAATCATTGCTATCTTCCATGTCCCACCAGCCGATCAATTTTGACTTGGCGTTTTCATACAAATTGAGGATTTCGTTTTGGGTTAGAACTGTAGAATACATTTTTAGTTCGTCGATTTGACCGTCAAAATGCGTGGCGCTGGTGAAAGCGGTAGAGCCAATTTTCAGATTGGCGGTACCGTTGGCCATAGAGCCGGTGGCACTTTCATCTGCATACAATATACTGTTTACATATATTTTAAAGTTTGAATCGGCTTCATCACGATTAACAATAATATGAGACCATTGTTGCGGTTTAATCAGACCTTTAGGACTGGTTATTTGGTACAGTTGAGTGGCATTCAAAGCGGTGGCGGTAAATTCTACCGCACCTTCGGTTGAAATCTCGAGATTGTATTCCCAGTTGGAGGCGGTACCTTTACTCAATACCGGTTGGCGATTGTCCAGATTGTCAGGATTGACCCAAACCGAGAAACTGAAATCATCGGCAAAAGTAAATTTATCATCATCGGGTATAATCACTTCTTCGTCATCGCCGAAAAATTCGAGTGCGCTACCGACCAGGCCGTCAATATAAGCCGGATCACCATTTAAACTGCCGGCAACGGCGTTGGTGGTAGTATCGTCTTCGACGCTGGTGGTCAAGTCATTTTCATCAAATGTATAGAGCGCTTCCAGATTGGCGGGATTGACCAGGCCAATCGAATTATTCAAAGACAAGGTGTTTTTCAGTTCTTTATTGTAAGAATAGTTTGAGGTTGGTTCGGTGGTAGTGTCATAGAGTTTCACATCGGTAATTTCGTTGGAAAGCAATTGCCCATTAGCGGTGTTGATACCGTCAGTGGCGGTGAAAATATACGTAGTGGGGTCGATGTCAATCGGATACTCCAAATTGGCGACATTGACTACCAATGCCAGATATAAATATTCCTGTGTTGAGTATTCCGGTGTGACATCAAGTAAAGGATATTGATCTTCCAAACCAATTTGTTCGATTGGATTAATTGTTTGGTCAAATTCCGGGGTGTTGGAAACCGGTTGGGCATCAGTGTCCAAATCAATTTCTTGAGCTTCGCTAACGCCAAGAGTATGAAATACGTTTTTGACAACATATTTGAGTGCGTTGATGATCATATCGTAAAATGATTGATGGTCGCCGGTGTCCAAAGTTTGAACGGTGGCCGAAAGGTCAGATTCGTATTGCTGATTTTCGGTTTGATCCGATTCTTTAACATCAATGCTTGATTCGTTTTCATCGATATTGTCTGCCGGTAGTGATTGATCAATTTCCATATCTTCTGTTTGGCTTAGGTTAAATCTGGATGAATCGATTTCCAGACCGGATCGGTATTCTTGTTCCGTCAATAGCTGTAAATATGCATTGGTGGAAATTTCTCCCTTGTTGTCAATCAAAAATGGCGCGGTAACCGAAGCGACCGTTGCCCCACTTTGATTTTGGTAGTGGATTTGATTATCAGACAAAACCGGTGTAACGTTTTCCAAATCCAATTGGTAGTAAAATATCCAGTTATTTTCACCATGATAACCACTGGCCAATTTGTCTATTTGCCTGGTGGTGTCTGATTTCAATATTAGATCTTCCTTGATTCCTTGGCTGAGTGAGGTGTAAACCACATCCACATTGTCCCACTGGTTTTGATAAACCAATTTGTTTTCATCAGCTGAGGCGTTGGCAGTGTTGGCGGAAACAGGTTGATATTTGATTGAATAATCGATTTTTCGGGCAACTTGATTTTGATCTTCGACGGAGTTAAATTTTAGTTCCAATGGTTCATCTGATTTTTTGGGAATCGATAATTTATGCGGAGTTTGTTGAGACAGATAACTACCGTTTTCAAAGATCAATTTCGGGTCGATAATTTCCTCGGTTTGAGTTTCCGGATTGATATATGTTTCAATCAATTGAGCTTTTTTCAAAGATTCGAGAGTATCATTACTGGCGGTATTTAAGCTGTTAACCAATTCGTTTTTTTCAAATTTACTGTCAATGTCTTTTAAATCTTTGTAAACCAATTCTTGTGAAGCGTTACCGATATTGTCGATAACTTTTGTTTTTTCTTCATCACTCAGTTTTGAAGTGGCCATGAAAACATCCGGATTTTCTTGCATGTTGGCGATTTTTTCCACCAATTCGTCGGCATGACTGCGGTCGATATCGGTGTATTGCACGAGATTGCCCCATTCGCTTTTTTGGGTTATGGGAGTGCTATTTACCGTTTCAATTTCCAAAGCAAATGCGGAAAATGATTGCAGGATCAACATAGTGGCCATCATGACAAAGATAGCTGTTTTAAAAGCTTTTTTGATAGTTTTGGTTTTGATTTTGTTTTTGATCATTTTTTTTGTTTTTTTGGTTTTAGGTTACAGTTCTCCTAAATCGTATTATTGTAGCATAATGGTCAAAAAAATGCAAGGTTTTTATGGTTGGAAAAATTACTATTATATATGCCTTGATTAGTGGCTATTCATAAGGTTTTTGGGGATTACTGCCAAAAAACAAGGTCAATTAGTATATTGACCTTGATGTTAGTTTTTTCACAATATGGCAATTATAAAAATTTTTAATAACCTACAATTGCATACTGTTTAGTTACAACCCATACTCACACTTATCGCCCAATTCTTCCTCAATTCGCATTAATTGATTGTATTTTTCCACTCGTTCACTGCGAGACAGCGAGCCGGTTTTGATGTATCCGGTACCGCAGGCCACTACCAAATCAGCGATAAAACTGTCACATGTTTCGCCGGAACGATGTGATACTATCGCCTTCCAGCCGGCTTTTTGCGCCATTTTGATGGCATCGACGGTTTCGGTTAATGATCCGATTTGGTTGAGTTTAATGAGAATAGCATTGGCACTTTTGGATTCAATCGCTTTTTGCAGGTATTCGACATTGGTAACGAGAAAATCATCGCCGACATTCATAACTTGCTCACCGATTGCCTCTTGCAGTTTGGGCCAATGATCCCAATCGTTTTGATCCAGTCCGTCTTCGATCGAGACAATGGGGAATTTATCAATCCAGTCTTGATATTCGGCTATTATTTCTTCCGTGGACAAGGCCTTTCCTTCTCTTTTCATGTCATAGATACCGCCGGAGTAAAATTCGCTAGCCGCCACGTCCAAGGCCAGACCGACATTTTTGCCCGGTTTGTAACCGGCTTTTTCGATGGCCTCCACTAAGATGTCCAAAGCCATTTTATTGGATGGCAGTGACGGCGCAAACCCGCCTTCATCGCCGACAGTAGTTGGGTATTTGTGATGGGAAATTATTTTCTTTAAAGAGTGAAATATTTCGGAGCCCATTTTTACTGCCTCACACATTGTTTTGGCACCATATGGAACAACCATATATTCTTGAATATCGGTTGAGTTTTCGGCATGTTGACCGCCATTGATCAAATTCATCATCGGGACAGGCAAGATATAGTTATCAGTGGGATAATCAAATGTTTCCGCCAAATATTGATACAGGGGTTTGTTTTGGTCTTTGGCACTGGCTCGGGCTACGGCCATAGATACGGCGAGAATCGCATTGGCGCCGAGTTTTTCTTTGTTTTTGGTGCCGTCTAAAGCGATCATGTTTTGGTCGATTAGTTTTTGATCGGAAGCATCCAGTCCTTTGAGTTTTTTTTGGATTTTGTCTTCGATGTTTTTGCAGGCTTGATGGACGCTTTTGCCGCTATACTCCTTGGCGTTATCACGTAGTTCCAGTGCTTCTCGCTCCCCGGTGGAAGCGCCGGATGGCACAGCGGCTCTTCCCAAAGTTCCGTTGTCCAATATCACATCGGCTTCAACAGTGGGATTTCCGCGAGAGTCGAGGATCTGGCGGGATTTGATTTGTTTGATGGTGGTCATGGTAGGTAAAGATTAAAAAAATAATAAATTATAAATCCTAACGAACTGTAAATAAGATTGTGAAACTTTACAACTAATTACAAATTACTAACAACTAATTTATGAATAAAAGGGAAAAAGCGGGATTGCAAACTATGATAATAATTACTTTTATATTATGAGAGTATTTTTGCCTGTTTTTAGTATTAATTTCAATTATCTATGTGTATTATTTTGCATCAACCATTTCCAGATAGGTTTTACATAAATTGTTTGGCGATTAATTTTTATCACATCATCATCATATCTGGTCAAAATCAGACCGGTTTTCAATTTGTAAGTATTCATAGCATCCAACAGTCCATTTATTTCTCTAGATTCATTTTTGCCATCAATTTTCTGTGTTACTTGAATTGCGGCAGTGATTGTATTTTTCTCTTTTATCACAAAATCGCATTCATGTTTGTCTGAATGATAATATATTTCTTTGTTTCTTCTTTTTAATTCCAGAAATGTAATATTTTCCAATAATCGTCCGATGTTTTTGGAGAACGAAAAAGAAACCGCATTGATTAAACCGGTATCGATGCTGTAGATTTTTTTATTGTTGATAATTTGTTTTTTGACCGAATAATCATATTTACTTATTAGAAAATACAGATACGAACTTTCCAAGAATTCAAAATAGTTTTTAACAGTCGAAACACTTTGAAACTTCAAGATCTTGGCCAAGTTATTATAACTTATCAAAGTCGAAGGATTGGATAAAATATACAAAGATAATTCGCGGAATGATTGGACATCCTTGATCTGATAACGGACAATAATATCTTTGATAAGTATATCTTGATAAAGTTGTTTCAATTCATCACTATCACGACTTTGCACAACTTCCGGGAAACCTCCCAATAGTAAATACCGGTCAAATAACTTGTTTATTTGTGATTTTTCTTTGGTGGTATAGATCTTTTTATTTTGAAAATCATGGTATTGCAAATACTCCAGCCAGCTAAATGGATATAATTCGATTTTTTGATGGCGACCGGTTAGCGATGTTGACAATTCAGAGGACAATAATTTCGCGCTACTGCCGGTTACAAAAACTTTATAACCATCACCATACAAACGACTGACAAATTTTTCCCATCCGACAATGTTTTGGATTTCATCAAAGAAAAAAACAGAGTGATGATCATAAAGTGTAAAAAATATTTCCAAAAGGTTGTTAAAATCTTCAACTTGAAAATCCAACAATCTTTCATCTTCAAAATTCAAATAGTAATATCCCGGGTAACGGTTTTTCAATTGCTTCAATAAGGTTGATTTACCGCATCGCCTGACACCAACAATAGCGGTGATTTTGGAACTTTTGATAATTTTTTCAGAAACTTTTCTCTCGATAAACTGGTGTTTCTTTTCAAAACCGGATTTTTGGTCCACTACTATTTCCTTGAGTTGGTTTTTATCCATTTAGAATGTATATTAATAATATTATTTATACATTACTATTGTATATTATTTGATACTACTTGGCAAGAGTAGTCTTAGACTACAAGTTTTTTATACCAGACATGATCACCATAGTAACGAGATTGATTCAAATCATTCCCTGTGTAATTTTGGTTTCGGGTCGCTTTGCCCGTCATCGATTGGCCAGTGTTCATAGGTTTCGAGCTGGTGAGGTGGTTGGTTTTCCAATGATGGGGGCATGGAATTTGAAAAATTTAAAAATAATTATTGACCGCGAATTCAAATTGTTTGATGAACAGCTCCTTGAAATATCTTGCGCTATTTTGTTCATAAAACAAAATCATCGCTTTCTTGTATTCGACTTCATCAATTGTCCTAAGCGACATCGGACATAAGTCATTGGCCAGCATCATGGCATTACCTATCAACCTAGATGTTCTCTTGTTGCCATCTTCAAATGGTTGAGTATAGGCAATAAATAAAATGGATAAGAATGCTTGCGAAAATGGATCTGATATTCGATTAATTTTTTTAATCATTCTAATGAGTGTTTCTTTGATCTGATACATGTTACTTAGCGGTTGATAATTGGTGCCGACGATTCTCACCAATTTTTGGCGCAAACCGGATTTGACATTTAGTTCTTTGGTCAGTAACTTGTGAATGTGTTCGATTAAGTTAAGTTTTAATTTTTTGAATTTTATCCGATTGGCTATAATGTATTCCAAAGCGTTTTTGTGATTGAGTATCATAATCGCCTCTTCCCTGGTGTGTCCGGTGGCTTCTTTTTTTTCTTTGATGAGAATTTCGGTATCGATTAATGTATATGTATTGCCCTCAATCCGGGATGATTTCCAACTTAGTTCAATCAACCAACGCTCCAGTTCTTTTTGGTAAGCGGTCTTAGTCATGTTCTTTATCTTGCGTTGATAAACTTGGTTTAGTTTGGTTAAATGATATAATTCGTCTTTGCTAAAAACATTATCTATCCAATCCAAAACAGCAAAGTTAAAATGAATGACCTGATCCGACCTTTCGTCCTGTTCCTGAGAAAAGTAATCTTCTACCGGATAATACTTGAGCAAGGGATTGATTAATTTTTCAACATAAACCAGACTGCGGCCGGAACCTTGTTTCTGGATTAAATTATTTTGCAGCAATACTTCAATATCGCGGACAATGGTAACACGGGAAATCTCGCCAAATCTGGCTGCAATTTTAGGTTTTATCTCGCGATTGGATATATGACCGGATTGACGGATGAGATTCAAAATATATATTTGTCTTTTAGTCAATTTGGTCATTTTTTTATTGTTTCATGATATTATTCTAATTGTATCATTTTGTAACAATTAGTAAATACCCCTGAAGTAAAAAGATTAGGAGCAATCCATCTTAATTTCTGTCAATTTTACTACAGATAGGAGAAAAGTTAAAGGGAAAGGGAAAAAGAATAAAGAAAGCTTAAAGACCCCCGCCCAAGGCGGGTCTCCTCCAAAGGCGGACAAGCGCCTCGGGCGGAAAAGATTAAGATTTTGATACTCTCACCGCGGAACGGGAACCAAAGTCGCCAATCTGAAGGACGGGATCGTTCCTGCTCAAGTCGGCTCGCCGACCGCTCTGGTACCAGTAGGCATAGCCGACATTGCCGGACGCGGGAAACCAGGTGGCGAGCAAGTAACAACCTTTGCCGTGACCTTGGTAATCATCGATCACTTGATTGGTTTTGGTGAGGTGAGTGACAAAGCGAACAAGCCAGTCTTCGTGGGTGAGGCCGGATTCGTGTTGGTAAGGAGAATCGGGTAATTTGTCTTTGAAAGTTTGGAGATATTTATTTGGTTTTTGATTGGCAGTGAGTTGGGGACGATCACCGATGGTTTGGCCTTGGCCTTTGGCCGGAATATTGATGTTGTCTTCGAAGAGCTTGAGTTCCCAACCCAGGCAGGGGTCGTTGGTTTGGATTTGTTGTTTGATAATATCAGCTTTGGTTTGGCCGCCATGTTTTTGAGTCTCGGTTTCATCCTCTGTTTTGATGAATGCCTGGGGATAGTAAAAGATGGCATTGGGGTCGTAGTAGCCTGATTTATCATCTGCTCCCCAGACCCAGAGGGGTTGGGAAGTGTCAAGTGTGAGGGGGACGAGTGCTTCCGCGGGATCGGCGGGATCTTTTTTGGCGGTAAAGAGTTTTTTAGCTTCATGATGTTTCAAAATTTGTGTTTTGGCAATTTCAGCCAGATTGGGAATAGACATGGCGAAGGGAGTTAGTTGGAGGCGGGTGAAGCCCTGAGAAGTTTTGTAGTTGATCTTTTCTTTGTTTTCTTTGAGTCGTTGTTTGACAGCTTCAAAGGTGGGAAAGGGATATTCCCGAGGTTGATCGGGATGATCAGGATCAAGGCCATTGATACCGAGTTGGCCGGTGCTTAATTTCTTTAGTATCCCGATTTTAGTGAAGATCTCTTTTTGTGATTCGTATTGTTCCTTGACCGAGGCGAGGGAGAGATGTTCAAAGGGCCAGAGATGATTCTCTAATTATACAGTTTCTCGCTCCAGTTTGGTTTTGACTTTCCAGGCGGATTGCAAGAGAGGACGAACCGAGGGGTCGCTTAGGTCGGGTGAGAGGGTTTTAGCTTTATCGAGCAGATCGCACATGAGTTTTTGCGACTCTTTGATACGATCCAGGTCGCGGGTGAGTGTTTCGCATGATGGTTTGGTGGTTGATGGGGGTTGTTTTAAATTTGAGGGCATAGGTAGTTATTATTAGCTTTTGAGTAATACCAGAGGATGAATATAACTATATTAAGAAATCACAAAAGAGCAACTTATTGAACATCCAAAAACTTTAAATAGTTTTTCGTATTGATTATTTGAATTTTTGCTTCCGGATACGTAACCTGGAATTCTCGGGAAAATTTCTTTTTATCTGGTGAATATTTGAATTCGTATGCATACAGATTGCCGTTTCTTTCCTCTATCCAGTCAACTTCTTGTTGGTCCCATGTACGCCAGAAATAGTTATTGCTAATTATTTGGGAATATTTTTGACATTTAATACGTTCGGTTACTAGAAAATTTTCCCATAGTTGACCTATATCGTTTCTAATTTCCAGAGGGTTGAAATTGGCAATTATTGCATTTCGAATTCCATTATCATAAAAATAATATTTGCTCTTTTTAGTAATCTCTTTGCGAAGGTTTTTTGAATACCCTCTCAGATTGTAAATAATAAATGACTTTTCCAAAAGATCCAGATATCGTTTGACTGTTTTATAATCCAGTCCTACTTGCCCACCCAATTCGGTCAGCGAAACTTCGTTACCAACTTGATATGCAATCAGACGAAGTAAATCAAGAAGTAATTTGGGTGACCTGACTTTGTCAAGTTCCAAGATATCTTTGAACAAGTAGGAGTTAGTGATTTCCTCCAGAGTACTGACTTTCTCACTATTGTCAGGCGCTGTGATGACAGCGGGATAACTACCAAAGACAAGTATTTCATTGAGTTTTTGTTTTAGTTCAAAATGATTGTACAATCCAGCTAGCTCCATCTGGGAAACCGGATACATGATGAGGGTTTTTTTACGCCCGGTTAGTGGCTCTCCTACTTGTCCGGCCAATTCAAATGACGATGAGCCGGTGGCGATAATTTTGATATCGGGAATATTGTCCACCAATATCTTGAGACCAATGCCGATAGCGGGTATTCTTTGGGCTTCATCAATAACTATTAGATCGTATCCGGAGGCATATTCTTTGATTTTGGTAAAATCTTCGGAGTTAAGCACTTGTCTGGTAGAGATATTGTCACCAGAATCAAATTTGTGTTTTAAGTCTGTTTGAGAGAGAAAATCTTGCAACAGGGTTGTCTTGCCAACCTGCCTGGAGCCATATATGACTAAAACCTTGTTGGGAACAAGATAAGTGCTTAAGTCTTGGTATTTTCTTGGTATTTTCATGTTTTTATTATACTATATCATCCTCATTATTGTCAAATTTCGAGGAGTTTCACTACTACTAATATTGGTATTCTAATCATATGAACTATTCTATATTTACATTATGAGGCAGATTACTATTCACCACATTCAGATATTTTTAATGTTTTCTGTAAATAATCTAAAAGAACTAAACCACGAAAAGTTCAAGGGAACCCGCTTACGTTCTAAAAAAACAAACTACGGCAGGACAAGAAAGAAGAAAACCAAAGGAAAAAAGAATAAAGAAAGCTTAAAGACCCCCGCCCAAGGCGGGTCTCCTCCAAAGGCGGACAAGCGCCTCGGGCGGAAAAGATTAAGATTTTGATACTCTCACCGCGGAACGGGAATTTGAACTATTGGTTATAGTTTGGAGATTTGAGTTTTGATTTTTTAGTTATTGAACACCTGGATATCAAGAATTGATAATTGTCTCCACCCATTCCCCCGTCTTGAGCATTCCCTTTAGCTCTTCGATAGCGGTAAATGGCACCGGGTCATGGCCCAGCAAGAAAGCCAGATAGACGCTGACGTAATCACCTAAAATCACGCCTTTGCAGATACCGCCGGTATAATTGTCATTATCGATTTCGTAGATACTGATATCAAATCCTTGTTTTGAAAATGTTTCCCGGATAATATCGGATCGTTTAAAATTGCGGGGATGATATAAATTGCTTTTGAGGATTAGGATATTGATCGTTTTTTTTAATTCCGTCGAGCATTCCAAACCTTGTTGAGCGTTATGGTTAAGCTCGGGGATTTCTTCGAAATATGAAGGAATTTTGGTATTTTCGTTGAATTCCCCTTTCCACCGCCTGGCAACCACAGATAAATGTTCGGCGCCAAATACGACGGGGATGGAGTTGACTAAACCGGAGGCGATGTGCTTGGCAAGATTATTGTCATGATTTAATTCTTCATGGTATAGATTAACGGCCTGATTCATAACATCGATAGCTTCGAGCAGATTAATATCAGATGAATTTAAAACTCCTTGTTTGATCAACAATTCCAAAACTACAAAGAACGAGTGTCCCCAGGCGGTACGAGGGGGCATATTGGGTGGCAAAATAAAATATTGATCGTTATTTTCTTTGGCCAATTCAATCAACTTGCCACCGGAGCCGAGACAAAATATTTGCGCTCCTTTGGTGCGAGCTTGAACGTAACCGGAAAGGGTTTCTTCGGTATTGCCGGAATAGCTAATGACGATGGCGAGAGTTTTTTCGTCCACCCAGTTGGGTAGATTGTAATCGCGGACGATTTGAATTGGTAGTTGTGAGTATTTTTCAATTAAGAATTTGGCCATGTCAGCACCGATGGCCGATCCGCCCATGGCACAAACGATTATTTTGTCGAAATTCATTGATTGTGATTCTTGGGCTGTGAATTGTTCCCAAACTTTTTGGATTTGATTGGGGGTATCTTTGAGAATTGGCAAATACCCCGATGGATCAGCTTTTTTAATCTCTTCGATGTTGTTTAGGTCGAGCATAGGTCTAAAAAATTTAATAATAAATAAATTGATTGTTTTTATTGCTTGCACAAAAGACGAATAATATTCAGTAAGAAAAGGTTAAATTATGAGTAGTGCTAAATAAAAATAAAAAATATGGTATGGATCCCCGATATCGAATCGCCCGCCTCCACCGATTCGGCGGATCGGCGGACTTTCGATTCGAGGATGACAGATAAGAAAATTAATTAGCACTACTCATTAAATTTTTAAATTGTGAAAATAAATTTTGCAATGCGACCATTTGGCCATCTAATAATTTATGTACCGCCTCTACTGCTAGGTCATATTCTTATCTAAAAAAATGGGATAATTTATCTAACTTTTTCATTCCTCCTTTATTTTATCGCGTACAAAAAATATAATAAAGTAAGTGTGATTTATTACAAATTTTTAGAACAGATTTATGGTCCATAAACTAAAACTATCGCTCTGGTTAATACCGGTATTGTTTTTTACGGGATGCATCAACAATCAGGTCAATCCGAATATCGCTCAAATTGATCAACAAGCATTAACATTGCGAAATCATATTTACGAGATTAGCGGTGATGATGGTTATTATCAGAACGAAAATATTGACTTTGCGTTGATTAAAAGGGTCAAAGATAGTGTCGGAGAAAATTTAAAAAACATTTTGGTAGCGTATAACGATCAAAAGTTGGAATATGATATTTATCAAGAGGGATTGGATAAATCCATCAGTTTGATGTATTTTTGTTGGATAGAACAAGCCGATGCAGCGAGGAGAAATAACGATTTGGAAAATTTAAATTTTATCCGGGAAGAAGAGTCGGATTTTTCGAGACAAGAAGCAATCCAAAAATGGATCGATGAAAATGAAAAGGGGGAATACTATGAAAAAATTGAGAATTATTTTTCGTTGGTTCCGGAGTTAATATCCAAGGGAAGCGAAATCGATGCAAACAACCAAAAACTGAATGAATTGAAAACGCAAGCGGAAGGTTTGCAGGTTGATGGCAACATAGTGGAATACAATCTGGTGGCCGATGAATACAATGCTTTGCTGGAACAAAACAATCAAATGATAGATGAATACAATACCCAGTTGGAAGAGATTGATTACGAAAATGTATTTAATAATTTTATGAAATTCATCGACGTATCTTACATTTTTCCCGGACAAGACACAATTCCGTTAGCAAAGTAAAATTGATACAATATTAACTTGAAAAAAATATAAGCAAATCTTGTGTTTAACGCGATAAAAATTAATTTGCATTTACCAAATAAAAATAACCTAATTTATACTATGTATAAAAACTTTTTGAAGATATTGTTCATAGCAATCTTTGGAACAATCTTGAATACAGGTTTTATTCATGCCAAGCAAGATCTTTATGATGTGTCTGTCTTTACCGCCGATAGTTGCGGGCACTGCCAAGATCTAGAAGAATGGCTAAATACAAAACCGGAAATAAAAGTAAAATACTATAACCTCGCCGAAAAAGAAAATGTTGAGCTGTTTGTAGAGTTTACCGACAAATTTGAAGTAGCCAAAGTTACTCCGATAATTTTAGCGGGAGACAAAGTAATCGAGGGATTCGGGTCGGCACAAACTACCGGCGGGCAGATTTTGGAGCTGGTTAGCCAAGGGCAAAAGAACAGTTTCGAAAACTTTCTGGCGGAAAATACCAGTTTAAATGATGACGGTGATAATAGTGCTTGCGATATTGGTGAACGGTGTAGCGAAGGTGAGGGACTGGTGTTTGACGTCCCATTTTTTGGACAAGTCGATTTTTCCGCGTATTCCATGCCCAGTTTATCTCTGATTTTTGGTTTTATCGATGGTTTTAACCCATGTGCAATGTGGGTTTTGATAATGTTTATAACTATGATTGCTCAAGCTAAAAGCAAAAGAAAGATGTGGGATCTGGTGTTTGTATTTATGATTGCGGAAGCGGTTATGTATTTTGCGATTTTAAATTTATGGTTTTCCACTTGGAATTTTGTGCAACTGGATCAATATGTAACACCAATAATCGGTTTGGTATCAATCGGTGCCGGCGGATTTTTTCTGTGGGAATACCTGACCACCAAAGCCGGTGAGTGCAAGATTATCAATGAGAAAACTCGCATGAGCACCACCAATCGAATAACTCAACTGGTCAATTCTCCACTTTCGATTGCTACATTTTTGGGGACGATCGGGATAGCTTTTTCGGTCAACGTGGTGGAATTTGCCTGCAGTATCGGCATCCCGCAAGCATTTACCAAAATTTTAGACATCAATGATTACAGTTTCTGGTTGCGGGAATTTTATATCGCGCTTTACACCATGGCCTATATGGCTGATGATGTTATCGTTTTTGTAATAGTAATCTATGCTATCTCGTATTTGGCGCTTACAACCAAGTATTCCAAATACTGCCAATTGATTGGCGGATTACTGATGCTGCTGCTTGGTGGCATCATGATTTATGATCCGACCTTGCTAAAGTTCTAAGTTAATAATTTTTTGTCATCCTGAACCCGAGATGAGTTCGCCGAATAGGCGGATGAATACTCGAGCGATTCAGGATCTATGGACAAAAAATTTTTTATAGATCCTGAATAGCTTGAAGCGCCTAAAGGGCTTTCAGGTTCAGGATGACAAGTCTTAGCAATAGATACAATTCAACGCATCCAAACATAATACTCTGACATTGTCCAATAAAAATGTGGATGCTTCCAATTCTTCCGCGGAATACCAGTGATAATTTTTTTGTTCATCTTCAGGGATGCAAAGCTGGTCGGTATCACTCCGAGCATAAAAAACCAGATCGATGTGCTGATGTCCCGGCTGGATGTCTTCCAACAAGATATGAGCGGGACGGGTAAGTTGTCTGGCATCAGATAGATCCATATTGATATCCGGATCGTAGATTTCGACATCGAGACCGGATTCTTCTTTGACTTCTCTTAGAGCGGCAGTGGTGGGCAGTTCATCTCGTTCGATATGGCCGCCAACCGGTAACCAGGTATTCAATTTTTTATGAAGATGCAGTAAGACTTTTTGATTGTAAACGATGATGGTGGTGGCAGTATAATGACGAGTTGTTTCCATATTTTATTTGTAAAAAAATAAGTAATTAGTTTTATATTAGCATAGTTGTTAATAATATAAAAAAATCCCGTTTATTAAAAACTGTGGGATTTTAAGATTTTCATAACAAAATTATTTTTCCAGTAGTATTTCCAGCGCAACCCTATACAACTCTTCACGAGTTTGTTGCCGGTATTGCTGACGTGCCATGTGAGTTGTGTCTTCAACTTTTTCGAAATTGGCTAGATCTTCACAGATTTGCAACACAACCACGGCCGGAACTTCAAAGTGGTTGGAAACGGCCAATACTGTTGACCCCTCCATTTCCACTCCAAAGTATCCTGTTTTTTGCCAACTTTGGATATCAGTCATGCTTTCACCTAGCATTGCCTGACATGTAGTGGTGGAGCCATTATTTATTTTATATCTTGTAAGTTTTTGAGTGAATTTTTCGATCAGTTCTTGAGAGGCGCGATGTTGATGAGCGAGAGCGCAACGGGGATTTTTTTCCTGGTATATGCGCGTGGTACTCTCATTGCCCCAAATAACATCGGGGATGATCAGTTCGTCCGGTTTGATATCGGGATGCAGATTGCCGCAGCTTCCCAATAAAATATTTTTTTGACTGCCAAACAAACAAGCCAGATGAACGTTTTCCGATAATCTGGTACCGCCGTAAGCGACGTTATACCAGTAAGTCTTATGGTCAAATTTAAATTCAATAATACTATCTAAGAATCTTTCCAGTCTTCTGGTGCTTTTTTTGGGTATTTTAAATTTTTTGATAGCTTGAAAAAATATTTTTTCCTGTTTTTGGGAGTAAAAACTACCAAAGTTTAAAAAACCATCAATACAATAATTCGATGGGAGATGGAATTTTTGTCGCCAGTCATCGACCGTCATTTCATAATAATACATTTATTTGTCACATCCTTTTTTAAAGATCGCAATATGTCTACGTGCTTGTTTTGTATCATCTTTAAGCTGTTCCCGTCAATATTGTTTGGTGGTAAAATCTAGTTATGAAAGATATATATCAACAATTGCATATAGTCGATGGCAACAGGCATACTGCACTATCTCGCGAAGAGGGAGAGTTTTTGTATCGATTTGTCAGAGACAGAAAATTTATCAAGACGTTGGAGATTGGTCTGGCGTATGGTGTTTCGACAGCATACATAATGACGGCGACAAATTCCATTCATTACGCTATCGATCCGTTTCAAAATAGCGAGAAATATGATCGTGCCGGATTAAAAAATATCGAAAAGTTGGGACTCAAGAAAAATTTGAAATATATTGAAGACTTTTCATGTCTGGCTTTGCCAAGTTTGTGTAACAAAAATTTTAAATTTGAATTTGTTTTTGTTGATGGCAGTCATAAATTTGACGATCAATTTGTTGATTTTTATTTTATAGATTTGCTACTGGCCGTCGAGGGTGTGGTTATATTTCATGATGTGTGGACTCCGCAAGTTAGGACTTTGTTGTCCTGGATAGAGACAAACAAAAAGTGTTATCATAAAGTCGATATAGAAAACGAAAGTTTTGTGATTATAGAAAAAATTAAAAATGATGACAGGAAATGGTTTGATTTTAAAAGGTTTGCAGTTACAGTGGATGGCAATGTAAGTCGCTATATGTAGTGGCATACTTTTTTTAAAAAAAATTTTTAGTCAAAATTTGACGTCAAAAAAATGAATGATATGAAAAAATCAACTAAACAGCGCAGTTGCGTCGGTTGTCGGAAAAAAGCGGATAAATCCGAGTTTTTGCGAATTGTTTTCTTTGATAAAAAATTGGTGGTAGATACAGAACAAAAATTGGATGGTCGAGGTTGTTATTTGTGTTTGAAAAAAGATTGCTTGACTATGGCTATCAAACGCAATGCTTTTAACTATCGACTGAAGCAAAAAGTATCCAAAGAAGAATTGGCGAGATTTCGGGATCAATTTGAAAAATATCTTCCGTAGGGGCAATTCCCTCCCAAGGCAGGCAGGCATGAATTGCCCCTACGATAAATAAAAAAAGGACAACCCTCTCCCATGTGGGCAATTGAGGGTTGTCCTTACAAAACGGGAAACAAAAAATTATTATTTCAATCCCGCCAATATCTTGTCCGCTCTTTTGTCACCTACTCCATCCACCTCCACCAATTCAGCTTTGGTCAGTTTTTTTATATCGGGTATCGATTTGTATCCGGCTTTGATCAAATTTTCGGCAATCTTGGCGGTGATGCCATTAATTTCAGTCAGGTCGGTGTCGGTTGATTTTTCATCAGCTTTGGAGTTTTCTTTTTCTGTTTCAACATTGTCAGTGGGTGATTTGGCCGTTGATTTTTTTTCTTTTTTTGCGTCTTCACTTTCTTCTTTTTTCTCGGGAGCGTTAACCGCTTTCAAACTCAGACCCAATCTGTGACTATCGGCTTCGATAGAGATAATTTTGAATTTATGTTTTTCGCCAACTTTGACAATTTCGGCCGGATTGACCACCCGTTTTTCAGAAAGTTCGGAGATGTGAACCAAACCGTCAATTTTGTGATCAATGGTGGCAAACGCACCGAAAGGGGTGATTTTACTAATTTCTCCTTCGACGATATCGCCAATGGAATATTTTTGCATCATTTGTACCCAAGGATCAGGAGTTAAACGTTTCATGGAAAGTGATATACGGCCATTGTCCAGGCCAATCAACATAGCAGACACATTGTCACCGATATGCAGATGATCATCGATAGCATCAACACGTCCCCAGGTAATTTCGGAAATGTGGATCAATCCTTCAACGCCATCAAATTTCATGAAAGCGCCAAAATCAACCACACCGCTGATAACACCATCAACACTATCGCCGACTTTGTATTTGTCTTCAATCTCTTTTTGCTTGGCATCAGGAACCGCTTTTTCCGACATGATCAATTTATTGGAAGCGCGTTCAAAGGCAATGATCCTGACTTGCAAATCTTCACCGACAAATTTGGAAAGCCGTTCACGGATTTCTTCTTTGTTGCCACCTTCAACGCGTGGATAATGCTCCGGTTTAAGTTGTGAAACCGGCAAAAAGCCGCGAACGCCATGGATATCCACCAGTAATCCACCTTTGTTGGCTTCAACGACGCGGACTTTAACGTTTTCTTCTTTTTCGTATTTTTCTTTGAGTTCTTCCCATGCTTGTTCACGAATAGCCCGCTTGAGAGATAATACGGCATAACCGTTGTCGTTTTCCGGAGCTAAAACGTAAGTTACCAGTTCTTCATTTATTTCCACATCTTTCAGACCTTTTTCCTCAAGCAATTCACGCTTGGGGATAACTCCCAAAGATTTACCACCAATATCCATCCATACTTTGTTTTGGGATACATCGATAACGCGACCCTTGATGACATCACCACTGCGATAGATTTTCATTTCCCAATTACCGGACTCAAGCAACTCTTTCATAGTCTTCGATTGGGTTACGGTTTGTTCGTTCATAGATTAAACAAATAAAATTAATAAAATATAATATTGATTACTTTTTCTTGCGTTTTTTTGGCATATAGTGAGATTTGTGTTGATCTTGCTTGTGTTCTTGTTGCAAACGAATAAATTCTGTCTGATAGAAGCGAAAGATCCTAATGCCGATGATAACGAAGTACAAAAGGATCAGATAAAGCAAGATACGGGCGGAAAGATATACTATACCTTCATAACGCATAAATAGGTAGATCAAGCCCAAAATGGAAGTGGTAAATAACCAACTGGAGATTTTTTCTCCGAGTAACAAATAATGTTTTTCCCGTTTGTAGGCGGTCGTGTAGAAAAAGCGAAAGTAAATCGCTACTATAAAGATCACTCCAAAAACGATCAGTTGTGGCAATAGCATTTTATAGTATCCACTTGATGGATGAGTGTTGAAATAGTAATTGAAGTCCGTTAGTGACGTAAAAAGTGAGTTCATGAGTTAGTTAATTGTTATACATAAATGTATAATACAGTGTTTTAAAAACTTTGAAAACTTTTTTATAGATTATGTTCTCGATTTTTAAAAAGTGCCGAGGGCCGGAATCGAACCGGCGACACAATGATTTTCAGTCATTTGCTCTACCATCTGAGCTACCTCGGCTCGTCAGAACACATTCTCGCCGCTCCAAGCAAGCCAGACAAGCTGGCTTTCTTTTCGCTT
>CALKWM010000039.1 GCA_938004065.1 uncultured bacterium
ATATTTTTCAAAATGGGCATATCTGGACTCGCCCGGCATTCGCCGGGCGTGGGGCGAATGCCCCACGAACCAGTGACTATATTTTTCAAAATGGGCATATCTGGACTCGCCCGGCATTCGCCGGGCGTGGGGCAAATGCCCCACGAACCAGTGACTATATTTTTCAAAATGGGCATATCTGGACTCGAACCAGAGACCTCTACAATGTCAATGTAGCGCTCTAACCAACTGAGCTATATGCCCCCATGGTAAGAAGTAAGTAATAAGAAGTAAGAAGTAAGGATAAAAACAAGATAAGAAACAAGCAGTATAAAGCAGTAGTAAATCACATGCAAATCAATACTAACACAAGTTTTAAAGTTTTAAAAAACCGTATTTATAAAATTTTTATACCTTCACGCTTGTCCGGTATTTGATAAAACTCAAAGAATCTCTACAAAAGCATTGACAGATAATGCTCTTGGCATTACAATCAAGTCAATTTGAAATTGGGTCTTTAAAAATTTTTTTAGAAAGGAGTGATTTTTGATGAAGAGAATATTTTCTCTCACCATGATCACCATTGTATTAATCACCCTCATCGCCGGTTGCGGCGGAGGCGGCGCCGGAGGAGATGGGACAGGTGCGATACCGGTTCAACCCACACCGACAGCAATCCCAAATCCCTCCCCGACAGTATTACTTTCGAACATCCACGGATTAGTCATGGAAAGTGACGGAAAAACCGTGGTCACAACTGGAGCAATAGTCGAGGTGGACAATAGTCTTTTTCCTAGTGCCTCAGCGCAAGGAAATTACCAGGCAACTACTGTTGCCGATAGCAATGGAAATTATGATCTAGGAGAAGTTCCTTATGGAACATACCTGATCAGGTTTTATCGAACTGTCCAAGCTCAGTTAACTGACCCCAACCATCCTCTTGGGTTGATTGAAGGGTTTGTTGTCGATCGCCAGGATATAGAAAAAAACCTGGTGGCTGACAGCATTGTTCCTCCCGATCCGAACGACCCCAACGATCCCAATGTTCCCGTCCCTCAACCGGGTTTGGGACTATATACCGGATCATTCGACTGGGCGAATACATCCTTTGCGGTTTATCGGATGCCAACATCTGATTTGTATGCCTATATATCCAATGGGTCAGGAAATGATCAGAACTATGACCCATCACTGTCTCTTGCCGGAAGCAAGAATTCAGATGCTAATGGAAGTATTTATTTTGATCTGTCTACTGGTAGCTATTGTCTGTATGTGACAATAAATGGGATAAGCTACTGGCTTGATAATTTTGATATTACTGTCGGAAATGAAACAAACCTTTCCCTAAAAGGGAAAGCCGTCACTAAACTGACAGTAACTAATAGATTTTTGTTCGAGTCGACATACAAAGACTCGAATGACAATTTCCGGTTCAATGGTTATTTGGACGGGGACCGGATCTGTCAATCATTTTTCGATAACAATACCAATAAAAAGCACTACCTGAATGCAATTGTGCTTCAAGGTAGTCACAGTTTCTCTCAATACGCCGTCAATAAAAACGGCAAGAAATACAAAGTGGGAGACAGTCATGCCTGGAGTTTATCAGGCGATCTGGTGGAAAAGAAAATCCTGATTGATGTGATCAATCCCACCGGAACTCCGATTACTGTTCACCCCACAGATCCCAATATGCTAATTGGGGGAAACACCATTAATGATAGTGGTTATCGGATTGTTGGGAGCGATCCTGATCATTCAGGTCAGTTAATTGTCTCGACATATGATCCGGCTGCCGGTACTACACCAGCAGAACAAATATGTATCCGAGACGACATGGGAACTACCCAGGAAACAATGGTAGTCTATGTCGAGACCAAATATAATGATTCCGACTACAGTGCCAATAAAAAAATGGTAGTCGAAGTCAAGGGAATCAACGGTGAGTGGATCTACTATGATGTTTTCGGACAGGATTACAACCTGTTTGACACTCCCGTAACGGAATTATTGATTCCCATACAAGTTACTGGACCAATTAACTTGGTAGGTTACAAATCAAATGCCTACCAGGATATTATCAATATTGGTTCCAGAAATTTTGTCATTTCAACTGTAGCCAGCTATGGCTCCCGTGAGGTAACAACTTTCCCTCGCGGCTACTAATACCCAAACACCTATTTACCCTCCAAATAAACGGAGGGTAAATTTTTTTACATAAAAAAGACCCCGTCAAATCTAGTTATATGGGGTCTTATATTTTTTACTTACTTCTTACTTCTTATTTCTTACTACTCAACTGCCCGCACGCTCCGCCAATATCCGCTCCCATCGCCACTCGAACGGCTACCGGTACTCCCAGTTTATTTAATTCATCTTTAAATCTATTGACCCGAAAGTTATTCGGTTTTTTCATATTTAATTTATTTATCGCTCCCACTACCTCGGGAGCGCCCCTTTGGGGCTTCCCGCTCCTCCTCGGCAAGGAGGAGAAGCAAACGCAACCATTCTCTTTTTCAGTGGTGGAAAGTTCAAGGCAATTCCCCTCCTCGCAGGAGGATGGGCAACAAAGCCCGTCAGGGCGTATGGGGGTGGTGGTTTTGGTTGGCGGATTGTATGGGATTAAATTAACGAAAAACTGGTGATCGTACAAAATTTCCGCCAATTTTTTCGCTTGTTTTAGACTATCATTTAATCCCTCGATCAAGATATATTCATAACTTACTCTTCGGCTGGTTTGTTTGGAATACTCTCGGCAGACTTTCAATAATTCTTTGATCGTATTTGCCTTTGCCACATTGGGCATCAATTTCTCTCTTAACTCTTGATTTGGAGCATGCAAACTAATCGCCAGCCCAATATGCGGAAATTGCTCGAGAAATTTTTTGAGCGGTTCGATATATCCGCTGGTTGATACGGTAATCTTGCGTTTACCTAATCCGAACATATGGTCATCGGTCAAAATTTCCACCGCTCTCGACACATTATTCAAATTCAACATCGGTTCGCCCATTCCCATAAATACGATATTATTGATTGTATTTCCAGTTGAAAAGGTATTTCCCCTCCTTTCCAAGGAGGGGTGGTCCGATTTTCGGACCGGGGTGGTTTTTTCCAATTTCCGTGCGAAATACAACACCTGATCAACAATCTCTTTGGCGGTTAAATTTCGTTTAAATCCCATCGCGCCGGTGGCGCAAAATTTACATCCCACCGGACAACCCGACTGGCTGGAAACACAAACCGTATTGCGTCCTTCGTGCATCATCAACACCGATTCGATCAGATTTCCATCCTCCAGTTTAAACAAAACTTTGATCGTGTCTGATTTATCGCTTATTCTCTCGCTCACCAATTCCAAATCACTCAATTTTACGTTGAGTTTCAAATAATTCCGCACTTCTTTGGGCAAACTGGTCGCTTGCTCCCAATCGTGGATCAATTGTCTGAAAATAGCATGATTGATCTGCTTGCTTCTGAATTTCGGCCATCCGATTTGTTGTACTATCCGTTGGAACATTTTTCGTCTATCAATTATCAATTTTATTTATTATATGTTGTATATCTGAATTTTTAAAGCTTCAATATTCAATATCCAAATAATAAACATTAATAAAAGTATAATATTCGATTTGTTATGTTTGATATGTTTGATATTTTCCGCCCAAGGCGGATGCGCCTAGGGCGCAGATAGGTATAACTCAATAATTTAGCAATATTTTTTTACCACAATATTTCAATTTTTAAATTTTCATTACGACAATTTAACCATTCAACAATACATTTACTTCACATTTTTTCAAAATATATTATCATTAACTTACAGGCAAAATATTTTATTTATCATTATATTAACTATTAACCCCCTCGCATTATGAACAAAAAAATTCTCATGGTCTCGGCAATCTTTGTTATGCTCTCCGGCCAAATAGCTTTTGCCAGAAGCTATGACGCTTGTGTTAGTACTAGCGAATGTGATTATATCCAAGATGAAATTAGCGAGTCGCCTAGCAGTGGGAGTGATCAATTGCTAGATTATATCCGGGTTACCTCTCCAAACGGTGGGTAAATCTTGGGTAGAAACGCCACCGGCTATGTTCAAACTTCATTATTACCTCTCGACAAGTATCAAATCACTTGGGAATCGCTTTCCACTCAAGTCAACAAACTGGATATCCTGTATTCCCTGGATTTTGGTAACAACTATGTTCCAATCGCGGAACAAATAGACAATGTCGGTTATTTCAACTGGACTTTGCCAAATGCCGATTCCGACCAGGCCCTGATCAGAATCAATGCCTATGGACCGACCGGTCAAAATCTTGGTTCAGATACTTCCAACTCTCCATTTATCATCCGCAACTACCAACCCACTTATGAAGACGTCAGCACCAATAGTTATGAATACAATGCTCTCTACATCAGCCAAAGCATCGTGGGGCCCGTATCGGCCGGGGAAAGATTTCAAGTCAACGTTACATTTAAAAATACCGGTACTGCCACCTGGTATCGCAATAGTGATTACTCAGTTCATCTGGGAACCGCCAACCCCCGCGATCGTTACTCCGTATTTTTAGACAACAGCTGGCTATCTACTGATCGTCCGGCGATGTTGTACGAGGATATGGTGGCGCCCGGCGAAATTGGTACTTTTGTTTTCTATCTAACCGCTCCTCAAACTGCCGGAGTATATCATGAAGCTTTCGCGCCGGTAGCCGAGGGCTTGACCTGGATGGACTCCAGTTTGGCGATTATGACTTTCCAGGTAAATTAATACCCGATTTTTTAAATTTCCTTCTTCCTTGATTTTAAAAAAGTAGCTTTTCAAAGCTACTTTTTTGTCATTAAATAATACCATCCATATGATAAAAAACCCTTGAATATTGTTCAAAAGTGGATTACAATGCACTTAAGCATTTAGAAGCGGATATACCGCAAAGCGGTCAGAAAGGATATTTTTCACATATATTATGATCAAATCATAAATGTGAGAGATATATGGTCCCCTTGCAGGCACAATTCGCAGTATATCTTTTCTTCTAAATGTGCTTTTTGGGATAATTGTTAAATTAATTTTTAACAATTATTTTTTTTGCTGATTGGATGATCGCCTTTTCTTTGCCAATATAAAATTTTTAATGATTGGGCAAAAGGCATAATTTTTTTTGATCTTCCAATCCACTAGCAGCATTATATATCGCATCAAATTTTATGTCAACAGTTTTGTCATGAAAACCGATTATTCATCATTAAAAATTCAAAATTAACCATATCGAGCCATCCGGAAAAATCTGGTTTTCAATGACAAAAATTTTGTCATTTTTTTACTTAAGTTTCGGCCCGATCTATCGAAATCGCTCTTCTTTGACACTTATTACATTTGTTTTTATACTCCTGATCGTATCTAAAAAAAGTGCTATATGTATGCAAACATTACCAATGATTATTGACAGATACAAAGCATATATGATACAATAATACGAATAGATATGGGGGAAAAATAAAACCAAAACAAAAAAATGGAAAATCTCGAACACAAGCTTGATTTAAAAGAATTATCCAAACCGATAGAAATCAAAACCAACTCCCAAAAAGGATTGTTTGATTCTATTGTCGATTTTTTCAAATCCAAACCGGAAATCAATATCCTTTCCACCAGTCCCAAGCCGATAGATAAGAAGGCGGAAGACAACATCAAAATCGATCATGACCAAACCAAAAACCACTCTCAAACATCCGATTCCTCTATGGCCCATGATTTTTTCAAAGCCCAAGACGGCAAATCAAATACCGGTCATATCAAAGAAGCGGCTGACATCAAAAAACTCAAAGAACAAACCAATCCTTGGTTCGGACCGAACAAACAAGCCGATTTTGAAGACTCAGATCAAACCAAGCCGGTTTCGATATTGTGGTTGGTGGGCGGTGCTCTCTTGATTGTTATCGTCATTGTGATGATCTTGGGCAGTTTTGGTTTGGTAAATTTGGTCAAAGTCGGTTTTGAAAACAACTCTCTGTCAGATGCCAAACAAGCCATTAAACAAACGACTGAATATTTAACCAGTGACAATTTAGATCTGGCTCTTAGCACCATCGACACTTTGATTGAAAATGAACCCGAGAACCAGGAAGCCATTGCTTTGCAAAAAAAGATTTATTCCCTGCAGGGAGCCAAAATAATTGATACCATTGGAGAATACAAAAACTTGCCCGCTGTGGACGATAGTTTCATGCCAATCCAAGACCCACACCATCATTTTACGGTTAGTGTGCCCTCTGAATTTAAACCGATGGATTCCGCATATGATCTGAAATATAGTAACAATAACTTAAACCTCGGCGTGAAAAAATATCCGCGGATAAATTCCATTACCGCCCTCGATAATGCCTATCTGCAGGACTTTAGTGGTAAAGATTACCTCGTTATGGACACCAAATCGGAAACTACTTTCCTGGAAAGTAATGCCATAATCCATGTAGTAAAAATTGACAATATGTATCAATATTCAATTCTGATGCAAAAATACCATTTCGGCTACGAAATCTCGGCTTGGATGCCGACCACCAATTATCAATCCGGTTTACCCATCATCCAAAACTTTATAAAATCATTTATTTTAAGCAACGAATATAACATCACCGGCTATCAAAATCTGGAGAGTTTCGGCAACGATCAAATCACAATATACAACTGGCCTAACACTCTCTCACCCGAACAAAAAAACGAGATCACTGCCGGTTTAAAAAGCAGTGTTGACTACATAAATCTACATCTCAATAAGCAATATCAAGATAAATTAAATGTTTATCTCTATCCCGATTTTGACACTTTGTATCAATACACTCTTTCCAACAATAGTTTTTCCGACTACCGACAAAAAAGCATGCACATCGTTTATACCAATGCTGAAAACCACCAAAGTTTTGGATATGAAACAACCAAGATAATTTACCAATCACTGTTCGGGGAAATAACCGAGCCATTGGTCATCAATGGAGTTGCCGTTTGGCTTGATCAGACCGGCCGTGATTATGTGGAAATTGTTAAAAACAGTGACTACATCGCATTATCCGACTTGTTTGGCGTCAATTGGGAATTGAATCAAAGCGATCTAAAATATCATGAAGCCGGCATATTTACCGGTTATCTAATCGATAAATACGGACTCGATCAATACATCCAACTATCCAGTCTCAAAGACTTTCCCGACGCCTATCAGACGGTTTATGGAAAAAGTTTGACCTTGCTTGAATCTGAATTCAAAACCACGCTGGGAATATAGTTTTCTCACCTCAAATATTTTTTTAAAAAACCGTTATTTTTAAACGGTTTTTTTGTACCTCAAGCATGAAAGTTTTTATTTCATAATTATAATTACAACAAAAATAACAATTTGCAAGTAGTGCTAATTAATTTTCTTATCTGTGTCATCCTCGAATCGAAATCCGCCCAGGGCGGAGCTTCGATATCGGGGATCCAGACTATATTATTAATTTTTATTTAATACAACTCATCAATTTAGCATTTTTCACCAATTAACAAATTAGTTAATATATCTTTTTAGTCAATAAAGACAGGCATTATCATCATTTACAACCAACTGTTATAATTGACTTTTATTTAAAACTTTGCTACATTCAAATGAAACGTCAAAACCGACGAAAAAAATAAAAGAAAATCAAAAATAAAAAGAAAATAAAAACCAAATGTTATATACTTATTTTCAACAACTTGGACCCTACTTTTCCTGGATTGGCCTCTTTTGCGGTCTGTTCTTCTTTATGTATTCTGTCCGTTACTATGTAGTGTCAATACTGGTACTAATGAAAGATCAAAAAGCATTGGCTGAGCACATGGCCGAAGAATCTTCCCGCACCAACCTCGGGTTCATCATTACCGCAGTCAATATGAACAAACACTTAAGTGAAAAATTCAAGAAAATTTTTCAAAGTAAAAAAGTTCTCGGTTTTAAGACCACTCGCGTAAAAAATGAAGAGATGTTAAGTCATGTTACACAAACTGAAGCCGGATTTGTTACCCAAAAAGTTAACATGGCCACTTCGCAAAAATACCAAGAACTATTGGCTCGTTTACGCAATATATATTGGCAGATAAGTCAGGAGAAAAATAAAATTGTCGTCTATCCCGCTCGTTTGGGAATCCGTAAACGCTTGCATACTATGATGATGCTCATCATCATGAAATCAAACTATCACGACTTACGTCGCAGCGTTTTAAATTATTGGTTTGAATTCAAGCAGTATTTATCAGGCAACAAAAGTTTTACGGTAGATAAAAAGAAAGCTTTAATCCAGACCAATAATTTAAATAAATTTGCCAATTTTCCGGCCTTCTATCTGGGTTTTAAAAAGACCGTTATCGGTCAAACCAAAAAGATGGCTGTTTTGGCAAAAAGAAAAGCGTCTCTGGTCAATCTAAACAGTATTGAAATCATTGATGATCCCGCCCTGCAGCCATTTATTTCTATTCATCTGGCTTTTTACAATGAGGAAAATGTGGCGGAACGTTGTATAGAAGCATGTTTGGCTCAAGATTATGAGCAATATGAAATAGTAATTGCCGACGATTCAAACGACCGCACCGCCGAGATATTGGCACGATATGCCCATCATCCAAAAATCAAAATCGTCCGTCGTGACAATCGTGAAGGTTTCAAAGGCGGTGCGCTCAAAGAAGCGATCAAAGCTACCAACCCGCGTGCCAAATTCATCAATGTTTACGATGCCGACTTTGTACCACCACCAAATACCCTGAAAAACTTTATGAAGGAGTTTTTTACTCAAAACGGCAATTCCTTTGACTTAAGTGGTGAAGATAAAAATCTGGCCGCCGTTCAGGGTTATCAATGGCATGTACTAAACAAAGATGAAAACTTTGTTACCGCCGGTATCCGCTTCGGCTTTGCCGGCGGGTACATGGTGGAACGTGTCGCTCAACAATATTTTGGTGCCATGAAAATGATTGCCGGTAGTGTATTTGTTATCCGTCGCGACGTGATGGAACAATACGGCTGGCAAATGCCCGATGGTTATACTTCTATCGTGGAAGACTGGAATCTGACCATTCGTATGTACATCGACGGTTGGAAAATCGGCTATACGCCTGACATCAAAGTTCCGGCCGAATGCGTTAACTCACTTTCCAGATTGTCAAAACAACAAATCCGCTGGGCCGAAGGCCATACCTGGAATGTAAAAAAATATTTCTTCCAAGTCTTGTCCTCGGCTAAAATGACTTTGATCGAGAAACTGGAATTTTTACATTACGGCCCTTTCTATTTACAATCGGCTTTCTTTATCCTCGGTACTTTTGGTTGGATCGTGGGTGAACTGATATTTCACGCCAAAGTTCCCGGCTGGACTGCCACTCTTGGCTGGAGTCTGGTGTTTACCAACCTCATGGCTCTGCCGGTGATGTGTATCTCCGGAATTGTGTTGGAACGAGGAGAAAACCGTGATTACAATATTTTACCTTTCTTAA
This sequence comes from uncultured bacterium, assembly GCA_938004065.1. GTDB lineage: Bacteria > Patescibacteriota > JAHJAL01 > JAHJAL01 > JAHJAL01 > CALKWM01. The sequence continues at coordinate 9,482 of CALKWM010000039.1, forward strand.
CCTTTATTTACTACATTATCCCTTCTCTGGCCTACGCTTCCGTCCGCGGTCTGGTATCAACTCATGAAAGCGGATGGGTTCGAACCAAAAAAACCGGTTCGATTACCGATGGTATCATCGAAGGTCATATGGCGAGTAAAAATCAAAAACTCATCGACAAAAACATTGAAATATTCCAAGAAGGTTTGGAAAAAGCGGCCGCCCAATATCAAAAAGCCCATCCGATGTTCAAAGCCAAAACATCAGTAACTGAAGATTTGGCCAAAGGACGTTTGTGGATGGAATTAAAAAGAGTACCAAGATTGGGCTTGATGATTATTTTGATCATGTCCATCACTCTCGGTTCTCTGGGGTATATCGCCTCTACTGAAAAAACTCTCGCCAGTCCCGATGTACTATATCTAAATTCACCGCAATATTTAAGTTACTATACTGCCAATTCTCCGACAGAAATCGCTATCGGCCCCAACAACAATTCATATAGCTGGTACTCCGATCTCTGTCCGATTGGTGACGATCCGGGTGGTGTGGCCGCCGGAAATTACTCGGCCTACCTAGTACTAAACCAAAAACCTACCGTTGATAAAAACTATTCACTTTCAGTCGGTCATGTCAATGAATCGGGTGGCGACTATCAAGCCATCACGTCCACCGGCTTGACCATCAATCAATCCACCTCCAATTTGCTTTCGATCAATCTAGGTAACGGTCCGGAAATTGTCTGTAACAAAGAAAATAAAAGAAAAATGGTCTTTACCATCAGCTATGTTGGTGCTCCTTCCGGCTGTGATTTGAACTGTGATGGAGATGATGGCGAATGCTCTGGCGAAGAGTGCTCAACTTGCGACAAAAGTGGTGATGATTGTGATTTGTCGGATATTTCAGACGAAAAGGAACAAATTATAACAAATGATATCGCCGAAGAATCAACTACGATTTCCGATTCCAAACCAAAAAAAATTAAGCAATCCAATTTATCCGATGAATTGATATTCAATCGATCCGGCTTTTCGCCTTTTATCGAAACCGCTCATGCTACCGTCATTCCCTGCGGTGAAGAAGTGTGCAATTATACTGATGACATGAATTTCTATACTGCATTATCGGCGACCGCATCAGGCACCTATCCGACCAAGGGCACCACCGCTGATCAAGTTACTCTGAGTAGATCAAATCCGACATCAAGCGGTTATCTGGATTTAAACTTGGATTTTGACTATATCGACAGTGAATTGACCGACCCTTCCATTTCCATCAATTTTTCCGATCTGGATCTGCATGGGGATACCGTCACTTCCGGTTCCAATACCGCCACATTGTTTGAGACATTTACTTTGTATGATACTTCTGGCAACCAATTGGCATATTTAGACAGCAGTTATGGTTCTGATGATAATTTTACTTGGAGTACACCGATTGATAAAGATTTAATAATTGACAACACTTTACATCTGCGAGCCAGAATGACCGCTACTGTCACCCTGACCACCGGTAGTTCCATAACCTTGCAAAATACCATTGAAGGAATGTCTGATATTTCAATCTGTGGCATCTATGACTGTAGTGTTCCCGAGACAATCGAACTAACAACTTCCGATGATTGCGATGGTATCAATCTCTCCTGGACAAAATTTACTGATGAATACATTTCTGGCTACAAATTGCTTCGTTCAACCACCGACCCTGATTTAACCTACCCTGAAGATGGTTATTATCAGTATTTAAGTGGCCAAAATACTATAAATTATCAAGACACCAATGTCGTGGATGGGCAGGGATACTATTACCGCATTGGCGCTTACCTTAACGGCCAAATTCTCTCCTATTCCGATACTGAATACATCGTGGCTCACACCGATTGTTACAATCAGACCATCACTCCCATTCTGGATTGTGTGGATGATAACGATAACGGCATATACACAGCGCATTTTGGTTACGACAATCCCAACTCCGCTACCGTCAACATACCGATAGGCAATAAAAACAAATTTATACCCGATCCAAAAAATCGTGGACAAATGACCAGTTTTCTCCCGGGTAATTTTTCAGACGAGTTTCAGGTGGTATTTAACGGTTTGAATCTCAAATGGGTTATAAAAAGTCCCAATGGTCAAAGCCGTTCAGTTATCGCCAAAAAAACTTCTCCCTCTTGCTCAAGCTGTATGCCAACTATTGAGGTGGAATTCAATTGCGATATGCATAGTGTTTATGTGGAATCCGACAAAGAACTTTCAAATGTGGTATTGGAATTGGAGGACGGAACTCATCAAAAATTTGATGACTTATCCGGATATTCCGGTACCTTTTCACCAACCGGCTCAAATGAGGGTAAATTAATTACTGGCATCTGGGTTAAATCCGGGTGTAACTCCAGTGGAGATGGGCCCGGCTATGGTGAGTATTTCCCCAATCCTTACTATCCCGAAGGGTGTCCGATCGAGCCCTGTTGTGATGACGACTTGGTAATTGAATTCAATAACGCCACCAGCACTCTTTCCACTCCTTGTATCATCGTTCCTGAATTCACATTGTTATTTGGCGCTCCACTTGTTGGCTATCTGTATTTACGAAAAAAACAAAACGAAGCTAAAAATAAAAACAAAAAATAATTATGAAAAAGAATATCAAAAAAATTCAGAAGTTTGGAAACAAAATCAACCGACGAGCCAAAAGTGTTTTTGCCAAAATTTTCCAATCCATCCACAATTTTTTCATTAAAACCGCCGACTTTGTCGCCACGCCCGAAAAAGACGCCTCCACCAAACATACCAAATACATCAACCTTTCAACCATTCAGTTAATAGTAATATTTGCTTGTGTAATCCTGATTTTGATGCCTTTTGTTACTACTTTCAACGAATTTATCACCCGCATCGTGATGCGTATTGAAGCTTACAAAATTATCCAAAACCAGATTGTTCCTTATGAAGCACGAGTTGTTACTGGTTTCCTGCAAGCCATCGGCATCGAAGCCCAAGCCAGCATGACTCGTATCAATATGATGCGCGGCGACACTCCGATTGATGTTTTCATCAGCTGGAACTGTATCGGTTGGCAAAGTTTCGTCCTGCTCATCATTACCATGTTTGTCGGTTTAAAAGGACCATTTACCACCGCCAGCAAAATCGAAGTCGTCTTGATCGGAATATTGGGCACTATCCTGTTGGGACTCTTTAGAATATCGTTCATCGCTCTGATCGCTTACTATTTTGGAGAACTTTCCGCTGTAATTTTCCATGACTATGTCAGCACCATCATGATTATCATCTGGCTCATCACCTTCTGGATATTTGCCCAGCAGTTTCTGCTCCACCATATTGACTTTGTCAAAATTCCCAGCCGTAAAAAATAATCATAAAAATATATCTACCAAAAAAAATAACAATGGCTAAAAAACAAAAACAAATTCAAGTGATCGAAAAAACCAAAGATTATACACATTTGATCAATATCGGCATGATACTCTCGCTTATTGCCTTGCAAGCAATTCTGCTCTATCCGATGTTTTTGGACGGTTACTCCCGATTTACCGAAAACATTGAAGCCGCTCACATCGCCAACGCCCAATATATCCTCAATCATTTTGGTGAAAAATGGAATCCGCTTTGGTATTTTGGTTTTCCTGTCCATTTGACCTATCCGCCGGTTTTTCCATATTTAATCGCTGCTATCAGTAGTATTTCCAGTCTTTCGGTCAATTATGTTTACCGCATTCTAACCGCAATTTTCATGATCTTGACCCCATTTTCCGTATACCTATTTACTCTGTATCTAACCAGACGCAAAACAACCGCTTATCTTTCCAGTTTGTTATACATATTATTGCCTTCAATTGCTTATTTGTTTATCCCGCAGTTAGCGATGCACACACCTCTTGCCGGATACGCGCCTTTTCGTTTGATCACTTTCGCTCAATACGGTGAAGGTCCTCACCTAGGTTCAATATTTTTTATACCTCTGGCCGCCATGTATTTTATCAAAAGCTACCGTGAACCGGATATCAAAAATTATTTTTTTGCCTCGCTTTTTATCGCCCTTACCATGCTTACCAACTTGTTTGGCGGTATCGCGCTACTGATAATTTTGGGCATTATCATTCTCGGTAAAATGGCGATTTATCTGTTTGAATTCAATCTGAAACGTTTAATTGTGATTATCCTATTATCTTATTTTTTCACCGCTTTTGTTTACGATTTGAATTTCGTTCAATCGATTTTGCAAAGTTCCTATATTCATCCGGAAAACGCCGCCCATTGGCCACCATTTCTGGTTGTGTTTATCTCATTTACCTTTGGAATTCTGCCCATATCATTACTGATTCGCGGTCAGATGATGGGAAATGACAAAAACTTCAAATGGTTTGTTCCCGTATTATGGACTTTAGTTTTCCTGATTATACCGGTTGTGTATTATCACTTTGGGTTTTCCCTAGTTACGCAACCCAACCGTTACTTACCGGAATTACAAATAGGTTTTGGCATATTGTCTGCCATGTTTATTACTTCTCTTTGGGATCGTTATCCGGCCACTATCAATCGGCCGACTTTGGCTAAAAAAACGGTCGCAATCAGTGTTACATTGATCACCTTGTTTTTACTTTCATATAGCTATATTTCCAATCCTTACTATCTAATCAATCCGCAACCCATGGATAAATCATACGAGTATCAAATAGCCGGATGGCTTGACCAAAACATTGATAAATCAACCGGTGAACGAGTGTATCTGACCGGTACTCCCGCCTTTTGGTTGACCGCTTTCAAAGAAGTGCCTCAAATTCGTGGTAGTGCCGATAACGCTCAACCCAACCCTTGGTGGGCCGACGCCTCCTATCAAATCAACAAAGGTGATGACGCCAATCTAACCAAGTCATGGCTCAACCTGATGAATGTCAAATACATTGTGATTAATTATCCGGAAAGTGGAACCCACTATGTTGACTATGAAAACTATGATCGATTCAATGATTATGAAAGAGTGGCCGAGTTTGCTGATGGCGGATTTGCCGTTCTCCAAGTACCGGATAGCAATCTCTCGCTATTCTCTGTAGTCAATACTCAGGATGATAATTACGTCAATACTATTGCCTCCAAAAAAGATTTCAACAATATTAACAATTTTGCCGCTATGTTAAATAGTGCGGACAATTCCAAACTTAATTATCAGATTAATTCTGCTTCCAGCTATACGATAAAATCAGATTTTATGTTAAAAGGTGATGTAATAATTTTTAAAAGTAACTATGATCCACGCTGGGTAGCCACCGATCAAAATGGTACCAATCTAAAGATAGAGCCAATCGGACCGAATTTTGTAGAAATCACTCCCGCCACCGCCGGCGCAGTTGAGATCAGATTGACCATGACTTCCATCTGGAGCGAATATTTAGGATATATTTCGACTACAATGGCAATCGTATTTTCCGTAATCTTGCTTTTCCGTCGCAAAAATAAATTCATTGACTAATAAAATTATCAACTATCAATATCCAATTTACAATTTTAAAATTCCAAACATCCATTCGACCGGTCTAAAGAATCTCAAATATCAACCATTCAACCATTTAGTAATTTAGCCACTCTTATAATTCACAATATGTCAATATCACAATATTTTTTCTAACTTCGAAATTTGTTAACAACAATTCAACCATTTAACCATTTATTTACTATCATGAACACAAACCAAAACCAAAAACAATTACTCGATGACATCCATGCCAATATCGCCGGTGATTACTATGACGACTCGATTGCCAACAATCCGATCAAAAAAGTATTTCATCACTATCGATTTAAAAACATCGGGGAGATGTTAAACAAAAGTTCCCAAAATCTGCTCGATATCGGCTGTGCCGGTGGTACTTTTACCAATGAATTGTCTAAACATACTGATGCGAAAATAACGGCGATTGATATCTCACCGCAAGCCATCGAATACGCCAGTCGGCAATACCCCCACATCGATTTTCAAGTTCATGACGCCGCCGAAGAGTATTTCCCTTTCCCGGACAATAGTTTTGAAACCGTTACCATGCTGGAAACTTTGGAACATGTTTTAAATCCGGTAGAAATTCTACAAGACATCAAACGAGTGGTCAAAGACGATGGCGAGGTAATTATCCTGGTACCCTCCGAGAACTGGCATTTCAGGTTGGGATGGGAGATCTGGACCAGACTGCCGGGCAACATCGGCGGTGCGGCCTGGGATGAATCACATGTTCAACGATTTGATGGGCACAAACTACGTCATCTGATGGAATTTATCGGTTACGAAATACTGGAGGAACGATGGTTTAACTTGGGACTACTGGTTGCTGTCAAAGCCCGCCCGAAATATCCGAATATTAATTATTAAGCAATATGCAATATGCAATATGCAATATGCAACAACAATTACCAAGTTTCAATATCCAAGTATATTGCAAAATACAAAATGTCATCCTTCAACCTGATCCGCCTTGGGTGGACAAGCGATTCAGGATCCCGTAACAAATTTTCAATGATTAATTATCAAAATAAATCAAATAGATCCTGAATTGCTCGAATATTCGCTTCGCTCATTTCGGGTTCAGGATGACAAATTTATTCTTCAATTTTATTTTTAATTCGTAATTATTAATTGTATTCATCAATTATGAGAGCCAACTACCACAAAATTTTATTAATTTTCGATCTGGCGATAATCATCGCCTTGACGGTGTACTTGAGTTTCGCTACCGGCATGTGGCATGGCTATCCGATTGGAACGGATGCCTATGCTCACTTATCCAAAGTGAAATTTATGTACGAAAATTTTCCCAATTTTGAATGGTATTCCTATTGGGCAAACGGGATGCCGATGTTTTTGTGGTACAGTATCGTGCCATACCTCTTCATCTTGATTCTCAAATATTTGGGCTCCTCCTATGAACTTTCAATTCAATTGATGTCAATCGCTAGTATTTTCGTAATGGTGTATTCCATCTATCGCATTGTATTATTTGGATCCAAAAATCGGATGGCGGGATTTTTGGCAGCCCTTGTCGCGCTCACCATGCCGGCCATCTGGGGACGTATGGCGATGGGGGAGATACCTCGTCTGATTGGTACCATGTTTTTGCCTCTGTCATGGCTAATGGTTATTTATTATCTCAACACTCAAAAACCCGGACGCTGGTTAAAATTTGCTACCATCATCTCTTTGGCTTTGGCTTTCAGCGGTCACTTTATCATCACCGGTATCACTTTAGCCACCATTTTGGTAATATTTTATTTTCATGGCGGTATTAAAAAATCTTTGGAAAATATCACTCACTTAGTAATACCAGGAATGTTACTTTCATTTTTTACCGTTTTGCCATTTTTTATCTCCGCCGGTATCAAGCAGGTGTTTGGTGAAGGTTTGTTTGCCGGGGAAAGTTCTCACGCCCCCACCAATCTATGGAAATTTGTTACCACTTTGTTTCCTCTAAACGACCGCATCGCCTGGATCGACAATGATTATGGTGCCAGTTTTCACTGGCTGGTCTTGCCGCTGGTGGCGATATTTGTTTTTCTTGCCCTTCATCATCGTGAAAAGCACATCAACCAACAAACGGTTTTCTCCGAATGGCACATCTTGAAATCATTTTGCTATCTGAGTTTATTTATAACTCTGTTTGGCACTGCCATGTATTTTGGCTATCCTGGTAACCTGTATAACGCCTCGCTTCCTCCAACCGACGCCTTTTTCTATCTATCACTAACACTGCCGGTCGTGATCGGTCTGGGTTTCCACTATGGTCTGGCCAGATTTCACAATCGCGCCATTGTCTTTGTCTTTAGTGTCATCTCTCTTGTTTTCGTTGCCGGAATACTCTATCCGCTCCCTGACTTCACGATCAAAGCCAATGATAACTATCGATATTTCAACAAGGAAAATACCGTCCAACAAGAATTTGCCGATACTATCGGGGAAAATCCTGATCAAAATTATCGCTTCGCACACAACAACTCGTTTATCGCCGTTTGGTTTAACTATGATTTCAATATTCCGCAAATCCGTGACTACTATTCTCAGGCCTTGCTAAACAACAATGAAAAATTTTGGTTTGAAAATGCTGTCTTTGCTCTCAATGATAACTATCAAGAAGTCAAATACTTGCTCGACTGGTTTGGTGTCAAATGGCTATCGGTTTCTTATCCCAATTTCAATTTTGATAAATTCACCAACAATTCAGATCTGTTTACTCCCGTAGCATCCAACAATAGTCCAATCAAAGAAGAACGCATTTCCACTTTCGAATATCGTAAGCCCAGCCCGATATTTGCCGCTACTGATGCCAAAACGATTCTCGTAATCGGTGATGATGCCGCTTACAATAATCTGCTGATTTCCCTTTCCAAAACTGACCTGGGGTCCGATCAGATAATTCCGATCAAAGCTGAACAAAACGTTGAGTTCTATGATTTGGCATACCTCCAAAGATTTGATGCGGTAATGCTCTACAACTTTACCTATCTGGAAAAAGAACATGCTTTTAACATGCTCGATCGGTATGTCTATCAAGGCGGGTCACTATTAATCGAATCATCCGGTGTCCTGTCCAAGCCCGACGGTGAAATTGCCTTCCTGCCATTTCCGGTTACCGAAATCAATCCGGGAGATTTTGGCCGGGATTGGGATTTCAAAACTCAAGCCAATACTCTGAGCGAACCGGTTAACACTGCTGATTTCGGTCCGGCCATCTATGGTGGCGAATTACCTTGGAGTATGTTGTATGTTGAACCCGAAAACCTGCGTGATAACGCTTTCCCTATACTCTCAAATCACGGCAAAATCGTAGTCGCCGGTATGGACCATGGTGACGGCCATGTTATCTGGAGCGGGTTAAACATGTTCTACCATTTCAATAACTATCCGCAAAACGGTGAACGTGATTTGATTACCAATATCATCAACAATATCACCAAAAACGAAGCCAAACATCAGATAGTTAGCGGTGAACTGACCAATCCGCAATATCGTCAAATCAATATCGAAAAGTCATCATCATATACCGGCGTCTTACTCAAAGAAAATAATTTTGATTCCTGGAATGCGTACAATAACGGCCAAAAAACAGAAATCTACACCGCCGGACCCAATATGATGTATGTCTTGCTGGATAAAAATTCCGACCAACCGCAACTGATCGAATTTACATATCGTCGGCTGTGGTTTGAATATCTCGCCTGGAGCATTTCTCTAATTTATTTCGTTTGGTTAATATATGCCGTCTTTGTCCATCGCGATATGGTGGAAGAACTAAAACAAAAATCCAGAACCATTTCCAAAAAAAATAAATCCAACCAAAAACATAAAACCAAAGTGGTTAAACGCTCTAAAACTTAAAAAAATATAATAATTATTTAAAAAAATGAAAAACAAAAAACGAAAAATTGTCATTATTCCAACCTACAACGAAATCGAAAATATCCAAGATATTATCGAGGAGATATTTACCATTGTTCCCGATATTCACATCATGATCATCGACGATAACTCACCCGATGGTACCGCCGACATCGTAACCAAACTTCAGGCCTTTTACAAAAACCTGCATTTGGTCAAACGTACCGGCAAACTTGGGCTGGGAACCGCCTACAAACTGGGATTTCGACTGGCATTAAAAAACGGTTATGATTACATCATGGAAATGGATGCCGACTTTTCTCACGATCCGGCGGTTTTGGAAAATTTCTTTCTCAACATCGAAAACTATGATCTGGTCATCGGCTCTCGATACGTCGCCGGTGGACGGCTGGTCAACTGGCCATTTATGCGCTGGTTGCTTAGCTATGGAGCCAGTACCTACATCAGGTTGATTACCAGTTTGCCGATCAAAGATACCACTGCCGGCTTCAAATGCTTTCGGCGCGAGGTTTTGGAATCGATCAACTTGACCCAAGTTTTATCCGAGGGCTACTCCTTCCAAATCGAAATGCATTACAAAGCTTGGAAAAACGGCTGGAGCATCAAAGAAATCCCAATCACTTTTGTCGATCGTAGTTATGGCCAATCCAAAATGAACTGGAAAATTATTGCCGAGGCCTTTTTGATACCATGGAAATTAAAACTGCAACCGGTCTATGAATACATTCGCCGTGAAAAAGTTAGATTCGATTTTGAAGATATTGATTTTGATAAATAAAAAGTAAAGATTAACCCTCTTAAAACTTTTTTATCTCGTTTTTTATCGGGAGTTTTTTTCAATCAATTTCAATCACCTGCCCATCTTTGATTTCTTTGACCGAGTACTGGATCCAAACCAAATCGCCGTTTTTATCGAAACGATAATCACCGATAATTCCGCTATAATTCTTTAAATTATAGAAATAATTTTTTACCAAATCGGCGTCGTAACCTTCGCTTACCATCGCTTGTTTAAACAAATATACACCATCATAGGCCGCGCCCAGATAAAATTCAAATGTTGGCTGGCCGTATTTGGCCGTGAAATTTGTGAGGAAATTGTCTGCCACCACATTATCCCGATCCAATGATGGATTATCGACAATTTTTATCCCTTCCGCATCTTTTCCGGCAATCTCTAAAGCAGTGGCGCCGGCCACCACATTGGTTCCAAATAGGGGAGTGTCCAGTTTAGCTTCAAAAATCTGCTTCACGATTTTTCCTCCACTGGCTTCCGTTTGTGGATTTATCAATATTGCCTGCGGATTTTTGGCTTTGATTTCGCCGATATATGATTTGAAATCGCTGTCCATCGTGGAATACAGGCCATCATAAACCAGCTTACCGCCGGCTTTTTCATACTCCTCTTTGAAAACATTTCGCAAGTCGATAGCATAATCAGTACTTTCACTGATCACGGCAACGGTTTTGTATTGTTTGGAAATTAGATTTGCCAATGCTTTTCCGATGTCGGCATCGGATGGTGTGTTACGAAATATAAAATCGCCGGCCAAGGTTACATCCGGACTGGATGAAGAAGGGGAGATGGCTACCGCCTGGGAGCTGTTTAACAACGGAGCTATCGCCAATGTTTCCCCACTGCAAACACCCCCGATGATAAATTTTACTTTTTCCGTATCGATCAATTTTTGAGCCGCCATTTGTGCGCCGTTTTCCTCGCACAAACCATCTTCCGCGATCAATTTAATTTGTTTGCCCATGATCCCGCCGGATTGATTGATCTCATCAACCGCCAATTTCACCGCATTCAAAATCGGCTCGCCGTAACTTTTGGCATCACCGGACAATGGGCCGACAAACCCGATTTTCACCTCATCAACTTTATCCCATTCATTGATTGATACCACTTTACATCCGGTCGCAAACAACAGTAACGCCAATGCGATCGATAAAATCTTCTTCATTTTTATAATTTAATTAATGCTATGTATTTTCATCATATATAAACACCAACTAATTGTAAAAACATCTTGAAAAAACCTTAATTATATCCTATATTTAGATTTGTAATTTAAAAAAATATCATACAAAAAGAGGTGAAAAAAAATTGTTTAAAAAAATTATCTCATTAATTTTTTCTTTTTTACTCTTAGTAAACGTAGCCAATGCCCAAGTAAAAAAATCTGTTTCAATCGCCATCATTGGAGCCGAGAATTCCGATCAAATGGTAATTTATTTGTCAGCTTTCGGCAATGACTTACAGAGGATTAAATTATCCGCAGACAATACAATTGTTGTACCAAACAATAGAGAGATTTGGCTGTATGTGCCATATGACAAAGACAAATATGACACTTTATTAATTGATAATATTCCGGTCTATGAACGTACGGTCATTAGTCTCTCCCAAACACATAACGAGTATTGTTTTTGGGTGGTTTTAAATGAACAACCACCGGGGATTCATAAGGTTGAATTTATATCCGGTGGGCAGAGTTTCTTTTTTTCTATTCAAGCAATGGAAAATTTTGAAACAAATATCGTGAAATATTGCGAGGAAGTCAAAAAAATTTACGAATTCCTCCCGAGAGGATATTTGATTGAAAACTAATTGCTCAACAAGTTAAGATTGCCAAAAATAATTAAAATAATCGATCCCCGATCCGGAGCACCCTACGGGCTTCCGGTCGAGAATGACAGACAAAATAATAATTTTTTTAAAAATCCCCCGATAACCTCGGGGGATTAATCTTATCTACTAACTATACTGTTCAATTCCCGCAACAATTCTTTCTTTTCCGGTTTATCAAATTCATCTCGTATCGGTTTTAACAAATCTATCAAAAATTCCGCCACCGCATTTTTCAAATCCATTGGATGTAATTCTCCTTTGGCAAATGTTTTCTTTAGCTCTTCAATACTATTTAACTCCATATCACCGCCATGTTCCGGTTTTCTTTTGATGATCAATTTATCCTGATGTGTAAAAACCAAATTCTCCACCCAGTCGATAATCGGATTGAACTCCACTTCACCTTCCGGACAAAATGCTTTGGCAATTTTTTGGCGAATCTCTTCCTCGCTATCATGGACAAAAACAGCACTGTTTGGAACCGATTTGCTCATCTTCATGGTTGACCACAAATCTTGTTTATTCATCTCGTCTGGTATCGGCCAAACTGACGGTTTTTGCAGTCCAAGCAACAATTTGTGATGTATTCCCACCGGCTTGACGATATTTTCGCCCAATTTCAAAGGATTTATTTTTAATTTCATTGCCACATCTCTCGCGATTACCTGGGCTTTTCTTTGATCATTGCCGGCATGTGGCAGATGAATCTGCATCGTGAAAATATCGGAAACCTGCATCGCCGGGTACATTAATTTTGCAAAATCCACTGCATCACCTTCATTTCTACCCATAATTGTGATACTGCGTTTCATTCTGGCAAGTGTTGTGTTCTTGGATATTTCAACAACCGTTTCCCAAAATTGATTATTTTCCTTGTACAAATCAGAACCCAAAACGAATGTCAATTTTTTCGAGTTACCACCCAACACTTCAAAACACAATTTCAAAGTGTGTGCGAAATAATCATGAGCAAACTTGGCGATTTTTTTTCTGTCCCCACCCAATTTATCATTGATCCAGCTGTGCCAGTCGGCCAGAAATACATGACAATTCACTCCCGCGTCCATGATGTCTTTGACTTTTTGCATACATACCAGACCTGTTCCCAGATGCACCATGCCGGAAATTTCAAAACCAATGTAGTGGTTGAGTGGCTGACCTGATTCTATCATCTTTTTCAAATCTTCTTCCGTCATAACTTCGGCTGTGTTTTGAGAAATCAATTTAATTTTTTTGTCATTAGTCATAATTTTTTCTTATTACTTATTTCTTATTTCTTAATTCTTGTTCGCGCCTTCGGCGCGAAAAATCCGGCGGGTAGGAATCGAACCTACCTTTCTGGTTTTACAGACCAGCGCATAAACCTCTCTGCCACCGCCGGAAAACATTTCAAGTTCTAATTTCTAATTTTTAAGTTTTAAAGTTACAAATAACATACAAAATATTGACTGTGATAATTTTTTTTCTTGCTTCTTTTGTCATGTGTCTTGATTCTTGTTAAATGCAATTTAATATATAAAAAAACTCATCTTCGAATACAAACTTTTTTACAAAAATTTGTATCCAAGGACGAGTTTTCTCGCGGTACCACCTTGGTTTATTGATCTATTGCTAAATCAATCTCAGTAAGTGTCAAACAACACTTTAGTATATGATAACGGTTACTTTCCGTCAGGCCTTACTTGTGATTTCTGACCTGCCACATCGAAATGGGTGTAATTTGTTTAGTCCCAAATCTAAATATCGTGTTTAATAATAAATTGTTAAAAACTCTATTCGCATATTACAAACCGATTATAGCAAATATGTATTCATTTGTCAAGAACGTATTCAGAGCATAAATTTTGTCATAATATCATCCACAAAAGATATTTTTAAAAAACATTAGTGTATAAATTTATCAATTAGATAAATCCAGCAAGTCTTCTCAAATACATTTTTTTAGAAGCAATATTTTTGTTAAAATAATAAAGATGACAATTTTTCCATTTGGAAAAAATAATAATATGGGAAAAAAAATTATAAATAAAAGCGACTTTTGAGGAGTGATTTTTTTATCCTCATTTTTTTAATTTTTTACTAGCCGGTAAGTTAATTTGTAAAAAAATGAAAACATTGGAAACTGCCAAAAAATTTGAATCTGAAAAATGGCAAGAAATTATTAATCAAAAAGAGATTGAACAGGACATAAGACTGGATATCAAAAACCAAAATGATAAAGAATTGCTTAGAATGGCCAAAGCCATCATTATCCAACTGGAAAACAAAAATTTTGGCGAAGAGATTATGGCAGAAATAAATACTCTACTGCAAAGCTATGCCAAAGCAGATCATATCGACAAACAGCATATTTGCCGAACGATAATAAATCGGGTAGCCAAATATTTGGAAATTGACACCAAGATGGAGTACAGCGGTTATGAAACACGGCTAAATATGCCAAAAAAATCGATCCGTCAGACGAAAATAGTTCAAATGGCTCAGGCGATACCGAATTCACTCTGATTTTTGATAAATCAAATGTGGAGGAATTAGAGAAAGAAATTGAAATTGATCGAAAATCAGGCAAATTAACTATGGTGAATTATAATATGGTTATGGAAAAAGAAAAGGTCGATAAATTAGTCACAATGCAAAACTCTATCCAAAATTATCGTGAATACAACCATGAATTAAAAAATTGTTATTCAGCCGGATTATTGGCCATTGAATGTGCATATAATAGTTTAAGTACGCAGATTGGTGAAGAAAAAATGGCTATTGAGAAAAAAATATTTGATGAAAAAATCGGTTACGCCAAAAAACTACTTTGTTTGGGACCGGAAAAATTTGCTATGTTAGGAGAGTCAAAATCCGTGGTCGATTGTGGAGAAATAGTTGATTCACAAGTGGATTTATTCCGCGATTATCTGCAAGGAGAAAATATCAGTATTAAAATTATCAAAGATAACAAATTTTATTTAAGAAATGCTTCACCACATAAATTGCGAGTAGTGATAAGTAATCTCATCAAAAACGCCGAAGAAGCTTTCGCCGGAATCGAAAAACCGGACAAAAAAATCCTCCTTTTATTTGATTATCACAATGGTTATAACTGTTTAAAAATTGTTGATAATGGCAAAGGTATGTCAGAAAACGAGAAAGAGAAAATTTTCCTAAAAAACTATTCATCCAAAGGTGATGGTCGAGGTATCGGCATGTCGATAGTCAAAAAATATATCGAAGAACTCGGGGGTAAGTTAGAGGTACAAAGCGCCAAAGAAAAATACACCGAAATGTGCTTGAAATTCCCCGAAAGTATTTGTATCAGCAAAAATTGTCAACGAAAAGATTGATATTATGGCGATACAATGGCTTCACATTTTTATGATTTGTTTTAAAATGATATGACATGATTCTAGTCATAGTCACTATTTATTTCAGCGGTTTCTTGTGCTACTCTATAAGTAAAGATAACAAAAATAAAACTTTTTCCCTTGCATTTTTTAGGAAAAGTTTTCATGAAAAATTTATATAAAACCATAATTACTCTGATCATCATCCCGGTAATTTTTTTATTGTCCCCAGCCAAAATCCTGGCATACAAAGATTTACCGATCTCCGATTCGGCAACAACTAAATACATCTATCGTTTTTGGAGCCCTGTTTTCAAGGGTCATTTTTTCACCATGGACCATGCCGAAGCCAATCGAGTGGCCAACGAGGACAGTAACTGGAATTTTGAACAGATTGCCTACAGCGCCTATGCCATGCAATCTGAAGCAACCTTGCCCGTTTATCGTTTTTGGAGTCCGGTATTTCATGGACATTTTTATACCATCAATCCGGAAGAATGGATGCGAGTCAAAGACACCGATTCCAACTGGAATTACGAATGGATCGCCTATTATGCATATCCACCAACCTATACCGGTGAAGCCAAAAATGTTTATCGTTTTTGGAGTCCCGTTTTTCTCCATCACTTTTTTACTATCGACGAAGAGGAGATGAAGCGTGTCCGTGATACCGATCCCAATTGGGACTACGAGGGAATCGCCTTCAAAGTCCCGCCGGGTGACACCAATCAGACAATCACCGGTGATGAGAAAAAGCTGATTGAAAGCGAAACCGCCGCTATCCAAGTCGATGAAATTAGCGATGTAACCAGTCAATACCCGGCTCAGGCCAAAACTGGAGAAAAACTTATCGCTACCAAAGTTTATCTACTTAATACCGGTCAGGATCCAATTGATTATAGTCTGTATGATTTTATTTTAAAAAATCCGGAAAATGGCCAAACCTACCAACCTCAACCCATCGCCGAACCGGTTTTGGTTGGCGGTAAACTTTCACCCGGGGAAAGTGTTGAAGGTAATCTCACGTTTTCCATCCCGACCGATTTAAACAATCCCGTTCTGCAATACTCGAGCGACAACATGGAGATAAAAAACAATCGAATCGAAGTCAATCTGGATATCACCCCCAGCGTCGTCATCATTTCCAGCGGTGTCATAACGGACCAATTTTCTTCCCAAAAAATCGTCGGTACGGTCAAAAACAATACCAAAACTCCGGTTAGACACGTCAAAATAACCGCCAGTTATTTTGATGAATCTATGGAACAAATCGGCGAAAATTTTAGTTATGCCGAAAAAGCCAGTATCGATTTTCTCCAACCCGGCGATACCGCCGATTTCAAAATCTGGTACTCGAGCAACCCATCTGTCAAGTACTATGAATTAACTCTAAACTGGCAGACAAACTAGATTAATTTAATGATATATCAAAAACAGCCGTATTATTCACGGCTGTTTAATATAGAATCAAAGAAAAAAATACCAATTATTTACTAAACAATTGATCGATCACCAACTGTCCATTATCTTCCTGGGCGTGTAAACTTAACTTTGTTGCCAATATTGCCACCTCTCTTTCGTATCGGGACAGTTCGGCAAATTCTTGTGAATTGACCAAACTTGTACTTTTTTTTACCACATCTTGTTTAACATTTCCCAAGGTAATTTCAATCAGATCTAAAAATTCACCTCTGCTGATAGTTAAATCAATTGTTCTTTCTTGCGGGGGCTTTATGATTTTTGACTCCATGCTTTTTCCCGCTTGTAATGAATTAATATTTTCCTGTTTTCCCGTTTTCTGAATTTTTTCCGCGTGTTCTTTCAATGCTTCAACCATCTGCCATTTTTTGAGAAAATCAATTATCTGCGGACAATAACTGGCAAAAATATCCTGTTTTTGCACTGATTGCGCTAACTTCTGGAGATCATCCAAACGAAAATATCTTTTAATTTTTTCTAAAACGCTCACGCCGGCAGTCTGTTTGAGTTGTGCTTCAGATTTATTCATCTCTCGTAAATCAATGCTCACATTGATCTTGCTTGATTTTTCTTCGGAATTATTTTCAATTTGTCTTTTGATTAACTGATTTTTGCGCTGGAATTTTTCTATTTCCCCAATTTGTATCTCGTTCAAAGCCAATTGATATTCAACTTTTTTCACTTTGTTCAATTGGTGAAAATAGAAAAAATACTTTGCTTGTAACAACAGTTCACTCTCAATCTTGTCTTGCCAAGCATTCTTGACTCGTTCCAAATATGGTAAATGTTTAAATTTTGACAGTAACTCATCCGGCAGTAAATCCGGTTTTTCATCAGCCAAATTTTCCACCAAAATATTTATTTGCGCACTTTTTTTAGTTTTGATGGCATCAACCAGTGTTTTGGTCATTAGTTGGCCGGTGGCTTTTTCTCCAATAGTATCGGTTAAATCGCGGATGTCTTTGTCAATAAACAATTCTTGTGTAAGTAAATCGATCTTGCCGATATTTTCAAATGGATTGCTGTTTTGGTCCAAGTTATTTAACCGAGCATCAAAAGTATTGATATATTTTTTGTACCGGTTAATGATTTCGTCCAAATCATTTTTGATGTATTCGTTATATTTTTCTTTGTAAAACACATCGGAAAATCCCTTAAAGCAATCCAGCTTCATCTGCATTTCAGCAATATACTGGGCGGTAGCTTGATTGCCGGCAATTTTATGTTGTAAGAAACCGATATATTCATTTCTTTTCTGTTCAATCTCTTGATCGATGATTTTTATCAAATCCTCATCCGTCTTTGATGTGGACAATCTTTCAATCTCCTGAGTTAAAAACTCATTTTGATTTTCGACATAAGTCAATTTACTTTGCAATAAATCTATTTGAAAATTCGTAAAATCATCAAAAACATCGGGGTATTTGATAACCTTTTTATCGCCATTACTGCCAACGGATTCAATCTTTGGTGTTAGTAGCAGTTTTGAGATAATCAACCCCTTGTTAAAATCTGCCGATTCGATATGATTGGACCCATCTTTTCTTTGATAGTCGTTCGGTTCTTGTCCCGGAGCGTTTTTCATAAATATTCATTAATTTAAACTTTTTAAAATATAACAATAATTTATCATATTGGCAATGATTAAATTAATCATAATACACTACCACAGCTTGCCTTTGGATTTAAAATTTGTTAAGTTATGAATTGGAAGGCAAAATAATTATTCATATCATTATAGACAAACATGAAAACAAATCTTGATTCAATCAAGGATTATTCATTTGACCGGCAAGTATTGGCCAGTCAAAACAGTATGGATTTCCTGGCCAAAATGAAAGAGAAATACACATCCGGCAATACCGATAAAAAGGTTTCCATGGACAATGTTGCTGTCGTACCCAACAACAGCTTTATTGATTACCGAAAAGATGTTTTTGAAAGACGGGCTAAACACGATTGGCTCAAGCGATTGGAAAACAAATACACTGCCAAAAACACCGATACCGGTTTATCCGGCAATCATTTGGAAAAAGCCAAGGCGGGGAGTTTTTTTGAAAACAATGCCCCATCTTCCGCTCCCCAAAATTCATCCGGAAATTTATCCAAATGGCAACGCATACAAGCCATAAAAAACTATATCAAATTTTGTTCCGCCACCGAACCGACGCCCGCCATCGCTTCCACTTCTGACTCGACCGATGCACAATCATGCACTTCTCCGGTAATACCAGATTGTGTCAATCAACCGTCGCTAGGAAACCGTTTATGGACCGGAGTGAAAGATGTTGTATCCGGAGTAAAAAATTTCTTTACCGGAATTTTCAAGCGATAAACAACATTTTTTTTTAAATAAAAACAAAAGCCACCTTAAAATATTCTAAGGTGGCTTTTGTTTAAAATTGTCTTGTTTTTAAATAGAACTATCTACAAATCATACTTCATCAACTCCTTTTCGATCGTGCCAATTTCTTGTTTCAATGCGCTAAGTAACAAAACATAATTCACATTGCTATTTTTTTCAATCTTCTCTTCGATATCCACTTTGGCAAATTCAATCGCTTGCTTCAATTTTTGGACTAAATCCGCGTATTCTTCACTTGCTTTTGGATTGTTTTTAAAATTATCCAAGGATTTAAAACAAATATTTTTCCAGTTTTTGCGATATCGATCAACGGTGCAGTCGCCATGCCAGGTGGCGGGTGTAAATGCTTTGGTCCATTCGGTAAAGTCATCAGTCAAGCCATGTTTACTGGCATATATGTATTCTTTTAAACAACCTTTGGAAATTCGTTTTTCAAACTGGGCCAGTTTATTAACTTCTTTACTTAAACTGCCATCGTGGTTTTGATCGATAGTTTCATAACCCTTTACAATCTCTTTTAAACCCGCAACGGCATTTAAAAAATTTTCATCACCAGCTGGATTGTCATAGTCATAAGAGTGTTCAAACTGTTCTACCAAAGTGTTCAATGTTTTTTTGATAAATTTATGTTCTTTTTTGGAAATTATTTTTTGTCCCATCTTGCCCAGATAACCGGCGTACTTTTCACCATCGGCTATGTTAAAGTTTAACTTTTTTGCCTCCGTCTCGCCATCTTGATGAAACGCTTTGACCGTTGAATTTACCGGTTCAAAAGAAAGCCCGATCTCATTTAATACATCACCGTATTTGGTTACGATAGTTTGGGCATGGACGGCACTTTTATCGTTCTCAAAAACGGTATTTTTTTCATCTTTACCCAACTGCATAACATATCGAGCCAGCATTGATCCCATGTTATGATATTTGTCAAATGCTTCGATCTCGTCCATTAAATTATCAATAGATACATCTTTATTGGCTAATAAATCAATATTGCTCTTAGTTTCTTTACTCATTAAAATATTTTTAGAATTAAAACAAGCTAAACATATCATAAAATTAGCAAAAAGTCAATAGTTTTTTAAATTAATATAACCCATTTAACACTTACGCGTCTAATTAAAAAGAGATAAGTTAAATAATGAGTAGTGCTAATTTATTTTCTTATCTGTCATCCTCGAATCGATCCGCCTTGCCTGCCCGCCTTGGGTGGGGGCGGAGCTTCGATAACTTGTCCGCCTCGGGTGGATCGGGGATCCATACCATATTTCTTATTATTATTTAGCACCACTCATTAAATAATAAAAAAATACTAATCAATTCTTTTTTGATCAGTATTTATCTTTTATTAATATCAAACATTTACTCCACAAACGGCCCCTGGAAATGGATATGACAGTCGGGAAAAATTGTGGTCGGAGCGCCAATCGGGATAATCATTGGATTTTTTTTGACAAAATGTCCGAGATTGCTCACCTTGAGCATATGCAAAGGATCTCCATCCAGTTTTCTTTCCTTGATCACGTCACCCAACACGTATTCAAACAAGTTGTCCATATCTTCCTGATGAGTGGTATAACTGAAATGATATCGTCGCAAATCAAGTGAAAATATCTTTTGGTCCATATCACCGATAACCAGCGCTCGAATATGTCTAAATATCCCCCGTTCATCGAGGGCAATAATCAATCGGTGTAAGTCCTCAATATCGATTCCCACCTCTTCGATAAACAAAATATATGGCTCCCAAGACCTGGGGTTAATATCGCAAATATCCAGCAAATCGCGAAAAGTTGAAATATTGCCCCCGATAGCGATTCCGGTGATGGGTTTATCCGGAGTGGGCTCGGTCAGCCAGCGGTATTCCGGCTCGATAAAAACCAGTTCATTGCGAATCCCTTTTAACATCTCAAAAAATATCCGGTTGTTTTTGTCTCGAAATAATCCCAGGGCATTACTGTAATGAAAAGTCATTAACCTGATCTTGAAATACAGATAGTTAATTAAAAAAACTGTATCCGAAAACCCATTTACTATCGGTCGATTGCGTTTAATGTTTTTTAGATCTTTTTCATTTAAGTGTCTGATAATGTCCTCGCATCCGGTACCTCCCATAACCGGCAACAGCCAGTTCGAATTTCTAATCGCTTTGCGAAAATTCTTTAAACGTTCTCGCTCGGATCCGGATAGGTAGCTAGGATTGATTTTAGTTTCATGGATATTGAATTCTTTTGTTTTGGAGTAAAGATTTTTTAATTTTGTTACAGTTTGCAAATACAGCTTTTCCTCCCGCTTTTCAATCGGACTGGAGGTATGAATCATGCTGATCAGTGAATCAGTGGTTAATTTCTGGGGTTTAATTAAGTTCATTTTTTACCTCCCGATGAAGTTTTATACAAATAAGATAAAAAATAAACACCGGTAAACCTAAATCTACCAGCACTCCCTTGATAATATCATATTCTGGAAATAAATCAAGGGGTAAATAAATCATTAAAAAAATTTCCCCAGATTATTTCCTAAACATTTCTGCTAAGATTAAACGGTAATTATTTTTTTTGTGCCCATTCTTTTTATATGTCCAAAATCAAACCAAAAATCGATCTGAACTCACGTTTCCAGGAAACATTGGATCTGATGGAAAACACCCGTGACAATATATTTTTAACCGGTAAAGCCGGTACCGGTAAATCGACCCTATTGCAATATTTTCGAACTACTACCGCCAAAAAAATTGTGGTCGTTGCTCCCACCGGTGTCGCCGCCCTCAATGTATCCGGCCAGACTATTCATTCATTTTTTCGATTTGCACCCGGGATTTCACCGGAAGATATCAAATTTGAAAAAAAATCCAAAAAACTCACTCAGATATTGAAAAAACTGGATATGATTATTATTGACGAGATCTCCATGGTGCGGGCGGATTTACTGGACTGTATCGATGAGTCATTGCGATATTATTTACTTAACAACAAACCGTTCGGTGGCATCCAGATGGTGTTTATCGGAGATTTATTTCAATTGCCGCCGATCGTGGTGGGGGAGGAGGAGATGCGCAAATTCCGCACCCAATATCCCAGTCCGTACTTTTTCTCCGCCAACGTCATGCAGCAAATAGATATCAAAATAATCGAACTGGAAACTATCTATCGCCAGTCCGATCAGATCTTTATCGACCTGCTCAACAAAATCCGTACCAATCGGGCCGATAGTGATGACATCAGTCTGCTTAATTCACGTTGCCAGGTTGATTATTTTGAACCTGAAGATATGTACATCACTCTCACCACCACCAACATTGCCGCCGACGATATTAACAAATATAAACTGGCCCAACTCACTACCAAGTCCTATCTGCTAGCGGGAGAGCTGGCCGGAGATTTTTCCACCAAACAATTGCCGACGCAGGTTGATCTGGAAGTTAAAATCGGCTCGCAAATCATGTTGTTAAACAACGATGCCGCCGATCGTTGGGTTAATGGTAGTATGGGGCGGATCATCGACATCACCAACAATCAATTTGATGATGATATCGTGTTGGTGGTCAAACTCGACAACGGTGAAACAGTTGAAGTGGATCGATACACCTGGCGGGCCACATCGTATTTCTATAACCCTGATACAAAAATCATGGATTCCGAAACTGTCGGTTCGTTTACCCAATATCCTATCCGTCTCGCTTGGGCCGTTACAATCCACAAAAGTCAGGGAAAAACTTTTAACCACGTCGTTCTCGACATCGGCCGTGGGGCTTTTGCCCACGGCCAGACCTATGTCGCCATCAGTCGGGTAACCAGTTTACAGGGACTGCTCTTGCGCCGTCCCATCTCTCCCCGCGATATCTCGATTGATACTCAAGTAGTGGAGTTTATGGCCAAAAAGTAAACCCAATTCAACACCCTTTTTGAATATCGACAATTACCCCCCGGCGAAGTGTTTTTAGCAATAAAAAAAGGCCATAAAAATTGCCATATAAACATAAAATACCTCTCTTTAATCACACCGGCACCAAACTGATTTTTTTGATTATTTTCAATAATTCATCAATTTGGAAAGGTTTGTCCAAAATATATTTTACACCCAGCGAATAAATTTTTTCTTTTTCATATTCGTCAATATCACCGCCCATGACAATGACATTGCTATTATTTTGTCTTTCTTCCAGATAAGATATTGTGTCGATACAACTAAAATCTATCATTATAATTTCGACATCTTCAATTGAATCATTAATGTCAACATTTTTACTGAAAATAGTTTCGAACCCTTGAATTTTAAAAACCTGTTCTAAAACACCAATGAACATGGGTTCATCTTCGAAAATCAATATTTTCATAAATTTCCCCCTCCTAGGTTTTTTAACGTTCATAAAACCATTATTACCAAAAGAAGATTAAGTATTTATTAATTTGAAATTAATAAAATATTAAGATTTGTAATTATGATGAGTTAGGATAAAAGAAATTACAAATAAGTTATTAAAAATATAACCAAAAAATTATTTTCCAAAATATCTTTACATAACGAACGGAAGTAAAAAAATTACTTCCGTTTTAAATAAAAATTTACAATTTATTTTTTAATTCTTTTTGAACAACTACCAAAAAATCGGGATGATAACTCTCCCAAAAATCCTCACCATATTTATAAATTAACTTCAAAATCTTTTCAGTGTCTTTTTGTATATAGATTATCTCCCTTCCATGCACTTTGGAAAGTGATTTTTTGGCGCACCATTCAAAATGATTATAATCATTTATCTGGTTAAGTTTTTCCTTTCCTCTTGGAGAAAAAGTCCAGACCAATTCATGGAGATCAATGTCGCAAAGAAGCTTTACTCCCATTTCTTCTCTCATTGCTTTCACCAATTTTAGGCCCTGCCAGATTATAGGCAAATCTGAAAGAATCAATTTGTCGAACCGAAGTTTTAGGAAAATCGGTTTTTTTGATATTTCTGGTTTTGTCAAAAATATCTTTTTTGCGTATTTAGTATTACGGTGTTTGGCGATGGCCGGTATAAAAAAGATATGTGTTCCATCGATTAAATACAAATTTTCTACTCTCAAATTGTAATCTCCTACCCGTCCTTCGGAAACAATGCCCTGTAGATATATTTTTTTTGCATGGTAATCCACTTTTAACCAACCTTGTTCCTTGTTTTGTTCCGATAAAAACGGTTCATACAGAAATCCGTCACTTTCCATGAGGTGGTCCATGGTATTTCTTCTATATGACAAATTTAGTCTTTGATCCATATCATCCACAACCTCCTTAAATTTTTAAATTTCACAAACGAAAAATTCTTTGTTATCAAGATATCATTTACGGGAATTGTTGGCAATATCATGTTTAATATAAATATTTTAAAAATTTTTAATTTGACTTTTGCTCTCAAATATTATACAAATAAATAACCAAATTGATTTTTAAATCTGTTTGAAATTAGATAAACAGGTTTTTTTATTTTTTATTGAAATTATGGAAATCAGAAATATCGCCATCATCGCCCACGTTGATCATGGCAAAACTACCCTGACTGACGCTATCATGCGTCAAACCGGTATCGCCAAAGAAGGCGAAACCATGGATGTCAACGCCCTCGAACAAGAGCGTGGAATTACCATATACTCCAAGAACACATCCGTTTTTTACAAAGACACCAAAATCAACATTGTTGATACTCCCGGCCACGCCGATTTCGGCAGTGAGGTGGAACGGGTTTTGCGCTCAATTGACTCAGTAGTACTGGTAGTTGATGCCCAAGAAGGCCCCATGCCGCAAACCAAATTTGTTCTCAAGAAATCTCTCGAACTGGGGCTGAAACCAATCGTCGTTATCAACAAAATCGACAAACCGGCCGCCCGTCCCGATATCGTTCACGAAATGGTGTTTGAATTATTTTACGATCTCGGCGCCAATGATGAACAGCTGGATTTTCCGGTTATTTATGCCATTGGTCGTGATGGTATTGCCAAATCCAAACTCGCCGATGACAGCCACGACCTCACTCCTCTGCTGGATTTGATTTTGTCGCATGTGCCACCTGTATCGGCCGATATCGACGCTCCGCTTTCCGCTCAGCCATTCAATTTGGGTTATGACAATTTTCTCGGTCGCTTGGCCATCGCCCGCATCTATGAAGGCCGGATCAAAACCGGCCAAACCGTAACTATCAAAAAAATCGATGGTGCTATCGCTACCGGCAAAGTGGTTAAACTGTTTACATATCAAGGCATGGCCAGACAGGAAACACCAAATGCCGTCGCTGGAGATATTGTCATGATTGCCGGACTGCCCAACATCTACATCGGCGACACTATTTGTGATACCCCCGATCAGGCCACACTGCCGGCTATCAAAATTGACGAGCCAACCATTTGCCTGAATTTTTTGGTCAATGACTCTCCTTTTGCGGGTCAGGACGGCACTTGGGTTACCAATCGTCAGATCCGGGAACGGCTGGAAAAAGAGTTGGAGATAAACGTTGGCTTAAAAATTGATTTCTCCAACAATTCATATTACAAAGTTTACGGCCGAGGTGAATTGCATATCGCCATTCTGTTGGAAAACATGCGTCGTGAAGGATATGAGATTCAGGTTTCTCAGCCCAAAGTAATCATCAGAGAAGAAAATGGAGTGAAAGTTGAACCATTTGAAGAACTGACTATCGACGTACCGGTGGAATACTCGGGCGTTGTAATCGAAAAACTATCTCGTCGCAAAGGAGTTATGACCAATATGACCAATACCGGCCATCAGACCAGATTGATTTTTCAAATTCCGACTCGCGGTCTGTTGGGTTATCGCGGTGATTTTATGGTGGATACTCGCGGTGAAGGCATACTTTGCAGTGAGTTTGTCGGTTTTAAACCCCATGTCGGACCCATCGAACGACACGCCGTTGGCGCGATGGTTTCCATGATTGGTGGCAAAGCGTTGGCTTTCTCGCTCTGGAATCTGCAGGACCGCGGACAACTCTACATCACCGCCAATACCCCGGTCTATGAAGGTATGATCATCGGCAATGTTGCCAAAGGAGTTGATCTGGCGGTTAATCCGATCAAAGGCAAGCAACTGACCAACATCCGCGCTGCCGGTAGTGACGAAGCGATCCATCTCGTTCCGCCAATTACTATCTCCATCGAAAGAGGTTTGGAAATCATTAACGATGATGAATACCTCGAAGTAACTCCCAAAAATGTTCGTTTGCGTAAGCAATCCCTGAAAGAAGTTGATCGCATTCGTGACAACAGGAAGAAAAACAGAGATATTTAAAATACCGAAATTAAGCCCGCTAAAAATTTTAGCGGGCTACATTTATTATTTCTTGAAATATTCGTATAATTCCTCCCAGAATTTGATCCGTTCTTGTTTCTCCTGATCATTTTCCGGGGTATTCTTTATATCATCGGTTTGTATCGGAATTTCCGATTCCTGATAATTTTTTTTGGTGTTTGTTTTTCTTGTTCTCCTGTTGATTTTTTTCACCCCCCTTTAAAAATATCCATTTTAAAAATTTTATTCTTAAATCACTTTTCATAATTACTTTACATCTATCATAAATAATGCAAACAAAGTGTTTATGACGTTTTGTCTTTAGAAGTCTTTATGATGAATTACAAATAATTTTATTATAAATTAACACACGGCGCTCTTGGCGCAGGGCAGTTCACAAAAAAATTTGAATATTCGATTATTTTTATAAACTTCTTTCACAACTTTAATCTTTTATTCCCATTTTCTTCCTTGTATTTCTTGATTAGACGCAAGAAAAACAAGGTTTTCACCATGTCATCATCGGGAAACTCTTCCTCCGCCTTGGCGTGCAATTCTTCCTTCACATCTTCCGGAATCCATTCATCAACAGTGATAATTTCCACTTCGCTCATTGTTAAAATACCTCCTTTGAAAAATCCAGATTATTTTTAAATCAATTCTAGCATAAAAATTCAATACATATTTCCCCATACAAAAATGGCCAACCGGACTAATTGTTGGCGTTATTAAAAATTATGTTTTTTTTCTTCATTTTTAAGTATTTTTTTAAACTGCTAAAAAAAGATTATAATTAAAGCAATTAACATACTATAAAAACTTAAAAAATGCCTCGTCCAAAAAGAAGAAATAAAACCAATCGAAAGCAAGTTAAAAATAGACCGAAAATCTACGCTTTTATCGAAAGCCAAAACTTAAACCTCGGCACCGGCAAAGATCTGTTCAACAAGAATAAGCGAAAAATCTATACCGGCTGGAAATTGGACTTCAAAAAATTTCGCATCTATCTCAAAGATAAATTCAGGGTTACTCAAGCATTTCTATTTATCGGGTATATCGAAAATAACCAAAAATTATACCGTGAATTAAAAAAATTTGGATATCAATTAGTATTTAAACCAACTACTAAAGATGCGTTTGGTGTGCCCAAAGGAAATATTGACGCTGAATTAGTCCTTCATACTGCAGCTATCGAATATAAAAACTATAATCAAGCCATAGTTGTTTCCGGTGATGGTGATTTTCGTTGTCTCTATGAATTTTTAAAGAAAAATAAAAAACTGTCCAAAATAATTATTCCAAATAAAAAAGCGGCCTCAACATTGCTACGACCGTTTGATAAATATAAGAAACATTTGGAAGATGACAGACAGAAATTACAGTATAAAAAAACGGGAGGCGTGCACTCATCCAACACGTAGTTGGAGGCTCGTATTCTCCCTCATGATTAGTTTAATTGTAAAAAAATATTAGTAGTTTGTCAAGTTTAAAAATACCCACAAAAATGAGAGACGTTACAATGAAATACATAATTTCACGCTCGTTTCTCTCTCTCACGATTAATGCAATTATTCAAATAATTTATTTTTAAAACTATAATATAATGAAACAAGAAAATTTAACAATCACCGCACTCAAACAAGCCCTCGGGGTAACGATTTATGTATTGTTGGTTGGCACTGTTATGTCATTTGGCAACGAGATCTTCGGCACCAAACCAAACCTCTTGGGCCCGGTCGCTTTTCTGATGTTATTTGTCATCTCCGCCGCCATCACCGGTTATTTGGTTGTCGGGAAATCTATCCTCATGTACCTTGACGGTGCCAAAAAATCGGCGGTCCAACTATTTGGTTTGACGATACTGTGGTTGTTTTTGTTTATGATGTTGGCTTTTCTGGGAATGATAGTTTTTTAGATCAAATCAGTATTGTTAATAATGAGTAGTGCTAAATAAAAATAAGAAATATGGTATGGATCCCCGATATCGAAGCTCCGCCCTGGGCGGATTTCGATTCGAGGATGACAGATAGGAAATTAATAAGCACTACTCATTAATTCTATTTGGCATTTCTTTTTTTGGTTCCTGCCCGATCTTCTTTTAATATTTGGCGCTTTTCGTTTACTTAAGAAAACGCAGTATCAAAATTTTGCTTGGCGATTACATTAAACGGAACTTTTTAATGATAGTTCAAGTAAATTGCCGACATTTAAAAGAAACCACCAGCTTTATTGCCGGTGGTTTATAAAATACATTTTTTAGTATTGAACTGAATTAGTCCGCGGAGATTCCCTAAACAGTCCTTCCCTTTTCAATGCTGTATCGGGACAACTTTCCAGATAACTCTGGATTTGTTCGATATTTAGATCATGAAAATGATCCAAAATATCGGATGTAGTCGGATCGGGATTGGTCGGAAAATCTGATCCGGTTTGTTGATTGATTTGGTCAACAATACCGGCATAAATTGCCATATACTCTGCCAATGTGTATCGGCCGGCAAAATTAGCTTGATAAGATTCGGCAAAACTCATCCCGTTTTCCCGATCAAGCCAGAATTGAAATGTACTGGCAACCAGTTGCGGAAAAAAACCGTTGTACTTGCCACTATTAACCTCATAATTACAGGCATGGTACAACCGCAATTCAAAATCACCGAAACCGTCTTCTTGACCCAACAGATCTTGATTTTCCAACAGAGCCAAGAGCAAGACCGGATTACAATTGTTCTCTCTGGCACAATAGAAAATCAACTCCGCCGGTGATAGATTGTGAGCCGGATTGCCGTTTTTTAATTGTTCCATCACCAGCTCGTCTTTCCCGCTTGACCACTCGATCGACTTGTTTAGCGGATCGGCGCTGCGGATAGTCTGAATAATCGGCGTAACCGCGTCATCACCGCAACCGGCTGTCAACATCATTAGCAGTAGCAACAGGGCAAGAAACACAATTCTTTTCATTCATATCCCCTCCTACAAAATTTTTTTAATAATTCGATAGCTTGGTATAATTTAACGAAAAATTTGTCCAAAAGCAATGTTTTGTTGATGATTATTGATGAATGTTAAAAAGTTGGTCTTGATATAATTAAAGGTATAATACAAACAGTGATTATTTGTTCTAAAAATTTTTTCAAATGTCCAACATCAAAAACCTAACCCAAAAATTAATAAATTTCCGCGACGCGCGAGATTGGAAACAGTTCCACAAACCCAAAGATATGGCTATTTCTCTCTCGCTGGAAGCTTCCGAATTATTGGAACATTTTCAATGGAAAAGTGAGCAAGAAATTGAAGAGTATTTGAAAGATCATAAAAATGATCTGGCCGATGAACTGGCGGATGTTCTAAATACTTTGCTGATGATTTGCTACGACCTTGATATCAATATCATCGAAGCTTCAGAAAAGAAATTGATCAAAAACAATTTGAAATATCCGGTGGAGAAAGCGAAGGGAAAACATACGAAGTATAGCAAGTTGTAGAGGGATTAAGGCAAAACACGATTTTTTAAAATATAGTTTTCCAGCTTTATTATTCGCAAATATTTTTCAAAGTTAAATTTACAGTCTTAAAAATATATGCAAATTGTTATTTTTAAAATGATTGATGCTAAATTGGATATTATACCGGCTACTGAACAATATTTCAAATACTTACCAGATGAGTAATATCAAGCACTTGGAACATTGGATATTAGATAAGATAGTAAATTAGCTGGTTTTGAAACAATTTCTTTGTAGTTGAATCTAGCTAGAAATTCTTGCAGATATTCTGATAGTTTTTCTTTAGTGACATGATGATAAATTCTTCGAAGCATAGTTTTAAGTAAAGCCCATACTCTTTCAATAGCTGATGAATATTTTAACTGCCAACGATCATGGTATTCAATTCTGTGGCCATAACCATACCATTCAATATCAATGTAGCTTAAGAATCCATCAGTAGTAATTAGACTGTCAGTTAATATATTATCTGTTAAAAACTTTTCTACTATTCCTTGTTCTCTGGTTTCGACAATCTCTAAGCAGATGTGATCAAACTCCCGATTAACAGCTCCAATAATTACCGATTGGTTACCATTTCTTCTTTTACCAATAAAACATTCATCAACAATAATATCACCACCTAACATCAAATCATCTCGCGGTAAGTTCTTTCTTAAGTGTGAATAAATTCTCCTAATTGATGGATATGACACTTCAATTAAATCTTGGGCTATTCTTAAAGGAACCTTCTCGCTAAAACAATGGATAGCTTTTAGTATTTGTCTGATTGTTAATTTGGAATACTTGAAGCCTAACGATATTCTAAGACTGAATTTATAACGGCATTTTCGACACCAATACCGATTAGATAGTTGTCTAACATATCTGATTCTGCCACATCTCGGACATTTGATTTTAGACAAATACTTTTTCTTTACTAATTTAACAGCTTGTTTTTCATCAAGAAGTTTAATAAATTTAGACATAGGAACAGATTAGATGATTAAGATGTATGATATTTTAATTATTTAACATCTGTTCCAATTTCTTTATATAACTCTACCAGATGACCAAGAAATTAATAATAACTAGTCAATTATTAATCTACAATTTAATCAAACAAAACCGGCTAATTTGCGTTGGCTGGTTTTTTTATGCAGTTATAATTTTGTAGTTAAATAATTTTTTTCCAAATAAATCAGGATCGATCAACGTAGGTTATAATTAAATTGTCCGACCCAACAATCATTACAAGCTCAATAGTTACTTAACTGACTCGAAAATTTTAGAAGAAAACAAATGAAAAAAATTACCGTCAATGACAAAATGCAGTCAAATTATTCCTATCTACTCACCGAGCCGATGGGAAAAAATTTTGACCCGCGTTTTAAACCGGAGCTGACGCCCAAAGAAATGCTGGCGATGGGAATATTTTGTGGGCGATATATGCCGATTGCGTAAATGAATTTCCCAAAAACTGGTTCATCAAGGCCAAGTTTGCCAAAGAAAAACGCGACTGCACCCTCAATTTTTTCCGGGTCAACGCCAGTATGCCTTTGTCTTACTGGGAGAAAAAGGGTTGGATTTATCCGGAAGATCCTCGGGGTTGGTTTCAATGGTATTGCCGATATTTTATGGGTCGCCGAATACCGGTGGAAGATGACCGGCAGATCAAACGCTGGATGCAAATGAAAAGACACATCTCCCAGATCAAACGTAATTGTGTAACCGGAGATTGGGACTGTCGCACCAAACAACGGCAGGCGCTCCTGTATTGGGCGTACGACTCGAGGAGGTATTAGAATAGATATTTTTTAAGAGATATTTGCAACCGGATAAATGATAAAATTTAGATAGAATCAATTTTTTAAATATTATAAAAATATTATGAACAAAATGTATTCAAGAGTGGCCGCCATCATTGCCTTTATCGTCATGGTCGTGCTTAACTATCTGGCGGTCTCACTCCCGCTGGGTGGTCGCGACACCGGCGCTATTTCCGATGCTTATCCCAATCTGTTCGCCCCGGCGGGATACGCTTTCTCGATCTGGGGACTGATCTATACCCTGCTGGCGATCTATGTTGTCTATCAGCTAGTGCGGG
The DNA here is from genome assembly GCA_938004065.1 of uncultured bacterium. Classification (GTDB taxonomy): domain Bacteria; phylum Patescibacteriota; class JAHJAL01; order JAHJAL01; family JAHJAL01; genus CALKWM01. The sequence goes on from CALKWM010000039.1 coordinate 41,535, forward strand.
GAAACAAACTGACCGATCAAATCAATCGGATATTTATCATCAACGCCTTATTCAATGCCGGCTGGCTCATCGCCTGGCACTACGATGTGATCTGGCTGTCGGTTATCATCATGCTCGGTCTGCTCATCACTCTGATCAAAATCGCTGATTTATTGAAAGTGCAAAAACTGACCAAAGCCGAACACTGGCTGGTCCGCTTGCCTTTTAGTATTTATTTCGGCTGGATCACGGTGGCGACGATTGCCAATGTGACGATACTCTTGGTCAGTCTGGGTTGGAATGGTTTTGGCCTGTCGGAAGTTTTCTGGACGGTGGCGATATTGCTGGTCGGCACGCTGATCGGCACCTGGCGGACCATCCTTGACCGTAACATCCCCTACGCACTGGTGCTGATCTGGGCCTACGGCGCGATCCTGGCCAAGCATCTCTCCGGCGGCGAATTCGCCGGCCAATATCCGGCGGTGATTTACGTGGTTGTGTTTTGTCTGGTGGTTTTTGGAGGGAGTATGATCTATGTGACAGGGAAAAATTTGAGGGTGGGAAGTAGGGGGAGAGATTTAATTTAATCAAAATATGAAAAATATCGATGATCTGACCCAAAAAATTATCACCTTCCGCGATGCGCGGGATTGGAAGCAATTTCACAACCCCAAAGACTGTGCCATCTCGCTTTCTTTGGAAGCCAGTGAAGTGCTGGAGCATTTTCAATGGAAAAGCGAGAAAGAAATTGAAGATTATTTGAAAGTTCATAAAGACGATCTGGCGGAAGAACTGGCCGATGTTTTCAATTATTTGCTGTTGATGTGCCATGATCTGGAGATTGATATTATGGAGGCATCGGAAAAGAAGCTAATACAAAACAATTTGAAATATCCGGTAGAGAAAGCGAGAGGGAGGCATACGAAGTATAGTGAGTTGTAAAATTAATACATTAGTTTAATACCTTTACAGAAATTAATAATAAATGATCAAAAAAGTTAAAATACAGAAAAGTGAGAAGATAAATATTTATATCGATGGCGCCAATCTTGATAAAGGCATCAAGGATTTGGGTTGGAATTTGGATTATAAAAGATTTTATCGCTGGTTGAAAGATAAATATAAATTTAAAAATATCTATTTGTTTATCGGGCTGGTGCCCAGATTTAAGGATTTATATAAATATTTGCAAGAGATTGGTTATGTCTTGGTGTTCAAAGAAACAACCAGTGACGGTGATGGTAACGTGAAAGGCAATTGTGATGCAGATTTGGTATTAGCAGTGAGCAGAGATTTTTATGAAGACAAATTTGATAAATCAATAATTGTTTCAAGTGATGGTGATTATGCTAGTATGATTAAATTTTTGAAAGACAAGAAGGCTATAAAAATATTATTATCACCGAACAATAAATGCTCGATTTTACTCAAGCGTACCGGAGTGCCGATTTCCTATCTCAATTATCAAAAAAGAAAAATTCAGCAAAATAGAAAAAACCCCTAATAGAGACGGAACTCTAGCAGGGTTTTTTTCGTAGTGATTGGTTTTATTATATGAAAATTGGGATGGTTGGTCAAGAAAGGTAAATATATTTAAGAAATTTAAATTTATTCCAAGAATTGTTCAATAAATATTTGAGCGAATACAAAGGTTAAATTATGTCCAAAAAAGAAGTACAAACTAGAATTAAGGTAAATAAACTACTCGAAGAAACCGGGTGGCGGTTTTTTGATAGCGAAACATGGCCGACCAATATCCGGCGGTTATTTATGCAGTTGTGTTTTGTCTGCTCGTTTTTGGGGGGAGTATAATTTATGTGATAGGGAAAAATGCGAGGGTGGGGAGGTAGATTCCAAGAAAGACTTATCAAAATTAAATTGAGTCAAAACCCTCTTACGTCCACCTTTGGAGGGAAGCGACACTAACGATATTATTTAAATTAACTATATCCTGTATGGCGCGAATTATTATAAAAAACAACTAGTACTCTTTATATGATTTTGATAACGAAGCGGAATTTGAAAAAGCGGTTATTGAAAATCAGAAGTATATTTTCGGAAAAGATTCAATTTATATTGACGTAAAAAAAAGAATAGGACGGGATAATCATCGCGGGATTCCTGATGCATTTTTAATTGATTTCTATGATACCAATAAACCGCAACTATATATAATTGAAAATGAGATTGCATCTCATGACGTGTATTCAAATATTACTGAGCAAATCGCGCGTTTTGGCACTAGTATTGTTTCTTCTGCAAACGAAATACGCAATATATTAATCAAGGCAGTTGAAAGCGAACCAAAAACAATAAAAGAAATTGAGCGGTATTTACTGCAAACGGTATTTAAGAATATCACAGAACTAATGATTTTTCTCACCGAAGAAAATGATATTAAAATCGTAGTTGCAATCAATGAAATTACAACCGATCTGAATCTTGCTTTTAAGATTTTTAAGAATCCGCCGGACTTAGTTTTATTGCAACGCTATATATACGGAAATGATGTTTCATACTATTACGAACCGATGCGTGAAGAAATTGAAGATATTGAAACAGAGAAAAGCAAAACTGGCGAAGCCGTAGATTTCAATACAGTTGTTTGTGCTGCATTAGAAGACGGTTTCAAACACGCATATAAGGAAAATAATGCTTGGTGGGCTATTCGGCTTTCACAAGAAGCGAGAGAAAAATTGAAGTATTTAGCGATTTATGAAAAAGCGCCGGTTGCGCATATTAGTCATTATGCAGAAATTGATAGGATTGAACCATACAAAGATACTGGTAAATACATTCTGTTTTTAAAAAATAAAAAAACAGTAAAACCGATCAAGCTTGGCACAGGAAAAAAAGGTGAAGCACCACAAGCGCCAAGATATACTACGCTTGAAAAACTATTAAACGCTGATTCAATAAGTGAATTATGGAGTTGATAATTAATAATATAAAGAATCATAAGAATACTATTATCAAATAATTTGGATGTTCTTGCTATTCCGAAAAATTTTTGTAAGATTAGGTATAACGAAGTATCCACTTGTTTCTATCGGTATTTTATAATGTTCTTTTTTAATAAGATATTAATATGTCTAAATTTAAAGATATTCCTCTAATCGATAGGCCAAGAGAAAGATTTTTAGTAAAAGGCCCAGATGTGCTTTCAAAAAGCGATCTTTTAGCGATTTTACTTGGTAGTGGAATCAAGGGGAAAAATGTAAAACAACTTTCCGAACAAATCATCAGGAAATTTAGCAACAAATTTTTAGATATTACTGTTGATGATCTTTTAGAAATTCCTGGAATTGGAAAAGCGAAGGCATTGCAGATTGTTTCTGCTCTCGCTTTGGTTAAAAGATTTTACAATGAACTTGGACCAAAAGATAATGTTGTTTTGTCCGTGCAAGACGCCGTTTCACTAACTTCTGAAATTAGAAACAAGAAAAAGGAATATTTAGTTTGTCTTTATCTGAATGCCCGAAATGTTTTGCTAAAAAAAGAAATTATCTCAATCGGAACGCTTGATAAAAGTTTAATTCATCCGCGAGAAATATTTGGCCCCGCCGTAGAATTAAGAGCGGCAGGAGTTGTTCTTTTGCATAATCACCCGTCTGGCGATGTTGAGCCAAGCAAGCAGGATATTGAAGTAATCAATAAAATTCTTGAGGCCGGCAAAATTATGGGGGTGAATGTTATTGATTTTATTATTGTTAGTGAAAATGACTTACACAGCATTTTTCAGTCATCACAGAAAGAAATCACGCATTATGTATCTGACGGGGGGCAGAATTCACTTTTTGATCTGCTTGAAACCGAACAGCAAACCTATACTCCGACAATAAAAAAAATACATAAAGTGTATTTTTACCCTGAAAGCAGAGCAAAGGCGGGTCGCTTTCAACTACAAAATAGACGCTATTTAGGAAATAAATACAAATTACTTGGATTTATTGAAGATATTATAAACGAAAAATGCAACGGCTTTAGTGTTTTTTGCGATATTTTTGCGGGAACAGGAGTTGTCGCGGAACGATTTAACGAGAAAAATATCAAAGTGATTGCTAACGATTTTTTATCGAGCAATTTTATACCACTTAAAGCATTTTTAGGAACATCAAAAATAGACTTTGAGGAGATAGAGCACAAAATAAATTTACTCAATGAACTAAAAGCAACAGATGACAATTATTTTTCTGAAAACTTTGGCGATACATATTTTACTTTAGAAAACGCAAGAAAAATTGGCGCAATTAGAGAAAAGATAAATAAGTTAAGCAATAATGAGGACGAAGAAGCGGTTTTAATTGCCTCATTGCTTTATGCGGTGGATAAAGTGGCAAATACCGTAGGGCATTATGACGCTTTCCGTAAAAAATTAGACACGGTGCAACCTTTGCGGCTTTTAGTGCCTGATTTTGAGGCGGAAAACAATATAAATAACGAAATATACAAGGAAGATGCCAATCAACTAATCAGAAAAATAAGTTGCGATGTTTTATACATTGATCCACCCTACAATTCACGCCAGTATTCAGATGCTTATCACCTTTTAGAAAATCTTGCTGCTTGGAAAAAACCGATCGTGCATGGCAAGGCGAAAAAAATGGATCGTTCGCATATCAAAAGCGATTACTGCTTGCAATCTGCGGCCAAAGCCTTTGCTGATTTAAATTATAACTATAATTGACTATGAAAAAATCAAATTCAATTATCTTATTTAAACAAAAACAAGTTAGGCGTATTTGGGACGAAGAAAAAGAACTTTGGTATTTTTCGATCGTAGATGTGGTTGAAATATTGACGGATAGTCCAAGACCTAGAAAATACTGGAACGCCTTAAAAACCAAGCTAAAAGAGGAAGGAAGCGAGTTGTCCCAAAAAGTGGGACAACTGAAATTAGAGGCGGCTGATGGGAAAAAATACCTCACAGATGTAGCTGACACAGAAACTCTTTTGAGATTAATTCAATCGATACCATCGCCTAAAGCTGAACCCTTTAAACTTTGGCTGGCAAAAGTTGGCTATCAAAGGATTGAAGAAACCGAAGATCCTGAACTTGCCATTGATAGAGCGATGAAAACTTACTTGCAAAAAGGATATTCGAAAGAGTGGATAAATCAACGGTTAAAAAGCATTGAGGTTAGAAAAGAGCTTACTGACGAATGGCAAATTAGAGGCATGAAAGAGGGATTGGAATACGCAATATTGACGGATGAAATCACAAAAGCTTGGGCTGATAAAAATGTTAGAGATTACAAAAAATTTAAAGGATTGAAAAAAGAAAATTTGCGAGACAATATGACAAATTTGGAATTGGTGCTCAATATGTTGGCTGAGGTTTCTACCGCAGAAATATCCAAAAAGCAAAAACCAAAAGGATTGGAAGAAAACAAGGGAGTAGCTCGCAAAGGTGGGTTTGCCGCTAAAAAGGCAAGACTTGAAATTGAAAAACAAACAGGTGAAAGGGTTGTTAGCTCAAAAAATGCAAAACATTTACAAGTAAAGGCAAAAAAATTTAAATCTTTGCCTAAAGAAAATAATCAAGAATAATCATGTCAATACAAATTCTATCAAATTTGAACTATCCAATTGGCAATATAATTAGCCAAGAATTACAGAACGCAAATTCGGCAAAAATCGCTGTCGCTTTTTTGAAGTATTCGGGCGTAAAGGTTATCGAGAAGCCATTGGATAATTGCTTGAGAAATAATGGCAATATTGAAATTATTGCAGGACTTGATTTTAAAACAACTGACCCGCAATCAATGCATTATTTAATACAACTGCAAAAACAAACGCCAAATTTGAAATTTTATTGTTATGGCGACAAGGATGAGAACAAGACCGATGTTGTTTTTCACCCCAAAATTTATTTGTTTGAAAAAGCACGAGAGACTACTGGCATTGTTGGAAGCACGAATTTGACACGAGGTGGTTTGCTTTCTAATTTTGAAGTAAATGTTGTAATTAAAGAGACAAAACCACTTTATTTTTCGCAGCTTCAAGCAATTTATAATTTCGTAAAATTTACGGATTCTGTTTTCTCTCCAGACGAAGAATATTTAGCGGGATACTCCGATGTTTATAAAGCATTTTTGCAAAACGAACAGAAAGCAACAAAAGACAAAGGCATTCAAAATGTTGTTCGTCAAATAAATAAGCGAGCTGAATCTTTGCCCGGAACAGTGCCATCAGTCAAAAGCTTGATTATTGATGTTATTAAAAAAGGAAAAGAACAAGGCGTGGAATTTGTGTCATTACAGACAATTTATGAAGAAGTTGAAAAAATTGTCGAAGAGAAAAAACTAAATTACAAAATGGATACTTTTAGAAACTCCATCAGAGGGGAACTAAACAAACACGAAACACATAGCAAGCACCCTGATAATATGGATTTATTTATCCGATCATTAGAACGAAAGGGATTTTATTCATTAACCGATAAAGGTAAAAATTATGAAGGGCGATAAAAATATTCAACAACGAATTGCCTGTCTGGAGGCAAAAATTGAACACAAAATCAATTATTCTTCTGGAAGCGTGGATGACGAAAGCCGAATTGATGATTTATCTTGCGAACTTTTAAAACTTGAAGAGGCGATTGCATAAAAATACTAAACGAAAAAATTGATGAAAGATCAGTTGAATTGATTTTTGCCGATCCGCCCTACAATCTTTCGGGAAACGGTTTGAAATGGGAAGGCAATAAAACAGGTGGTAATTGGTACATGGTCAATGAGGAATGGGACAAAATGACTGCTCCTGAATATATGCAATTTACCCGCAAATGGATCGGGGGCTGTCATAAAGTTTTGAAAGATAACGGCTCAATTTATATTTCTTGCACTTATCACAATCTTGCAGAGGTGATGATCGTTCTCAAACAACAGGATTTTAAGATTAACAATGTCATTGTTTGGCGAAAGACAAATGCTATGCCGAATATGACAAAAAGAGTTTTTACACACTCCACGGAATTTGTCGTCTGGGCCGTAAAAGGCAAAAAATGGATTTTCAATTATGCAGAATTAAAAAAGATAAATCCTGAAAAACAAAAGGATGGTTCAGAAAAACAAATGAGAGATGTCTGGTCGCTTCCTTTGGTCCAAGGAAAAGAAAGGTTAAGAGGAAAAGACGGACGCGCTTTGCATCCAACTCAAAAGCCAGAGGAAATGTTAAAACGAATAATTATCGCTTCCTCAAACAAAGGCGACACTGTTTTAGATCCTTTTTTAGGTAGCGGAACAACGGCCTTTGTTGCTAAAAAATTAAGACGAAATTGGATCGGCATTGAAAAAAGCGGAAAATATGTTGATATGGCAAATAAAAGAATGAAATAGTCAGGGCTATTTTTCTACTAGCGGCCATTTATAAGATCATTGAGCGAATCAACATCTTTTTCCTCGAGTAGTGTGCCAAGATGCATATCACTCCTGACACCTAGTGCTACATCATATCGTTTTTCGATAGTACCAACATGTGTATCTGATCATTTTTGGCGATGGTGACCGTTCTCATTACGAGTGCGGTATCCCTTCATGCCTGAGCATCATTTTTCATGATAACCTCCAGCATTACAGCGAGTGGACTAATCTTCGGGACAGTTAATCTGCCAGTAGTTATCAGATGTGTCAACGAATAAAGTCTTAATCGCCCTGTTCAATTATTATATTTCCACAACACTATTGTTAATTTTTGATATAATTTTTATATAATATTATTACAAGATAGCGAAAGATTGGAGGTAAAAATGTATAAATCTAAATCAGGAATGATTTTTGCTAATTGTGAAGAATGTGGCGAAGAGCTCAATGAAATGGAACAAGAATTTTGCGACAAGAAATATCTGGAAATTGGTATGTTAAAAGCTATATGCAGTGAATGTTTATCAAAAAACTACGAAGGTAAATTTCCATATTTACCGAAAAAGTAATTTATAATTAAAATTTAACCACTATCTTGTAATTTTAATATATATGAATAACTTACCCCCGCCGAAAAAAGAGTGATCATCGACAAGGGTACGGAAGCGCCTTTTTCCGGCGAATATGTAAATACCAAAGACGAAGGGGTATATGTCTGCCGGCAGTGCGAAGCGCCACTTTATCGTTCCCAGGACAAATTTGATTCCGGTTGCGGCTGGCCGAGTTTTGATGACGAGATCGCCGCCGGGGCGGTGAAAAGAGTGCCGGACCCTGACGGACAGCGCACGGAAATAGTTTGCGCGCGGTGCGGTGGTCATCTGGGCCATGTTTTCACCGGCGAAAAGTTGACGGCCAAAGATGTGCGGCATTGCGTCAATTCGATCTCGATGATATTTATTCCCAAAAAATAATAGCATGAATAAAAAGATAATATTGGCCGGGGGCTGTTTCTGGGGACTGGAAGAACTTTTTCGCCGGCAAAAAGGAGTGCTGGATATCACCGCCGGTTACACCGGCGGAAGCAATGCTGATCCGACCTACGAAAACCATCCCGGTCACGCCGAAGCGCTGGAGATCGTGTACGATGACACCCGTACCGATTTTTGGCATTTGCTCGATTTCTTTTTTCAGATCCACGATCCCACCACTTTGAACCGGCAGGGCAATGATTTCGGCGATTCTTATCGTTCGGCGATATTTTATCAAAACGAGGAGGAGAAAAAGCAGGCCGAAGATTTTATCAAAATTGTCGATGATTCCGGGCGCTGGCCGAATCCGGTGGTGACCACGCTGGAGCCGTTTACCGGATTTTATCCGGCCGAAGAATATCATCAGGATTATCTGCAGAAAAATCCGGGTGGCTACACCTGCCATCGGATTTATTTTGATAGTTATTTGCCGGAATGATTTCTGGATCCCCGCCCGCCGCGGCGGGCGGACAGGCCCTATTCCGCCCGAGGCGAATCGAGGATGATACATAAAAGAGAAAAATGCCCGTGAATTTTGGCATTATTTTGCTAATATTCACGGTAAATTGACTTTTTGGCGTGAATTATTAATTGGCGGAAAATTAATCATGATTTAATTTTTTGTTTAATCCATATTAATTCTTCCTTGGTATAATTAAAGTGTCTTAGAATAAAAGGTGAATAAAATGTCCCGACCAGATTTGCCCAACCAGAGTGACAAATTTCTCCTCTACACCTCTCCCGCCGGTGAGATAAAAATCGAAGTCTTTTTTCAAGACGAGACTGTCTGGCTCACCCAGAAAAAAATGGCGGAATTGTTCGGTGTAGATAAACGCACGATCAGCGAGCATTTAAAGAATATTTACCATAGCGGCGAGTTGAAAGAGAATTCAACTGTCCGGAAATTCCGGACAGTTCAAAAAGAAGGCGAGAGACAGATAGTCAGAGAAATCGAATACTACAACCTCGACGCTATCATCTCCGTCGGTTACCGAGTCAACTCCTCTCGCGCCACCCAATTTCGCATTTGGGCCACAAAAACATTGCGGGAGTTCATCATCAAAGGCTTTGTACTCGATGACAATCGTTTGAAAAACGGGCAATATTTTGGCCAAGATTATTTTCAGGAATTACTGGAGCGTATCCGCTCGATCCGGGCGAGTGAACGAAGGGTGTATCAGAAAATTACCGATATATTTGCCGAATGCAGTATTGATTATGATGAAAATTCCGAAATAACAAAAAATTTCTATGCCATGATTCAAAATAAATTTCATTTTGCCATTTCCGGCAAAACAGCGGCTGAGATAATATACGATCGCGCCAATGCCAAAGAAATGAATATGGGAATGACTACCTGGAAACACGCGCCGAAGGGAAGAATATTAAAATCGGACGCGGTGATTGCCAAAAATTATTTAGCAGAAAAAGACATCAAACGACTAGAACGAACAGTATCTAGTTATTTTGACTATTTAGAGAATCAAGTGGAAAACCGAGTGACTATGACCATGGATTATCTAACGGAGAGTGTTGATAAATTTTTGTCATTCAACGATTATAAGTTATTGGCAGGGAAGGGAAAAGTTTCACAACAAAAAGCCAAGAAAAAAGCACATTCCGAATATGATAAATTTAATAAGACACAAAAAATAGAATCTGATTTTGATAAATTCTCCCAAAATATATTAAATAAAATTAAACCATGATTAAAAAAGAAGAAGTAAAAAATATCGTCAAAAAAAGTTACACCCAAATTGCCAAAGCGGGAAGTTGTTGCGGCTGCAGTTGTGGGCAAAAAGATGAATCCGAGCGGATTGCTACTGAAATCGGGTATGCCCAGGATGATATCGCCAAATTTTCCGATGCCAATCTGGGCCTTGGTTGCGGTAATCCGGTGGCGATGGCGGAGATGAAAGAGGGGGATGTGGTGTTGGATCTTGGATCCGGGGCCGGCTTTGATTGTTTTTTGTCAGTGAGACAAGTGGGGCCATCCGGTCGGGTGATTGGAGTAGATATGGTATCGGAGATGGTGGAGAAAGCTAAAGCTAATGCGGATAAGTATGACTACCAAAATGTTGTATTTCATCTGGGCGAGATCGAGCATTTGCCGATCGAGGATGGCTTGGTGGATATCGTGATCAGTAATTGCGTGATCAATCTCTCACCGGACAAAGACGCGGTTTTTACCGAAGCTTATCGGGTGTTAAAACCGGGTGGCAAGATGTTTGTATCAGATATTGTTTTACTCAAAGAATTGCCGGAGGAAGTGCGCAACAATCCGCAACTATTGTCCGGATGTGTCGCCGGCGCCTTACTCAAAGATGATTATATCGGGAAAGTAAAAAATGCCGGCTTTGAGGTGGAAGTATTGGCGGAGGACAAAGACATCAGCAAGAAGCAATACAAAGGGATGCCACTGGAAAGTCTCAAACTGAAAGCAGTCAAGAAATGATCGTGTCGGATAATGGAAATTTATGAAGAGTAAATCTTAAAAAAACTTAAAAATAGTTACCACCAATTTTGCCTGGACGATCATGACGGGATACTATAAATATATGAATAAATAATATCAAAAGGAGTATCGTGGTCAAAAAAAGTGTCGGGAAAAAAGAAAATATCTGCAATGAAAAATATTGGGAAAAGAAGTTTGGCAAGGATTTTGAAAAGAAAATAGAGAAAAAATTTGCCAATTGGGACAAATGTCAGGCGAGCAAATGGCATTCCGATTGTGGTATGGGCGGCGGATTCTACTTTTTGGCAATGATTGGCGCGGCGGTCTATTTTGTTCAACAGGCCTCCGGTTTTTGGCCAACTATCGTCGCGATTCTAAAAGCTATAGTCTGGCCGGCATTTTTGGCTTACGAGGTTTTTTCGCAATTGGCGATGTAACATTTCTTTTTGGAAAAAACTAGTTAACTAATTTTATGACTCAAATCATTAAACAAATCCGCCAGGAGCTAAAGAAAAACAGTGATGTGCACACCGCGTCCACCGGGCAAAAATTTTTCAAAGAAAAGGTAAAAATCCATGGTGTCAAAACGGCCGTTGTGACGAAAATTGCCAAGGCCTTTGACCGGGATATTTTGGCGATGGATAAAAAGGAAGTTTTTGAGTTGTGCGAGGAGCTGTGGCGGTCGGGCTACCTGGAAGAATCATTTATTGCCTGTCATTTTTCCTATCGAATCCGCAAAAATTTTGCGCCGGCTGATTTTAAAATATTTGCCAAATGGGTGAATGATTATGTTTCCAATTGGGCTTCCTGCGACACTTTTTGCAATCACACTATCGGTACTTTGGTAGAAATGTATCCAAAGCATCTAGAAAATCTTAAACAATGGGCCAAGTCGGATAATCGCTGGGTGAAAAGAGCGTCGGCCGTCACCCTGATAGTTCCCGCTCGCCATGGTAAATTTTTAAAAGACATTTTCGAAATTGCTGATATTATGCTTTTGGATAGCGATGATATGGTCCAAAAAGGTTATGGATGGATGCTCAAAGTCGCCAGCCAAACATATCAAAAAGAAGTGTTTGAATATGTCATGAAAAATAAAGCCCGGATGCCCCGCACGGCCCTGCGCTACGCGATCGAAAAAATGCCGAAAAATTTGAAACTAAGAGCAATGGCGAAATAAAACAATATCATATAACAATAATCGGGAGAGTAGAACAATGAACGACGAGACCAAATCCATCCATGAATTCGATTTTGATCTGATTTGCGAGTATTTTTCCAGTATTGAAAGACAGGGGCCGGGCAGTCCGGAAGTGACGCTCAAGGCACTCAGTTTTGTTGATAGTTTAAACGAAAATTCACGCATTGCCGACATCGGCTGTGGGACGGGGGCGCCGACAATGACGCTGGCGCAACATACCACCGGACAGATCACGGGCATAGATATCTTTCCCACTTTTATCGATTTGTTCAACACCAATACCAAAAATTTGAATTTGGCAGACAGGGTCAAAGGAGTGGTCGGCTCGATGGAAAATTTGCCATTCGGGGAGGAAAAGCTGGATCTGATCTGGTCGGAAGGGGCGATTTACAATATCGGCTTTGCCAAGGGCTTAGAAGAGTGGCGCCGGTTTTTGAAACCGGGCGGATATATTGCCGTGTCCGAGGCGTCGTGGTTTACTGATGAACGGCCGGAAGAAATCGATAATTTTTGGACAGAAGCTTACGCCGAAATTGACACCATTGCCAACAAAGTGGCGCAAATGCAAAAGGCCGGTTATGTACCTGTGGCCACTTTTATCCTGCCCGAGAAATGCTGGATCGACAATTTTTATCAGCCGCAAATAACCGCCCAGGAAATATTCCTACAAAAACACGCCGGTAACAAAACCGCCGAAGAATTTATCGCCAACGAAAGGCGGGAGGCGGAATTATATGATAAATACAAAGATTATTACGGCTATGCTTTTTATATTGGTAAAAAAATCTAAATCAATAAATAAGGCAAACCATGGACGACCAAGTCAAAAAGTATTTTGCCAAACTTGAATCCCCGCAAAAAGAGATATTGGAAAAAGTCAGGCAAACAATACAAAAATCGGCACCAGAAGCTTCGGAAAAATTAAGTTATGGTGTTCCTTCCTTTGTTCTGAAGGGCGGTTCGATCATGTATGCCGCTTTCAAAACCCACATCGGCCTCTATCCCGAGCCGGCGACAATCAAAAAATTTGCCAAAGAATTAAAAGATTACGAAACTGCCAAAGGGACGATCAAATTTCCCATCGACAAATCAGTTCCATACGATTTAATTGAAAAAATTACTAAATACAAAAACAAACCAAAAACATAAGCCGACACAAAACAGTTTTATACTTTTTTTTCAATTTCACCTCACCTGCGCCATTAGATCGCAGTCGGGTTTGATATAGACCGAGTAGATGCCATTGATCCAGTAGCGGTCAAATGACATATGGGTTTCCAGCCGGCCGGTGATCGGGGTCTGGGGAAAGATCCAAAAATAGCGGTTTTCCTGAAAAGTGCCGGATATTTTTTGCTGAGTTTTGGGGATCAACTTAACTTCAAATGTCTGCGGATACCCACGGCCAAAATTGCCGATGATTTTGGTGTACTGATTTTTGGGACAAAAGGTTTCTCTCATTTTTTTGATGTCAATTGAATAAAAAAATACTATAAAGAAATTGAAGAACAGATTTATAATGTGTCGGGTTAACATTCATATCCTATTTGGTGTATCTCGATTGAGGGAATGATATTGATTATGACGGGGATGATTATGTGGTTTATAAATATTTAGTCCACGCAGAAGGGGAATATAATCTTATTAATCAAAAAATGATTTGATAGAAGTTGAGTGATTGGTTTGAGGTGTAATTACTTGATGGCAGTTTGATAGTTGACCACCAAAACAACCTGGTTTGCTACCACCTATATAAACCAATACGTATCCCAGTCCGTTGCAGTCACATTGGTAACGGTTAATGACGATCCTGTCCATACCATCAGCTACCGGACCGGAAGAGTAGTATATTTTTTTGTTGGTAAAAAAATAAACTGTTAAAATGACAAGAAGGGCCAGAGATAATGCGATTTTAAGCCGAAAATTGGAAATAAATAGCACCGAATAGCTGAGTGTAGCTATAAGTCCTACAAAAACAATATCAAACTTGATAAAAGTATGTAAAAACAACCAGATGATCAACCAAAAGAGAATAAAATACAGCAGAAAACGATAATCAATTCTCATTATATGTTATTGATAAAAAGTATTCTGTTTATATAATAACAAAATCACTCCTATCAGCAATATTCGCCAATCGCAACAATCGTTTAAAAAAAATCTTAGGATTTTGTGGCAAAAATATTTACCCACTGATCTAAAGTCTCTTCAAATATGTTCGTTGAAATTTTGATAATTTTGAAATCACAAGACAATAACAATTTTTTTAATTCATCTTTGCTATAAAAAGCAAAAAATTTGGATCTACCATCTTTATATCTCTTATTAACAACATTTTTTTCACCATTTCCCTGTTTGACGGAGATATACAACAATCCTTGCGGTCGGAGAACTCTATGAAATCCCTGCAAGGTATTTTTGGCCTGTTTTTTGGGGATATGCAAAAACGAAGCACAAGACCAGATGCCATCAAAACTCTCGTCCGCAAAACCCAGATTTCTCATGTCCATTTTTTTGAAATTCGCTTTGGGAGCGTTAGTGACCGCCAGCTTGATAAAATTAGCGGTCATATCAATTCCGGTTACTTCCAATCCGTGTTCTAAAAAATACCTAGCATCACGGCCCGGACCACAACCGATATCCAAGACTTTATGGCCGGGAATGTTTTCTAAAAAATAATCCGCCAAATCTTTGATAATATTTATGTCATTTCGAGCATTGAAATAATCTTTTGCGGTTTTTTCATATGTTTGAATGGTTTTGGCGACTTCGTCTTCTTGATTTAACATTTCTAAACAATAAAAATTATAAAGTCAATTTATAAGTAGTACTTGTGATTTTTTTATCTGTCATCCTCGAGTCGAAAGCGAGGAACGAGTGATTAGACATCGGGGATCCATTCCATATTTCATATTTGTAATTATTGTCAATCTTCTGTTTGCATAACTGAAGTGTTAATGTCTGGTATAATATTATTATAATATATTTGTTGTTTTGGAGTACAAAAATGAAACATTGCGAAGCATGCGGGATGCCGATGAGTGAACCGTCACATTTTGCCAAAGGGGATGAAAATTCGCAGTTTTGTCTCTATTGCGTCAATGAGGACGGTAGTGTCAAAACCAGTACCGAAATATTTGAAGGTGGAGTACAATATTTTATGACTCAAGTTGGCGACGATCGGCCATTGGCGGAGCGAATCACTCGCAAAAATATGAATATGCAAAGTTACTGGCAGGGTAAAAACGAACCAATATTGCAGGGTGAACAAGCTACCGATGAGGAGTTTACGGAATTGATGAAAAAGATGGGGTAAAATTTTTGTATATAATAAAATCATTATCATTCTTTTTTTTCCTATGCCCAAAAAATTTCACATCTTATTTTTATTTCCTTTCCTATTTTTCCTCTCCTCCTGTGCGCCTCAATCACCCACTGAGAAAATAAACCACACTTCCATCTCACACGATCCGGTCTATACCATCGGCAATGAGTCAGCCGATCAAGCGGTGCAGGAATATTTTCAATCGCAAACTGATTTTAGTTGGCAGACCGAGGAGGAATCTAAGAATATATGCGTGTTTGACAAACTCGATCAAAACGAGCTCTTTCCACATTATCTCTGGGTGCATTGTAGCGAGTTTAAATTGGTTGATGGTAAAGTCAGGGAATTAAGCGGATCCTCAATACCGGCTAAAATCGATTACCCCAATGAATTATCATTTTTTGACCCAGCCAAATTCACCCACGAAATTCCCGGCAGTGGAACCAACTACCCGACAGACATCAGAAAAATTTTCCCGGATGATATCGAAAATCTGGCTCTAAGTTATGACGCGACCGCCATCAGCGAATATATCAAACAAGTGGCGGAGGCAGATTTGACAACTGCCATAACAGAGTAATTGTTTCTCAAATTACACGATATATAAATTAATGAGTAGTGCTAAATAAAAATAAGAAATATGGTATGGATCCCCGATCCGCCCGAGGCGGACAGGTTGTCTAATCGCTCGTTCCTCGCTTTCGACTCGAGGATGACAGATAAGAAAATTAATTAGCATTACTCATTATTTATTATTTTTTTCTCTTCAAAATCTTAACCATACCCTGATTGGCGTCCACTTCAACCAAATCTCCTTTTTTTAGATACTTTGTCGCGATTTTTGTACCAACAACACAAGGAATTTTCAATTCACGCGCGATAATAGCCGCATGACAGGTAATTCCTCCTTCATCGGTTATTATCGCTTTAACCATTTTCATATAAGGAATAAAATGGGGAGTGGTTTGTATAGCGACCAATATTTTGCCCTTTATTAAATGGTTTTTAATTCTTAATTCAGATTTATCTTTAACAATAACAACACTTCCTTTTATCACTTTCTTGGAATTGTAGGCAACTTCTCCTGAAATCTCAGTGGCACTTATTGGTTTATTAGATTCTTTGTCTAATTTTATAAAGTATTTTTGAATCTCCCTGATAACATTTGAATCATCGATAATTTCTTGCTTATAATTTCTTGAATTTAAATAAATAAATTTTTGACTCTTTCTCAATATTATTTTTTTCTGTATAACTTCATCGGTTAATTTTTTCCGCAACCAGTCCTTAACTTCATTCATTGTTAAAAATTTCATCAGTAACAATGGATCGAGATTTATATTCTTTTTCGAAATCAAATATGTAAAAAAATGGAACAAATTTTCGCCCATCGCTTCTTCTTTAAACGCTACGCTGTTTCTCCATGTATCATGCACTCTCGCTATCTTCTCCGTGTTTTTAATATTATGAATATTTTCAGATAATTTAAGTCCCAACGAAAAAATAATTAAAAAATGAGCACTCGCTATCTCATAAAGAGAAAGTATTGTGTTAAATAGTTTTACACTCTCGCCATAATTATCATTTTTGATAGCTAAGTTAAGTTTTTTCCCTTTGGCTTCAATTTTCCTATAAACAACATCGTTTTTTGTCACATAATTCACCAAAATTTTAGGGTTTTTCAAAATTCTCTCATTTGATACGGCGTGAAAACTCTTGGCTTGTAAAAGATTAAATACTCTTATCGGATAATTTTTCTTTATCGGAATCAGCAATGTATCAGCAAAACGCATCCCATAATTTCGCTCAATATGTTTATAACCACCAGTTTTTGCAGAAAAAAACAATAGAGATTCATCAGCCCTTACCCCAAAAAACCACTTCTGACTTTTTAAATAATCAAGAATATTTTGGTTGGCAGAAATTACATTATGAATAGTTGTAATTGGACGAGTTTGAAGGATATAAAAATGGTCTCTTTCTTTCGCCCATTCTATGTCGCAAGGAAAACCAAAATGATTCTCAATTTTTACAATCAGTTCAGACAATTCTCTAATTTCTGTATCAGTTAAAACCTGCTTCTTCCCTTTTGCTCCTAAATTCTTCCATTTATTGCCACCCCCGGCTTTTTTGTGTCTTGCTTTTGATTGCTCATTTACATTTACATCCAAAATCTTGAATCCTTGTTTATCTACCACATAACTATCGGGAGTGATTGCACCGGAAACAATCGCCTCCCCCAAACCAAATCCGGCCTCAATAATTATCTGATTTTTGTCTTGGGTAACCGGATGGACTGAAAAAGCGATTCCCGATTTTTCACTGTTTACCATTTTTTGTACAACGACCGCCACTGAAATTTTTTTCCGGTCCAATCGCTTTTCATGTCTGTAAATAATCGCTCTGGGAGTAAATAATGAAGCCCAACATTTTTTTACATTTTTCAAAAGTGCACCTTCCGTTGTATTCAAAAAACTATCCAATTGTCCCGCCCAAGACGCGGAAACCGAATCTTCTCTCGTTGCGGAAGAACGAACCGCGACCAATTTACAATCTAATTTCTTATGAGATTTCAAGATTTCCGCTTTTATATCTGCCGGCATTTCTCCGGAAAGAATCATTGCTCGTATTTTTTCCGACGCATTCTTAACAGTAAGGATCTCTTTGTAATCAATTTTATCAAAAACAGTATCAAATTTAACATCCAAATCATTTTCCAAGATAAATCTCTCCAACGCATTGGCTACAATGACAAAACCTTCAGGAACCGGGATTCCCGTCCGAGTCATCTCTCCGAGAGAAGCACCTTTACCTCCGGCGATTTTCGTATCCGTTATGGAGATTTGTGCCAAGGTTTTGATTATACTTTTTGTCATAATTTATTATCAGCATCTAAAAGCTCAAAGCATCAATCGTCTCGACTTTTTCGGGACTCCTTGTTTACATTATATCAATATTTATCTTGATTTTTTTTAAACTAAAAACAAGACAACAAAACACTGACTGCTAAAAAACTTATGTCAGATAACCTATTAAAAAAATATATATTTTAGTGTTACAGTTAAATTAGGAAATGATTGTTTATATTTAAAATTTTATGAAAAAAAATTTCTTTTTCACCCTGGCAATAGTCTGTCTAACTGGTTTCGTTGAACCTGTTTGGGCCATCGATGTGCCGATCGGAGTCAAAGAACAGGAAGTAACGGCGATTTATCAGCCGGCGCCCAATTTGGGAGGCGGTTATCGGCCTGATGGCAGCGACGCCTGGGATTATTGTATTGAAGACGGTTGTCATTATAATCCGCAGGTGGGCGATCGGGTAAAAGTGGATGCCATGCAGGGCTGGCGGATGACTTTTTGGAATGTCGGCGAAATGGGCGGGGAAAATAAAAAAATGGCCAAACTGGAACAGGTGCGCGAATTTTTGAATGCCGGCGAGGTGGTAACGGAAGTAGTACCGCCACTGACGGCGGATTCATTTAAAAGCGGTATTACTTACAGCAAAATTATTTCCGAGCCGGCAACCGATATTATTGAACCGTATATCAATCCCAAATACACTTTTACGCTTGGATTTACCGGCGGTCCCAATGGGGTTTTCTGGGAAATCAACGGGGAGCGGCAACATCCGAGCGGCAAAGAGATCCGCGGTGATGTGAAAAAAGGCGACGATGATATTTATTATATTCAAATGAGCGGGGCCTTTAGCGCCCAACTAAAAATTGATGATCCAAAAGTTTTTGACGGGTTTGTTGAGAGTTGGGACAATGCCAATGTGATTTGGGAAGGCGGTTATAGCTATGGTTTTTCCGATTATGGCGGGGAGGTGTGGGTGGAGGACAGTGAAGGCGAGGCTTATTCGGCTGAGGATTTCAGCGGTAGCAGTGCCCAACAGATTTCGGAAGGTATGGTGGTTAAAACGGGATTGAACAGTTATGCCGTAATTCAGTTAAATAGTGAAGGAGCTCGGCTAGTGGTCGGGCCCAATTCACAGGTCAAGATGAAACGGCCGGAATCAGGATTTTTCGACACCAATATGGGCCGGATGATTTTAAAGGTTAAGCGCAACGTAGAGTTGATGATCAAAGAAGGGAGAATGGAAGTCATCATGAATCAGGCGGTGGCCGGACGAAAGGGGACGGTAGCGGTATTTGTCGAGGAAGAGGGGAAGTCAACTGTCAAAGTATTGGAAGGAGAGATGTATTTGAAGGCCAATGTTGACGGCGAGAGTCAGGATATTAAATCCGGGCAAATGCTGTCGGCCGATAAAAATGGACTGAGTGAATTGCAAACACTAGATATTGAACAGGAATTGAAATTATGGGAGGAGATAGTCCCAAAAGCGGTAGTGGATGATGTCAGGCAGACGATAGTGGAAAATGTAGCAGTCGGTGCGTCTACTGTTTGGTGGAAAACCAGTTATTTATGGTATGTCTTGATTGGTTTGGGAATAATAGTCATCTTGGCCGTAATTATAATAGTTGCAGTTTTTAAAAAGAAAAAATAAATATATTATTATGGCCAAAAAACTGGTTCGATATTTGTTTAAAAATCTAATCGTAGTACTAGGATTGGTTTTGATGTGGCGGGGAGTTTGGTATGTGTTGGATGCGATCGATAAATGGCTTTTTGGCGGTAGTCATTTCTGGACCGGATTGATCGGTATCTTAGTCGGCCTATTGATCCTGTATTTACCTGACAAAAATTTGGACGAGATCAAGCGATTGTAATTTTGAATAAAATGGCTTTAGAAAATCTTGTTAACCAAAGTATAAGTGGCAAAGATACCGTAAAATACAAATATTGTCACGACCATAGCTTTGCGGATGATACCGGCCTGCAATGCCGGTGGCAGCACTTTCCAATTCATCCAATTGACCATACCGACATGCACAAACATCGCGACCGCATTGATAACCGCGCCAACTACCAGCAAAGTTTTCGGTTCGGTAAAATCAAAAGCAAACAGTATAATCCCGAACAAGATCTGGACCCACAAAAAGAAATAGTAAAGACAGGAAAGATTGACCCGGCCCTCGGAGTGATTTTTGATAATAGTCAGCGCATAATTTTCCGACATAATCCGGGAAGTGGAATCGAGAACACCCAACTGAGTTTGCCAGAGCATGACAGCAACCGCAATCATAAATAGACCTCCCCAGTGATTGCCGAGTAATTGTCCGATCATGCCGGCTTCGTTGATCACAAAATTGATGCTCTGATCATTGTCGGCCAGATTGTGAACGGTCACAAAACTCAAAACCATCAGCAGAATTATACTAAACGCTCCGATCATCCAGAATACAATAGCATGCTCCAAGTTTACTCTTTTCCACCATTCATAGAAACGGGCGAGGTTTTCTTTGGTCAAAACAAAATCTTGACCGGTCATTTTGATTTTCTGCTGGACAAGAGCGCCGTGAAACAGTCCGCCGATCTTCTGGGCGTATCTGGCCATACCATAACCTTTTTCCCGAATATAAATCGACTGGGTGAGATTGAGATTGCCTCCGGCGCCGGCATATGCAAAAGCTCCGAGAAATACTATCAAATCGATATTGTCGGGTAACCAGCGATAACCTTCCCCGATCCCGACCAGGCCTTTTGCCAGAGCCAACCAGTCGGCGGGAGTGGTGAGCATAAAAGCAAAGACCACCAGCATTGGTACTGCCAGTAAGATTATTAACTGGGTAACTTTTTCAATAATATCATAGATAGTTTTGCCAACACTGAGGATAATGCCGATAACAATCAAACCGGCCATGGCGATCCATTTGAACTCACTAAAATCCAGATAGATCCCCAGCACTTTGGCGGAAGCGGCCATCATTCCGGGTAAACCAAAACCGACAAAAGTGGATATGACAAACCACCATGGCGCCCAACGAAAAATTCTAACCAATCCGGAAAAAACCGATTCTCCTTTGGCCAGAGTGTATCGTTCGATCTCCATATTTATGAAAAACTGGAAGGTAATTCCCAAAACGGCGGCCCACGCCAAGCCCAGGCCGTAATTGGCTGATAAATACGGCCAGAGTATCACTTCACCACTACCCAGACCCAGGGCCAGAATGATAAAACTGGGGCCGATCATTTTCCAGATACTGATCGGTTGGGGAAAAGGTTTGTTTTTTTTCATAATTTGATTTGATTCTTTTACTACAATTTGATTGTACCATTGAAAAAAAATGAGGAAAAAAGACAATATTTTTTAGCTTACAATAAAAAGGTTACAATAGTGATATAAAACAATTATGTTTAATTTTTCTTTTCTTATACTAACAAATATATGAAAATTGTCCTGGATATTTTACTCATCGTTCTATTGTTTTCCGGTCTGTCTTGGTTGGCGGATATGGTGGTTAGATATGTAAAAAAAATTGCTACTGTTCTGCACTTACAAATGGTTACCGTCGGAATCATATTTGGACTGATTACCACTCTGCCTGAATTGTCATTGGGCTTGAATGCAACAATTCAAGATGTCCCGACTTTGGCCGTGGGCAATCTGATCGGAGGAATGATTGTCATGCTGTGCTTGATAACCGGAGCCAATATTATGATCAATCGATCAATTGTAACGGATGGAAATTTTCGAACCATTTTACCCAAAGCGCTGATAATTTTTTCACCGATTATTCTAGGTATAGATGGAAATTATTCTTTGTGGGACGGTCTGATCATGATTGGTCTGTATATCGGAATGATTTACTATATGTATGTCAGCAAGGCATTGACGACTATCCCCAAAAAACAAACGGTGAAAATTGAAGTCAATCAGCTGATCCGATCGGCTTTTTTGGTATTGATCGGGATGGTGGGAATTTTGTTGATTTCAGACTGGATAATCAATATCACATTGGAACTTTTAAATTATTTTAAAGTCAGTCAATTGGTGGTTGGATTATCAGTTTTTGCTATCGGGACCAATTTGCCTGAAATTATAATCGCGCTAACCGCCTGGAAAAAGAAAACTCCTGATTTGTCCATTAGTCACGTAGTCAGTTCCGCCTTTACCAATGTGCTGGTTTTGGGACTATTGGCCAGCATGAAGCCGATTGACTTTTTTATCGATCTCGATTTCATGGTAATGGTATTATTTTTGCTTTTGGCCTTGCTATACTATATTTTGTTTTACCGGAGCGACAAAAAATTTATCTTCTCTGAAGGGGTTTTTCTTGTGGTAATTTATTTTCTGTTTATTATTGCTACCTTGATCAACTGATCCATGAGCAAAGTCGTTTATTATGTTCCATATGAAAGTATTATCAGGTGAAATATATCTAAAGAATCTGTTATTATTGAAACATAGACAATATTTTGACAATTTATTTATATTCAAAATAACACTATTTA
Organism: uncultured bacterium; assembly: GCA_938004065.1. Classification (GTDB taxonomy): domain Bacteria; phylum Patescibacteriota; class JAHJAL01; order JAHJAL01; family JAHJAL01; genus CALKWM01. Next base: position 64,240 of record CALKWM010000039.1, read on the forward strand.
TATTTCATAACGATCAATAAAATGAAAAATTTCTTTTGGGTGCCGGTTTTGCTACTATTAATTTTCGCCGGATGCGATTTAAACAAAATTAATACCAACCGGGAGGTAACAATGGGTAAAATGACCGAGTCCGAAGCTCAAGAGATAGCCGAAAAAACTTGCATCAAAGGTGGTGAGGCCTTGACTTCGGGGGGCACTTACAATCCCAATTCCAAAACCTGGTGGTTTGATGCCAATCTCAACTCCACTCAACCGGGATGCAATCCCGCCTGCGTGGTCAACGAAGCCACTAAAACCGCCGAAATCAACTGGCGTTGTACCGGTTTAATCGAACCGATTGAAACTGTGGATGGCGAATTGCCACCAATGGAAATATTTACCAGATTGTTTGCGATCAAATACCCGGATCAAAATGACACAATTTCTGTCGAAGTAACCAACGTAACGGCCGATCACGCCCGGGGCAGTGTCAGTTTCGCCGACGGAATGGCCGGTGGTAATTGGCTGGCGGCCAAAACCGATGGAGAATGGCAAATTGTTTACGACGGCAATGGCGTTATTCCCTGCAGTTTGCAAACTGATTATGGATTTCCGGAAGAGATGCTGTCGGATTGTGCCGAATAATTCACAGTATCAGTATTCCCCATATCTACCCCGCCTCTCTAGTTCTTACACTAGCACCGCTTTAGAATAAACAATATTTTATGAGTAGTGCCAAATAGTTTTCTTATCTGTCATCCTTTTTCTTATTTACCTAGCACTTCTCATTATTTTGTCAAAATATTTTTAAATTATTTTTATAAATCATCTCCGTATGCCTAAACAAAAAAACGATATTGGGGTAATTGGTTTGTCGGTAATGGGCGCCAATCTGGCAATGAATATTGCCGATCATGGATTTTCTATCTCTGTTTACAATCGGTCTCGGGAAAAAACCGACAATCTATTGCGTGATTATCACCAAGATAATTTAACTGCTTACTACTCACCAAATGAGTTTGTTGATAGTTTGTCCAACCCCAAAACTATTATTTTAATGATCGAAGCCGGCAATCCGGTCGATATGGTGATCGAACAGTTGATTCCTCTGCTAAATTCCGGCGATATCATCGTTGATGGCGGAAATTCTTTTTTTCAAGACACCATCAGAAGAGAAAAATATCTGCAAGAGAAAGGTATAAATTTTGTCGGGATGGGTGTTTCCGGTGGTGAAGAAGGTGCTAGAAAAGGCCCCGCCATCATGCCCGGTGGCAGTCAAACAGCTTGGGAAAAACTAAGTCCGATCTTGCAAAAAATCGCCGCCAAAGATTTTACCGGCAACCCATGCGTGGCGCATATCGGCCCCAACGGGGCCGGCCATTACGTCAAGATGGTTCACAATGGGATCGAATACATCGATATGCAACTTATTGCCGAAACCTACTGGTATATGAAAAAAGCAATGGGGTTGGACAACGAACAGATGGCGGCCCAATTCGAAATTTGGAACCAAGGCCGACTCAATTCTTTTTTGATCGAAATTACCGCCAAGATCTTGCGCCAAAAAGACGCCTCGGGCAACTATGTGCTTGATACAATTTTGGATAGTGCCGGCAACAAAGGTACGGGCAAATGGACTTCGATCGAGTCATTGCATCTGGGCGCCCCTTCTTTTGGTTTTGTTGGTGCCGTTTTGGCGAGATATGTCTCAGCACAAAAAGAACACCGCTTAGCTATCTCGTCACTATACCACAATCAGGAAAATAGCATAACTGATCAAATCAGCTTTGACCAATTGGAAAGTGCGCTGTATGTTTCCAAGATTTTGGCTTACGCCCAGGGTTACGAACTGCTATCTTTTGCCGGTAAAGAATACAACTGGAATTTGGATTTTTCTCAAATATCCAATTTGTGGCAAGGAGGTTGCATTATTCGAGCTAAGTTTTTGCAAAAAATCGCTCAAGTTTTCGTGGAAAATAAAGCTACAAAAAATCTTATCGAAACTGATTATTTTCGCGATATTTTGATTGAAGAAATGGATAATTTACGCAAAGTTATCATTGCCTCGGTCAAATCACACCTTCCGGTTACGGCTATGATGTCCGGATTGACTTATTTTGACAGCATGACCAGTGATCGGCTTCCCGCCAATTTGCTGCAAGCCCAACGGGATTTTTTCGGGGCCCATACCTATCAAACCGAGATTAATGGCGAGTTTTACCACCACCAATGGGAATAACGCACAAAAGCAATATCAAATGGCATTACGTAAGAGATAATACGGAAGCGGCCAGGATCGTCGGCCAAAAAATTTCCGCCGATCTTACCAATTGGAACAATGAACCGGTGTTGCTTCTGCTCTCCGGCGGATCATCCCTGCGGATATTGGACTATATCGAAATCCAAAATTGGACAAATATTACCCTATTTTTTTTGGATGAAAGATTTAGTGTCAACAATACGGATAGTAATTTCGCCGAACTGACGCGAACAAACTGGTTTACCGAAATTTCCCAAGCCAACGCCAACTTTATCGATAGCCGCGTACTCCCCGGCGAAAATCAAAATTCCTTTAGCAAGCGGTTAACCGAAAATTTGAATAGTTGGCTTAAAAAAAATCCCACCGGCAAAAAAATAGCCATCATGGGAATGGGGCCGGACGGACATATCGGCGGTATCTTTCCCTACCCGGAAAATCCCGATTTATTTGCCGAGCTATTTACCGGTCGAGAACTGATTGTTTTACACGATGTTACCGGAAAAAACAAATTTCCCCACCGAGTTACCACCACTTATAGTTTTTTTCATCTCATCGACAAAAGTTACGCCTATATTTGCGGGGAAGAAAAAAGAAAAGCTTTGTCCGAATTGCAAAAAAATAAATTGCCCCATTATCAATTGCCGGCCAAAATCTTGTATAATTTAAAAGACGTATTTTTAGTAACCGATATCAATATTTAATCAGTAACGCAAATTAATTTTCTTATCTCTCATCCTTGGAATTGACATCCGCCTAGGGTGGGTCTCGATATCTTTGGATGCATACCATGTTATTTAGCACTACGTATTATTAAATAAATTTAGATATGTCCTCTCAAAAAAATCCGGTTGAATTTGTACTTTTTGGTGCCAGTGGTGATCTGTCACGGGAAAAAATATATCCCGCTTTATTCAACATTTTTGATCCCCAAAATCCCTTTTCCTACGTCGGTTATTCTCGCACCCAATTTTCCGCCGATGAATTTGAAAAATTGGTCCGGGAAGCGGTCATCAAAAAATACCCGCATGCCAACAGGCAGAAATTAACACAATTTGCTCAACGTTTTCGATACATTAGCGGTTCCTATGACACTGATGGTATCGCCCGGTTAAAGTCCCATCAAAAAAATCTCTTCCGCTACTATTATTTGGCCATCCCATCTGATTTTGCTTTGATTAAAAATGTCGTTGATGGTCTGAAAAAAAATCAGTTAACTCAAAAAAGTATAATTGTTCTCGAAAAGCCGTTTGGTACTGATTACAATTCCGCCAAACAGTTAAATAACTTTTTGCTAAAGTATTTTCCGGAAGAAATGATCTATCGCATTGATCACTACCTGGCCAAAGATCTGGTACAGGATATGCTGGCGTTGCGCTTTGCCAATCCGATTTTTGTTCCCATTTGGAACAACCGCTACATCCAAGACATCACCATCAATATCATGGAAAAAGACGGCATCAGAAATCGCGGCCAATACTATGAAAATTCCGGCGCCATCAAAGATATGATTCAAAATCATGCCCTGCAACTATTGGCCTTGACCTTGATGGATATGCCCAAGAGTCTGTCCGCTCTCGATATTGATCTGGCCAAAACCAATATTTTAAAAAAACTAAAATTATATAAACATGACCAACTGGCTCCGGTAACCATCGGACAGTATGAGGGATATCGCCGGGAAAAATTTGTTGCTCCCCAATCTATGGTTGAAACTTTTGTCTCGATGATTGTGGCAGTCGATAGCGAAAAATGGCGCGGTGTCCCGATCCGCATTGTCTCCGGCAAAAAAATGCCACAAAAAACCACCGACATCATCGTCAATTTTAAAAATATCGATCATTGTTTGTGGAATAAAGGTCAATGCAAAATTTTAAATAACCAAATCCGGATAAATATTCAACCGGATAATGATATTCATCTGCGGCTCAATTCCGAATTTGATCCCATCTCCAAATGTGCCAATCCCACCGTATTACGTTTTGGTTACCAGGACAACAAATATATTTTGAAAGACTCATACGAAAATGCTTTGCAAGATTTATTTCACCAAGATCGATTTACTTGTACCAATTCCAGTGAAATATTGTTATCTTGGAAATTTATCGATGAACTAATGCAAAATCTAGCCAACGATAGAAAAAATAATTTGCTTATTTATAATGCAAAAAACATCGACCGGATAATCAAAAAGCAGATTATTCACCAATAGTTTAAATTTATGAGTAGTGCTAATTATTTTTTTTATCTGTCATCCTCGAATCGATCCGCCTTGCCTGCCCGCCTTGGGTGGGGGCGGACGATAACTTGTCCGCCTCGGGCGGATCGGGGATCCATACCATATTTCTTAATTTATGAGTAGTGCAAAATAATTTTTTCCTGTCATCCTCGAATCTAAAGCGAGTCATCGAGCGCTTAGATATCGGGGATCCATACCATATTTCTTATTTTTATTTAGCACTACTCATAAATTTATGAAGACGAAAAAATTTACCATTCTCCATTCCAATGATATGCACGGTGACTTTCTGGCGGAGGCGGCGGCCGGCCAAGGTGAAATGATCGGCGGACTGGCTTTGTTGTCCGGATATATCAACCAAGTCCGCCGGGAAGAAGAAAATGTCTTGTATGTAATTTCCGGGGACATGGTCCAAGGATCTTTGATTGATTCCGAATACAAAGGCATTTCGACAATGGAAATCATGAATTATCTCTCTCCCGATGTGGTATCTTTGGGCAATCATGAATTTGATTATGGCTTGCCCCATCTATTATTTCTGGAAAAGATGGCCAATTTTCCGATAGTAAATGCCAATCTCTATATCAAAAAATACCACAAACGTTTGATGCAACCTTATTTGATTATAAAAAAAGACGGTTTTGATATTCTCTTTACCGGCATTATTACTGAAAAAGTGATGGACTCGATCAGCCAGGACAAATTGATCGGCAGTTTTGTAACCCTCGAAGAAGCCAGCGCCGAAGTTGGTAAGATTACCAACGCTTACAAAAAAGACGATATCGATTTAACTATTTTACTGACTCATATTGGCTTTGAATCAGACTTGGAATTGGCCGGCATGCTCAAACCGGAATGGGGAGTAGACATGATTATCGGTGGACATTCGCATACGATTTTGGAAAAACCGGCCACAGTAAACAATATTTTAATTGCTCAAGCGGGGGTGGGCACCAATCAGATCGGTCGCTTCGATATCGTTGTCGATGATGACACCAATAGTATTGTTGACTGGAAATGGCAACTGATCCCGATCAATGAAAAAATAGCCGAACCCGATCAGGAATTATTGGTTTATATTGACTCATACAAAAAAGAAGTAGATCGCAAATTCAATACTCTGATTGCCAAACTCGCCGGTAAATTGACTCACCCGGCTCGAGAAATTGAGACCAGTTTAGGCAATTTTGTCGCCGATGCTTTTGCCGAAACGGCCGAATGCGATGTTATGTTCGTTGGTTCCGGCTCCATCCGTACCAAGGAACTTGGTCCCAAAGTAACGTTGGGTGATTTGAATGAATGTTTTCCTTACGACGATAGCTTAACCAGATTTACGATCGATGGTACTACCCTCAAACAAATATTTGCGTATATCATGCGACCGGAAAATCGTGATGGTGAAGGTGAATGTTATCAAGTAAGCTCCGGTATTGCCGCGGTATATGATGATAAAACCAAATCCCTGTCATCTTTGTCATACAAAAATAAACCGGTCAAAGACTCCGGTTGTTATCGAATTTGTCTGCAAGGTTATCATGTTAGCCAGGCGGCAAATTATCTGGGAGTTAGTGAAGAAATATTGCGAGAATCGGGGCAGGCCAAAGTCATCGCTACCTCCGCCAAAACCGTTTTGGAAGAATATGTAAGAAATCATCAAAACCAAAATTCCCAAATTGAAGGGCGCTTGGTCTATCGATAAAATTTTTAACTTTTTCTCTGCTCGTGTATCAACATATCAACCGCCTGCTCCATCGATCCGGCCTCGACAATCCGGCCATTGTTGACAAAAAATATCACGTCCGCCTTGGCGATAGTATTTAGCCGGTGAGCGATAATCACCCGTATCGTTTTTTTAGGTAATTTGTCCAATATCTCTTGTAATAATTGTTCGGTCATCGTATCGATATTGGCGGTGGCTTCATCCAAAATCAACAAATCAGGTTGACGCAAAACCACTTGGATAAAAGCTATTAACTGTTTCTGACCGTGGCTGACACTGTCATCCCCCGGTTTTATTTGCGTTTCCAATCCATCGTTGAACCGATCCAATAATTTTTTTAGTCCCGCTTGTCGCAATATCTCCATCAGTTTTTCCGGGGTGGTATCCTGGCACAAATTATTACCATAAACGATGTTCTCGCGTAAAGAGCCGGTAAATAAAAATGGTTCTTGTAAAATATATCCGATTTTCTGCGTCCGCTCCTCTGGTTTGTAGGATCGAATATCCCGACCGCCAAAATATATCGTTCCGTTCGTTGGATCATAAAGTCGGGCCATCAGAGAAGCGGTAGTTGTCTTCCCGCCACCGGTCGGACCGACAAAAGCGTACGTTTTACCTGCTTCTAAATTGAAATTGATATTGCTTAAAACTTCTTTGCCATCAGGATAAGCAAAACTGACATTTTTGAAAGTAATCAAATTTTCGGTCGAAACACTTTTTACCCCGATGTTTTTTTCAATCAGTAAATTATTTTTTAGTTCCAAGATATTTACTATCCGATCCCAACCGGCCAAGGCCACTTGAAAACCGGCCCACAATGAAGCCATCTGCCTCAATGGTGTATAAAAAATATTTACGTAAGCCAAATAACTCACCAACCAACCGATAGTAAATTGGCCATTTCCAATAAGATATAAACCCAACATCAAGACGCCAAATTGTCCCAAATGAGCCAACAATCCGTATGTCGGGATAAAAATATTGTTGGCCATTCCGGCCAAGATGGCCGATTGATAGTTTTGTTTGTTGACGAGGTCAAACTGTTTTTGAAAATAATCCCGCCGATTATAGGCCGCAATCACCTTGAAATTGTCCAAGCTTTCTTGAATCTCAGCACTCATTCCGCCCGTATTTTGTAAACTTAAAGCATTGCGATTTTTAACCCAAGGCGACACCAATCTGGTAAAAATCAGTAAAAACAAAGTTGGTATAAGTGCTACCAAACCCATCAGTGGATTGATCACTAACAGCAGTATCGCCGCACCGATCATGATGAAAATATTGCCGACAAACTGCATCAGGGTTTGGGAAAAAAATTGGTTCAATTTATCACTATCGTTGTTTATCCTGGATATCAAATCTCCGGCTTTATTTTGGTTAAAAAAAGCTATCGGCAAATCCTGCAATTTGGTGAAAATGGCGTTTCTAAGTTCATATAACGCTTTTTGTCCGACAGTTCCCATCTTGATAGTCTGCAGATAATTGGCCAAAAAAGCCAAGATAAAAAGAACCAACAATATTGCCGAATAAACCAACACACCATCAAAAAGTTTTTGTGATATGAAGCGATCAACCGCTTGCCCGATCAACACCGGCGCCATCAAATTGAGAACCGAATTCAAAATTATCGCTACTCCCGCCCAGATCAAATCTCGTTGGCTGGATTTCAAAAAAAGCCACATGCTTTTCCAGGATCCGTATATTGAGGATTTAGAAACCTTATTTTCCTGATTGTTTTTTTGATTAAGATCGTAATTCATAACTACTGGTACTTTGTTGTGATTGATATATTTGAGCATATTCCGGACAGGTGGACAGCAATTGTTCGTGCCGACCGCTGGCGATCATTTCCCCCTCCATTAACAAGACAATTTGCTCATAATGCTCGATGGTGGATATCTTTTGCGTCACCGAAATCAAGGTGATATGCGGATAATTTTTTTGAATATTTTGGAGAATTTTTTGTTCGGTTTGGTTGTCCACTCGAGCAGTAAAATCGTCCAGCAACAATATTTTTGGATTGAGAGCCAATGCTCTAGCCAGCATGATGCGCTGTTTTTGGCCACCAGATAAACTGGTTCCTCTCTCAGAGATGATCGTTTCCATTTTATCCGGCAGAGAATCGATGAACTCATCCAATTCGGCGGTTTGAATAGCTTTAATCATTGCATCATCGTCGATTGTATCGCCAAATGAAATATTTTCGCGCAAACTTAAATTGAACAATACGCTATCCTGAAAAACCAGACCGATTTGACGGTGCAAGCTATTCTGTTCATGTTCCGATACATCAATACCATCGAAAAGTATTTTACCAAAATCAGGTTTGATTAATCCAATCAAAAGATACACGAGTTGCGTTTTACCGGCCGCGGTCGGTCCGATAATAGCCGTTTTGCTACCGGCCGGGAAATCTATCGTTACTTTTTTTAGTACCGTTTTTGAACCATAAATTTTGCTCACCTGTTCCAATCTTAAATCGCCCCGTAATCTGTTTTTATTGTTTCCGTTTTCGCAGGGTACAGGTTGGTTCAATATCTCATCGATGCGTTCATAAGAGGCGGTTGCCTGGGCGATCAAGTTGCTCATAAAACCAATAATAATTATCGGAAAAATTAATATTGATACATAGTTCATAAAAGCAGTAAAATCACCTAGAGACAATTGATCGGAAATAACCAGCTTTCCACCCAGAGCCAGGATAATTAATATAGTCAAATTGGCCACCAGAGAAATAATCGGAATCATCGTGGCAAATAATTTCAGAATTTCCATCCCCAGATTTTTAGCTTCCAAATTGGCCGACAAAAATTTATAGTACTCCGTTTGCTGGGAATTAAGCACTCTGATCAAACTTGCTCCCAAAATGCTTTCGTTAATAGTCTGATTGAGACGATCGAGGATCTCCCTGGCTTTGGTAAACAATGTTTTGATCCGGCCAAAAATGACCGCAAAAGTCAGTCCGATAATCGGCACGACTGCCAACACCGCCAAAGCCAACCGCCAATTCATGTAAATCAAGATAGTACTAACACCCAATATCACAAACAAGGAAGAGACAATCGATACTATTGCTTGGCCAACGAACATTTTAATCGAATCGATGTCAGCCGTCAGATTGGTCAGCAATCTGGCAGTTGTTTTCTCTTGGATAAAGGCGAAATTTTGATACGAAATTCGTTCGATTAATTTTTGCCTCAAATCTCTGGCCACTCTCTCTGACGCGATAGTCTGGACTATACTTTGCAGATAAAACAGGACAAAAACTCCGATCGCTGTTATACCAAAATACCAGCCGGTTTGTCGCATATCAAATACGCCCGCGGTAAAATCATCAATTGCCACGGCGATTATTTTTGGCACTATCAGATTGAGCGCATTACTCAACAACGCCAGTACAATTAACAAAACTATCCACCAGGCATACGGTTTAAGTAAATCAATCATTTTACTCCAGGAATTATTCCTGTTATTGGTTTTGATAGCTGTTTTTTTCACGATATTAACATTATAACCCCGTTTGGTCGCTAATGAATAATGAATAATTAAGAATTAATTGAGAAACAAAAATTAGGTATAATTAAACCGTTAAACATTAATTAACAACAAAAACATCAAATATTAAAAATATTTTTTTAAAATAAATTTCATGCAAATAATATTTGATGCGATTTTCGGTATGAAATTATTTATTTATATTATTTTTTAAATTATTTATTATTGCATAGTGCCAATTATTTTCCTCATTTGTTATCCTTATTAATTACCAATTTTAAAATGTCTCAATACTATCAAGCCAACCGAGCCAGAAATATTTATAACCCCAAAGATAAAACACCGTTCAAATTATCCCGCTCTAAAATCGACTTATTTGTCGAATGCCCCCGCTGTTTTTACCTCGATCGTCGCCTGGGAGTGGGTCGCCCGCCGGGATTTCCTTTTAGCTTGAATTCCGCGGTGGACAAATTGCTCAAGCAGGAATTTGATATTCATCGCCGTCATCAAACTACTCATCCTTTGATCGAAAAATACGGTATTGATGCTCATCCGGTAGCACATGAACAACTGGAACAATGGCGGGAAAATTTTGTCGGGATTCAATACTTGCACCAGCCAACAAATCTGACAATAACCGGCGCAATCGATGATCTTTGGATCAATTCGGCAAATGAATACATCGTAGTGGACTACAAATCAACCGCCAAACAAGAACAAATTACCGCTCTCAATCAAGACTGGCACACCGGCTATAAACGGCAGATGGAAATATATCAATGGCTGCTTCGTCAAAATGGTCTCAAAGTATCCGACATCGGCTATTTTGTCTATTGCAATGGTCGTACCGATCGGGAAGCTTTCGATGGCAAACTGGAGTTTGACATTACCTTGATCGCTTATGAAGGCCACGATGCTTGGATAGAACAAGTGCTTAATGATATTTATGCCTGTCTGCAATCATCCGATATCCCGCCTGCCCATCCGGATTGCGACTATTGTGCGTATGTTACCGCCAGGCAAAGTTATAAATGATAAAATATCTGGTAGTTATTATTTTTATAACGGTTTAGCAAAATATCACATCAATGAGTAAATGGTATAACTATATTTTTTTGTTTTTTGGCTTGTTTGGTTTTGTAGTGTCGCTTACAATACTTTTTTTCGCCATGCGCGCCGTTATGGATGTCGGTGGATATTGCGCTGAGGGTGGGGCATATCAGATTTCCGTTCACTGTCCGGAGGGTGTCGCGTATCTAACGCCACTTTCGATTTTTGGTCTATTGATCTTTGGTGGCATGTATTTTTTCAACGTCGTCCCCGCCGCTTTCAATTTTGGTTACCTATTCTGGACTGCGTTATTTGGGTCGCTGGGATGGAATTTTCTCGATTACGCGGTTTTTCAATCCGATAATATCGAAATTGCTTGGCTAATCTGTGCCATTTTGTTTTTACTGATGGCTTTTGGTCCTTTTATCCTGCTGGTTTTGGTCGCTGACGATATGAAAAATTACCGGGTTGGTTTTGGCAAAAATTTATTTAGAAAAATTATCCTTTTTCTCTATCAAATCATGGCCATTGCTCTGGGTATCTGGGTCGGGGCATACGTTTTTACCCACCTTTCTTGAATATTTGATTTTCTTTTTTTGTCGTCAATTCTCCAAATATTTTTTTAGAGATTTTTTTGCATAAAAAATAGGTAATCTTGAAAAAATAATTACCTACTTTATTTTTTATCTATATTAATTTTTTTATTAATTCCTTGAACCTTGCCGGCTGAAATGGTTTGGTGATAATATCATCCATTCCGGCCTGATAACACTCATCCATTTCTTTCTGAAAAGAATGAGCGGTCTGGGCAACAATAATGTTTCTTTTCGATCCGGTTGTTTTTTCATATTCCCGAATTTTTTTGGTCGCCTCACAACCATCCATCTGTGGCATCTGGTAATCCATTAAAATTATGTCGTATGGATTTTTCATAGCCAGATCCACTGCCTCTTGTCCATTCACCGCCAGATCAATCTGACTTAAACCCATCTTTTCCAGGACTTTTTTAACCAACTTTTGGTTTATCAAATTGTCTTCCGCCAACAAAATTCTCAAATTCATATCAGCAAATACCGCCTTCTCTTTACTGATTTTTTTGGGGGTTTCTTGTGATTTTTTACCAAATATTTCCCCCAGAACTTTTTTTAGTTGAATATAACTTATCGGTTTTGAGATAACGGAACAAAAAATATTTTTGTCACCATATTTTTTGCCGTCGGAAGAAAGCAGAACTAGCGGTAAATCAGGTTCTATTTTTTTGATTTCTCTCGCCAGCTCCAATCCATCCATTTTTGGCATATGCATATCCAAAATAGCTAGATCCACATCATTGTACTTGTCTCTTTTGATACCATTAAGGTAATTCAAGGCCTCTGCGCCTGAAGCGGCGGCAAACGGTTTTACCTTTCTGGCCATCAGGTAGTTTGTCAAACATATCCGATTGGTCTCGACGTCGTCCACAATGAGGATTTTCTTTCCCTCCAATTGTGGTAAAACAGCCGACTCATAATTTGCTGATTTGTCTGATCTTGTGATCTTAATCGTAAAACTAAATGTAGAGCCATTGTTTTCTTCCGTCTCAACCCAGATTCTGCCACCCATTATTTCGACCAATCTTTTTGTGATAGATAGTCCCAGACCGGTGCCACCGTATTTTCGAGTCGTGGAACTATCGGCTTGCATAAATGGTTTAAACAATAAAAACAGCTTGTCTTCCGCGATGCCGATACCGGTATCTTTGACGGAAAAAAGCAAATCATCATCATTCTTTGTAACGCTTAAAATAATTTCCCCTCCACTTTTGGTAAATTTGGTTGCGTTTGACAACAAGTTCGTCAAAACTTGTCTCAATCTCAATCCATCAGCCCAAATAATTTTAGGGACATTTTCGTCAATGAAATAATTCAGTTCCAAAGTATTTTCATAAACCTTGGGAGAAACAATGTCAATCGCGCACTCCACGCACTCCCGAATATTTATTTTGGATTCATCGAGCTGGATATTGCCCGATTCTATTTTGGATAAATCCAAAATATCATTGATTATTGCCAATAGCACATCGGCTGAACTGCTGATAGTATTGAGATATTCTCTTTGTTCGCTGTCTAAATTTGTGTCCGACAGCAAATCCGCCATTCCGATTATTCCATTCATTGGCGTCCTGATCTCGTGGCTCATATTGGCCAGAAAACTAGTTTTGGCTCGATTGGCGCATTCTGCTTTATCTTTGGCCTCGAGCAAGTCGCATTGATAAGCTTCAATCGATTTTATCATAAAATCGATATTTTCCGTCAGTCGTGATATTTCATCCCTGCTCTGCCCGATAGGCCTGGTATCCATTTTTTTTCGATGTGGCACTTGTGATATTTTTGTGTCCAGTTCTATCAAACGGGAAATAATTCTTGTGTTAATGAATTTTATCAACAAAAAACAAAATACTGACCCAAAGCATAGAAACATGAGGAAATTATACCTTATGCTATTTTTGCCTTGTTTGTAGATGTCTCGTGGCAAGACAACTTTTGTTGTAAAAATTGCTTTCCCTTGCGGATCATAAATATTTTTATAACCGGCGATAGTATTGTCAGAAAGTTTGATAGCGTCATCACGAAGTGGCGCAACTATCGTAAGTGGCAATTCCATTTTTTCGGACAAGTCATTGATAAAATATTTATCAACGTACCTGCCAAATATCAATTTACCTTGCGGTGTGCCGGTTCTGTCTGATTTTACAATTGGTTTTGTGCTTACCAAAATAATTCGTCCGTTCAAATCTATAAAACCGCCAAAAAATGACTCATGCGGATGATCTTTTTCGACAAATTTTATCAATTCTTCCACCGACCCGTTGAACCTTTTTTCCTGAAAATCATATGAATTGGAATACACAACTCGGTGATCTTTATCCATAAAAACCATCACATTGACTTTAGTGTTGATATAATCGCTCTCATTGAGATAATTTGTCGAAAAATCTTCAAAATCTCCCCGAACAAACTTGCAACTATCATCCCAACAAGCCCAATCCTCTGTCGTTCGTTCCAGATCGTCAATTTCTTTATCAAAAAAACTTTTTATTCTACCCAAGTTTTTTTGCATCCTCGACTCTTCTATTTCCGCAAAACTGTTCAAAAAAATTACATTGGATATTAGATACAAAATCACTACCAAGACTATAAACAAAAACATAATTACAACAGTAGTCTTTGCTTGTAAATTCACCTTAACTCATCCTTTCTAATCGCTTAAAATCTATTTTTAAAGAACCAAAATATCGACAGTATGCATTATAACACCTATTTTCATTATTACTTAATCTTAAATTAATCTTAAATTAAGCTAGAAAATTGAGGCATTTTTTTTGCATACTAGAAACTGCCGGCACAACACCGGCAGTTTCATTCGAACAAACAATAATAAATTAAATCACTAAACTAATTGTTCATTGCATATTTGCGCCCGAGGCGCACCCGCCTTGGGCGGGGAACCTTGATATTATTTTATTCCCAAAAACTTCAATATCTTGTCTATAATATCCTGTAAATCGGTTATTAGTTGCTGAAATGTAGATAATTGAGTTTGAATAGCCGCATCTTCCAAATCCGATTCTTTGTCCCACCAGAACTTGGCGGTGGCTTTATCCGCTTTGTCAAAGTAACGAACTGTCACAGTTTTCCAGCCTGATTTGATCCGGTAAACATCTGAGTTATGCGCATTTCTTGGTTGCGGGTACCATTTGTATAAAATATCTCCCAGTCCTTCCACATTGACCTTCATTCCATCATCAGTGACAGAATGGAAAGTATAATATCCATCTTCAAAGTAAAATCTTCCTCGCCAGATGGCCGATACATTGTCGCTATGTTTCTCACCATTCATATCCGTAATCAATGAGTCATATCCCCATTCATGATTGACCACATCGCCATCGATATATTCACCTCCAATTACGTTTTCCATCGGAGGATAGTAAACCAAATCTTCAATAATACCATTGTAATAACAACCATGAAATTTATTTTCCGGTGTTTCGTCACAGTTAACTGGCGATTTTTCCGGAATTACTAAATAATTGGTAGTATTGATTTTGGCTTCTTTTTCTTTTTCTTCATCGGTTTGGACTTTGGTGTCCGATGTCACCAACACTTTAACCGAATCAGATAGATAATTTTTTGATACCGGATCATGACAAACAACGAAATACGTGCGGTCATAATCATGTTCGATTACCACACTTTGCTCGCCGGTTTTGCCGGATAAGTTTTCCGACCAATCATTGAAACAATTTACCGGCTCAATTCCTTCAATTGACCAGGTAAATTTTACAGTGTCACCTTTTTTCACATTCAAACTTTCTTTGCTGTTACCAAATACCGAAACAGAGGCGGTTGAAGTCGTCGTGGCATAGTCAGACGTGTCATCATCTGTAGATTTGGTTGCGTCACTGGAAGTAGAAGTAGAGGAAGAAGTTGAAGAAGAAGTGGTTGAAGTGCTTGAGCTCGCGCAAAAGAATGATACCGAATTGGAAAATTGTTTTTCTGTGCCATCGCTGGCTATTGCATAACCGGAAATTAAGTGCATGCCCGGATATGCTTTTTCATCAAATTTGTATTGATAATTTCGTCCGCCGTAAGCTCCAACGCCACCGCGGTCAGTCATGCCGGCATCTGTTAGTGACCCCTCAAAGAATTTTTTACCGGTGCTTTTGTCCCCATCCAAATACATAGCGACTTTACTCGCCTGTTGAACATAAAATTCAGTCGTGCCGCAAACGGTTAAGGCCTGGGTAAAAGAACCGGAAACCTGTGGTGCGGTCTTGGGAGGATCAGGAACAACCGGAGAAACATAGATATCGGTGCTTGTGCTTGGGGTGGTAGTTGTGGTCGGTGCCGGATTGGTGGTAGGTGCGGGTGTGGTTGGAGTTGTTGTTATGGGTGCAGGGGTAGTAGTTGGAGTAGTTGTAGTCGGTGTGGAAGCTGGTGTTGCTTTGCTACTGTCATACGGCATTGTAACCATATCATTGGAATGGTCTTTGTATGCTACTATTACTTGATATACTCCATATGGATCAATTCCGAAGTTGGAACTAATGTCCTGAATTGTTCCATACATATTTTGTGGAGAAGAACCACCAACCGGAAAAAAACGATCGCCTTTCAATTTTTGCAAAGTATAATTTCCGATTTTGTCTTTGTCATTATTCAATTGTGCCGGTAAATTAACAGACACTTCGTATCTGGTACCGATTGAATTGGCTTTTACTCCCGTAATAGTAAAATCACCGGATGGAGCGGTTGTGTAATTGGCCGGACAACTCATCGGAAATGTCTGCTGACCATTAGAATTATTGTAAACAACATCATAATTTCCATCGGGTTTTATATAATAGGGAAAAACCAGATGTGGGCCACCCCATTTAGTGGTATCAAAACCAATGCTAAAATTACCTTCCCCATCACTGGTAGTAGAAGCTACTTTGATCCCATCCGAACAAAGTGTACTTTTATCGCATTGCCAGGGGTTTTCTAGTGAGGCATCGATAACTATATCCAATTTGGTATTGGGAACAATTTTCCCCGAAACTTGTCCGCAACCAACATTGATATTACATGGCACATTATTACCATTGTAATTGGCACATGAAGCGTTAGAACTTTCTTGCGCTTGTGAATTTCCAACATTTTTAACCTGAGAAACTATTGAACCGGATCCAATCCCAAACAATAACAACAATAGTATCGGTATCAGGTTCTTGATGTTTTTCTTTAAAGTTTTCATTATTTTTTGTTTTTATTCTTATTTATATTGATATTTAAATAAAATTATTCAATTCCGAAAAAATTCAAAACCTTTTGCACCAGATCTTTTAATTGATCAATTAACTGTTCAAAAATTGACAATTGTCTTGACAGTTCCTCAGCTTCAATCGCCGGTTTCTGATGTTCCCACCAGACTTTAACCGCCGCTTTGTGGCCCTCTTCATAATATCGGACAGTAACAGTATGGTATCCGGCCGATAAGTGTGTTAAGTCGGATATATGAGTATTTCTAGGTTGTGGATACCATTTATAAATTAGGTTATCGGTATCATCCAATATCACTTTCACTCCATCATCAGCGGTTGCTTTAAACAGATAGTCGCCCTCACCGAAGTAAAATTCACCTCTCCAGATGGCAGATACATTGTCAGTATATGTAACTCCATCCAGACCGGTGATAATTTTCTCTGTTCCCCAGTCATGATCTATCCGATTTCCTAAAACCATCTCTCCTCCCAATACAGTTGATTGATCAGGAAAATCAACTTTGTCATCAATTTTACCTTTGTAGTAGCAACCATGAAATTTTTCTTCCGGTACTTCGGTACATTTTGGAGTGCCACTGTCAGCTGTAACTTTTGGCATCTCGAGCATGGAGGAGTAATCGATCCATTCACCATTTGTTATTTCATCATCTTTGTCTTTCAAAGATGACTCATCGTCACTCTCGTCCTCTTTGTCTGCTATTTCCTCTTTTTTTTCATCTTCATCAACTACTATTTGTTTTCCATCTTCGTCACTGATAATAGTCAAACCATTTGTTTCGCTGGTGGAAATATAGACTCGAGCCATTTTACTTTCTCCGGTGTATAAAGAAGATTTGTCGCCACTGGTACATGTAATCTGGTATAAATTCGTACCGGCGCCAATTTTAATATCTTTTTTACCGGACGATGACAAATCGCCCAATGGCCAATTATTCATTTCTTGACCATCACTTTGGCAATATTTAAAAATAGATGAATCGGCTTCCCATTCCAAGGTAGCGGTTTTTCCCTTGGTGAAAACTTCCATTGTACCCATATTGTCCTTGGTCATCACTTGATTGGCAGTGTCATAAGTATAATCAAAACCTTTTCCGCTCACTTTGTATGTTTTGTCTCCCACTTTCATAGTTAATTTCAAAGGATCACTGGATTTTGATAAATCAGTGGAAGGAGTTTCACTTGGTGCATCACTACCGCCTTCAATATTGTAAAACAAAATCTGCATATTAGCAGTTTTTTGTTTATACACTGCCACATTATTATTATCCCAACAAGCTAATACTATATTTTTATCTTTAGAAAGATCAAAAGATGCTTGTCCCTCTGGTTTCATTCTTTTTGATTTTACACTATAATCAGGATAACCAGGAATCAAATTATTTTTTGTTACTTCTTCATAAACGTTTTCTCGTACATAGTTGCCTAACTCAGTAGCCCCAAACCAACAATCACTTATGTTATCAGTATTATATTTCCATGATATTGTTCCAGTTGTCACCGGTGTATCGATATATGTATATTTATATGACTGATTACCTATCGCTCCTTGTCTACCAACTTTATAACTCTTATTATTCATTGTTATTTCCAAAGTTACATCATCGTCAGTTTTACTGGAATCGAAAGATGGCGTTTCGCTCAAAACAACCGGCTCGCTGGTATCGATTTGAATTTCGATCATATTGCTGGCATGGGCGGTAGCAATAGTGTTAACAGCGGTTTCCGTAATCATACTGCAACCAATTTGAAATCTATTTTGATGTCTTATGTGCTCGATAGTTTTTGATCCTGTCGCTTCTGTAATCAATTCACCATCCCAGTCATAACATTTCATGCCACCACTCAACAAATTGGCATCCATTGTCCAGCTCAATGTTAACGGATCATTAAATTTTACTTTGGTAGCCGACGCTTCCAGTTTGATCAATTCACCAACTGAGGCGTGACTGACTGCCGAAATAAACACAATTGCCGCAACGGGCAATATCAAATACAACCATTTCACAATTTTTGTTTTCATCTAATTTTTTATTTTTATATAATTATTACAAATCCATTGATTATACTATATTGTGTAAAAAAATGCAAGCTCTATGTCAAAAATCAAATTACGATCGGTAAAAACAAATAAAATATATGATAGAAATATCTGGATAAATCCTAAATAAACTTAAACAATACATATTTTTTTTAATAAAAAAAATTTACAATCAATAATTCTTTTCTCATTACATTTTTAAAAATGAAATATATATTTCACATAGTATTGTAATGTTTGCGCTATTTGTGCGTTATAATAAAATCACCAATACTTATTTTTCAATTTATTAATGCAAAACACATCCAAAAGAAATTTGCTAATCTGGCTTGGCGTAGGATTAATCGGGCTACTCGTTTTTTTGGCACCGATAATATTTCCGATTGATATGATGAATGGCGGTGGGGCCATGATCATGGTCGGAATTTTGTTTGCCATCACCGGTCCGATTGTGGCCATGCTTTACTATCATCGCGCTCGCGTTTTCGATCAGTTGATGGACGAAAACAAATTGCTGGCACATTTCAAATATCACCAAATCGAATGGCAGCGTTTTGCCGAAGATGAAAAAAAATTCCGTAGCGGTGAGCAACGCGGTATGCAATTTATTGTCTTGTTTTTTTCAGTAATATTTGGCGGACTTTTCTGGTATTTCGACCCGGAATCGGGATGGGTGGTGGCATTGGTATTGTTTTTTGTTAACTTATTGATCATGGGAGTGGTATTTCTAAACAATCGCAGTTATGAACGCTTGGCCAATGAGCCAGATGTCGAATGTCGAGTTGGTGCCAATGGTTGTTTATTGAACAATCAACTTCACGTCTGGGTCGGGTGGGGAGCCCGATTTGAAGGCGCTCGCACCAATATGGGCAATATCAATATTCTGGAAATTGTTTACTCCACACCCAACCGTTACTCAAGACAGTATTATACAATCAGAATCCCCATTCCCACCGGTCTGGAAAAAACAGCCGATGAAGTTGTCAAAAAATTATCATCACAATAAATTTCAATCGGTTGTTTCAATTTTTTTCAATCACAAATAAAAATTTCATAATATTCAAACTAATCCCTTTTAAAAAACCCGGACCTGTTCAGTCCGAGTTAAATATTTGATGCCCTGATTGATTTTATTTTAAAAAAAATTCACCCGCTCATTCGCATAAATTCAGCTAACAATTCAGAAAAGGTGATATTCTTAGCTTTTTTTCTTTCTATCATATAGTTTGCCTCATTTTCATCATATCCGCAAAGTAAATACATCTCCACTATTTCCTCGCTGGTCAGATCAAGAACGGCAACTATTGACCACAACAGATATTTTGAAGGTCGATTTTTTCCTTTTTCCAGATTTCCGATATGTGTATCCGAAACACCTGTCTTGATTGACAATTGTCTTCTGCTCTTGATTCCTGATCTAAGGCGCATATTAGTGAGCATTTTCCCGAAGGCCTTCAGATCTTTCTTGTCTTTCATGCCAATCCCTCCAAATTGTTAATGTTATAAAAATCATATACATATCAGTCAGTCCCAGTCAACCAATTGCCTATTTTAGAAACATTCAGACATCAAAAAAAATAACCCCAAAATAATCGGAGTTATGTAAAAATTTGTCATTAAAATGTTATTTTAAACATCGCCAACCCCACCCTTCTTTCACCCACCAGTAAATATTTCCCACAAGGTGAAAAGGCCAGCGACGTTATATTGTCGATCGATAAATTTTGTAGTATCGTCTCTTTTTTCCAATCGACAAGATTTAGATTGCATTCGACACCATTTGCTTTTTGAGAATACCCGCTGTAGACAATGTATTTCCCGGTATTATCAAATACGATATTAACTGGGTTATCTTCGCGGTTGAAAATTAATTTTTTTGTTAGAACACTATTTTCAAACTGTATTGATTTGTGGCCGGCCCAGTTTTTTTTCAATATCTTCAGCTCGTCCGGACAAACACAGGCCAGATACCTATTGTTTGGTGAAAAAGACATCCGACAACAACTGGCCAAGATTTTCAAAATCCGGTCTTTCTTGTAATCCCACATCCATGTGCCATTTGAGTAATGTTCACTCTTGTTTGGTCCAAATGACACCAACAGTATTTGATTGGAAGAAAAAATCATATCAATGATTTTCATACTGTAGGCGCCATAGTTCCATGAATTATATGGGCGATACCCATGTCCTTTTGTAATATAAAATATATCAGTAGCGCTTTTATCATCTGAATATTCTCCAAAATGATTCAACGCCAGATATGTTTTATAATTGTCCTGTGACTGGCGGTAACTGACCATACTCGTTGACAAAAAAGTATCTGCAATACCACCCAGATCAATCTCCCCCATTTTCCAGACCCGTTCTCCAAACTCATACAACTCGTACAATTTGGAATTGGAAGTGGTAAAAAATATTCTACCGTTTTGATTGATCGTCAAATTCTTAAAAAATTGACCTTTCCCTTCCTCACTGCACATACTAAAAGTATGTACACGATCCATTGCCGGCCATGTCCAGACATTGATTTCGGTTATGCAGGCACTAATCATGTATTTCCGATCCTTGGTCCACGCCATACTATGGACACCCCAGCCATTTTTGTGACATTCCACAAATTCGTCAAATAACAGTCGCATCCGCATTCCTCCTTCGTATTGTTAAAGATACCTAAAATATAATTCCAGATAGAATTATTGTCAATAATAAACAATATTTTATCCTCATATTTTGATATGCTATAAATGCCCCTTTTAAATTGTTCCAATTCATTTTTTTCACTTTTCTTATCACTTACTTTTAACCATGACCACCATCAAATGCGTTCAATGCGGACACGAAATTGAAATCACTGAAGCGCTCAAAAAAGACATCGAACAGCAAATTGCTGCCGATTTGAACAAAAAATACCAAACCGAAATCGAAAAAATCAAACAAACCAATGCCGATTTGATCGAAAAAACCAAATCCGAGATCAGGCAAAAAGCAATTTCCGAAGCGCAGAAAGCATATGAAGCCAAAATCAAACAAACCAAAGAACTGGCCGCCGAACAGGAGAAACAAAATCTGTCTTTGCAAAAAGAGCTTTCCGAAACCTTAAAATCACTCCGTTTGGCCCGCGACGCCGAAGGGAAACTGAAAATCGAATTTGAGAAAAAACTACTCTTTGAACAGGAAAAAATCAAACAAACCGCCAAGCAGGAATTTGAGAGCGAACAAAACATGAAAATGGCGGAAAAAGACAAAAAAATTCAAGACATGGAAAAACAGGTGATGGAAATGAAACGCAAGCTGGAACAAGGATCCCAACAAACCCAAGGTGAAGTTTTGGAACTTAAATTGGAAGAAGCTTTAAAAAATGAATTCCCGTTTGATGAAATCAGTGAAGTACCCAAAGGTATCCGTGGCGCTGATATCATTCAGACAGTTAGAACTCGTGGCGGATTGATTTGTGGTACTATCGTTTGGGAATTAAAAAACACCAAAAATTGGTCGCCTTCCTGGGTGCAAAAACTGGTGGAAGATCAGCGTGCTCTGAAAGCGGAATTGGCAATTTTGATTTCCAACGCTTTGCCGGAAGGAGTAAACAATTTTGGCCAAATGGACAAAATTTGGGTTAGCAATCTCACCTCTTCAATACCACTTTGCCACGCTCTCCGGCAACAACTGATGGGAATTAAAAACTCGCAACTGGCCAATGAAGGCAAAGCCACCAAAGCCGAATCGGTTTACAACTATCTGATTGGCAATGATTTCAAACAACGCATCGAAGTTTGGGTGGAATATTTTCGTACTCGCAAAGAAGAAATCGATAAAGAACGCATCTATTACAACAAACGATGGGAAAAAGAGGAAAAAAATATCATCAAAGTGATGGAAAATACCGCCGGCATTTATGGCGATCTGCAAGGTGTGATCGGTAACGCTCTACCAAAAATCGACTATCTCGAACTACCCGGGGAGGTGGAAGAAGGAGATTCGGGAGAAGGCGACGGGGTAAAAAAAGACGAGCGGTTGTTTTTCTAACCATTTAACAATTTAGCATTTCCTTTAGATATTCCAATATAGCAATTGCATTCATAATTTTTAATTTTGAATTATTCTATAGTATATTTAAATCAGACGAAACATATTTAAACAAAATCACTATGAAGCATATCAAGACACTACATTTTTCCCTTGTTGTGTTTTTTGTGTTTTCGTTCGCCGGCTGTGTCCCTTCAAAAGTCCAAAAACCGGATGGTTCAATCCTCGACCAGTCCGTTATTTCGCAAATCAATCAAGACAATTACTGGCAATATCTGACCAACGCCGATGATGGCAAATTTCAGGAAATCGAACTGGAAGCTTCTGATTACAATTGGGATAATTATTTACGATTGTGTGGCGGACTTTGGCCCCGTGGCTATGTTTTGATTGATGAATACGATCAGACGATATCCCAACAGACCGAGCTTCCCAGTTATCTAAACAATATTAAATCCCCGGAAGAAGCCATAGCTTACATTTACGCCACCAACTGTTATCTTTCTCCAGAGTTTGGTCAATACCGGCAATTTGTCAACAAACTTGATGACGGTTATCTGGTATCGGTTATCGCTTACAATTTTATCGGTTGCGGCAATCATGCCCACCGGCAATTAAATTTTTCACTCAAACCCACCGGTGAGTGGCATTTGTTGAGTGATATCAAGCTGGAAAAAGGAGAAGAATTTTGTGGAGACTAAATTAATTACCAATTATCAATATCCAATTAAATCGCAAACAAAAAAATTTGATACGTTTGATAATTTCCGCCCAAGGCGGATGCGCCTAGGGCGCAGATAGGTTTGATAAGTTTAATTTATTTATTTATCAATATTCCCATATTTTCTCGCAATGTTTAGAAAGGCATGTAATAGTTTATACCAATTTTATTCTTAAAAAAATATTCAATGAAAAAAATCCTGACCCTTATTTTATTTGCCTTAACCGGCTGTCAAATTGTTCCCACTTCTCCCGATTACGCCCAAAATCAACTAGGCGACTTATTTGATAACAGTGGTAGTGATTATGTTTCCGAATTAACCACCGACCCGGATGGTTTTGTCCGTTTTCCCGGTGAACCGACTCGGGAATCGAAAGATTACTATATAATTGAAGATATTTGTGGCCAATTTACCGCCGAATTTATCGAGGGAATTACCGGTCGTGAAGTGGTAAACGCTGAAAATCCTTTGTCCGATACCAACATTTACACCTGTCATTATACATTTGCCGGTGAAGACAGTGCCGGTTTATTGTTAGTTTTGGATTATTTGTCGATTGAAAATCAAAAAAAAGGTCAGGAAATGATGGATCGCACTACTAAAGAAGAACCATCAATCCCCATGCGGAACATGGTTGCATACCAGGAAGATGGCAACATCAACACCATATATTTGATTTTGGATGACAATAAATTTATCACCGTTCATCGCGGTTCCGGTTCCAAACTGAGCAATGAAGATGTTTTAGGATACGCTGTTAAAATTGCTCAAAAAATCAAGAATTATAAATAAACCAATTGTTCTAGTTTTTTTATCTGTCATCCTCGAATCGATCCGCCCTGGATGGACGATAACTTGTCCAGTGAATCTGTCCGGCGAATGCTTGTGATGCAGGATCGGGGATCCACATCAAATTATTTATCTTTATTTAGCACTACTCATAAATAATTATTTTAATATATCTTTATGAATATTTTTTCTAAATTTACTGCCACCTTTTTATTTGCCTCCATGATATTGAGCGTGGCCGGTTGTGACAATGTCAGTAATCAGAATCAAATAATCTCCGGAAATAATCCCACTTCAGCAGGTGAATGGACTCCGATAGACAAGTCAGACGATCAAGCAATCACCAATGGTAATTTGGCTCCCATCCCCGCTCCTATCGCTCCCCCGCCATTTTTTAACGCTGACTATGTGAGTTACGAAAGCAATGGCGATAGTATTGCCGGTTGGGATTGGCTACGAGACCGGGGGTTAAATCATTACGCCCAGTGGACCATCACCAATCTACCTACCAATTTACAGGAATTGGAACTGGATATGGAAGTACTAGCTACCAATAAAGTTAGTGGTGATCGTGGTTATGACGCTTACTTTGAACTTGATTATTGCCGTAACGATTCGGAAATTTCGGAAGATAATGGTGATATTTTTCGAGGAGAGACAAATCAACGCGGAGGAGATGCGGAAGAAAATGGCAATAAAACACCTTTGCCGGCCGGTATGTGTCATCAGACGGTTCATCTGGTAAATGTTTCGACATCAACCGATCCGGTCGGCTATACCTGTCGGGGCCAAGTTTTTATTCCCGCTAGCGCCATTGATAGCAATGGTACTTTAATCATCAGGGCTTATCGAGCCAATTCGGAAGACAATCATGTCGCTTTCAAAAAAGAATCAATTTCCAATTATTTCCCGGCCGGCAATGAAGGCACGCATTCCGGGGATCTGGACGAAAACGGAAATTTAATTGAAGGATCCGACAATTCAACCGCCAACGAAACCGAACTTACAATTGCTGAACTTGATAGTGATGGTGACGGCGTCATCAATACTAACGAGGAGTTATTTGGTCTAAATCCTAACAATCCCGACACCGATGGTGATGGTGTAACTGACAACAAAGACATTTCCGGTGCTATCGATCCTAGCGAACCAACCGGTTGGCAGGATAAACAGAAAAAAGGCATGGTTCGCAATGAAATCGATATGTTGGCTTGGGGCATGGATGGTTGGGTGGAAAGATACGTCAAGCAATACTCAATTATTCCTCCCCGCTCCTGGTTAAACTACCTGGGTACCGAAGAAAATGAAGGTAGCAAAAAAAGTACCATGACCGAAGAATACTACAAAAAAGCAATTGATCTGGCTTTTAGTGCCGATAAAATGATTGCCTATGATTTTCAGGATATTAGCCCATCGGATATCGGTGTTGATGATACTGAAAAAACAAATGATTATGAACACGAACACGACTACATATACAGTGCCAGTTTGCTTCACCCCAACGAATATCGTTTTTACTATGATGACATCACTGATTATACTCACGTTTCAATCAAAAATAGTGAGGAAATAAAATATCCAAGTGAAGACCAATATTTCCGTTATCTGTTGCAACCGATTAAAATATATTCCCATAAAGAAAACAATTTCACTCTGCAATTCAAAGACGCGCAACTTTACAATGATATGTATTTGCTAAACGAAAATAATTATCAACAACCTGGATTCATATATTCATTCTATGATAATGATAATTTTGACGATGACAACAATACTCCGCTTGACGAAAATCTAGCCATTGCTTGGGTCATCGACAATGGCGTTTTTGAAACAACCATCACTTTACCCGCTGACAAAGCAACTATCGGTGGCGGATTCTTGAAAATTACTCCGGTTTGGATCAAAAAACAAAATAACAAAGTTGAATATCTTCCCGCTTCAGTTAACTGGGACTTAACCGGTATTTCCCGCAGCGTAACCTTTTTTAACAACGATCAGGGAAATATGAAAACTATGACCCAGGAGTTGGACAATATGGACAAATTGAATACCGACTGGCCGGCGGAAAATTTTGTTTCCGGGCAAACTACCAATCCCAATTATCATTTCTCATCCGAATGGTACGCCAATATCACCAAAGACCCGCAAGCTACTCATCCTTATAGCGGATACGAAGCAACCAGAACTGTCATGAATTTTATCAATCTCGGTCTCAATGTTGACAACAGTGTAATTTCGATGAGTGAATCAATCGAACTAAGCCGTTTTAACGGTATCGATGACATCGACCAATTGCCGGACAATCATTGGGCGCGCCAACCCAAATACAGCCAAGCTGTGGGTGCTTTTGCTCTTGTTGCCGGAGTTGCGTCAATTTCCAGTGATTCCTATGATGCTTACATTGCCGTAAAAAATGGTGAAGCGGTCGATGTGGCCTATTATTCGGCCCGCGCCACCGTTACCGGCATTAGTACCGCTTCCACTATGATTGGTATTGCCAACAGGACAGTCGGTTACACCGGCAAAGCCACTAAATTTGCCAAGCTGGCCGGCACCAAAGCCGCTGTTGGTTTGGCTGTTGCCGCCGGCGCCGTCGAGGTGGTTTATGATTCTTATCAACTTTCCAATGCCAACGATCCGATTGAACAAAAAATCTATAAAGAAAAAATTGCTGCCGATGTTTTAAATACCGGTTTATCGGTTGGAGCGATTTTAGCACCGCATGCTTTGGCATTCCAAATTACTTGGACGGTCGAAGCCGAGATCTATGCTGCGATATTTGGCGAAGATTTTGCCTATCAAGTCGCCTCCTCTCCGGGAAGTGCCGCCGTATTTCTAACACAATATTTTATTACCGGAGGTATTCCGAGTCAAATGGCAACCGCCGCCTATGAAGATGCTCGCAACGATATTTTTTACCAAATTGAAACCCATATGACTGGCGTGGGATTACCGTTTATGACCATCTTTATCGATCCTGATTTGTCATAAATATCCATTGAAAATGTATTTTACGATTTGGGCGAACTTTTTTTAAAAAAGTTCGCCCAGATTTAAAAATTTCCCCAAATATCATCTATTCTTATTCATGAATAATTGTCCAAAAAAATGATACAATAAAAAATGTTAGCATACCAATACGCATGAAGAAAAAAACTTCAATCATTTACAAAAAATGGCCTTGGATAGGTCAATTATTTCTTGCGTCCCATAGAACTTTTTTGTTTTTCATGGTTTTTTTTGTATTTTCAAACTCATTTTCAAATCCTGCTCTTGCTACCGGTGGTATGGTTTTTACACCAACCCAAAAAACATTTTCTCCGGCTGAAAAAGAACACCCGGAGGTTGAAACTCTCGGCTCAAAAATCTATTACGTCTGGCAAGAATATAACGGCAGTTTCAACCAGATCTGGACGGCCGAAATGAACACCGACGGCACCGGTTGGACTGCCACCAAACAGACAACTACCGGCTACAATAAACAATATCCTCATATGTCCATCTCCGGCTCAAAAATCTATTATGTTTGGCAGGAATACGACGGCAGTTTCAACCAGATCTGGACCGCCGAAATGAACTCCGATGGCACCAGTTGGTTAGCTACGAAACGTACTACCTCTTTATTCAACAAAACCAATCCCAAATTATATGTTTTGGGATCTAAAATATATTACACTTGGGACGAAAAAGACGCGGGCGGATTATCCCAAATCTGGACGGCTGAGATGAATACCAATGGCACCGGCTTTACCGCCACTCCTCGCACTTCAACTTTTTTCAATTCTTCACCTGACTTTAAAATTTACAACAATCAACTCTTTATTGTCTGGTCCAGATATGACAGCGCCACACCCGGTTGGCACAAATTGATGTTATCGCAGATGAATACGGATGGCACGGGTTGGATGGAAAATGAACTTGATTCATCCAACTTTTGTGAATTTGTCGATCAAATGCCCAAAATCGAAGTCGACAATGGTAATGTAGTTGTTTCTTATTTGAAATGTGAATACTATAAACCCTTGTCCGGCTATTATCTCAACCAAAGACTGGGGGTGGTAAATGCCACATCAAACGGTTGGAAACATGAAAGACTAATTGAACCCACTTTCTCGACTATCGCCGATATTCAGATTTATCTGAGCAATGTCTATGTCAGTTGGGGCTCGGCTTCGGACAATCAAATATGGACAGGGGTCTTGGATCTGGATGATTTTGAATGGCGTCCAACCATTCGTACCAATTCCGGCACCATTAAAACCAATCCATCAATAGCAATTAACGATCCCTCAGTTTACTATACATGGTCGCAACAAGATGGCGTTGGAGACAATCAAATCTGGACTGCTGTTGAGACCAATCAAGATTCCATTGCCTCCAATACCAACGTTACCGCCACCGTGCCCAGCTATATGGTTTTCACTGTATATGGTATCAATAGTGGCACTGTCAATGGCACCCCGGTCAATATTGTTTCTGCTCCCACCGACGTTAATTTTGGAATTATTAACGGCGCGAACAATCGTGTTGCCGCCCAGGAATTGGAAGTCAGAACCAATGCTTCCGGGGGTTACACCGTTACTATCCAATACACCGCCAACCTTTCCTCCGGTATCGACACTATCAACAACTTTACCGGTACTAACACCGCCCCCGCTCCTTGGAATACTCCACCCGGCTCCGGCACCGAAGGGTATTTTGGTTACACTACGGAAGATTTCACTTTGGGTACCGGCATTCCTGATCGATTCTCCACCAACCTCTGGTCCGGGTTTACGTCCGCTCCTCTCGAAGTCATGTACCACAACACACCGGTAGATGGTACTATCGCCGGTATTGGTGTTACCCGTATCGGTTACCAACTGGAGATCACCAATTTCCAACCTAGCGGCACATACACCTCCGATGTTACTTATATTTGCACCCCGGTATATTAGATAACTTTCAAAAATGTTTGCCTTTACCGTCAAAACTGATTCAACGACCGGAAAAAAAATTTTAAACCTGAGCTTTATCTCCATCAACCACGCTCTGGTTGACATGGTGTGTGCTTATTTGCTTTTTAGTGTAATAACCCAAAACCTCGTTGTAGACGATCAATTTGTCTATTTAATCATCTGGTACGGATTGTTGGCTTTTGGTCTGCAACCTCTGTGTGGATTGATTATAGATTACTATCAAATCCCGTATCAGGCCCTTGCACTTTCGTTGGGAGTGTTGCTCACCTCGATTTTGGCCTATTTTATTTCTCCATGGCTATCAATCACACTCTGCGCCTTGGCCAATGCAATTTTTCATGTCTCGGCCGGCACCATCAGTTTCAATATCACTCCTCAAAAAGCATCCGCTCCCGGGATCTATGTCGGTCCGGGCGCTTTGGGACTATTCCTGGGAACATGGCTCGGACGTCATCATCCGGAAAAATTTTGTCTTATTTTGATTGCCATTTTAGTTTTATCAATTTTCGTTCTCTATCTGATACCTCCCATCAAGATAGATTACCAAATTAAAAAAATATCCCGAAATAATACCTTCTGGTTAGTGTTGTTGGGATTGTTATTGGTGGTTGGTTTTAGATCAATTGTAGGCATGTCTTTGGTTTTTGCCTGGAAATCGGAGTTTATTCTAGCGGTATTGCTCGTAATTTTTGTAGTCATCGGCAAAATGCTTGCCGGTCTTGTCGCCGATCGTTTTGGCTGGCTAAAAACTTGTTTTATCGGATTGATTTTGTCGATACCCTTATTATATTTGGGCGCCGATATTCCATATCTGGCTTTCTTTGGTGCATTGTCGTATCAAGTCACTATGCCGGTAACACTCACCGCCGTCGCTTTGTTGTGGCCCGGTCGTCCCGGCTGGGCCTTTGGTTTACCTTGCGGTGCTCTAATTTTGGGTGCGCTGATAACTTTTTTCGACGTGGACAAAACACTGACCACCTACATTCCCCTCGTTATTATCATCCAAATTGTCATAATCATATTTTCATTAAATTATTTTTATAAATTAACAAAAAACAATCATGGCTAATTTTTTCACACTTTTGGCCGACATCCCCGCTCCCACCGGCACCGAAATGGTTATTTCATTGGGAGTCATCCTTTTTATAGCTATCGTAGTATTGGCTATTATGTTCTTTACGATTTACGGTTTTGTCTGTTTTCTCAATCGGCTCCCAAATAAAAAAACCCAAAATCGAAAATAATTCCTCGAGTATCCTTGATATATAGTATAATAATGCCACAATATTATAATATTTCGTTTATGAAACTCTCAAAATCTTTTATCAAAACCAAGAAAAACGCCTCGAAGGAAGCGGACTGCAAAAACGCCCGGTATTTTGAACGAACCGGTATGGTGCAAAAACAGATGGCCGGAGTATATGCCTTGCTACCTTTGGGCAAAATAGTTATGGAAAAAATTGAAGCCGTCGTTCGAGATGAGATGAACCTGGCCGACGGTCAAGAAATCAAAATGAACGTACTGCAACCAAAAACCCTCTGGGATGAGACCGGTCGCTTCGAGGAAATGAAAGATATCTTTTACAAAACTTTCGGTCGCAATCAAGAGGAATTGGGTTTGGGCCCCAGTCATGAGGAACAGGTGGTTGATATTTTTCGCAAAAATGCCGACTCGTATCGAGATTTACCGGTCAGTTTGTATCAAATCAATACCAAGTTTCGCAACGAAGCCCGCGCCAAATCAGGTCTGTTGCGTGGCCGGGAATTTACCATGAAAGATATGTACAGTTTTCACATCGACGAAAAAGATTTTGAACGATACTATCAAATGATGAAACAAACATATTTAAATGTTTTCCGACGCTGTGGGTTGGAGGCGCAAATCGTACAAGCTTCCGGGGGCGCATTTACGGAAAAATTTTCCCATGAATTTCAAGTTTTGACCGATATCGGCGAGGACAAGGTCTATTGCTGTAATTGCCCGGAATTCAAAAACAAAGAGATTTTATCGGATCAAGCATTGGATAAATGCCCCGACTGCGGTGCCAAAATTGAAATAAAAAATGGCATCGAAGTCGGCAATATTTTCCCGCTGGAATACAAATACACCAGTGCCATGAAAGTAACGGTAAAAGATCAAAAAGGGGCGGATCTGATGCCGATGATGGGCTGTTATGGTATCGGGATGGAGAGATTGATGGCCACAGTTGTGGAGATATATTTTGACGAAGCCAACAATCTCATGCTATGGCCGACAGAGTTATCACCTTTTCAATTTCATCTGATTTCCCTCGGGCAAGATCAAGAAGCGGAAGAAATATATCATACGCTGAGAGAAAAAAATATCGATGTTTTATATGACGACCGCGAGGTGTCGGCCGGCGAAAAATTTGCCGATGCTGATCTGATCGGTTGTGGCAAGAGAATTGTCGTTTCCAAAAAATCATTGGCCACCGGTGGAGTGGAATTGATCGACAATTACGATCAAACAACAAAGATCGTCAAGCCGGAAGAGATAAAAAATAATGGCTAGAATTTAATATCGATTCCTAATTTAAATCAAATAAATCTTCGATAGTAGTCCCCAAGGTTTTGGCGACACGATACGCCAGCAAAAGCGAGGGGTTGTATTTACCTTGTTCCAAAAAAACAATTGTTTCCCGTCGGACTCCGACTTTTTTGGCTAACTCTTCCTGTGTCATTTGTTGGTCGGTGCGAATTTCTTTAATTCTGTTTTTCATATATTATTTACATTCTTGAGTTGGAGCCGGCCAGGATGGGTGACCATGCTCGATCCATTGACCATTTTGACAGATCCAGTCGTCTTCACCACTTAGCAAACGCAAGCCTCCAATAATCATAATACCAATTATCACAATACCAGCAAAAACCCAGATTTCTTTGTTTTTGAACCACTGCAATTGATGATAAAATCGAAAAAACAAGGTATAGATTATCATCAAAAGACAAACGGAATAGGAAAGGGTAATGGAAATTGCTTCATAGGACGGGTTGATGCCTTTTTGGGAGTTAAAAAGCAAAATAAAAACAACAGCGATAATGGCAAAAATATTTATCGCCCAGCGGGCCGACTCGCCGCTTACCTGGTAGTCGCGTTCGTCAGCCAGAATTTCGGTTGTTTTACTGCGTAAATAAAACAGGACGATCCAGGCAATGATTATTGAAACTAATGCCAAAAATAAATTATCAAAAATTACCGCTTGGGAAATGATGATACCTAGTACGATGGTGACGACAATTCGAGTCCATTTGTAAAATTTTGGAGTAAGCATAGCAATATTTGTTAGAAATAATTAACATCAATTTAATGTTATATATTTCTAACTTTGGTGTCAAGAATTTTAAATATTATATAGTTATTTTAAAATTAGCAAATATCATGTGTTTATGAATAATCGTATTTTTTTAGATTTGAATACATCCAATATCGCCCCGGGTGGAGGATTTGTTGTATATAAAGAAAATCGTATAACGGTAGATGAATGCTGGGGAAATTTTTCAAATTCACAATCTGCCAGTATAGATCAAAATACTATTTTTGATCTGGCGTCGATTACCAAACTTTACACTACCGCGATTGTTATGCGAATGCATCAAAAATCTATGCTGGATATTGATGATTTGATGTCTAAATATCTCTATATTTATCATCATTCCAATCTAAAAATAATTGATTTGCTGACGCATCGGGCGAATTTTGGCATCAGGTTGGGTCAATATCGGGAAAAATTTGGCACAAATTTCAGAGATAAAGTTTTTGACATCAAACCCCCCCGGCGAATATTGGCAATGGTATTTTTTATGAAAATATCCGCTTCATTCACTTAGGGCGGTTAATAGAGATAGTAAGCGACAAGAGTTTGTCAGAAAATTTTTATCAATTATTTACCGATTTGGATTTGAACAATACCCATCTTGGTTTCGTCGGGCAAAAAGATTTTATCTCACCACCGACTGAAAAAAAAGGTCAAGATATTATCCAGAATGTTACCCACGATGAATCAGCTCGCCTACTCGGTGGTTTGGCCGGCAACGCCGGGGTTTTTGCCAGCATCCTGGATTTGGTCAAGTTTGGTCAAGCGTGGATTGATGGTAAAATTGTTGATCAAAGATTTTGGACGAATATGTTTATAAAAATTACGATCAAACAAACAAAAGTCCGCAAGCTTTGGGCTGGTGGATGAGGTTGCCGAGAATTAAATTGACGCTGGATGATTTTTATTCTCACACCGGCTTTACGGGAGGACTGCTTTTTATCCGGCCAAAAAAGAAGATAGTAGGAGCTTTTTTGTGTAACAGAACATATTTTGGGAGGAACAATTTTGAGCACATAAAGATTTGGCAAGAAATGGTGAATCTGAGCGAAAATATGTGAACACAAATGAAACAGACTACCCGATAAATACGAATGGTTTATTTTTTCTCGATGGAAAAAGCCAACCATTAGTACGGATATTTTCGAATAATTCGAATGCTGTCTTCGATAAAACTCTCAAAATCCTGCTTTTTGAGATAAATGTTTTTGATCTTTTTTTGCCAATTAATAAGTTGCGGATAGTTGTGATTCAGAGGATATTTTTCATGTACCATTATCCAAGGCCATAACTTGATCATATCCGCTTCCAGGCCGGTCAAACACCAAGAAAATATCTCAGCCAATGACCATTTTTCCCGATCGGATATTTTGAAATATATGTAGTGGGAATTGAAAATGGTAAAAAAATGGGAAATAAGTAATTCATGAGCGGTAATCTTTCTCATGGTAAAAGGATTTTCTTTCCATATCCGGGCGATTTTGGGACCGCCCCAATTACTGATACCGACATGATAAAGACTGACCACGCACTCATACTTCGGGTGTTTCCAGGAAAATCCGGTAATTTTCTCGGTTGTACAAAAAAATGTATTATTAATCTCGTCCCAATGAGACTGATATGATTTCTGGGTGGAAACCAAGTATTTTTTCAGAATCAGGAAATCACCGGCGATTAATTCGTCGAGAATCTTTTCCAGACGAGAAGTTTTGATTACTTTGATATTTGGCAAAATTCCTCGAGCCAGCCAGTCGTCGATCAATGGCTTCATTCTGGGCTGATCATTCCTCAGAAAATGAAGCAACATGACTTTTTCGTAATCCAAATCAATAATAAATTTTAGTTTCATATTGAGTAATTGTTAATGAAATAGATACTATCTTCAGATAAATTTTTACTTTGAAAGCATGTCGCAAGTAAAAAATATAGCTATCTTTAAGAATCAGAAACCCTACATTGATCGATGATAGAGTGGCGCATAAATCTGTTTTTCGCGATCAGATTTTCAATTTTTCCGTTGGTATATTTTTCTTTGACCAACAAGATCTTGTCAGAGTCTACCCAGAGCTTATCAAAAGACACACTATCTTTGGAAAAATATTTTGCTTCAGCCGTGGTTCTGTCAGGATCATGGTCGGGCGATACCATTCCTTTGACAATCGAACCACGAAAAGTGACGGCAATAAATGGGCGATCTTTTGAAAGCTCGGCCACAAGTAGGCGCTGAACAGAACATAATAATCCTGTTTCTTCTTTACATTCTCTGATTGCGGTTTGATCCAATCGTTCGTTGTCTTTTTGACTTCCTCCCGGAGTCCACCAGAAATTTTCTATCCCTGGAAATTTCCCATCCGGCTGGCGACGGATCAGCACTACTTCGTCTTTGTAAGTGGCCAAGACAAAAGCGCCAAATTGGTAATCAATATTGTTATCCAGATCTGACATTATGAAATTGGCCAAGTTTGGATATCCAAACTCATCATATAGCGATAGTAGAAATTTAATTGGTTTCATTGGTACAATATCAAAATATTGATAATACAATTATAACTTAATTTTCGGTCATAAATTTTATAGCGATTATCGATAAATTATCATAATTATTTTTATTTCATTTATTATATCTATTGGACAAGCCTGGGATTTTAATAAATATTATTATGCAATATCATGTTTTTGGCATTTAAAAAGATCTTTCAAAAATTGAAAGATCTTTTTTGTTTTTTTGTCTTTATTAGCAACTGCAAACACAAACACATGACAAGCAAGTACATTCGGCCGAACCTTGCGCGTCAAGAGTTTGCAGTTTTCCCAATACCACGGATAAATCTTCTGATTTTGGAACTATCAGTCCACTGATCGGTTGATCCATTTATTACACCTCCATACTGTTTTTTTGTTGGATTTCATACAAATCCCACACCAACCATTCACAAATGGTTTTTGTATGAATGCAGAAGTTTTCATCGGGGATATGCATGTCTCCCTGTCTGATTTCTGAATTGTAAGCACATCCTCCTCCGCACATTCCGATAGCAAAACAATCGTGACACCTGTTCATATTGAATGGCGATCGCTGGCTCCATTTTAGAAAAACAGGATCATTTTGAAAGTCAAAATTCTTGTTGAAAACAGTAGTCGGAAAGTTTTTTTTAGTAGTCACATAAGCTTGGCATGAACCAATTCTACCAATCGGATCCACCACAAATTGGTTTCCATAGCCCGCACAATCGACGAGATGCAGAGTCTTGTTGACAAAGGCTTTTGCTTTTCTCATTATTCTATCTTCGTAAATACCCAAAATCCGGCAACGTTTGAAACATTTGATCATCATTTCAGTTGCTCGATAACTGTAGTCTTTACCTAGTTGTAGTTTATCCGGTGTGTCAATTAGCAGATTGAATCCAAATCCTTTGATTTTGAGATCAGATATCATCCAATCAACAACCGATTCCAATATGGGTAAGTTTTTTTCATTGATAGTACAAGAGATACCGACATTGACTTGATGCATTTTCAAAGTGTGATAGTTTTTGATTATTTCGTCAAAACTGCCCGAACCATTGTGATATATTCTATTAAAATCGTGAACATCTTTTGGCCCGTCTATTGAAAATGAGACATTTATCAAATCCTTATTCATGACAATGCAGTCAATTATCTCTTCGGGAAGATATGTACCATTGGTAATAAGTCTGATTTTTGTATCAGCGGACAGTACGCCACCAGTTTTCATCCGTTTTACTTCATTCACTATACTGACAACCCCCCGGGTATTCAGTAGAGGCTCCCCTCCATAAAGAATAATCTCGGGATTTGATGTCGATCTATTGGTCGAATTGAGCTGGTCGGCAAATTTTCGCAGGGCCAGTTTTATGATCTCTTCAGTCATAAAAGTAAATTTATGACTGTTTGATAAACAATTTTCAATGTAGCAATATTTGCACGCCAGATTGCATTTATCGGTCAGGAGAAGATTTACTATATTGATTACCGGTCGTTGAAGAAATTTATCGGCAATGGTATTTATTATCCGATTTTCCTCATAAGCATCAGACACGATAAAGCCACTGTCGATTAGCAATGAAATATCGTTGCCGATTGTATTTTCAACTGAAATTAACCTGATTGATGAATCTGACAGAGTGTTGTAATATTTTTTTTCTAGGTAATATGTTTGATGGGTCAAACTATGATACAAACAAACAATATCGTTTTTAAAAAAAGCATGTACAAATTTGGAAAATCTTAGCGATTTTCCATACGTATTCATTGCTGACAATGACTGATCTTTGGTCGAAATTTTTATACCTTTTGACTTTTCCGTTATAAATGTGCTGTCTGACATTTATTACTCCACCCCCTTTAAAGTAATTTGACCAGTTTTATTATATTATATTGCAGACAAATTGTTTAGAATTTTGTTGTATAGGAAAAGCGCTCCCGTTCAATATAAACGAGGCGCTTTGTGAGCAAAAAGCTCGGCAAGTGGAGATGGCCGAGCCTATTTCGAACATATTGAATTATTAGTTAACAGACATTTACCGGCGTTCCAAAAATGGGGCGAGTTTATCTTATTGATAAAAAAAGAATGGGAGAATAAGGTATTATCACAAGATTGGCAGGCAAATTTGTCATTCAAATATTAGCGATAAATAAATAAGAAGGCCGTGTTTCGAACATTGCATTTGAGATATAATATAAATGTATTATGTTATAACTTTAGTAAATGATTGAATTATTTAATACAGCCGTAAGATCACCAGTAATAATAACGTTAACTGTCTTATATTTTCTGACTTCGTCTATTACTACGTTTGATATCAGAATGACTCAAGGGAAATGTGATGGGACCATTCCCTCCAATGAACAAATGCCACCAAGATGGGTTGCTTTAATTTACTGGATTGATTGGCTGCTTATCATTGCTATATTTTTGCTTAACTGGAAATATGCAGTATTAGTTTTTATCGTCAAGTTTATTCTTCAGGTTTTACCAGTTTTGGAGATAGCGGGAAATATTTTAATGTCTCCTTTTAAACGAAAAGGTTAACGACTTATGACCGAATTAACAAAATTACAGAAATTAATTATTCTACTGTATGCAGGTAATGCATATAGTGCTTATCGAGATAATAGTTTAACTGAATTATTTTCAAAATCGAAAGCATATTTAGACAAGTATTCCAATCAACCTATGAAACAATATGGCGGCGGTTGTGCGCTTTATATAATGAAACAAGTATTAGCAGGGGAAATAAAATATAACGAAAAAGAAATCAGCGATGAACTTAAAAAGGTTTGGTTGTCTATAGCCATAGGATTTGAACTTACAAGCACATCACTTGAATTACCAAAATATTTGCTGCCAATCGTAAGACTATTTGCCGCACCACATATTAAAGATAAGGGTTTTTCAGAATGGGTAGCAAAATACAACCAAGAATTATCTGTTTATATCAGTTTGATAAATGGCCTTGAAAATATCCAAAAAAATTGCGATGTCCATCAAACTGTTTTTGATAGAAATTAATATATTAATAATAAGTCTATGAGTGAAGATAACGAACAAAAGGAAAATGACGATTTGCTTGAGTTGGTTAAAACAGCCAAAGATATCGATATTAAAGAAAAGTCTGACAAAAATGATAAGGGATTTGAAGATAATAAAGGAAATTGGGTCAAATTCAATGAGAAAGAAAAAAGCAGAACTTTCACGGAAAATTAAACCTATAGGCCGGCAGGCGTTATATTCATTGATAAGCTGTGATGCAAAAAGCGTGATTGAGAGGCTGAAAGAATTAAGTCAAAGCAAGAATGAAAATGTTGCTTTGGGTGCTTGTAAGGTACTAATTAACAAGATTTTACCCGATATTAGCAGTATTGGCTTGCTTGATTTACAGTTGGTTGAGCATCAAAAAGGGAATGAAATAATTGATATAGCGGTTGATAGACTAAAAAAGACGAGTGATGCTTATATTATTGATGAAAATGGCTATTTTAAAAACGAAAAAGATGCTGTCGCTTTTTTAGAAAATAATTAAGATATATTTTATGGAATTAGAAAAAGCTGAAAATATTGTTCGCATTTGGGGTATTTTTCTCGAACATTCTTTTGGCAAATTAAATTTGCTTTTTATGGCTAAAATACCAGACTTCTTTTTGCCTTTTCCAAAAGAAACAATTGAAGTAGCTGTTAATACTATTGCCGAA
The DNA here is from genome assembly GCA_938004065.1 of uncultured bacterium. GTDB lineage: Bacteria > Patescibacteriota > JAHJAL01 > JAHJAL01 > JAHJAL01 > CALKWM01. The sequence continues at coordinate 102,867 of CALKWM010000039.1, forward strand.
ATGCATCATAATGCTGGCAATACTGAGGCGGTAAATTCTCTACAGAGTACTTTGCCATATCTTATTGGTTTTATTGATAATGAACAAGCTATTATAAATGCAGCGAAATTGTTTAAAGACGACAAATATCGGGATAAAATTTTGCCGGCTTTGAAAAGAAATCAGGATAATTGGATAAATATATAGAAATAATAAAACCAATTTTGCATAATAAGTGTAATTATGAACACTACAAAATATGAAAATCTTAAAATGAAGGAAAGATATTTGCCAATATCAGTTAGTGAAATAATGCTGATTGTAGCCGGCGCAATTGTCTTTCTATTACATAATTTAAGTGAATACAGACTAATATTCATTATTGCAGTTATAGGATTGTATTGGCTTAAAATTAGACTGATTGAAACTAAAATTCAAAATAAAAAACAAGAGATTTATAATGTCTTCTATGATAAATGTAAACCTGTTGCAATGAAGGTTATAGAGGGCAAAACAAGAATTGCCAGAAAGCCACTCGAGTATGAAATGGACCAATTAGAATTTGACAGAAAATGCTTAGTGGATAAGTTTGTAGTTATAAATCTTATTCTAATGATTTTAATTCAATTATTTTTTTAATTTAATTTGTCAACACCACACTTAACAGATATGAACGACGGGGAGTATAAATAAATTATTGTTATTAAGAGGTAAGCAATGGAAAGAATTATACTAATTTGTTTTATTAGTTTACTACTCTTTACTAGTTTGGGATGTCAAAATCAAACCGCAAATGATAATGATGCAATAAATTCATCTGAAACCGTTTTACAAAAACAAGAAGAGAAAAGCATCTCACAAGAAGAGCCAATTATTACAACAGAAGAAAAAGAAAATTTATCTGATAGTGAAATAATAACTTCAATAGTAAAAAAAATTGATGATTTTGATATTATGATTGTTGACACAAATGGTGAATTTTACATTGACTCACCTGTTCCACCCTATGAAATAATTATTAATTCAACTCCAGAACAGATAATAGATTGTTTTGATGCAAAAAATAAGTTGGTTGAATTAATGAAAGGACTTTATAAAAATGATAAAGTTGGTAATAAAATTTCCAGAGTAAAATTTTCTGCGTGGGGTCAATTAAGAGCCAGTCTAGGAAGTGATGACAGTAATGCACTTGATAGCGATCCTGGACCGTCTGTGTATTGGGAGAATACTTTGAAATTTAAACCATATGAAGACGAGGATGGACCATTGGAACAGCGGACTTGGGGCGTAAGTATTAATGGGTGTAAATAATATTATTTATCATTTTTTTACTAAATTATAATTATGAAACAAGCGAAATTATTGCTATTCTCCTTTCTGATGATTGTTTTGGTTGGGACGGGTATCACCTATGCGGTAACATCAAATCTACCACAGGAGGAGGCATCAGAGACTGATTATGTGTATCGTTTTTGGTCCGATGTATTTCACGGCCATTTCTTTACCATAGACTATGACGAAGCCACAAAGGTTAAAAACACTGACTCTAATTGGAATTATGAAAAAGTGGCGTTTAGTGCTTATAAAACACAGCAAAGCGATACTATACCTCTATATAGGTTTTGGTCTGATGTGTTCAAGGGTCATTTTTATACTGCTGATGAGAGCGAGTATTTGAAAGTTAAAAATACTGATAGTAATTGGAAATATGAATGGATTGCTTATTATGTTTACCCACTAACTTACAGCGGTCCGGTAGAGACTGAAACTGTATTTCGTTTTTGGAGTCCGGTATTTTTGCATCACTTCTATACTTCAGATGAAAATGAAATGAACAAAGTTAAAAACACTGATAGTAACTGGACTTATGAAGGACCGGCATTTAAGGTGCCTAAACAAGAATTTACTAGTATTAGTTGCGATAAACGATGCGATGAGATGATTAGTTGTCAGGAAGCATATTGGTATCTTAATGATGTGGGTTGTGGCGACAAAGACCAAGATAACGATGGCATACCTTGCGAAGAGATTTGTGGAGGATAGATATTTATAAATACAGTAAAAGAATATTTAACCATCTCAAATGCGAGGTGGTTAAATTATAATTGATACATACATTATTATTTGGCTTTAATTTCAATGAAAAACACAAAATATATCATCTATGCCCGCCGGTCCTCTGATGAAAAATCAGGCAATCAGGCGAAGTCTATTCCTGACCAGATTGATGCTTGCCTTGATTTAGCATATAGATTGGGAATAAAAATCAATAAAGATAAGGATATTTATTCGGAAAGTAAATCAGCAAAGACCTATGACAACCGGCCAATATTCAACAAAATTATTCATATGATTGAGAAGGGAGTTGTTGAGGGCATAATATCTTGGCATCCGGATAGGTTGTCGAGAAATATGTTTGAAGCTGGGAAAATAATAGATTTATTGGATGTTGGGAAAATAAAAGATTTAAAATTTTGTACTCACCATTTCGAAAATACTGCATCCGGAAAGATGATGTTGGGTATTATGTTTGCTATTTCCAAAGAGTATAGCGATAAATTGAGTGAGAATATCAGCAGGGGCTATCGGACTAATTTTGAGCAGGGTATATCCGGCGGTAAGCCAAAATGGGGCTATAAAATTGACGAGAGTGGCTATTATGTACCGGACGAGCCGAACTATAGCATTATTAAAAAAGCTTGGGAAATGAGGCTTGAGGGGGTTACAGTAAATAAAATATTTGAATGGCTGAAGACTATGGATTGCCATCGGTATTTTAAGAACAATAGAGATAACAAAAAATATATCACCAAAACAGCACTTGGATATATTTTCAAAGACGCTTTGTATTATGGGATTTTGCGACGGAAGGATAAATTTGTGGAATTGAAAAAAATATACGATTTTCAGCCAATGATAAACCAAGCAGAATTTAATATGGTCCAGAAAATCAATCCACGAGCACCAAAGGTATATACCAAATTAGAACTACCATTTCGGGATAACATCGTAAAATGCGAATGCGGAAAGTATTGCTTTCCAACTATTGAGACCGGCCGGAAAGATAGGTATTTATCTTTATACTGTAGGGATAGAATGAAATGCAAATCAGGAAAGTATCGAACAAGGGCAAAGAAGATTGTGGATGCAATATCTGATGATTTGGAGAACAAATTTGGTCCGAAGAAAAAGAACTTTGAAATAGTAAAGGAGAGGTTATTAAAAGCTATTGAGGCAAAACAAAATGATGACACAAAAAAAATAGCTTATTTGAATAGAAAAATAAGCGTTAAAAAGAAAGAATACGATAGCTTGGTACTTAATTGTTTGAAAAAGGAAAAGGACTTGAGCAAGGAAGAAAGAAAGGTTTACGAGAGGGAAAAGATGAAACTAACAAATGAGATTGCCGGTTACGAAGAAGAACGAGACACTATCAAGAAAAATGATGTACTGAAAGACTTTGACTATGAATTTTTTTCGAACTTTTTGAAGAACATAAGCCAGTACTGGAAAAAGGCGAATTATAAACAAAAACACATAATTGCAAAAATTATGTTTTCGAACATAGTGGTTAGTGGCGGAAAAGTCTTTTATTTACAATACAATCCGTTTATAGCGGACCTTTTTGCTCTGGGAAGTGGAGATGGCCGGAGTCGAACCGGCGTCCAAAATTGTTTAACATCAATTTCTACATGTTTAGTTAAGTTTAAAATTTTTTAGTTTAAATTGATTTAATAACCAACAAAAGACCAATTTAAACGACATATGTTACTTGGATTTAGTCAGATATGTAAGCCAACTAAATTGCGTCATAGTAAGTTTTGGCACCCAAGATCTGGTCGCTATGCCGATCAGGTTGGATGGCTGCCTAATTATTTAGGCAACGGCAGTAGCCATAGAAAATTGAGGAGTAAAAAGACTCTTCAATTTAGCTACAAAAGTGTTTGCATTTACATGCATGTAATTTGTAAATTTAAGTGGAGCAAATTACAACCCACCACATGCTTATGATATTAAAGATCAATTCTGTCGAAACCAAATCATCCCCTAAATTTGCGCGAGCAAATTTCTTTGCATAACTCACGAAAACTTAGCGAGTGACTTAGAAAATCAAAATGCAAAACTCAAAGATCAAAATTACAACTAATAAATAAAAATTAATATAAATTTAAAGAATAATTAATATGATTAATTCTATACTTTTAATATGGATAAAAATGAGTTAAAAATTCGAAGTTACATGTATTCAATCAGAATAATTAAATTTGTTTCGAAATTACCAAATAGTAGAGTATTTTGGATAGTTTCAGATCAATTATTGCGTTCTGCTACTTCAATCGGAGCCAACATATTCGAAGCGAAATCATCTAGTTCAAAAAGAGACTTTATCAAATTCTTTGAGATCTCACTCAAATCTGCAAATGAAACCAAATATTGGTTAGGACTCCTAAGGGATAGTACAAATATCAACAAAACAGAAATAAAAATATTACTTGGAGAGGTCAACGAAATTTCAAATATGCTTGGTGCAAGTTTACTTACTCTGAAAAATAAAAAATAAATTATACGATTTGATTCTTAAGTTGTGGATTTGAGTTTTTAGTTTTGCACTTTGCGTTAACTTCTCCCAAACTTCCTCCTCACTTCCCGATCAATCTGCCGTTTCTTGATCGTCTCGCGTTTATCAAACTTCTTTTTCCCCCGACCGATCCCGATTTCCACCTTGACCAATTTTTTGTTCTTAATGTAAAGAGATAGGGGAACCAGCGTCAAACCTTTTTCTTTCACCTTTCCGGTAAGTTTATTTAATTCCGATTTTTTAACCAATAACTTTCGCGATCTGGTTGGGTCATAATCTTTGCCGGTGTAGTTTTTAAATCTGTTGATATTGGCTCCCACCAACCACAATTCACCACTGATTATTTTGGCGTAAGCTTCTTTGATGCTAACTTTGCCTTCACGGATACTTTTAACTTCGTATCCCTTCAATGCAATGCCTGCCTCCAGTGAGTCGAGGATTTCATAGTCAAATCTGGCTTTTTTGTTTTTTGCGATTACTTTACCCACAACAAAATAGTATAATAAAATCAAACATTTGTCAAGTTTGGTATTTTCAAACCTTCATATTAATATCTCATACCCAATCACAACTTGTCAAATATCACATTCATAAAATGTCAGAAACCCCAAACCATCAATATTTGAGGGATGATTTTTTTTAAAATTTATCATTTTTTACAAATCAAGCTCGATCGACACCAGATCCTGCTTTGAGCCGTCCTTGGCCGATAGGGTATAAACCTCCAATACACCCGACTTGGCTTCGCTTTCATACGCCACCGGAGTGGTAAATTCGCCAAATTCCCCGACATCGGGCGCGCCGGTGGTGATATATCCGCTCACCAGTTCGTTCCCGGCATCGTCATACAGTGTGTAATTTATCGTCGATTCAAACGCAATTGCCTCTCCCCGCAAGATAAATGGTGAAATTATCTGATCACCATCAAGTGGAGCATAGACCTTTATATTACCACTATCCGAAACTTCCTCGGATTTGGGATTGTCACTCATTTCCTTTGGTTCCCCCTGTAAATCAAACTTCAAACTGCGTACGATATCATCCAATGCCTCGGCATAGAAATTACTATTGGTTTGCAGAGTCAGATAATCGTTATCACCCAATTCAAAATAGTAAGCAACGTTTCTGGTTCCGGGCGCATACATTGACTCGCCGTCTTCTTTGACCACTCCATCAATCTTGGTTCCTTCTACGCCATCCACTATCACTTTTTCCTCAGTATAATCCAATGATTTTTTATCCGTCGTCAGTATTTCGTCAAAATTTGTTATCTCGCCTCGATTTATACGGATGCTGTCCGGATCCGCCAGTTTTTTGGAAAACGGTTCATTTTTGATAATCAGCGAGTCTTCATCCTCTTCATCACTGACAAACCACCCATTCGGATAATTTAGCGACCACTGTCCGCTGGGAGCTTCATAGATATTTTCAACTGTATTAACCCGCTTTGGTTTCTCAAACCCGCCTTTTTCGATTTTCTGCTTGGCAAAGTATATCGATACCATGGAAGTGGCCAATCCCAGGAAAATCACCAGCACAATTCCGATAATCACGATCCAAATGATGGAATTATTTCTCATATTGTTTTTTAGTTAATGCTAATTACAAATACATTGTAGAAGTATTATTTGTAAATCTCAAATCATATACGAAATAATACTAAATTGCTAAATGGCTAAATTGTTATGAGCGTAATTTTTCAACCATTTAACACAAATACAAAAAAGACGTGTGTTTTTCAAAACATACGTCTTTTAAAAAATTTTTAAATATTTATTTTACGGGGCATTAAATATGCCATTGGCAATATTTATCTGCCCCACAAAAAACTCCTGGTTTCTTTTTATATCTGTAAACCCGGACTTATGGAACTCAATCCAATAAGTACCGGGTTCCATGTTTTCAACATGGAAATCGCCGTTGGATCCCGTAGTACCGGAGTACTTCAGGGTTCCGCCCTCACGGTCATAGACCTTGAGGTCCACTCCCGTGAGCAGAACAAGGGATCCTGAAGAGGCAAGATCTTTTGCCGAAGCATCGATCTCATATGCCACGAAATTTCCGTGGCATTTTCCCGATGCGATCGGCCCGAATTCATTCGGGTCGGTTACATAGGGAGGCGTAGGTGTTGGATCCGTAGTCGGCGGCGTCGGGATCGCCGTTGGATCGACAACCGGAGGTGTGGTCGGTGTCGCCGTCGGATTTACGACCGGCACCGTAGCCGTCGGGGCTGGGAGGTCTGGGACCACTCCACCGCCTCCTCCACCACCGCAACCGGCGGTCAAAAATACTCCCAGGATTAGGATCCCGAGGAGGTTAATACAAAAAAGGCAATTAAGATGTTTTTTCATCTTCATTACCTCCTTTCTTTGTTTTTTAGGGTACACCCCTTTCGATTTATCCAGAGTGTAGTATAGAAATATATATTTGTCAAGGGTAATATCTATGAAAATAAAAATTATTAAGCACTGCTTGAGGGATCAAAATATTATGGGTATTAACCTACATAATTTAAAATCCCCGGAATGCTCCAGGGATTTTTTTAGCTAAATAATATTTGGAGAGTTTAATTGACAAACTCACCATTTTTTTTGTGACTCAAACTTTTTTCAACCTGCAATCAATATACTTTCGTAAATCATCATTTTTAACAATTTTCATTCCCTGATACTTGGAGTACTTTCTTTTAACCCTGGCTCGATGGTTAGCTTTAGTCGGATCATATTCACCCTTGACGCTGTTGCGTCTAATTTCTCGGCTTAGTGAAGAGTGACTTTTCCTAATTTCTCTGGCAATTGCCCGCAAGGAAAAACCCTTTTTCAGTAAGATCGAGATAGCAAGTCTATCCGTCTTAGTAAAGTGCCCGTATTTTTTACCCATAATGTTAGAAAATTAACTATTAATCTAATGTTACGGGTGGTGCACTTCAAAGTACAATTTATAACTAAATCAATAAAACAAAAATCATGAATCTAAACATGCCAAAAAGTTTCTCCTTTAAGGGACCAAATGAAGAATACCTGAAAAAAGTAAATAAGCAACTTGGCCGGAAAGCATTGACAAAAGCTATCGACGAAGCGAAAGAGGAAAAACAAGAAGTCGAAGAAATAAAATCCGAGACAGAACAATATGTAGATGAAAAAATTCGAGATTTGATTACCGACATCCAAACTTCCAAAATCAAATCGCAACAAAACTACAATATGCAAGTTGCTTATCCCGATAATTTACAATATATCTTGAGTGATATCAAACCTCAGTTAACATCTGGAGGCATATCCGAACCGGCAATCAATTTGGCTATGAAATCAATATCTGCAGACGAACTGAAAAATTGCAAAACATACAAACAACATGTTGAATTAATCACCTCGAAACTTAAGCCGGTTCTGATTACTACATATAGAAAAAATAAGGTATTAGAACAAATTAAGGCAGAAATAGAATTAATGGATGAATATGATAGTTATCAAAAAAATGAAATAATCGAACAAGCAGATGAGCTTTTGGATAAAATGCTAACTAGAGGAGATATTGAATACAAAGATATTCCGAAGAAAATTATTCAAAAAATTCTGGGAAAAATTAACCAAATCCCCAAAAAAGATATTACAACAGAATTTAAGTCAGGGGAAGTTCCAATTATAAGACAACAGATGGACCCAAAAAAAGTAGTCGAGTATTTGCAGATGAAATACTTTGAGGATTACTATGGGAAACTAAATCATTTCAACGATTTAGCAGGGAAATTGTCTCGTGGAGAAATTGGTATCAAGGAATTAACCGATTATCTGCAAGAATTTGAAGATATTACCGATGAGGACAAACGAGTAGTTTACAAACACAATAATATCGAATACTTACTCTAGAAAAATTTATAAACATTAAGAAACACAACCTTGCGGTTGTGTTTTTAAAATATCTCGTTATTATTGAGTTTATTTTTCCTCTTTTTTCACAATCTTTAACCCCAATTCCGCCAATTGATCCTCGCTCACCTCGCTCGGCGCATTCATCATCAGATCCTCCGCCCGGCTATTTTTGGGGAACGCCACCACCTCACGGATATTGTCTTCACCCAGTAACACCATACACATCCGCTCGATGCCGGGCGCGAAACCGCAAGTTGGTGGTGCGCCGTATTGGAAAGCGGCGATCATTCCGCCAAATTTTTCTTCCACATATTTCTGGTCATATCCCACTATCTCAAATGCTTTGAGCATGGTTTTTTTATCATAATTACGAACCGCCCCACTGGAAAGTTCAAATCCATTGGCGATGATATCGTATTGATCGGCTTTGATATCCAGCGGATCCATCGTGTTCAACGCTTCCAACCCGCCTTGTGGCAAACTAAAAGGGTTGTGCGCGAAATCGATCTTGCCCGTATCCGGATCTTGCTCAAACATCGGAAAGTCCACGATCCACGCCCAAGCAATCACGTTTTCATCGATCAAATCCAATTTTTTACCCAAAATCTGTCGCACTCTTCCCAACGCTTCACAGGAAACTTTCCAGTTATCAGCGACAAACAATAGCAAACAATCTTTCTCGATATCTAAATCCGATTTTAGTTGCGCCAACTCTTCCGCCGTAAAAAATTTGGCAATTCCGCCATCAAATTTTCCATCCTGATACTTCATCCAGGCCAAACCCTTGGCTCCCAGTTTTTTGGCGTAACCTTCCAACTCATCAATTTCTTTGCGAGAATATTGCACCGCTTCATCCACTTTCAAAACTCTGGTGTGCATAGCGGTTGCAAAAACCTTGAACTCGGTCTTTTTCGCCCAGTCGCTAACATCATTTAAAAACAAATCAAACCGCAAATCCGGGCGATCACTGCCGTATTTTTCCATCGCTTCTTTAAACGGGATACGAGGCAACACCTTGTCTTTGACTTTTTTACCGGCCAATTTTTCGGTTAGCTCGATAAACAATGGCTCCATTTCCGCGAAAAATTCCCCACTCGTTTTGAAACTGGTTTCGATATCCAGTTGATAAAACTCACCCGGCGAACGATCGGCTCTGGGGTCTTCATCACGCATACACACCGCAATCTGATAGTATTTATCAAATCCGGCGACCATCAACAACTGTTTGTATTGTTGTGGTGCTTGTGGCAGAGCGTAAAATTTTCCCGGATGCAAACGACTGGGAACCAGGAAATCGCGGGCTCCCTCGGGACTGGATGAGGTTAAAATCGGGGTATCGATATGTAGAAAGTCCCGCTCCTGCATATATCGATGGATATACTGCACCATATCGTTACGAAATTTGATGTTGTCCTGCAGTTTTTTCCGTCGCAAATCCAGAAAACGGTATTTCAATCGTAAATCTTCTCTCGCTTCCTCTTTGTTCGTTTCAAAAATCTCAAACGGTTGCGGGTCGGCCGTGCTTAAAATCTGCAAATCATTGGCCAGTAATTCAATTTCACCGGTTACGATATCTCTATTTACATTCTTTTCATCTCTAATCTTGACCTTGCCGGTTACTTTGATCACATATTCATTTCCCAGCGTTTCAGCCACTTTCAATAAATTTACCTCGTCGGGACCGAAAGTAACTTGCGTTATCCCGTAGCGATCACGTAAATCGATAAACACCAACCCACCCAAATCACGTTTTTTATTAACCCAGCCGGACAAAGTTACTTCATTTCCTTCATTTTCTTTGGTTAATTCCCCACAGTTATGTGTACGATACATTTTTTTATGTAAAAAGTAATAAGTAAGAACATAATATTCAATATGCAATAAGCAATATGCAAAAAAGTACCAATAACCAATTTTCAATATCCAATTAAACCCAACCAATACAACAATTTAACCATTCAACCTCTTATTCTTTAGTTCTTATATTGTTTGATAGGTTTGTTAATTGATATATTTGATAAGTTTATTTAAGATTCTCCCATTCCTTTATCACTACGCTAATCGCTGCCGCCGCCGGCACAGCCACCATCATTCCCAATACTCCCGCCAGCGTACCGCCAACGAGAAGCGAAGTGATTACCGTAACCGGACTCAAACCGACAATTTTGCCCATGATCTTTGGGGTAATAAATTGGCCCTCGATCTGCTGAATCAAAACCGTTATCAGTATTACCGCCAATGCCAACCAGATTGATTGCGTCAACGCTACTAACACCGCCGGTATGATCGCGATAATCGGACCAACCATCGGTATGATACTCAAAATTCCGGCAATTATCGCCAATACCAGCGGAAATTTTACACCCAGAATCAACATTCCGATATATGTCATAAGACCGATTGTAGTACTGACGATTAATTGTCCTCGTAACCACAAACCGGTTTTTTTATTGGTTATTTGCAATACCTTTAAAACCGATACCTGTTTCTGATTGGGCAATACTCCCATCAGAAAATTATGTAAGCCATCCTCTTCCAACAAGAGATAAAAGGTTAAAGCGAAAATTGTTATTAACGCCAGTAAAGCATTGATCACTCCAAAAGTTTGATTTACCACCAATTCGGAAACGTTACTAACTTGTGAATACAATACTTGTAAAGTTTGTCCCAGATTGTCGATCAAACCGGCATCGGATAACCAATCCTTGAGGGAAATTATCTTTATCTGAGTATCGCTATTGTGAATAAACTCATCCAATTTTTGTGGAAATTCGGTCACAAACTGTTGCAGTTGCCCGAGCAGTGGCGGAAATACTATAAAAGCCATCGAGGCGATAAATACTAGCAACAAAGTAAACATTATCACTACCGCCAGCAGTCGTGGTAACCGTCTTTTTTGCATCCATTCCACCGAAGGATTCATGGCCGCCACTAGAACCGTTACAATAAACAGCATCAATATCACATTGCGGATATAATAAACAACCACCGTCAACAAAATAAACAATATCACTTTGACGATAGTCCAGCTGGAAATATCTACCAGCAAATAACTATTATCCCCTCTTTTTATTTTCATGGCGGATTTAAAAAAAATTAATAATGACTGACCCTGTGCTAATTATAACTTATATTTGCCATATAAAACAAAAACCACGGTAATCATATACCGTAGTCTTCGCTTTATAAATTTGCACTTACAATGTAAAGTGTAAATTACTTTTTGACCGCTAATTTCAGAGTTTTTCCGGCGCGGAATTTTGGTACAACGGCGGCAGGGATTTTCAGTTTTACTGATGGATTTTGTGGGTTTACGCCCATTCTGGCAGCTCTTTTGTTGGTCATAAAAGTACCGAAGCCGGCCAACACAACTTTCTTTCCTTTTTTCAATTGATCGGTAACTTCTCCGATCATTTCGTTGACAACTAGGCCAACATTTCTCTTGGAAAGTCCTGTTTCCTTGGCGATTACTTCGATGAGTTCTTGCTTGTTCACACTCACCTCCTTGCAAAAAAATAAATAAATAAAATCTAAATCAATCCAATAATAACTTCGAGTTTGGTTGATTGTCAAACACTAGACTTAATTATCAAGATTTAATAAAACTCGCTTAATTGAGATAGCTTTTTGAGAGCCATTTTTCGTTTTTATTACCACGCCGGACAAAAAAGTCGGACCGGAAGTTTTCCACACAAATTTTTGTGGAAGTTGTGTCAAATATTGCTTTATAACTATATTTTTCTTGACTCCTAACACACTATCGCCGGCTCCGGTCATGCCCACATCACTAATAATAGCTGTTCCCAAAGGCATGATTTTTTCATCCGCAGTCTGGACATGAGTATGTGTACCCAAAACTGCGGACACTCGGCCATCAAGATAGTGCATCATAGACATTTTTTCGCTGGTTGCCTCCGCATGAAAATCAACTAAAATCGCATCGACGTTTGAAATATCGATTCCTTCGGCTCGTATTTCTTTATCCAATATCTGATCTACCGCTCGAAAAGGACAATCAAAGTCCTCCCGAAAATACATTCGTCCGATGATATTGATTACAATCAACTTTTGTCCCAGTGCGTTTTCAAACAAACGCCAACCTCTTCCCACGGTCCCGGGTGGATAGTTTGCCGGTCGCAAAATCGGGCTGTCATTTCTTTTCAGCATTTCAAACGCTTCTTCCTTACGGAAAACGTGATTACCACTGGTTACCACATCCACACCGGCATCCATGATTTGTTTGACCGTTTTGCGGTCCAGGCCAACCCCGCCGGCCAGGTTTTCCCCATTGGCAATTACCCAGTCAACATCCTCCTCCTTGCGTAATTTCGGCAGTAATTGTTCGACAATGGTCCTACCCGGCCTCCCCACAATATCACCGATCATTAGTATCTTCATAACAATTGTTTTTACTTCAGACAAATTACTTGGCGTAATCAACCGATCGAATTTCTCGGATGACATGCACTTTAATCTGCCCCGGGTAAGTCATTTCCTGCTCAATCTTGCGGGCTATTTCGTGCGTCATCTTCTCCGCCTGCAGATCGGACACTTCTTCCGGTTTAACAATCACTCTTACCTCACGACCGGCTTGGATGGCAAATGATTTTTCCACTCCGGCAAAGTTGTTGGTAAGATTCTCCAACTCTTTCAGCCGTTGTATATACTGCTCGGTTGATTCTCGACGGGCACCCGGCCGGGCTCCGGAAATAGCGTCGGCGGTTTTAACAATCACCGCTTCCAAAGTCTTGGCTTCGATATCATCATGGTGCGCCGCCGCCGCATGGGCCACGGTTTCCGGTAAACCGAATTTCTTGATCAAATCATAACTCAAGTGATGGTGTGGCTGATCAATCTCGTGATCGAGCGCTTTACCCAAGTCATGCAGTAAACCGGCTTTACGGCAAATTTCCACATCCGCCCCGATCTCCGCCGCCAATAAAGTTGCAATTTTGGACACTTCGATTGCATGTCTGAGTTGATTTTGTCCGTAACTGGTTCGAAATTTTAAACGTCCCAAGATTTTGATTATTTCTGTTGGCAGTCCGGCTACACCCGCCTCATAAGCCGCATCCTCACCGGCTTCTTTGATTTGGTTTTTCACGTCTTCAGCTACGGATTTAACCACCTTTTCAATTTGTGCCGGATGGATCCGACCGTCAGCAATCAATTTTTCCAACGACAACATTGCCACATGGCGTCTAACCGGATCAAAACAAGAAACTGTAACCGATTCCGGTGTATCATCAACGATCACATCCACGCCGGTGATTCTCTCAAATGCTTGGATATTTCGTCCCTCACGACCGATAATTCTACCCTTTACTTCATCGGAAGGTATCGCAATTGACTTGATTGTGGTTTCCGCTGTTTGTTCACTAGCCATCCTCTGTGTAACTGTCGCGATGATGTTTCTCGCCTCTTTGTCGCCTTCTTCTTTGGCGATTTTCTTCATTTCTTTGATCTTGCGCAAGATCTCGTTTTCATATTCTTTCTCGGTTTCTTTGAGTAATTGACTTTGTGCTTCCTCAACGGTCATCTTGGCAATTCTCTCCAGCTCGGCTTGCATTTTTTCCTTGGCCTGATCCAGTTCGGCCTGCATCAAGTCCTGCTCCTCATTTCTCTTCAATATTTTTTCTTTTCTTTTTTCCAGCTCATCCAATTTTTTCTCAAAATTTTCTTCTCTGGTCGCCAATCGACTCTCCAGTTTGGATATTTTATCCATCCGGCGATGTTCTTCTTTCTTTGCCTCTTCTCTGATCATCAACGCTTCATCTTTACTGGAAATCAAAATTTCCTTACTCTTAGTTTTGGCGCCATCGATAATCTTGTTTCCCTCTTCCTCCGCTTCTTTGAGTTTTTTCTCCAAATTTACTTTTTTTATGGTATAACCAATACCACCACCCATCAGGAGGCCTACCACCAGTCCGATAACAATGTTTAACATAATTTAACCTTTCTGCCCCAGTCCTATCCTTTCTAGATTCAAAAATTTTCTTTTTCTTACCGGAAAATTATCTATAAACCAAAATACATTTTTAAGCAAAAACTTGGACTATGTATCAATTTTCAAAGGTTAGAAAAAATATCTCGCAACATTTATCAAATTCAACAAAAACATCTTTTAACCATAAATTGAAAACTTCAACGTCATTTTTTCATATGGAACACAATCAAGTTTAATTAATTTTTCTTAACCTAAATCATATTTTGTGAAATGATAACAATATACCAATGAAATTTCCGCTTAAATTTTATAAATCCAAAGAAACTATCCTGGAAATAGACTGAGTCATTAATTTAAATATTATTTTCCCTCTAGCTTGATAAATATTTCTTTACTTGATATATAATAATGGAAATCATCATTTTTTACAACTTTTCATAAAGCAAACCAGCAAAGTATTTAGATGAATTTGTAATCTATAAAAAAATTGACAAAAAATTCCCATATAAAACAAGCCATACTTGCCACTCTAAATTTTTATGACCTGTTTGATTTTCCCCTGACAAATTTTGAAATATTTGATAATTTATGGAGATGCCGGGCCGAAAACTCGGACGTATTTGCCTGTCTGGACGAATTGAAATTACACAAATCAATCAATTTTTCCGAGGGATTTTATTTTCTACCCGGACGCGAGCAAATTGTCTCTATTCGTCAAAAACGCTATCTGGATTCCTTCCACAAAAAACAACAACTCATTCGCGAAAAATGGTTATTTTCTCTCGCCCCATTTGTTGACAACGTTGCCATCGCCAATACTCTGGCGTATTCCAACGCCAAACAGCAGGGCGATATTGATATTCTGGTAGTAACACGTCCGGGACGGATTTTCACCGCTCGCATTTTTTTAACTTTCTGGCTCCTCATGTTTAACCGTTGGCGACATGGCCAGTCCGTTAAAAACAAATATTGCTTAAGTTTTTTTCTCTCGTCAGACAATCTGGATTTATCCCGACTAAAGTTTCCGGATACCGACGATATCTATTTGTCTTATTGGACCAAATGGCTAACGCCGTACTATTGCACGGACAAAAAAGCCGAAGAAACGTATTTTCAAAACAATAGTTGGATTAAAACCAACTTACCCAATACCAATTTTTTTAATACCAATCTATACCAAGACCAAAAATCATATTTTGCTCGCTTTTTTGAATTACTGCTTCATGGCGGTTTGGGAGATGTGTTGGAAAAAATATTACATCAAATGATGCTTTACAAGATAAAAAACAAAACCAAAGAATTCCATATTGACGGCACGATTGCTTCCGATCAAATATTGAAATTTCACCCCAACGGTAAACGTCGGGAATACGAACAAAAATGGCTAAAACAAATTAAAAACCCCGGCAATTTATAAAAAATATTACCGGGGATTTTTTAAAATTGGATTGACTCTGCTGGTCGATCCAACACCTTTTGATTTTGTTTTTGTATTGTTATGTATTCTTGGCTTGGTGGCGTTGTTATATAAAAATACAATTTTGCCACCTTACCTTGAAAAAACTCTATTTCTTGTTGACTTGCTACCGCCAAACAGATTTTATCATCGGCATATACATAATTTTTGCCTTCCGCGATAAAATCTTTTTGAGTGTCCGCCGCTATTTTACCCCAAGCGGTGTAAACCACTTCGGCGGTTTTTTTGTCACTTATCTCGATATACACAACCGCTCCCCGATAAATCAGGGGAAAGGTATTTTTTTTAAGCAGTTTTGCCACCGTTCGGTTTAGATAGTCGATATTGACGGCAATCGAAAAATAAGCCCGATAAAAATCTTTCTGAGAAAATTCAAAATTCGGTACATAATTAACATACTCCGGATATATCGAACGGGCCGTAACCGAGAGATTATCAACTGAATAATCCGGCTTAAAATTTCTTCCGCTTCTCGATGACAAACTGTAATGATAGTTATCCGGGTTTGCCAATTTTTCTGGAAACAATGGTTTCCATGAGTTCTCTTTATCCATAACTTCACCCATTTTTCGGAAATTTTCTTTGGTTTCTTTCATTACTTTTGCCTGCTGATCAGAAGTGAGGGTAGGCAATGGCGGGGGAACAGGTGGGGTATTATCAGCATGCCCCATCTGTGTCAATATGATTGTTAACAATACAAAGGCAATCAAAAAGGCGTGATAATTAATTTTTATCACTAACAAATCCTCCTTAAAAATTTTTTAACGGCCTTCAAAATAATTATACGTTTTAAAAAAAGTATTGGCTATATAATTTTTTTTTAAAAATAGCATTTTTTCGCCCACCAAGACCGCAAACAATTTAACCATTTAACAATTTGCCAATAGTAAGTATTATTTAAAACATTTTTAAAAAAACATTTGACACAACTAAAAATTATCCATAAAATATAATTAGCAGTTAAAACAATCATCTGCTAATACTGCTTTCTTTATACGCTATTATTATATGTTTTAAATAAAGTGGAGACATTTATGAAACTAGTACCATTAGGAGACAAGATAATTGTCGAACCAATCGAAGAAGTTTCCAAGTCCGGTTTCGTCGTCCCAGAAACGATGGACAAAGAAAAACCCCAAAAAGGAAAAGTGGTCGCCGCCGGCCCGGGAAAAATTAACGACAAGGGTGAAACATTGCCCATGCACGTCAAAGTGGGAGATGTGGTATTTTTTAGAAAGTATTCTCCCGATGAATTTGAGCACGAAGGCAAAAAAATCCTCGTTTTATCCGAATCAGATGTCATCGCGTTAGTGCAATAATCAAATATATTAATTGGAAAGTTTTTGACGTATGGCTATATGGCTAAATGTCATCACGAACAAATTATCCAATAACTCTAACATTTAACCATTTAACAATTTTAACTATTTATTATTAATTATAATCACCATGGGAAAACAAATAATTTTTGATGAAGAAGCCCGTCGCAAGTTAATGCAGGGCGCCGATATCCTCGCCGATGCCGTCAAAGTAACACTTGGCCCCAAAGGCCGCAATGTTGTTTTGGACAAAGGTTTCGGCACACCCACCATTACCAATGACGGCGTTACCATCGCCAAAGAAATCGAATCCAGTGACAAACTGGTCAATTTGGGCATTCAACTGATCAAAGAAGTGGCCACCAAAACCAACGACGTTGCCGGTGATGGTACCACTACCGCTACCGTTCTGGCTCAAGCCATGATCCGCGAAGGTGTAAAAAACGTCGCTGCCGGTACCAATCCGATGTTAATGCGTCATGGTATCAAAAAAGCGGTGGACAAAGTCGTTGCCGAACTCAAAACCAATTCGAAAAAAATCACCACCAAAGAAGAAATTGCCCAAGTTGCTTCAATTTCCGCTGATGACAAAAAAGTTGGTGAATTGATCGCCGAAACGATGGAAGCGGTTGGCAATGATGGTGTTGTTACTGTCGAAGAATCACAAACCCTCGGATTGGACAAAGAAGTGGTTGAAGGTATGCAGTTTGATAATGGTTACATTTCCCAATACATGATCACCGATGTCAATCGCATGGAATCTGTTTTGGAAAATCCATCCATTTTGATTACCGACCAGAAAATTTCTTCCGGTAAAGATTTGCTCAATATCTTTGAAACATTGGCCCAAGCCGGTCGTAAAGACCTCTTGATCATCGCTGAAGATGTTGATGGCGAAGCATTGGCTACTATCGTACTAAACAAATTGAAAGGCCTATTTAACGCCGTTGCCGTCAAAGCGCCCGGTTTTGGTGACCGCCGTAAAGAAATGCTGAAAGATTTGGCCGCATTAACCGGTGGACAAGTGATCAGTGAAGAAATCGGTCTCAAGCTGGAGAGTATGTCGGTGGACATGTTGGGTCATGCCGCTAAAACCGTATCCACCAAAGATTTCACCACCATCATCGATGGCAAGGGTGAGAAAAAAGCTATCGAAGCTCGCATCAACCAGATCAAAATCGAGATCGAAAAATCCGACTCTGACTATGATCGTGAAAAATTGCAAGAAAGATTGGCCAAACTTACCGGCGGTGTAGCCGTCATCAAAGTCGGCGCTGCCACCGAAGTTGAACTCAAAGAGAAAAAACATCGTATTGAAGACGCACTTGAAGCAACTCGCGCCGCCAAAGAAGAGGGGATTGTAAGCGGTGGGGGAACGGCCCTGGTTGACACTATCAAATCTTTGAAAAACTTAAAATCCGCCAACCGTGAGGAAGAAATCGGTATCGCTATAGTTCGTCGCGCTCTCGAAGAACCACTACGATTGATCGCTTACAATGCCGGTCAAGAACCATCCGTTATCGTTGAGGAAGTCAAAAAATCCGCCGATGGTATCGGCTATGACGTAATTAGCGAAGAATACGTCAATATGATCGACAAAGGCATCATCGATCCGGCCAAAGTTACCCGTTCCGCTTTGCAAAACGCTGCCTCTGTGGCGGAAATGGTACTGACTACCGAGGCCCTAGTCGCCGATGAACCAAAAAATGATGATGATATGGGAGCTATGCCCGGTGGCATGCCCGGCGGTGGTATGGGAGGAATGGGTGGTATGGGCGGAATGTATTAAAATATTTGTTTTAAATTCGTTTTTTAAGTAGGGACAGCACACCGTGCTGTCCTTCTTGTATCCATATTTCGGACAGCATGATATGCTGTCCCTACGAAAAATTAATACCACAATTTTCCGGGATTATCCCGATCCCATTGCCATTTTTTGGGATTGTTCAAGATATAATCCCGGATATTTTCATATTCATTTTTTTCAAAATCAATTATATGATCATAAAATGACCGTTGCCAACGGAAATAAATATTTGTATTATTGATTTGTTTTTTAGTTACAACTTTGAACGATTTAATAATTTTAGACAATAAACCATACCGCGTAAGGACAGCACACCGTGCTGTCCTTCTTGTATCCATATTTCGGACAGCATGATATGCTGTCCCTACGTCATGCGAATCAATGATTATTATTGCATGTAAATGGTTTGGCATAATAATCCAATCATCCAATTCGACATTACTATAAAATTTGGGAATATTCTTTAAACATTCCTCCACCACCCACCCCGCCTCATTCAAAACCATTTTCCCATTTTTGACTTCACCCAATACGCACTCCATGTCCTGCACACAAACCGTCACAAAATACCATCCAGGAGAGGAATAATCATAACTGGACAAACGATTATTTTTTCTTTTATGAAATTTTCTCATGTTTTAAAAATATTCCATCTGTCATTAACAAAACCTTAACGAAAAATTAAATTCGTTTTTTAAGTAGGGACTTACACATTGTGCTGTCCTTTCTATATGCATGTTTCGGGACTTACACACCGTGCTGTCCTTCTTGTATCCATATTTCGGACAGCATGATATGTTGTCCCTACTGTAATCACATAATCAAAAAAAATTGAGGAATTTTATTCCTCAAAATTAAACACTTTTTATTTTCACAACTTCCCCCTCCATTATGATCGAGATTTTGTCCTTCGTCCAGTGGAAAGAAACGTGATTAGTGTCAAATATCAGATCCGGTAAATCTTTATGTCTGACGATAGTCTGCCCTTCCTCAAACAAAACTTCACACTCACCACTTTTTTCTTCGCTCTCGAAAAAACGATTGATGTTTATTTGCACTTCATTTTCCCCCTTTATTTTTTATAACTACCAAGCTAACGCAATCAAAAATATCAGTATCATTAAACCGGCCATTGCAAGTTTGATAACCCCCCCAAATATACTGCCCAATATCACCGCCCCTCCAGCCTTGAGAGACTTTAGCATATTGCGATGATAAATGTATTCTCCGACCAACGCTCCCAAAACCATACCGATTAACATTCCCCAAAAATTAAAAATTATTAGTCCCAAAATTGTGCCAAAAATTGACAAACCCAATCCCCACCACGAAACCCCGATTTTTTTGGCGGTGAACCATGTGGCAATCATGTCCACTCCGCATGCCATCAACCAGATTATTATCATTAGCACGATTGCCAGCCAACCGACTCGCTCAAACCCATCTACGATTGCATAAATCAGTGCCGCTACCCATATTAAAATCATCCCCGGCACCGCCGGCAATATTTCTCCCATCAACCCGACAACCATTACTATCAATACCACACCCACGAGTAAAACCTGTCCCAATATGTGTAATACTATGTTTTCCATATTACCTAAATTATAGCAAGCGGAAAGCTGTAAGCAATATGCAATATTCAATATTAAAAAACCCCAGATAGACAAATCTGAGGTTTAAAAAGAAATATTTTTTAGTTGGTGGGAAACAATTACACCCCCAACTCCTTCTTGATGGTATTTTCCAAATCTGTCGTTTCTTCCCATGGTAGTTGTCTGCCATTCATAAAAATAGTAGGCGTACCAGCCACACCCGATGAATTGCCGGAAGCGATGTCGGCCTCTATCGCCGCATCATAATCACCATTGGCAATTTCAGACTTCATTCGTTCTGTATCCAATCCTAACGCGAGTGCATGTTCATAGGCACTTTCCAAACTAAAACTTGGATTATCAAAATAGAACTGTATCATCTCATAAAATTTACCTTGTTTGCCGGCCGCATCGGCAATTTTTGCCGCATCTTTGGCCAGACTATGATAACTTAGCGGAAAATGACGGTAAACGAATTGCACTTTTCCGGGAAATTTATCAACCATACTTTTGAAAACCGGACTCAATTGTAAACAAGCCGGACATTGGAAATCCGCGTATTCTACCAGCACAACCGCCGCGTCGTCCGGTCCGATTTTATAGTCCTCAGCGCTCACTGGTGTTGATAAAGGTGTTAAATTCTGATTAGCAACAGTAGTATCACTATCAGTCGTAGTGGCGTTACTGCTCGCCGATGATGTATTGTAAACTGCATTTTGACTACTGTAAATCCAATAAACCCCGCCACCCATTAGTAGCACGATTATTATCGCCAGCAACCAGTTAGTTATATTGTTCATATTTACTCCCTGCAAACAAATAAATATACCTAAATACCCAATAAATTACTAATTTTCTCAGTATCAAAACCTAAAACCAATTGCCCATCATCTTCATCCCCATCTGAAATGATAGTAACCGGCACACCCATCTGACCTGATTTTCGTATGATAAAATCTCTTGCCTCATCGTCTATTTGGACATTAAACTCCTGATACTCGATATTTCTCTCTCTGAACCAGTCTTTTAATTGCACACAATAACCGCAAGTGGGGGTGGAGTACAATTTTACTTTTTTCATAGCCAACCCTTAAATATTTATTACTAATTATATTATAATACTTTATCAAACAATTAGTTAAAGTTTGCCAATGCATTGTGAGCCGCTTCCTGTTCCGCTAACTGTTTGCTCGATCCGCTACCTTGACCAAATTCGCGATCGCCAACAAAAACCGCCATCAGAAATTGTTTAGCATGATCCGGTCCGCTTTCTGAAACCAATTTGTAAACCGGAGTAATCCCAAATTTCTCCTGAGCCATTTCTTGCAGTCTGCTTTTTGCGTCCAGATAAGACTGTGTTTCCAAGATATTTGGTAACTTGGATACGATTTCGTCCATAATAAAATCTTTTGCGCTATTGTACCCTTGATCTTCATAAATCGCTCCGATCAAAGCTTCCACCGAATTTGCCAAAATCAATTCTCTCTCTCGTCCGCCACTTAGTTCCTCTCCTTTGGACAGATAAAGATATTCTCCCAGTTTTAACTTATCCGCCACCTCCTTCAGAGTGGTGCCACGTACCAGCGCAGCTCGCCAATTGGTTAGTTCACCTTCCGGATTTTTAAAATTATGGAACAAATAATCCGTTACCACCAATTCCAAGACCGCATCTCCCAAAAATTCCAACCTTTCATTGTGATCGGTTTCCCAAGCGGGATGTTCATTGATATATGACCGATGAACCATTGCCTCCTGTAAAATTTCCGGTTTCTTGAACTTTATTCCGATATGTTTTTCTAATTCTTTCGTATCTTTCTGCATTGTACAAATATATAATACTTTTTTTTAAAACTTATTTACATCTTAGCAGTATTTAGGTGTAAAAAACCATCCTTTTTGTAGTCATCCGTTTTGGCATACACAAATGACAAACCGCCCTTAAAAATCAAGGGCGGTTATTTTCATCATTTAAGCAGATTAGTAATACCAGCTCTCATCATAATATCCGGGATCATAGTAATAACTATCGTCCCAGTATTCGACATCACCGTTGGGATGGTCCCAAGAATAATCTTCATAATAATAATCATCGTAGTAATAATCATCCCAACCATAGAACACTCCGCTTGGGTCATAATATCCGCTACCGTCATACAAGACATAATTCCCGTAACTATCATAGTATCCGTCCGAATCGCTATAATAATCATCATAAGTGTATTCTTCCCAGGAATGAAATTGACCATTTATATCATAATAACCGCTACCGTCATAGAGTACATAATTACCGTCATAATCGTAATACCCATCATAATCATAATAATAATCGTCATAGATAAAATCATCCCAACTCCAAAAACTACCATATATATCATAATATCCGCTACCGTCATTCAAAATATAGTTACCATAATCATCGTAGTACCCATCCGCACCGTCAATCGGAGCGTATTGCTCTGTTGGCCACCAGTATCCCCATGGATCATAATACCCGCTACCATCTGCTAGATAATAATTTCCATAATCGTCATACCACCCCTCTCCGTATAACTCATCCCAGTACCAGAAATATCCCCATGGATCATAATATCCACTTCCATCATCCAAGATATAATTACCAAATTCATCATAATATCCGGCTTCCGGATAATCATATTGATCATATGAACCCCAGTCGGTACCGAAATTCCAGAAATTTCCATACACATCATAATACCCGCTACCATCATAAAGAATATAGTTTCCAGTGCCGTCATAATATCCGGATTGTGGAAATTTGTAAGATGGTTTGAATGTCTGTTTGTAAACACCAAATGGAATCGTGGTGAAATAATTGCCGTTATAGTAAATTTCTACCCAATAACTTCCATTGTACCAACTCTTGCCTTCGCTGTTTTTTAATGTGAAATTCACATACCCTGATTGATCGGACGAAATGTTTACCGCCGCGTCCCCCAGATATTCACCTTTACCGTTAAATCCTTCCCAGTACCAGACACCCCACAAATAATCACCTGCTTTCAAATTATTCCAATTGGTATTGGCAAAAAATTTCTGAGCGTTATCATAGTAAAAGTCAGTCACTCCCCGGCATGAACCATCATCATTTAACCCATCACACATAAACGCATTGATAAAATAACTACCTTTGGCTTTGTCAGGAGTTACGATGGCTGATTGGCTTTCCGCGATCATCGCCGGATTGGATTTGGGTGAAACGAATTGGGATTTATCATTTGTCTTTGTCTTGTCATATTGCAAATTGCCCGAGACCTCAGTCTTGGTGCCCTTTACGCTTTTGTCAGGATTATTTTTTTCGTCGTTTGTATTGTATAACTTCGTTTTTTTATCATCTGTATTGATACTAAAATCCTTGGCGGTTATTTGCGTATCAGCGGAAAATACATTCATCACATAATTACCCCCATCCCATCCAATGGTTGGTTTGAATAACTCAAATTTAAACTCACCGGTGCTATCTGACGTTTTGGTTTCAGTTTTGATCACTTTTTGCGGACTTTTCTTTTCCCACTTTACCGTCAATTCTCCCTTACCATTTTTTAACACACCGGCAAAGATGATTTTTTCCGTATCGCCACCAAAACCATCGCTGGCATCAGCCAGTTTTACTATCTCATCCCCGGTTTGAGCCGCCAACATCGCTTTTTCGATTTCCGCAACCTTTTTTGTTGTTGGCAGACAACCGGACGAAACCAACACAAAAAAAGCGGTCGAAAGCGCAATTAGTGTCTTTTTCATAATCAAAAATATTTAAAAAATATATAAAACTCTTCTATTTTAAAAAAGAAAATACTTTTTTAAATTTTTTACAAAGTAATTTCTTCCTCGTTCTCTAAATCTTTTTCTTTGGTATTTTTTTTCTTGATCGCCTGTGGAGATAATTTTTTATGATCCATATCGTAATCAGTATAAATACTGCCCAGCACTCCATTTACAAACTTTGACGAATTATCCCCACCATACGCTTTTCCCAATTCAACGGCCTCATTTATCGCTACCTTGGGCGGGATATCCTCATCGTGCAACAATTCAAATATACTCATCCACAACAAAACTTTGTCCACCACCGGTATCTGATCCAATGGAAACTCCGGTGCGTATTTTTCGATTAATTTAGAAACTTCTTCTTTGTGTTCTTGGATGCCGGCCACCAATTTATCTAAAAAAGTCAGATCCTCTACATCGGGTATTAATTTGTCCACATTTCTCTTTACAATCTCTTCCACTGTCAAATCATCACGAAATTCACTTTCGTAAAAAGACTGCATGGCGATGATACGAAACAAATGTCTGGAAGAACCCATATTTAACCTTTGATAGTTTTTTTACCGCTTCCTTTGACAACCTGTCTTTTGTTGTAAGTTCCGCAAACACTACACACCTGGTGCGGTTTTTTTGGCGACTTACACATTGAACAAACGGTTATTGCAGGACTGGATAAATTTTTACTGCCACGTCTTTGGTTACGGGCGGACTTGGTATGTCTTTTCTTTGGAACGGCCATAATAATGATAGATAATAAATAAATATATTTATACAAACAGATAAGTATTTACACTTATGATAACAGCAATCTAATATTTATAATAGTAGTTTTGTGATATAAAAACAAGAAAAAATATCTAAAATTCAGTGATAAAATCTCTGGCCTCCTCGCTTTCGGCCACCGCCCGTTCAGCCGCCATTGATAATTTTACCAGTTTATCCTCGAGAAAACAGTAATTTCGCTTCAAATTCATACTCTTCAATACGTCCAGAGCTTTGGTAGCCATATTTTTAATTTGTTTCGATATTTTTTTAATCGAAATTGTCCATAAAACCATTTGTAATTTATCCAAATCTGGTCTGGAAGAAATGTCAAATCTATCATATTTTTTGAAATAATCCCGCAAGGTTATCTGTCCGGCGTAGCTTAAGTGCCCTTTTTGTAAATCATCAATGATATCATGCGCATCGTCATTGAGTTGTCTGGCCACCAAATAGTTTGTTAAAACATGTTCCAATTTTTTTAATCTCCTGGCACGGTGTGAATATCTCATTTCCATTATCATTGGTCCCAAGATGTGAGGCAAAGATTTTTGGGCTATCTGCACAATATTTGGCATTTTCCCCAAATCACGCCGAGAAATCTTTTCACCTACATCAAATCGACTACTCGCAAGCTCTTGAAAATTCGCTCTCTCCATCCGGTACATTGTTGATATAAACAATTTTGATACTCCGGCAATATGATAATTCTTTTCCAAATTTTTAAAAATATTTATGGTTTGCAATAAACATAAATTGGCAATCGGCAACAACAGCGCTTGTCCCTCACCATCCATCAAATCATCATAAATAGTATAAGCGATCCAGCCATACAAATTGGCCAAAGCCAGCTCTTGAGATAGTTTGGCATCTATCTTGTCGGATACTGATTTTTGATATTCATGCGCTATCAGCAGGATTTCATTGTCAACGTCTCGTTTGATGATTTTTTGGAGAAATTTTTGCAGTATTTTTTCAATTCTCCGATCTTGGAATTTCTTATTATTTTCTAAAAATCTTTGGTGTACTTTTATAATAAATTTTTCTTGTTCACTGGAATTTTTTGTCTTTTCGCCACAATTAAATCGCATTGCCTTACCCTGACAAAGAGTTTTTTTAAACTTATTGACCGCTTCCACTACAAAAGCCAATGTTAACGCCAGGGAAGCGGAATATCGAATTTGCTTATCTATCATCGGATCCAAACAAAATGGTTCTCTGCCGGAGCTTTCCCCGGTTATAGTCATCAAGTATTCAACATCTTTATTCAATAAATCAACCCCTTTTTTTACCTGGCCGAAATTGATCATGGCTGAAATGGTCATGGCGGTATTTAAAATATTTTCGTTTCCTTTCAATTTCCGGCGTTCTCCCAGGATTTTCAATAATTTTGGCAGTTGTTTACCCCGATAAAATTTGGAGAGATAATAAACCGTTACTATCGAATCGGGGTAATACTTGGACTGCAATTTATTGGCCGCAATCTTTTTCTCGAAAAAATGTGTTAAATTCGGTAGTTCGATTTCCAGCAAATATAAAAAGTAAGCGATATTGGCGTTTACCGCTATGTCGGCGTCAAGCCATTTTTTGTCATCCGGATTTTGGATCAGCCAGGTTTGATATGGTCCACCTTCACAAATCTCGTGATTGGTAAGCATACTTGTGATTATTGCCATATCTTTGGCGGAAAAAATTCCTTTGTCATATTTGTACAAAGATGCCATAGCCACACTTCCGTCATCCATATCATCGGGAATGCGGTGTTTTTGATATTCCTTGGTATTTTTAACCCAATAATTAAAAGACCAATCCAAACTTTTTTGTTTCAACAAAAATTTAGTTATCCGCGACTTTATCGCATCAGCCGTATCATTTTCGATATCTGATAGTAGACCCAATATCAGCGCCGGATGAAAAACTGTTTTGTATCTTATGGTATTTTTTTTGGGATTATCCGCCGGCAAACTCATACTGTGAAAACCGCCATCTTGATTTTGCAACTTGCTAATTCTGCCCAAACATTGATCTAAAAATTTGTCAATTTTATCCATTTCTTTTTATCGGTAAAATTATTTCGAATTTAGTTCCAATTTTTTTGATAGATTCTATGCTGATGGTACCGTCAAAATCTTTCTCCACAATTTCCCGGGTGATAAACAAACCAATGCCCGTTCCGTTTTTGTCTGTTTTGGTTGAATAAAATGGCTGAAAAACCAGATTGATATTTTTCTTCAAAATACCATCGGCATTGTCAAAAAACTCTATTAAAACATTTTGTTGATGGATTTTAGCGCTGATTGTTATCTCCTTGTATTTTTTATCGCAATTCTCCAATGCCTCAATCGCATTACTAATCAGGTTGCTGATTATCTGATCAAATTTTGCCGTGTCGCCGTACAAAAAAATATCGGCAACAATATCAGTTTTAATTTCGATGCCGGCTTTTTTTATCTTGAATTTAAACAAATCCAATTCTCCCGCAATTTGCTTTTCAACCAGTATTTTTTGGCTGACTTTGATATTTTGTAATTTCTTTCTGGTAGAAAATATCAGTTGCTCAATTTTTGTAGCCGCGCTCAGTGCGTTTGCGGTACAATCTTTGACATCGTCAATTTTTTCTTTGTCAACATCATGGCATAATTGGTTTAAATTTAGCGAGATTGCGGTCACCGGATTGACGATGTCATGAATCAGTCCGGACATGGATTTACCAAATTGAGCGAAACGAGACAGTCTTTCCATTTCTTCCATCTGACTTTTTTTTAAATCTCTGGTTCTCTCTTCGACTCGAATTTCCAGTAAATCTCTCTCCTCTTGCAATTCCTTTTCCGAAGATAACGCTCTCCTCAAAGAATTTGTTATCTCTCGATTATATAGTGAAGAAATGAGGGCGATTATCACCAATATCAAAACATATGAAATTCCAAAAAAATAATTAAATTCCTCATGCTTCCAATCGAGATTGGGAGACAAGTATTTATTTATCTGTAGCCAGCTGATGAAAAAAATATTAATCGCTGAAAAAATATTTAAAAAAAGAGCGGTATTTCGATCAAACAGGATACCGGTCAAAACAATCACCCAAACAAACAAAAGCAAACTGGTCGGGTTTTCCATACCGGACGTTACGCTAACCACATTTGCGAAAATCAAAAATACTATAAAAACCAAGCAACTGGAAAATTTCACCCATCCCGATCGGGCAATCCAATATATCAAACCAAAAACCGCTCCCGGAGACAAAACCAACCAAGGCGATTCTCCGGTATATAGCTCTCCCAGATAAATTTTATAGCTAACCGAGATCAAAGTTAAAAAAACAAAAAGAACAACCAAACCAATCAAAATAACATTTAGAACATACTCTTTTTGAGCCAGATAGTAATCTTGGGATTTTGGCTTAAACAAATTTTGCAAAAAAGTCATCATCGGCAACGGTAAAAAAATTGTGACAACTATATTATCATAGATGCCACAATTTTATACCAGTAGAAAATTTTTACGACAACCAGTAACTATAGGTACCGGTAGTATTTGAGATGGCTTTTTTAGTCAGCTTTTTGACCGAGCGATTCTTTTTACTCATCAAGGCCGCTTTCATTAGTTTTTTCATAATATCTCCTTATAAAAAAATTGTTAATAAAAAATTGACTTCGACCAATTTTTTGGTAGTCAATTTTTGTTAAATATCTTCCTTCAATTCAATTATTCAATTATAGATATTAAATTTTTCTTAAGAAAAAATTAATTATAGCTTAATTTCAATTTTATAACCTCGGTTCGGGATAGTATGAATCAACCTTTTCATTCCCTTCTTGTCAATTTTTTTTCGTAAATTAAAAATATGCACTTCGATCGAATTGGAAAAAAGATCGGCGTTCATATCCCAAACATGCTCGATAATTTTGCCTCTGGAAACTACATAACCTCGATTACTGGCCAAAAACTGTAACAATTCAAATTCCTTGAAAGTCAACTCCAACTCTTTTCCGGCCCTTATAACCTGATGTTTTTGAGGGTCAATGATTAAATCATCAATCACGATTACATCATTGGTAATCATTTTGGGTCTTCTAAGTAGAACCTTTACTCTGGCGATAAACTCTATTA
The DNA here is from genome assembly GCA_938004065.1 of uncultured bacterium. Lineage (GTDB taxonomy): Bacteria > Patescibacteriota > JAHJAL01 > JAHJAL01 > JAHJAL01 > CALKWM01. Next base: position 132,100 of record CALKWM010000039.1, read on the forward strand.
AACTAAACGGCTTGGATAAAAAATCATCCGCCCCGCTGTTCAACAAACGGACTTTTTCATCCACGTCTTTTTCCACGGTCAAAATCATAATTGGGGTAGTGATATTACTCGATCTGAGCAATACACAAATCTGATCACCGTTTAGTTTTGGCATATTTAAATCCAGCACTATCAAGTCATAGTCATTTTCCGAAGCCATTTTGTATCCTTGTTTCCCATCAAAACTTCTCTCCACCTCAAAACATTCCGATTTCAATGACTTGACCAGAAAATCATTTATTTCTTTGTCATCTTCCACCACCAATATTTTCATAACAAATTTTTTTAAAAATAATACATAACATAATAATATTATATCCACCTTAAGAAAAAATTAAGAAAATAAAACAGTCTAAAAAGTGTTAGCTAGACTGTTTTTTAAAAAAAACGGTAATAAAATCCGTATCGATATTTGTATTGTATTTCATTTTCTTCTCCCTTTTCCCTTTTTTTGGCTCTTGTCTGAGTATGGCGTATCAACAAGTTATTTCTAAGCCGTGATAATAGATATATAGTCCATGTAATCCATTTCCCCGGCCACACCATCGACAAAAACACCACAATCCGGCACAGCCAAATAAAATACCCATTATTGGCATAATTATACATTACTCCATCAAACCAGTTGTTCAAGAAACCTCTTTTTGATTCTCGGCACACTTGACAGATTTGCAGATAAAAATCCTGAAAAGACAAAATCATCTCCTCCTTTTGTTAATTTCCTCCTTCTAGCTTTCATAATAAACGTTTTCGGGAAAAAAGAAAAACAGCCGGCATTATCCGGCTGTTTATAAAAAAATATTTTTTTTATGCCTGAAAGTGTTTGCACTCAGATTTTAAACCCCAGGCCAGGTTTACTCCCTGAGTGCACTCATAACCGGAAAAATTTCGCTTTAGATATCGGCAACCATTGCTACAACCGTATTTTTTGCCGTATATCTTTTGCTCATTTTTCCGATCATGGTTGTGGGTTGTTTCCCACCACCCGAACATAATTCTCACCCCCTTTTTTTACTTTTTTACTATTTTATACGCCACCAACCATATGGTGGCCAATATGATCAAGACCGGATACTGCCGGAGGAAATTCCCACTCGCTCCGGCTACCGCCGTTGTAAGCGGTACCAGCGCGAGGTAAACCACCGGATAGATCAAGAAAAAACTCACCAGAAATCCGGTTTCCAGATGGTTTACCCCGTTTTTCTTACCCCACCTGATCCAACAGTAGTTAACGCCGATCCCTAGCGCGATCGGCCATCCGAGCCAGCAGATCACCGATGGCGCGATCAAAAAGAGTATTATCACCACCGGCACCCACAGTACCGATGTGACCAACAGTACCACCCAATGGGCGGTAATATAGTCAAATATTTCTTTGAACATTTTCTCCCCCTCCTTCTTTTTTAAAATACCATTTTCTTTAAGCGAAACGTATCATATATTCCTAAAAATGTCAACAAAAAACATAAAAAACCTTGACAAATTATTTAACTATGGAATACTTAAAAACGCAAACTTAAAGTTTGTGAAATTAAAAAAAGAAAGGAGGAATTTAAAAAATGTTGGGATTTTTGATGATCAGAAGATGTCCCCATTGTGGCAAGGAGGTTCTCCATGACGAGTTGCGCTGTGCGCACTGCAAAGAGCTCGTTCGCAGGAGCTCTTTCTCCTGGGGACTGGTGAGACTGATTCTCACCATCATCGCAGTAATCACGATTTACTGCTATCGCGCACCCATTTTTGATTGGATCGTATACCATTTTCTGGCGATCCTCCCGTTTTTGTTCATCCTATACATTATTTACTGGGTGATGGACAAATGTACTTTCGGATTGTTCGGCCGGATAATCCGCAGTATATTCGGAGGTAAGTGAAATGGGAGGAGCAAAAAACAAAATCAAAAATTATTTTACCCTTGAGGTGTTTAAAAATTGTTCTATTTTGAAAATAGAACAACACATCTTGAGGGTTTTTTCTTGCCCCGATTGTATGTCAAATAATTCTCTGCTATCATTTCTTGTAAATCACAATATTATAAATATCACAATTCATGAGTTGTGCTAGTTTTTTTATTTGTCATCCTCGAATCGAAAGCCATTTTATGGTACTTCGATAACTTGTCCAGCGAACCTGTCCGGCGAATGCTAGGGATGCAGGATCGGGGATCCAATCCATATTTTCTTTTTCTAATTGGCACAACTTATCAATCAATAAAAATATTCGTCTCGATACGAATCCATCATCTTTTCCAAATCGAACTCTATTACGATTTTTTCATACAAACTATCGGCAATTTTCTTATTATTGTCTGCCAATAATTTCTCAATCTTCTCGATAAAACAATCCGCCGTCAATTCCGGAGTCAAATAACCCGTCTCACCATCGATTATTAATTCCCCGACCCCCCCGACTCTGCCGGCAACAATTGGAACTTTTAGTAAACCGACTTCCAGCAAAGCATATGGAAATCCTTCTTTGGAAGAAGTCAATAAACATATATCAAAATTTTTTACCAGTTCTGCCACATCGTCAACCTGGCCAGTTAAATAAAAATAATCTGATAATCTATGCTTGTTTATCAAATTTTCAATCCCATTCTTTAGCGGTCCATCTCCCACAATTATAAAACGGAATTTATCATGATTGATTATTGAGTTATTTGAATAAAATTTCTTTCCTGTCATCCTCAAATCGGAAGTCCGCCGATTCGGCGGGCGTTCCGATAACCTGTCCAGCGAACCTGTCCGGCGAATGCTCGGATGCGGGATCGGGGATCCAGTTATTAATTTTTCCGCCACCTCCACAAACAATCCCAAGTTTTTTGGCGGGAAAAAATTCGCGACAGTCCCGATGATTTTTTTATTTTCTTTTTTCCATTTTTGGATATGTTTGGACAAGGTTGGACAAGTTTGAACCGGTTTTATTACATTTCCCCGACCAAGAAGCGCTCCGCTTTCTCCTCGAGGATGACAGCATGGGTCAGATTTACTTGTTTGATGTGTTTGATATTTGCTAAGTTTGTTAAGTTTTTGGATTTGTATTCCGTTATAGATCAACGCCAACTTTTTTTCATCAAAACCGTATCCGACCGCCGTATCCAAATCATATTGCGATACGCAAAATATCCGGTCGCAAAAAAGCGCCATCAATCGTTCCAAAAATAGATAAAAATTCTTTTTACCCCACCAGATATCTTCGTTAAACACCCAACCATGCGCGGTATAAAATATTTTTTCTACTCCCATGAGTTTGCCGGCCAGTCTTCCCAACACACCCGCCCGACTGGAAGAAATATGCAACACATCCGGTTTGTATCTACTCAAAATTTGAATAATTTCACCAAATGCCCATGGATCAAGCAGGGGATTGATTGCACGCTTAAGCCAATTCAATTTCTCAAATTTAACATTATCTGACCTTAACTTATTTTCAAACATGGTGGTATCGCCCTCTTCGGAAAACACCACTTTCGTTTGATAGCCATTTTCTTGAAAATGCTTTGCTAACTGTAGATTGTATTTTTGCGCTCCACCATAAAACCCGCTGGTTAGCAAATACAAAATCTTCGGTTTGGTGATTTTTTGATAAAGTTTTTGTAAGTCATCTTTTTTTGTTTCCCATGTCAGATTTTTCAACACATAATCTCGACATTTATTCTTTTTTTTAACATTAAATTCATATTTGGAAATATCCATTCCCCACTCATCAACATTGACTCCCAATTGATTATCATCAATTACGGATTTGATATCTGAAACTGTCCCATTGTGGATTACCGGCAATCCGCACAACAAATACTCCGCCATTTTTGTAGGAAATGCGATCCGATTGAGTTCGTTTTTATCCCGAAACAACAAACCCATGTCGGCAAGTTGTAGATATTTTCCTACCTCGCGATGGGGGAGAGAAACTATCAATTTTTCTCGAAAATCAGCGAATATCGCCATCGCCTGTTGTTGATTATCGGTAATTATCAGCAAAAACAAATCGTTTTGTTTGGCAAATGATTTAATCATGTAGAAATTTTGCCACGTCTGCATCCCGCCCAGATAGACTGCTATCTTTTTATCAGTTGGTAAATTTAATTCACTTCTCCTGGCGGATATATTTGTAAAATTTACATTACGAAATAAATCTGCATCGCACAAACATGGCAACACAGTAAGATCTAAATTCGGATAATTTGTATCAAAATACTTTGCCAAAGAATTGGAAGCGGTTATGATCGCATCCGATTTTGTTATACATTGTTTTTCCACCCACTGTGTAACCCATCTCATCGGCCAAAAAACTTTTTGATGTTTTAATTCCGGCCCCACCAGACCATGGGCATCAAAAATTATTTTTATCTTATGATTGTTGCCTCTTGCCAGCAAAGCCATATATGCGGCGTAAATTGACTGAGCATGAATTATCCCTTCCTCAAAATTAATTTTTTTCATAAACTTGGTCAATTTCCAAACATCAAAAATTGAATCAATTTTCCACTTGTTTTGCCGCGGAAAAATTACTGTTTTGAAATTAATTTTGATTAGTTCCTCTTTCACAATTTCAATTTGTGAAGAATTTTTTCTGTAGCTTTCCGGCTTTTCAAAACTAACAAAATATTTTTCATAATTTTCCAAACCACTTGCCAATTTCATTTCGCCGAAAACACGGGTTTTGTACCCATTTTCATACAATACATCTCCGCAAGAGAGAAATACCAATTTGGTTGAATTATTCTTCATTACAATGCTATTATACATATGCAGTTCAAGTTTTTAAGTAGCAAGAAACAAGTGTCAAGGATAAAAAAATAATTACTTTTTCATTAAATATAATTTTATCTTAATTTTTAGCTATTATAATATCATCATAAAGCATCGAATTTACTTCGTGCGATATTCCAGGCATCCCGAAAAATTAGATGCGAAGCAATCATATTTTTTGGGAAAGAGGAGGAGCCATTCGACTTTAAGCGTAGCGGAAGACGGTTATACCGGCTTACGCGCAGCGGGGAGAATGTGCGACGACGAGGGCCCTTATAGCTCAGTTGGTAGAGCAGCTGCCTCTTAAGCAGACGGTCGCAGGTTCAAATCCTGCTGAGGGCATTTTTATACATCAAAATACCGAATTTATTTCGGTATTTTGATTCGATTTCAAGGGGAGTCATGAGGGGAAAGTTTGTTTCCCCTCATTCTGCCTCTGCCTCTTAAGCAGACAGTCG
>CALKWM010000040.1 GCA_938004065.1 uncultured bacterium
CCTCAGCCGCCCTCTACAATGTCGGAGGAAATCTCTATTGGAACGGGTCGGCTTTGGGGGGAGAGGCCAGCCCTTGGATGACTCAAGGCACAAGTATTTATTACAATACGGGTAATGTCGGGATTGGAAATACTAATCCTTTGAACAAACTTCATATTGAGGGAACGGGAGGCGGATCGGCCGGTATATATATGAACAGTGCGAGTCCATCGTCTGTCAGCAACACTCTCTACAATGTCGGAGGAAATCTCTATTGGAACGGGTCGGCTTTAGCAGCAGGGTCGAGTGTTTCCGGCACTACCAATTATGTTGCCAAATTTACCGGATCAAACACGCTCGGAGATGCTTCTATCTTTGATAATGGTAGCGTGGGTATTGGGACGACCACTCCTGCTTCAATCCTTCATACTGTCGCATCCGGTGCTAAAACAGCCAGCTACACGGGAAACCTTTTGACTAACACCGCCACTTCAAGCACCTCTTCAATTATAAAATCTGGTTTAGAAGTTCAATCAACGGGAACTTGGAACGGACCAGGGGCAACCAATATCGGTCTTTATGTCTCCTCGGTAACTGGCGGAACAAATAATTATGACGCTATTTTTAATGGGGGTGGTAATGTCGGGATTGGAAATACTAATCCTTTGAACAAACTTCATATTGAGGGAACGGGAGGCGGATCGGCCGGTATATATATGAACAGTGCGAGTCCATCGTCTGTCAGCAACACTCTCTACAATGTCGGAGGAAATCTCTATTGGAACGGGTCGGCTTTAGCAGCAGGGTCGAGTGTTTCCGGCACTACCAATTATGTTGCCAAATTTACCGGATCAAACACAATCGGAAATTCAACAGTCTTTGATAACGGAACGAATGTCGGAATCGGAACAACCGATCCGACTCAAAAATTGGATATTTCAGGAGGCTCAATCAGAACCGACAATCAACTTATTTCAACACTGGCAACCGGTATCGCTCCGATAGCCGTCACCTCGACTACCAAAGTAGCCAATCTCAATGTAGAACAAGTTGACGGATATGATTTTAATCAAGCTCTGCAAACCAGCAATTCTCCTACTTTTGCAGGAATGACATTGAATGGAACTTTGGTGCTGGGAGCTAACACATTAACTACGACAAATACATCCTTAATCTCTAACCTAAACGCTGATTTCTTGGATGGTCAGCACGGAAGTTATTATGCTCCCCTCAATTCCCCAACTTTTACCGGAACAGTTACCGTTCCTTCGCCGTTTACGCTAGGATCAACATCTGTTACTTCTTCCGGCACCCAACTTAATTATCTCAATTCCGCTACTGGTACTACAG
>CALKWM010000041.1 GCA_938004065.1 uncultured bacterium
GACCACCGAGATCTACACTCTTTCCCTACACGACGCTCTTCCGATCTGATGCTATGGATGACGCCATTATCGAATATATACGAAAACGATTTGGATTGGCTATTGGCCAAAAAACTGCTGAAAGAATAAAAATTGAAATTGGTTCGATAGTCCCCAAAAGCAAAAACGAAGAAATCGAGATTTCTGGTAGTAATACCATTTCCGAATTACCGGAGATTATGTCTATCTCCAATACCGATATCGTTGAAGCTCTCAAAAATCCTATGAAAGAAATTATCAATGCTGTCAAATTGGTGTTACAACAAACCCCCCCGGAATTGGCCGCTGACGTTATTGATCGCGGTATCATCCTAACCGGCAACGGCTCTAATTTGATAGGTATTGACGAGTTACTAAGTAAAGTAACCGGAGTGCCGGTACATTTGGCCCAGGAACCGGAATTTTGCGTTATCAAAGGATGTAATATCGCTCTGGAAAATATTGAATCCTACAAACGAAGCGCTATCCGTGCATAACAAATATTTTTTTATTTACTACTTATTTCTTGTCTTTACTACTTAAAAATGATTCTTGGCATTGATGCCCATAAATTAGATACCGTTAACCCAACCGGGACTGACAAAGTTACCAGTTATTTTGTCCAAAACATAGATCATCAACTTGCGGGGGAATTTGATAAAATCGTTTTGTACACTAAAAAGCCCATTTCTAAAAGTTTACGCGAACAATTACCGCCAAACGCAATCAACAAAGTGCTTGGATGGCCGATATTTTGGAGTAGCTTGGGGTTGTCTTGGGAAATGTATTTACACACACCGGATGTCCTCTTTGTCCCTTCCCACTCCCTGCCATTTGTGTTGGCACACAAAAACGTCGTGATAATTCACGATATCGGATTTTTAAAATATCCTCAAAACTACTCACCAAAACAATATCTGCATTTGGTTAACACCACAAAACTTGATCTAAAAAAAGCCGATTACATTATTACCATTAGCCAGTTTGTCAAAAAGACATTGATCGATACCTATTATGCCGATCCAAATAAAATCAAAGTAGTTCCTCTGGGAGTTGATCGAGAAAAATTTGTCGATAATTTCAGTCAAAAAATTGTTGATGAAGTATTGGAAAAGTACCCGCCTACAATTGCCAAGCATCCGTATTTTTTTTTCATTGGCCGACTCGATCATCGAAAAAATATTGTCAATATTATCAAGGCCTTTTCTGATTTTAAATTCAAAAATAAAACGGATCATGTTTTGCTACTGGCCGGGAAAGCCGGGCACGGTTATCAAGAAATTCTAAAAGAATCGGAAAAATCATCCTTTTCTTCTGATATAGTTTTTTGTGACTATGTTTCTGATGAAGATTTACCTGTGATTATGTCTCAAGCTGAAATATTTTTGTTTCCTACTCTTTATGAAGGGTTCGGTTTGCCGATTTTAGAGGCCCAAGCGTGTGGCGTACCGGTTATTTGTTCCAACACCACTTCTATGCCGGAGATTACTGGTGATAGTGCCCTGTTGGTCAATCCCGAGAATTTCCAGGAAATCGGTCTGGCAATAAAAAAATTAATCGACAATCCGACATTGGCCGTTCGTTTGCGCGAAAAAGGACTCGAAAATATCAAAAGTTATAATTGGCAAACCTTTTCTCGAGAGACGCTCAAAATTCTAATTGAGTTATCCAAAAAAATATGAATAAACCAAAAATAGCCCTTGTTCATGAATTTTTAAACTTCCTTGGTGGTGCTGACCAGATATTATTTAAATTTCATGAAATGTATCCACAGGCACCCATCTATTGCCTGCTTGCCGATGAAAAATTCACCAAAAAATATCTACCAAATGCCACCATTATTCCCAGTTATCTAAATAAACTACCTCGTTTTATCACCAATAAGCACCAGTTATTTGCTTTTGAGTTCCCGATAGCTATCGAACAATTTGATTTTTCCAATTATGACATCGTTCTTTCCGACTCCCACTCTTTTGCTAAAGGAATAATTACCAAACCACAAACTATCCATATATCATACATTCACTCACCAACCAGATACCTTTGGGATCAAAATGGCGCCTGGATTAATCAGAAAAAACTCTCCATCTTTGCTCCATATATCAATTATAGATTCAATAAACTGAGAAATTGGGATCTGCTGGCTGCCGATCGAGTTGATTTATTCATCGCCAACTCCCAGCATGTTGCCTCTCGGATTAAAAAATTTTACCGCCGTCCTGCCCAAGTGATATACCCATGGGTAGATACTGAAAAATTTCAACCTCCGGAAAATATTCAAAAAGAAGATTATTATCTAATTGTTTCACGCTTGGTTCCATTTAAAAATTTTGACATCGCTGTTAAGGCATTCAATCAGCTGGGAAAAAAATTAGTAATTGCCGGCACCGGAGACGAAGAAAAATATTTAAAATCAATTGCCAAAGACAATATTGAGTTTTTGGGTTTTGTTTCTGATGAGAAAAAAATCGAGTTATTTCAAAAAGCCAAAGCATTTATCTGGACGTGTGAAGAAGATTTTGGGATTGTGCCGGTTGAATCTATGGCCGCCGGTACGCCGGTAATCGCCTATGGAGTGGGCGGATTAAAAGAATCAGTAGTCGAAGGTTTTACCGGACTATTCTTTGATAAACAAACTCCCGAAGATTTAATTGATGCGGTAAAAAAATTTGAATCGGGCAATCTGGACATAACCGGCTCTAATTGCCTAAAGCAAGCTACCAAATTCAATATTGCTGATTTCAAAAATCAGGTATCGCAAATTGTGGACAGAGTATGGGATGATCCAGACACAATCCTTGCCGATGCATTGAAAAAAATATACTAAAGTCATGTCTAGAAGAAAAATTAAAATTCTTGGCTGTTATGTTGATGTTTGTGATTTTTATCAAACTACAAAAAAAATCACCGATATTTTAAATACACGCCAAAAACACACTAAATACGGTGTTACTCCTAACTCAGAAATACTATTGGCTTGCCGTTTTGACATAAAATTAAAAAAAATCATCAATCAAGCGAACATCTCCACGGCTGACGGTGCCGGGTTATTGTGGGCCGCCAAATACAACTCTCTCCCACTTACAAAAATTCCGATATTGAGAGAGATTCAAGCGTTTTTTCAACTAATTGTAAGCTCCATCATTTTTGCCTTCAAACCAAGCTACGCCAAAATTATCCCCGAAAGAGTAACCGGCACTGATTTGGTGCCGGAGATAGCCAAGATTTGTGCTGAACACAAGAAAAGTCTGTTTTTGCTGGGAGCCGGACCGGGCGTAGCCCAAAAAACTGCCCTTAGACTGCAATCTATAAATTCTAAACTCCAGATTGCCGGTACATCGGGCCAAGATCATCATTCAAAACATGACCGGACTATTATTGAAACCATCAATAAATCAAAAGCCGATTGTTTGTTGATCGCATACGGCGCCCCGCGTGATCAGTATTGGATCGCTCGCAATAAAGACAAACTTACCACCGTTCGATTTGTTTTGGGAGTAGGGGGCGCCTTTGATTTTATTACCGAAGAAACCAGTATTTTAGGTGGTCGCAAGGCCGTCCGAGCCCCGCTTTGGATGAGGAACTGGCATCTGGAATGGTTACATCGTCTGTATTACCAACCTGATCGAATTGGCCGTATTATCAATGCCGTATTCTATTTCCCGTTATTAGTCATGGTAGAAAAAATCTATTCAAAATAAAAATACCCGGTCAAATATTTTTTTAAGCCCGGGTAAAAATTTTGAACTTTCGTATTTGCTAACAAGCAATGTTTTTAGTAAATTTGATAATAATCCAAAATCGGATCCAGATTTTGATTATTATAATTACTTATTTTCTCCAGCACCAATTCCCAGTCTCCGCCATCGGCTAATTTTGTAGCAATATCATAACATGCGGCCGAACCAACTATTAAACATTGCATAACCGCCTGGTGCCGGTCGGCTTCCGCCGCCGGCACGCCGGAAATCGATTGCATCTCAATTAGCAGGTTGTCGCGTTGCTTTCCGGCATTTTGGCAAAGCGTTTTGAAAGTTAGCTTGTCAATTTCTCCCGCTCGATATTTTGCTGGAATTTTCCCAAACTCAACTCTGACTGATACTATTTTTTTCAATAGATTATACATCTGTTTGTGATAAACGGAATTATTTGGATTTGACACAACCGGTTGAACATATGCATTTGTATTACCGCCACCGGTATTTACATTGTCGCCATTGATATTGATTACCACAGCATTGTTAGTGATCGGCTTTTCCATTTCTTTAATCCTTTCCTTGGCCGTCCCTTCGATCATACCGCCTATACTATCTAAATCTTTGATTCGCATGCTATCGGAAAAATAATCCTGAAACACATTATTTCGGTAGATTTTGATATAAGCATTTTCTACATCCTGTCCTTTGTTTTGAGCTTCTTTTTTGGCATTGACCGGGTCTCCGCACAAATTTATAATATTGTCGCAATAATCGATATTTGTGTTTATCGCTACCAACAAATCATCCATGAAAACCCCTAAATTGTTAAACTCTTTCAGTTTGGTATCCATTTTTAACATATCCAGAGTCTTCTTGCATGACTCCAAAGAACTGCGATAGTTTACTGCTTCGGTTTTATAATTGTGCAATTTATCGGTGGTACTCATATCTTTGACGGGTTTGTTATATACATTATCACACTTGTCTTTGAAATATTGACTATTGGATAACAACAATTCCCATTGGCCTTTGAATTGGTATTTATAATCATCCAACAGTTGATTGAATTGCCAATGTTGCCAATAAAAATACCCACCGGCAATTATTATCAATACAAATATGCACAAAGCGACAAGTGTGGTTGTATTGTTTTGACGAGAAATCGGCTGAAAATAGTTTGTTTTTTGATGTCTCAATGCGTTGAGGGCATCGGCTCCCAATACCACTCCTTTCTCGAATTGATACTTATTTACCATCGTTACTTTTGATTCATCATTTGTGGCGCCGTCCTCCTTTGGCTGATTTTTATTATCAGTTTCAACAACCGTTTCAACTGATGAAATATTTGCGGTTTCTTGATTGGTTTTGCTGCCACAAACACCACAGAAAGCTGGTACATTGTTTTCAAACTTTTCTCCACATTTTTCACAAAATTTCAATACTATCATCTCCTTATTTATAGTATCCGAAAAGCTTCTTATAACTTTCCCATTCGACATATCTGGTTTTGGCTTCTGGATTATTTAAGCCATCGAGGGAAAACCATATTTCCAGATGAAGATGCCACTGTCTGGCAATCATATTCATCTGATTTGCACCCGAATTTTGGGAATATTCTTCCCCGATAACATAACCGGCATCATAGTCCTCACTACCTTTACTGGTACCGGAATTACCTAAATATGCAATCACCTCACCTTGCGAAACAATATCTCCAACATTCAAATTATCTACCACTCCGGATAAATGGCAATAGTCACTGTACAAACCATTGCCGTGATCGACAATCACTTGCCTCCCGCGTAACAAGTCGAAATAGTATTGATATTCTTCGTCAGTATCGATATTTCGATTTGAATCACCATTTATCTTCGCCATTTTATCCAATATTGAATTACGGCTGACACTGTCAAGTTCCTGGAAATCATGGTCTATCCGAACTATTAAACCATCCCCAATTGCTTTGATGGGTGTGCCATACACACAGGGATTGCCGCAATCGTATGGATAGAAATCCACTCCCTGATGATAGCCGCTTCGATAACTTCTGGGTGCACCCGGCAAACAGTCGGGAAATACGGCTACGGATAGTAAATATGAGTTATCAATCGGTTCAACAAAAAAATCATTCAATTCCACTCGTCCCAACAGTATTTTCTGATTTGTGCCATAAATATCCACTATTTTGTTCCCATAATTTAACTCAACATTATTGGCTGGCGTTTCGGGCAATGTGTCTTCATTTTGCATGGGATATGTTGGCACTATTAGATAAACTGGTGTGGGTTCAATAACTGGCTCCGAAATGTCAAAATTTATTGAATTTGTCTTTAAACCAGATTCTAAACTTAACGAGGAAATTTTCTGCTTCAATTTTTTGTTTTCAGTTAAAGTGTTGTAATAACTGGATTTGAGTATAGCTAAATCATTGGATACACTAATGGAAATCATACCCAAAATAGTGATCAACACTACACTGAAAAAGAAATAAAGAACCAGGAATTTGTTTAACCATTTCCAAATAGTTTTTGACAAATATTTCCCTCCAATCTAATTTTATGTTGCTTGTTAGTTTGTTAAAGTTCATAAACCAAAAATATCTTTTTGATAATGAAATAAATATTAAGCAAAAATTATTAATAAATGACTAACAAATTAAAACAATATTAAGTCAAATAATTAGACAACATAATTAGTATTTGTCAAAATAATCCTTGCTTTTTGATTAAAAAAAGTGTAAATTATAAATAGGAATAAAGTATGGTAGCTTTAAATTAAGCTTCCATTTTTTAAAAAAGAAAACATTTATTAACCAAAAAAATTATGTCAGATCAATTTAATGAAGAAGAATTTTTCGCTGCAATCGATATGATTTGTGAAGAAAAAAAATTACCCAAAGAAAAGGTGATGGAGACAATTGAAGCCGCACTTGCAGTGGCTTATCGTAAAGACTATGGCCGCCCGCAAATGGAAATCAAAGCTAAAATGGGAGCCGGTGGTTTGGATGATGTTGATTTTTTTATTGTCAAAGAAGTTATCGCCGACGAAGATGATATCAAAGATGAATTAACACAAATACATTTAAAAGATGCTAAAAAATTGGATAAAGAAGTCGAAATTGACGGAAAAGTTTATTTGCCGGCTTCCGCGCCGGAAAACTTTGGCCGCATTGCTGCTCAAACAGCCAAGCAAGTGGTAATTCAGCGTTTGCGGGAAGCGGAAAGAGAAACTGTATTTGAAGAATTCAAAGATAAAGTTGGCAGTATTCTTTCCGGAGTTGTTCAGCGTATCGAGGGACAAAACGTTTTTATCGATTTGGGTAATGCCATTGGAATCGTTTTTCCCACCGGTCGTGTTCCCGGAGAACGTTATGCTATCGGACAAAGGTTGAAATTTATGCTCGAATCTGTTGATAACACTCCCAAAGGAGCGCAAATTGTTCTCAATCGCTCGTCTTCCAACTTCATTAAAAATTTATTTGCGTTGGAAATCCCCGAAATTGATTTAGGTTCGGTAGAAATCAAATCCGTTGCTCGTGATCCCGGTGTCAGATCCAAAGTCGCCGTGAGTGCCAATCAAGAAGGTGTGGACCCGATCGGTTCTTGTGTCGGTCAGAAAGGTACACGTGTCCAGGCCATTATCAATGAAATCGGTACTGAAAAAATCGATATTGTACTTTGGGATGCAAATCCGGTCATTTTTATCAAAAACGCTCTGGCTCCGGCCAAAATTGCCAAAGTCGTCCCAAACAAGGACAACAAACAAGCTACCATCTACGTTGAGCCCGATCAACAATCTCTTGCTATTGGAAAAGGCGGACAAAACGTCAAATTGGCCTCCAAATTGGTTAACTGGAAATTGGATATTATCGAAGCATCGCAAGAAGTTCTGGAAAAACTAGCTCAGCAAGAAAATAAAACCGAGTCTAAAAAAACCAACAAAACCAAAAAAAGCCAGCCGAAATCTTCCGAGTCAAAAGAATTAACCGCTACAAATGATGACAAGCCAACCGGCTTGGGCCTTGATTCTCTAGGTTTAAGTGAAAAAATCATCGCCAAGCTTATCGCCGGCGGATTGGATACTTTGGAAAAACTGCAAGCGGCTTCCATCCAAGATCTAACCGGTATCGAAGGAGTTGGACCGGCCACTGCCAAAAAAATTCATGACAAAGCATCATCGGTAAAATAAACGTGATTTGTCGTGTTTCAAATGTAAAAATTCAATCTATAACCAAATAATCTAATATATGGACAAAAAAGAATTTTTAGATAAATTTACTCCCAACGCTCGTTCCGCCCTGTCCAATGCCCAAGACATCGCCCAGGACAGTTTGACCAATATCGGCAGTGAACATATTTTACTCGGTATGCTTTTAGTCAAACAAAGTTTGGCCAATGATATGTTGTCCAATCTCAATATTTCCGCCGAAAAAGTTCAATTGGTTTTGGATTTGATTCAGGAAGAATCGATCAATTCAAAAATTGATCAACCTCAAGCCACTTTGACCAAACAAGCCAAAACTATCATTGAGGAATCCTTTTTAACCGCTAACCGTTTTGCTCATCGTTTTGTCGGTACCGAGCATATGCTATACGCCATGCTCGGACATGAAAGTTCGCAGGCATGCTTGGTTTTGAAAAATCTCGGTGTAAACATTAAAAAACTAAAAAAGCAAATTCAATTTCTTTTTGAACAATCCCAAAAAGCCCCTATGATGTTTGATGATAATAACATTTCTGAAGGATTTGATACCGATGCTCCGCCCGGAGTCTTTACGGAACCGATGTCGCAAGGCCCAAATACCAAACCTGCATCATTGATCGATCAATTTGCTATCGACATCACTGCTATGGCGGTAAAAAATAATCTCGATCCGGTAATTGGACGCGCTAGTGAAATTGAAAGACTGATCCAGATTCTAAACCGTCGCACCAAAAACAATCCGGTTCTCATCGGAGAAGCCGGTGTTGGAAAAACCGCTATTGTTGAGGGACTGGCTCAAAAAATTGTATCTGAAGATGTACCGGATATGCTGATCAATAAACGCATCTATTCTCTCGATTTACCGATGTTAATCGCCGGTACCAAATACCGTGGTGAATTTGAAGATCGATTGAAAAAATTGATTGACGAAGTTATCAAATCAAAAAATATCATATTGTTTATCGACGAACTGCATATGATGGTTGGAGCCGGTAGTGCCGAGGGTGCCATGGATGCGGCCAATATCCTGAAACCGGCACTTGCGCGTGGAGAATTACAAATTATCGGTGCTACCACCACCGAAGAATATCGAAAATTCATTGAGAAAGATTCCGCTTTGGAGAGGAGATTGCAGTCAATAATGGTAGATGAATCTTCAATCGATCATAGTATTCAGATTCTAAAAGGTTTAAAAAACACTCAACAAATTCATCACAATGTACAAATCACCGATGACGCTATCGAAGCCGCCGTCAGATTTGCCAAAAGGTATATCAATGACCGACAACTACCCGATTCAGCCATCGATTTGCTGGATGAAGCGGCTTCTGCCGCCAGTATCAAGCAAAGTTTCTCTGACCGTACCGGCATCAAAGAAGTGGAGAAAAAACTGGACAAAGTTATTTTTGCCAAGGATCAAGCTGTTGCCAATCAAGATTATGAAAAAGCAGCCGGACTCAGAGACAAGGAACAAAAACTAAAGCAAGAAATTGCCAAAATTCAAAAAAAGAACCAGCAAATCTCCAAATCCAAACAATCACAAATTACCGCGACTGAAATTGCCGAGGTTGTTGCGCGTTGGACCAAAATACCCGTTCAAAAATTAATTACTTCACAAAAGGATAAATATTTGAATCTCGAGAAAAAAATTGGCAAATTTATCATCAATCAAGAAGAAGCTATCAGTGCCATTGCCAGTACTATTAAACGTTCCCGTACCGGAATTTCCAACCCCAACCGTCCCTTGGGATCATTTATTTTTCTTGGACCAACCGGTGTCGGCAAAACCGAACTGGCTAAAGTTCTGGCCAGGGAAATTTATGAATCCGAAGACGCGTTGATAAAAATTGATATGAGTGAATTTATGGAACGACACAATGCCTCACAGTTGATTGGCGCTCCGGCCGGATATGTCGGATACGATGATGGTGGTAAATTGACCGAAATGGTTCGTCGCAAACCGTATTCAATTATTTTGTTCGACGAAATCGAAAAAGCTCATCCCGATGTTTTCAATATCTTATTGCAAATCTTGGAAGACGGAGAATTGTCCGATGCCAAGGGCAAAAAAGTAAATTTCAAAAATACTATCATAATCATGACATCCAATCTTGGTCTCAAAGAATTCAACCGGCACGCCAAAATTGGATTTGAAACCGATTTTGAAACGGAAAAAATTTCCTATGATGATATAAAAAGTATTGTTCTAAAAGAGATAAAAAATCATTTTAAACCGGAATTTTTAAATCGTGTTGACAAAACTATCGTTTTTCAACCACTCGACAAAGAGTCTCTGGCTAAAATTATCGATTTACAGATCAAAGAATTGATCGATAGATTACTGGAAAAAAACATCAAACTCAAAGTCGGCCACTCAGCCAAGGAGCAGATATTATCAATCGGTTTTGATCCTGAAAACGGTGCCCGTCCCATTCGTCGCACAATCCAACAAATGATCGAAGATCCTCTAGCCGAAGGGTTATTGGATGGAAATTTTTCCGAAGGAGACACTATATCTGCTAGGAAGTTTAAAAACAGTTTACAACTGAAAAAGACCAATCGAAAATAAACTTTTTTCAGCAAACAGTATTTTAAAAGTGCCGATTTGACATAAATCAGGCACTTTTTTAAAAATATTTTCATTATTTTTTTGTTATAATTAAATAAAATTCTAAAATCATAAAAATATATCACAAAATTGGATTCTTCTTCCCGCCAACTAGCCCAGGAATTATTGATCAAGGTTAAATATCTCGATAAAAAAGAAATCAATACTATAAACCATGCAATCGATTTTGCATCAAAAAAACATTCCGATCAACACAGAATGTCAGGAGAACCGTATCTAAATCATGTATTAGCTACAGCCATCACCCTGGCTGAAATTAAACTGGATCATCAATCCATAATTGCCGGCATTTTGCACGACTCACTGGAGGACACCAACACTACACCCGCTGAAATCAAAGAAAAATTTGGAACACAAGTATTGGAATTGGTAGACGGCGTTACCAAAGTCAGTCATATCCGGCTCAAAAATGATCCCGATGAAAAATCCGAAGAAGACCAGAAACACTTGGAATCTCTTCGAAAATTATTTCTTGCTATGGCCCGTGATATGCGGGTGGTTTTGATCAAACTGGCCGATCGTTTGCACAACATGAAAACTCTCCAATATGTACCCATAGATAAACAAACCAGAATCGCCAAAGAGACACTGGAAATATATGTTCCTCTAGCCAATCGGCTTGGTATCTGGCCGATTAAATCCGCACTTGAGGATTTAGCTTTCAAGTATTTATACCCGCATGACTATGTTGAATTCTTAAAAGATGTAAACAAGAAAACTTCCAAGGGGAAAAAATATATCGACCGATTAATCAAAGAAATTACCAAATATCTACAAAAAAACAAGATCAAAGATTTTGAAATCTCCGGACGCATGAAAAACCTTTACAGTATCTACATGAAAACTATACGAAAACACAAAACTGTTGATGAAATCTATGATATTTACGCCATTCGGATAATCACTAAAAATTTGCCCGAATGCTACACCATATTGGGCCTGATTCACAACATGTGTAAACCTATTCCCGGTCGATTTAAAGACTATATCGCTGTTCCCAAACCAAATGGCTACAGTTCTCTGCACACCTCTGTCTTTACGCTCGATGGACAAAAAGTTGAGATCCAGATACGAACTCAAAAAATGCATGAAAATTGTGAATACGGTATAGCCGCGCACTGGCTATACAAAGAAAACAAATCTGCCAAAGAGTTCAATTGGGTCAAGGAACTTTCTCATCTCAAGGATTCCAATCTGCAAGACTTATCTGATGAGCTGAAAATAGATCTTTTTCAAGATCGAATATTTATTTACACACCAAAAGGAGATGTAAAAGATTTGCCGGTTGGCTCCACACCGATAGATTTTGCCTATGCTATACATTCCCAAGTAGGCGATCGTCTGGTCGGTGCCAAAGTAAATAATAAAATTGTAACGCTCGACCATGGTTTGCAAAATGGCGATATTGTTGAGATCTTAAATTCCAAAACATCCTCCGGGCCGAAAAGACAGTGGTTGGAAATCGCTCAAACCACCTTTGCCAAATCAAAAATAAAAGCATACCTGAAAAAAGAAAATTTTGAAAGCAATCTAAAAAATGGACGGGACGCCATCAATCAGGAGTTATCAAAATTAAATCTGCCTCAATTTGCTGATATTGATAAACTAAAAATCAAAAAACTTCTCGATTTTTTGCCATACAAAAAAACCGACGATTTATTTGTGGCGATCTCACAGGGAGATATGAGTCCTCGCCGTGTCATCAAAATACTATTTCCCGAATCGGAAATTTTTATTGTCCCTAAATCCAAGATCAAGCCCAAATCAAAACTATCGGCCAAAGCTACGGTTGTTTTTGGTAATAACCAAAAACTGGCTTATACTCTCTCGAAAAATTGCTGTCAGCCAATTTTTCCTAAACCGATCATTGGTTACATAACCCGTGGAAAAGGTATTACGGTTCATGAACTAAATTGTAAATCCGTCATTTCCAAAGAGCCGGAAAGATTGATAGTTGCCAAATGGAACCAGACTAAATTATCCAGATATTACGTTGATTTGGAAATCACTTCGGAAGATAGAGTAGGGATGCTTCACGATATCACCAAAGTAATTACTCATGAACAAATCAATCTGACCAATATTTCCGTACGCTTCAATAAATCAGATGGTTGTGCCATAATCAAATTAACACTCAATATCGATAGCTTGGATCACCTGACCAAAATTATCGACCATCTGAATCGTCTGTCCGGAATACAAAAAATCACCAGATTATAAATAATCCCACAAATTATCTAAATTTATAGGTTTATAGCTGCAATATAAAAGCTTCAACGCAATAAATCAAGAACAGGAAGGTTTATAACTCCAAACGTTATTCCTTCCGGTCGAGTATCTACTGCTCAGCATTAATATATCACAGCTACAAATACAACATACATCATAACCGGAAAAATATCAATAGTTTTATTTGTAAACAACACAAAATGGCCAAAAAAGTTAAATTTGTTTCTACCAAAGGAATGCATGACATATTGCCGGATAATCAGTTGTACTGGCAACCGATTATCAAATGTTTTGAAGACATTGCCTACTTTTGTGGGTATAACCGGATTGATACGCCTATTGTTGAACCGATGGATTTGTTTACGCAAACAGTTGGTGAAAGCTCGGATATCGTGTCCAAAGAATTTTTTACCCTCAAAAAACAGTCAAAAAAAGATCAGCAATACGTCCTGAGACCGGAATTTACCGCTCCCATCGCTCGCGCGTATATCGAACACGGTTTGAAAACGTTACCCAAACCGATTCGTCTTTATACTTATGGTCCGGTATTTCGTTACAGTCGGCCCCAGTCCGGAGTTCTGCGGCAGTTTCACCAACTTAATCTGGAACAAATCGGTGTTAAATCCGCCTCGGCCGACGCTGAGCTTATCAGTATGTGTTGGCAATTATTCAATAATCTGCAATTAAAAAACATCAATCTACACATCAACACTATCGGTAGTATTGAATCCAGAAAAGATATTAACGCGCTTCTTACCAAATACTTTACTCCTCGTCGTCCGAAACTATGTGAAGATTGCTGTGCGAGACTTAAAAAAAATCCCTTACGAATATTTGACTGTAAACAAAAAAGTTGTCAATCGGTCATTGATGAAGCTCCACAGATCATCGATCATATCGACAGTAAATCCAAAAAACATTTTTACGAATTATTGGAATACTTGGACGAATTACAAATTCCATATATTTTAAATCCCAAATTGGTTCGCGGTTTAGACTATTACACCAACACCGTTTTCGAATTTATCGCCGAAGATGGCACCCAATCATTGGGTGGTGGTGGTAGATATGATAAACTATACGAATTAATCGGCGGAGAATCAACTCCGGCCGTTGGAATTGCTCTCGGAATTGAAAGAATAATTCTAAAACTGATTGAAAATCGTATCGTCTTACAACCAAAAACTATTGAAAAACCGGAGATATTTCTTATCCAGCTTGGTAATAGTGCCAAAAGAAAATGCTTTAAATTACTACATGAATTACGTAACCAAAAATTCAAGGTTTCATCCAGCTTAAGCAACAAAAGTATTACCGCCCAACTTAAAAAAGCCAACAAACAACAAGCCCGAATGGCTGTCATTATCGGCGAAAAAGAAGCGATCGAACACACCGTCATTATCCGTGACATGCAAACAGGAACTCAAGACATTATTGACTGGGACCACGCAATTGAAGAAATCTCCAAAAGACTAAAAATATGAAATTGCATGTTGTCAATTTTGGTTGTAAATTAAATCTTTCGGAAAGTCATGATTTACAGAGAAAAGCACAACAATTGGGTTTTATTATTACAAAAAATATCCAAAATACTGAAGTTATTATCATCAATTCATGTCACGTTACCAATCAAGCTCTGCAAAAAATAATTCGCTTTGTTAACAAAATTCCCCCTCAAGTTAAACACATTGTTGTTACCGGCTGTCTGCCGATAAATACCGGATTTGATAGGGGAGATATATATATCGACTATCAGCACGATCATGATAAAATTATTCTTTTTTTATCTTCAATAATTACCAAGAAAATAGCACCAGATACGATCCGCAAGACATCTACCAGAGAATTTGTCAAAATTCAATCCGGTTGTGATACTTGTTGCACTTATTGCATCATTCCACACTATCGTGGCCGTCCAACCGGTATTCCGCTTCCAGCCATAATTGACAAAATATCTACACTGGAACAAGAAAACTATCGAGAAATAATTCTAACCGGCACCAATCTGGGTAAATACAAATATTTGCAGACCGATCTGGCCGGCTTGATCGACAAAATTATTTCCCACACCAAAATCGAGCGACTTCGCATAAGTTCCATTGATGTCACCGATCTGGATCAAAAACTATTGGATTTGTATCGCACTCATTCCGACCGCATTTGTCCACATTTTCATCTGGCTTTGCAATCCGGCTCCGATCGAGTCCTCAAATTGATGCACCGGCCATACACGAGTGAACAATTTCTGTCTTGGACCGAAAAAATATATCAAACTGTCCCCGACGCCACTATTACTACCGACATCATTGTTGGTTTTCCTTCCGAAACTGATGCTGATTTTATCGATACATTGCGAATGATAAAAAAATGTCGCTTCCTCAAGACACATATTTTCTCGTATTCCGAACATCCCCAAACACCATCCGTCAAAATTTTACCCAAAATCAATCCCGATATTGCCCGCGAGCGACACAAACTGGCAGTGCAATATGCCTCCCGTGTTCGTCGCCAAGTTATGCATAGTTTTATTGGTAAAAAATTTCCAGTACTTTTTGAGCAGAAAAAAAATGGTTATCACAGCGGTTTTACGCCCAATTATTTACCGGTAAAAACTATCGCAAACCCGGGCCAAGACTTGACCAACAAAATTGTGAACATTAATCTAAAAAGATACCGACAGGGCTATTTTCATTTTTAAACCTTTTTGTCAGAATAATATACTGATAAAATTGTCTTATATAGTAAATTTCGTTCAATTATGATTTATCGACCCGCATTTATCTTCTCCCGATTGGCGGCGGTGGTTATTGACCACTTGTTGTTATTTGTAGTTATGATCATGATTTACCAACACATATTTCATGGCGACATCAATAACATTCAATTGGATATGCGTCTATATATTTATTTTTTTCTAATCAATTTTCTATATTTTTTTCTGTTTGAATTATTTTTTCAAAAAACAGTCGGCAAAAAAATTCTCAATATTCAGGTAATCACTATCGATCACCAAAAACCCAAACTACTCAATATCTTTCTCAGAAATTTACTTCGACCCATAGATATGATTGGTTTTTATTTGATTGGGCTGATATTTATCGTCTTTACCCCATTGGATCAGCGTCTGGGTGATATTTTTGGACAAACATATGTGGTAAATTCATTGGACTAAATTAAATTTATTTTTTGATAATTTATAATGGATAACTGTTTATTTTGTAAAATTATATCAGGAACCATCCCTGCCACCAAAAGATATGAAGACGATCTGGTATTTGCTTTTGATGATATTCACCCCAAAGCACCTGTTCATATCCTAATTATTCCGAAAATTCACATAGCCAACATCAATAATATCGATGATTCAAAAATTTCACTTGCTGGGCATATGATCTATGTGGCCAAAAACCTTGCTCGAAAAAATAACATCCAAGACTCGGGATACCGATTGGTTTTTAACACCAATCAAAACGCCGGTCAGGAAGTTAGTCATTTACATCTGCACCTTATCGGTGGTTCACGTTTAAGCTCTATGGCCTAATTAATCTTGTCTTTTTATATTAAAACTTATATTATCTAAATAGTCTTTATAAATATCCGTCTATCATATATTTGAGGGGAGGTGAGTTAAATTGACCAAGGTTATCAGAAGAGACAATGAAAGCGTAGAAAGCATGCTGCGTCGTTTTAGTAAAAATGTTCTTCAAAGCCGCAAGCTTATTACACTAAAAGAACGGCAACATCACGTTAAACCTCTCAAGCGCAAAATCAAACGTGTTATCGCGATTAAAAAATCCGCCCGCCTCCGACGCCGATTATTACGCTAATTTTTTTTAGTTAATGTTATCCATTTTTTATAGAGACTTTCGTTATTAACCAAATATTTTGCTAATAACATAGGGTCTCTATAAATTATTTATGATAGAGATTATCAATCAAACCAGATTCAAGATCGATAAATCTGATTACACTCGACTGGTATCAGAATTATTGACTTATTTCCAACTTCCTGATAAATACATTGTGGAAGTGTTATTTGTAAATTTGAAAGATATAAAATCTCTAAATCAATCATATCGAGGGATTAAATCTCCGACCGACGTTTTGTCATTTTCGTCGCCCATAATTCCAAACCTTATACCCAGTCAAGTTTTTGGTAGCATAGTAATATGTCCAACATATATTACTCAAAAATTTCCCGATTTTACAGATTTTAAACCCTTCATCTTACATGGATTTCTCCATTTGATGGATTACGATCACCACAATCCATCGTCCAAAAAACAATTTTACAGTTTAAATAAAAAACTAGCTCATAAATTCGGTATCGAAAAATTTTATTAGAAAAATAAAAGATATAAATGTTTAATTTAAAAAAATTATTTCGCAGCTTTTACCACGCAATTAGTGGTCTGCAGTATTTACTTTACTACGAACAAAATTTTCGCATTCATTTGCTATCGGCCATCATAGTTTTAATATTGGCTTTGGTATTGTCAGTCAGTCATTTGGAAATACTGATATTATTATTAACCATCTCCTTTGTTTTAATGGCGGAAATCGTCAACACCGTAATTGAAAAAATACTCGATTTACTCCATCCAACCTATCACGAGAAAGTAAAAATTATCAAAGACGCCACCGCCGGTATTGTTTTGTTTGCCGCTATGGTTTCGATAATTATCGCTCTATTCATATTTATTCCAAAATTTAGCGTACACATATGAAAATTTTATTAATCGAAGACGAAATTGGGATTGCAAATTTTATCGCCGAAGGCCTGGCTATGGAAAACTATTTAGTGGACATTGCCTATGAAGGACGCGATGGATTGGATATGGCCCTGATCAACGAATACGATATTATCTTATTGGATTTAATGCTTCCTGACATCGACGGCATGGAAATATGCCAGCAAATTCGGAAAAATAAAATTAGTACACCGGTATTGATGCTAACCGCCAAAAATACCACCGAAGACAAAATATCGGGCCTTGATGCCGGTGCCGATGATTATCTGACCAAACCATTTGAATTGGATGAGTTGTTTGCTCGTATGCGGGCTTTGCTTCGTCGTAGTCAGAAAAAATACACCGGCAATACTATCAAAATTAGCAACCTAAAGCTCAATTCCAAAACTCGTGAAGTTTCTCGAAATAACCGGAAAATCGAGCTTTCCAACAAAGAATACAAACTATTGGAATACCTGATGCGTAATTCCGGTGAAGTTCTTTCACGACAACAGATATTGGAACACGTTTGGGACACCGATATCGATCCATTTAGCAATACCGTTGAAGTTCATATCCGTTTTCTTCGACAAAAAATTGATCAGAGTTTTAACCGTAAACTAATCAAAACTATACGAGGAGCCGGCTACAAAATCTCCGATTGATTTTTCGTTTATATTCTTCAATTCGTAATTAGTCATTATTAATTTTTAATTATTTTCCCCCCCTTGTTTCAAAGCATCCGATCAAAATTTACTATATGGTACACAATCGTCATGACTATTATCGTCATGATCTTTGCAATATTTAGTTATATTTTACTTTTCAACCGTATCACCACCGATATCGAAACACGTATCAATCGCAATTTAGCGATCATAACCACCAGTTACCTCGGGTTTGACGAAGAAGATACTCTTTTCCTGCTTGATTTGCAAGAAGATCAACAAACGCTATCGGAATTTTTACAAAGAAATAATCAATCCATCAGAATTATCGATCAAGATAAAAATATTCTCGCTCAATTGGGGTTATTTAAATACGAACTGAAACCCAGCACTTCAGCTATCAATTCGGTATTTTTAACCGGTCAATCTCAAAGCACGATATTTATCGATGCTGACAAGAATCAAAATTTCTATATTATTGCTCCTATTATATTTAAAGATCATGTTCAAGGAGTAATCGAATTATCACAGCCCATCAATGACGCCATGAAAACTCTCAATAACCTGATACTAATTTTAGTCATCGGTGTTTTTGCAAGTATCGTTATCAGTTTAATCGCCGGTTATTATTTAAGTAAACAAACTCTGGGATATGTTGATGAATTAATCGATAACGTTGATGCCATCACTGATGCCAATGACCTGGGCAAACGTTTGCCTATTCCTCAAGATTACTCCGATGAATTAACCAGATTGGCATCGATTTTCAATTCACTGCTATCCAAAGTAGAGGCCGAATTGGTCCGCGAAAAAAACTTTACATCCAACGCTTCCCATGATTTGCGTACTCCTCTGACCATTATTCAAGGCAATGTTGATTTGGCCATCAAGAAAAAAAATCTCACTCCCTCACAAACATCAAAACTTATGCACAATATAAAAAACGAAACCAAACGCATGGCCAATATGCTGGAAGATTTACTGGAACTTTCCGCCATTGAAAAAAATTATCATGCAAATTCGCAAAAGATAAACGTTTTTAACATTTTATCTGAAGTAGCTGATGGTTTTCGCCCGCAAGCAAAAAATAAAAATATATCTATTGAATTTAAACACAAATACAAATCCGACCTTTTTCAAATCCAAGGCAATCCGATACAGATCAAACGTGTTTTTTCCAACATTATCGACAACGCCATCAAATACAATACCACCAATGGAAAAATAATCATAAAAACATTCACCAAAACCAATAGATGTTATATAATAATCCAGGACACCGGTTTGGGAATTCCAGACAAAGATTTGCCATATATTTTTGATCGCCTTTATCAGTCCAAAAAAACTCAAACCGGCATTCAGCGTGGCTTTGGTATCGGCTTGGCTATCGTCAAAGACATTATTTCCGTCCATTCCGGACAAATCAAAGTAACCAGTCGGGAAAATGAAGGGACGAGATTTACCATTATTTTTCCCCAAATAATTTAATCAATATTTTTTAACCAATATCAAAATTGCTTTTTTATGCACTATTTGGAGTCAATTAGTGATTTTATCTTAATTTAATCTTCAAAAGTATATAGTTTACTTAAAGCAATATTTACGATAAATATTTTAATGCGAAAAAGATTTTTCCAAATTCTGATTCTGTCTGTTATTGGCATTCTGATTGCATCACAAAATTCAGCATTTGCTGATAGTTTTGATATTTCTCGTGGCGTTATGCCGGATAGTGTTTTTTACTCCCTGGATATTCAAATGGAAAAATTGCAACTGGAAGGCAACAAAAACTCCCCTGACAAATTGGCCGATCTGCACTATCATTTTTCCACAGAGAGATTAAATGAACTGGAATACCTGGCCGAATCCAACAAAGCTGAGATAAACCAGGTCATCGTAATCAACACCAACTATCAGGAAAATATTCAAAATTATGCTAAAATTATTACCAACCAACCGGAACAGAAAGACGTAGATAAAATAGTCCCGCAAATAGTAGAACTGCAAGCCACACAAAATAAAATCGTTGAAAAAATAAATGAAAACCAAGTTGAAGACAAAGTAAAAGTAATCGTTAAATCTTCCATCAAAGAATCCCAAGATAGTTTGATCCAAGCTCTGGCTACTGTGTCAAAACCGGCCATCCAAAATTCCAATCAAAGTCCAAACGATCAAAACAAAACCAAAGAAGTTACCGAAAAACTGGACAAAACAATTAATGATTTAAAAAATTCCAAAGAAGAAATTAAAGAGGACTTAAAAATTGAGGAAACAAATCTGAAAAACAATTCCTCTGTTGCTAAATCCACTCCAAGCACTGATACCGCTGAAAATCCAATAGAAAACCAAGCGGTTGTCAAAATCGATAAAAATTCAGTAGTAATCGAACCGGAAATAGTTAAGGGCACCAATACCGAACCGATAGTAGCCGAAATTCCGGCCAATCAAGTTGCTAAAGAATACTACTACTCCTCATCATGCGAATACGTATCCGACAAGCCCGGCAAAGATCCTGTTTGTGGTGGTGATTTGGTTCCGATTTCTACACTTCCACCGGAGCATTCTTTCTTTTCCAAATATATATATAAAGATGGTAAATACGTACAAAATATCGATGAACTGGCAGACCAAAAAACTGATAATCTTACCAACGAAATAGACATCATCATTGACGAGATCAATCAAGATTCGATTGATTCCGCCAACAGTCCGGACAATCAAAATCCAGCTGCCGATTCCGTCACACCTACCAACACTGATACTCCTGTAACAACCAACAACATTTTCTAATAACTTTCTTACATATCATTCCAGTTTGCTGCGATCTTTAAAAATTTATCGAAAAAATACCAAATATATCTTCAATATATTTATCATTAAATTTTAAAAAACTATCCCTTTGGCAAACTTTTGACTTCACATCTTTTACCTTTCTATACGGTCGATAGAGCATATCAACTCTTTTAGAATGGTAGTGAACGTCAAGTTTCCTTATGATATATTTATTTATCCGTAACTTATTTACAAATCACTATGTTACATAAATCAAAGCTTGCAAAAGCTTTCAGCATATTTGGCATGTTTGCCATTGTTGTTGCTTCTTTTGCATTCGCTCTCAATGTCAGTGCTGCTGAATACTCATACCAATGGGTAAGCCAATCAAACTGGCCAACACTACCAGCCGGTGGTGAAGACACAGTTACTTTGGCAATCAAAAACACTGGTACTGCAACATGGTACAATACCGGATCAAATCCTTTGCACCTTGCCGGCATCAACCCGCAAGATCGCAACTCCGGCTTCTATAAAGCAGGTGAATGGTTGTCAACCAACCGTCCAACCGCTATGAACGAAGCTCAAGTTGGTCCAAACGAGATTGCTACCTTTACTTTCACAGTAGTTGGCAATCCCGGCGAAGGACATTATCCTGAGTATTTTGCCCCGGTTGTAGAACATCTTACCTGGATGGATGACTTCAATATGTATCCAAAAGGTAAATATGGTATCTACTGGGATATCACTGTTCTTGGCGGAGTTGTCTCCACCGAGTACAGAGCTGAAGTAGTTTCTAAATCAGCTGATCCAGTACTAAAACCTGGTGAATCTACCACTCTTAGCGTAACTGTTAAGAACACCGGTACTGCCACCTGGTCCGATAGTGGCTCTTATCCAATTCATGTTGGAACCTGGAGTTCACAAGATCGCAGCTCAGATTTCTATGATTCCAGTTGGTTGGCTTCAAACCGCCCAGCCGGTCTAAATGAAACATCTGTTGCCCCGATGGCCCAAGGCACTTTTGATTTCACCATCAAAGTTCCTTCCGGCAAATCAAATGGTACTTACACCGAAACCTTCAACTTAGTAGCTGAAGGCAAAACATGGTTTATGGTTCCATTTACCTTCGATGTTCGTGTTGATGATCAAGGTTCATCCGGTGATGTAACCGTTTCTCTAGCTAGTAACACTCCTGTTGGAACAACCATTCCAAAAGGCGCTACCGGCGTTGAAATGGCTATCTTCAAATTTACCGGTGACGGCATCATTGATGCCTTGACTGTCCATCGCTACGGCGTTGGTGCAGCTGGCGCTTTCTCCAATGTTTACCTATACAACGGTGATGTTCGCTTGACCAACGGTCGCAGCATTTCCTCTTCCACGCACAATGCCGAATTCAATAACATCAATTTCGTTGTTAACGGTACCGAATACTTAACCGTAGTTGCTGACTTCGATGCGGCCGCTACCGGACAACATGGTTTCGAAATCGTTTCTTCTAGCGATGTTGATTTGGCTTCTGTTGGCGGTTCATTCCCAATCCAGGCAGAACTATTTGCCGTTGGTGATGAAACAGCTAGCACAGTTACCATTTCAAAATCAACCAATCCGGCCAACCCAAATGTTGGCGAACACGCTGAATTGGCTAAATTCAAGATTGATAATGGCGCCAATGACACATCTTTCGAAAGAATTACACTTATCCAAACCGGTGATATTTCCAACTCTGATTTAACAGATTTGGAATTGTATCAAGGTTCAGAATTGCTTGCTGAAACTCCTTCATTGGAAGGCGACAAAGCAATTTTCGTTCTAGATAGTCCTTATGTCATGCAAGACGGCACCAGCCGCATCTTTACTGTCAAAGGAACAACCGCCGGACGAAGTGGACGAACTGTCAAATTCTACTTGGAATACACTACCGACATCAAATTGATCGATCAACAATACAATGTTGGCGCTCAAATCACCAATAACTATGATGGTACTATCGGTCTTTCCGAAGTAACCTTGCAAGGTGGTGAAATCACCATTTCTTACAATGGTCCATCAACCGGTGAAATCAGTAAAAATGGAAAAGACGAAGTGATGATGAATCTAGCCATCTCTTCTTCTTCCAGACAAGTAGAAGTCAAAAAAATTAGTGTTACCCTCGATGGTATCGGTGGTGACAAACTTGATGACGGTGGAACAGATTTGTTCTCCGATATCAAAATCCGCGAAACTGACTCTGCCTATACCGCTGCCAGTACTCAAGCAGCTGGATCTACCCTAATGGGTCCAAAATCTCTTTGTACCGGTCCGGGTACCGGTAATGATATCGTTACCTGTACCTTGGATTACACTGATTCATTCTACATCGACGGTGGCGAAACCAGATATTTGCAAATCACATGGGATGTTGCTAACAACGCCTACTTTGATACAAATAATCGGGACTACACCGTAACCGTCAATGCCTTTACCGCTACCTCTTTCCGCTACACTGATACCAATCAGTATGTACCAACCAGCGACATCGTTCCTTCATCAGCTCAAGCCGGTAATGTACAAACTGTCAAAGCTAGCACTATAGCTATCAGTTTGTCCGGTGAGACTGCCAGCGACACTGTCGTTACCAGTCAAAAAGACGTTCCCGGTGTTGGCTTTACCTTCACAACCGGTAACGATCCTGTCACTGTAACCGATCTAAAACTTACAGGTTACTTGGATGACAACAATGACGGTTTCAACCCCGGTCTTGACAATGGTGTCTATCTGAAAAATGTCGTTCAAAATGTTCGACTTTTCACTGATAGCTCACTTCTTTCATCTGATACCCAAATCGGAACCGCTAAAAACGTACAAGATAATGGTTCAGTAAATTTTAGCAATTTGAATTGGGAAATTCCGGCCAATACCGGTGCCACTTTGTTGATAAAATACGACATCAGTTCTTCAGCTCCTTTCAATGGAACTATCGACGAAGTCGTATTTGATATCGACACTGCTGCAACCGATGTTACTGCCAACAACGACGAAGGCGACACAGTTACCGCAACCGGTGACGCCGCCAACAGTGGTTCTGTGCAAGTAACAATTGACAACGCTGGTACTCTTCACGTCATTGACGATGGTGGTACACCAGCCGAAGGAATTATCCTTGGTGGAGCTGTTAAAGTTCCGGTTGCCAAATTCCGCTGGACAACTGTCCGCGAAGCATTCAAATTGGAAAAACTTGGCTTCGGTATCGGTCTTGCCAATACTGATCCGGTTGCTGTAAGCAATGTTTACATTGACTTCGGTTCCGGTGATATTGCCGCATCTTCTACCGATTTGGCCAATGGTGGATTAAACTTCGCCAAATTTGAAGGTCTAAATGTTACCGTTCCAAAAGATGGTACCCTAATCGGTACCGTTAAAGTAACATTGAAATCCATCTCTGCTTCCGCTGCCTCTTCTGATTACAGCGGCAAGAGAATCGTTGTCGATGTCGATGATGATATCATGCTTAGAGCAGTTGGTGGCGCTTCCGGAACTGTATTGACTCAATACACTTCTGGTGATGATTCTGCCGGACGAACTCAAGTTGTCCGCAAATCTGCTCCAACCGTTACTATGGGCTCTCTATCTAGCACCGCTCTAAACAACGGTACCAAAGAAGTCTATCGCTTCACCGTTGCTGCTGATGCTGCCGGTCAAATCTCTCTATACAGAGTCAGATTGACAGTAGCTGAATCAGGCACAGTTGCTACCACAAGTTACAAACTATACGATGTAACCAGTGGTAAAACTGCTGTTAGCGCTGCTGCTAACCCAGCCGGTGGTGTTGTTGATTTGGTCTATGCTGACACCTTGTCACCAGTTCCAAATCCAGAAATCGGTGCCGGTTCTTCTCGTACTTTCTCAGTAGAATGTACAGTTGCTGGTGCTGCCGCTGCTGGCGATACACTTGATGTTTATCTAGCCAATGACGCATGGGGTGCAGCCAAAGCTGACGCCGGCGCCGTTGCTGGTAGCTTAGTCTGGTCTGACCACTCAGGTACAACTACCGCAATTCATACCAATGAATTTGCCGCTACTGACGGTTCAGATGACTACACCAATGGTTACAATGTTCTAAACTTGCCATTGGATCATCAAGTTCTATCATTCAATACATAATCTTAAATCTTTAAGATTAGGGTATATATTTCAACCCCGCGATTTATCGCGGGGTTGTTTTTTATTTCAATATGATAAAATATATATGTAACTTTATGATGTCATCCTGAACCTGAAAGGTCCGTTATCGGACCACTTCAAGCGATTCATGATCTAATAAGATTGAAAATTCGCCTATCAAAAAATGAGGATCCTGAATCGCTCGAAACGCTCATATAATTCGCTTTCGAGTTCAGGATGACTTGTAGATTCTATTCTTTATTCAATATTTAGGTCTAATGACAAAATTCGGGTGATATTTAACAATTATGTTAAGAATTTTCC
Source organism: uncultured bacterium (assembly GCA_938004065.1). Lineage (GTDB taxonomy): Bacteria > Patescibacteriota > JAHJAL01 > JAHJAL01 > JAHJAL01 > CALKWM01. The sequence continues at coordinate 25,418 of CALKWM010000041.1, forward strand.
AGTAAATAATTAATCATTTTTAGTCTTCGATGTTGAGCTAACCCACAGTGAATTTTAATCTTTCTTTTCCAGTGAGAAAATGATCCGTCACAGGAATTAGTAGTATTGGGAATATTAAGTCTGGGATAATCAAGACAAGTAAACAGGTAGGGAAGATTAGTATTAAGACTTCTAATAGCACTTTTTAATCTTTGATGAACAAACCTGCCATTAAGATTACGTTCTTTTAAAAATTCCGAGTATTTTCGTTGTAATTTGATTAATCGTTTAGTAAATAATTGTCTGGAAGATTTGGGCAAAGTTAGTGTCAGTTCTTTAACTTCTCGGCCACATTCAGTTTTGGGATTATTTGTGTTGTAACGCCTGACTGCCGCCATTTGATGAAACTGACAAAATTGAATAGGAACATCAGGAAACATCTTTTTTAACAGATTAATCACTCCTTTCCGGCCATCGACCGTAAAACTTTTGAAAACATAGTTACAGTTCTTAAGATCGCTTAAGCATTGCGCTATGTATTCAAGTTTCTCGCTTCTAATTACTCGCCAGTAGATATTTTCTCCTTTGGTTCTAAATATTAACAACCCCCAATTCCGATTAAAGAAAGTACCGTCAAATACCAGATTAATTGCTTCCTTAAATGTTTTTACCTCACCATGACAGGGATAATATTTTTCAAAATATTTTTTGATAGTGCCGATAGATTTACTATATTTTCTTTCCAATTCTTTCAGTGTGTGTTTGCCAACAGAATAGTCATGATATGCTTTCTTTACCCATTGCTTAATTGTTTTCTTTCGTAAGACAAATCGATAATGACAACTTGAACATTTGTATCGCTGTAATTTATTTCTTTTTCCGTTTTTAATTCCAGTTTTTAAATTACATTTTGGACATTTTTTTTGTCATTTTCAATTTTTTAAAATTAATAATCTCTGTTATTTAGCATATCAAATACGTTCTCATTAATTTTATCACCCGAATTTTGTCATTAGACCAATATTTATTATTTACTGCCATGCTTACATCCGAACAAATCCGTGAAAAATATCTAAAATATTTTGAAACTAAAGGTCATATCGTCATACCATCCGCCCCTCTAATTCCGGAAAACGATCCAACGGTATTGTTTACCACCGCCGGTATGCACCCCTTGGTCCCATTTCTACTGGGTCAACCACACCCGGCCGGCAAACGTCTGGTAAATTTTCAAAAATGTATCCGTACCGGCGATATCGATGAAGTGGGAGATGCCACTCATTGTACTTTCTTTGAAATGCTCGGTAACTGGTCCTTGGGGGATTATTTCAAACAAGAATCCATTGGTTTTAGTTACGAATTTTTAACCAAAGAACTGAAACTGGATCCACAAAAACTTGCTATCACCTGTTTTGCCGGCGACGAAGATGCTCCCCAAGACTCGGAAGCTGCCAAATACTGGATGGAGTTGGGTATCCCGTCAGAAAGAATTGCCTTTCTCGGAAAAAAAGACAATTGGTGGGGCCCGGCCGGTGAAACCGGCCCTTGTGGACCCGATTCCGAGATATTTTACTGGACTGATTTGTCAGAGCCAGCTCCGGCCAAATTTGATCCCGAAGACAATCGCTGGGTGGAAATTTGGAACAATGTTTTCATGCAATACAACAAGACCAAAGAAGGAAAATTTATTCCATTGGAACAAAAAAATGTCGATACCGGTATGGGTTTTGAAAGAATGAGTATGGTAATGCAAAACAAAACAAACATTTTTGATACAGACCTATTCCAATCTGTAATCGAAAGTATTGATAAACACACCAAAATAGATAACATCATTGCCAAAAGAATTCTCGCTGACCACATGCGCACCGCTATCTTTATCACCTCCGAAAAAGTTGCCCCTTCCAATGTCGAGCAAGGTTATGTACTTCGCCGAATTTTCCGCCGAGCAATTCGCTACATGAAAAAACTGGAAATAAATGATGTGCAAGGATTGATAAGTGATTTGATCACCGCAGTTATCAAAAAATACGGTCAGTATTATCGAGAACTTAGTGACAATCAACAATTTATCACTGATGAACTCGTAGCAGAATATGTCAAATTTGAAAAAACCCTGCAACATGGTATGAAAGAATTTGATAAAATGATTGAGCTACTAAAAACCAACAACCAAACTCAACTATCCGGTCACCCCGCATTCAAATTGTACGACACTTATGGTTTTCCAATTGAAATGACATGTGAGTTAGCCAAAGAACAAAATATTGATGTCGATCGAGAAGGATTTGATAAAGCTTTCGTCAAACATCAAGAATTGTCTAGAGTAGGGAGTGAGCAAAAATTTAAAGGTGGACTAGCCGATCACACCGAAATTACAACCGCCTATCACACTATGACTCATTTATTGCATGCCGGCTTGCGTCACGTATTGGGAACACACGTCGAACAACGCGGTAGCAATATCACTGCCGATAGATTACGTTTCGATTTCTCTCATCCTGACAAAATGACACCTGAACAAATTGAAAATGTTGAAAACTGGATTAACAATGCGATTACCAATAATTTGATAGTACACAAAGAAGAAATGTCCATCGAAGACGCTCTCGCTCAAGGAGCTATGGGAATATTTAAAGACAAATACGGCGACAAAGTTTCTGTTTACACTATATCCAATTCCAAAACCAACGAAATATATTCCCGTGAAATCTGTGGCGGACCACATATCCAAGATGGTTCCGATCTGGGAACATTTAAAATACTCAAAGAAGAAAGCTCCTCCGCCGGCATCCGCCGTATCAAAGCGGTGTTAGTAAATAAAAAATAAATAATTACATTCAATATTTCACTTTCTTGCATATTGCTTATTGCATATTGCATATTGGTTATTGATACTTTCTTGCTTCTTGCTTCTTGCTTATTGCATATTGGACATTGATCCTTTCTTCTTGATTCTTGTTTCTTTCTTCTTGATTCTTTATTCATTGGATATTGGACATTGTTCCTTGCTACTTTCACTTGGATATTGGATATTGGTTATTGATACTTTCTTGCTTCTTGCTTATTGTTTATTGCATATTGGATATTTTTCATTCACTTGGATATTGATCCTTGATACTTTTTCCCTGCATATTCTTACCTAAAATATTTTTGCTATAATAAAGATTGGATATAATCTTTTATTTTAAATTTACATATTTATCGATATGTCGATTCTGTCTCTTATCAAAGGCAAAAACAAAAACAACAATAGTTTCTTTGTTCTGGACATTGGTGATTTTAGTGTCAAATGCTTGATTGTCAAATCCGACACGGGTAGAGAACATGTCAATATCGTAGGTTATGCTTCCGAAGAAATAAACCCGGGAGACGTTTTTCAGGGACAAATTGTCAATATTCATCCGGTTGTGGAAAAAACCGCAATTGCTATCGACAAAGCTGTTTACCAATCCGGCTTTAAACCGGAATACATCATCGCCGGCATAAATGGAACACAAGTCGTCAATCAAACCAATGAAATTATCCATACTCGCAAAAATCCCAAACAGAAAATTTCCTCATCGGAACTTTCTGAAATCCTGAATGCTTCTCAACAACAAATCAAAAAAGACATTTTACAACAAGGCAAATATTCAACTGAAATTGAACTAATCAATGCCTCGGTATTGGAAACCAAAATCGATGATGTGGCTATCAAAAACCCCCTGGATTTTATCGGACAAAATATCATATTCAAATTATTTAGCTCATTTGCGCCAAGCATCCAGATTAACGCCCTGCAAACAGTTGCCGACAATTTAAAATTAAATCTTATTACTACCGTTTATCAACCTTTTGCTTATTTCAAAACACTCAAAAACATCCATGAATGCATAGTTATTGATATTGGAGAAAATCTGACATCTATATTGATCGTCAAAAACAATGAGATAGTTGAAAGTCATACTTTGCCAATAGGTAGTTCGAAGTTTACTCGTAAACTGGCTGACAATCTCGAAGTAAATGTAATCAAAGCCAACCAATACAAAATCGATTATGCCAATGATTTTCTTTCTGCCGATACCACCCGGGCAATACTCACTTTATTTTCCCAACCGATATCTAAATTCAATCAAAAAATACTAAATCATATCCGGAAAATAATCGTTAAAGGTTATCCCACAAAAATTTTGTTTACCGGAGGTGGAAGTTTGCTCCCGGGAATTATCGAAAATTTTACCAACGAATATCATAAAATTAACAAAAAAGACAATCAGATTGGCATAATTGATATAAACTATTTTGATGATCTGATCGACCAAACTAATTGTATCCAAGACACTTCGGCCATGCCCGCTATCGCCATCGCCAAACTTGGAACACAATTTGGTGACTATGACAACACCATCTCCAATTTCATTAAAAAACTATATCAAACATTGAGAAACTAATATAAATTAATTATAAAAAACCAAAAATATGAGCAAAACAATTTTTCTCCAACCGGAGGACAAATCACCAGAAGCGATCAAAAAAATCAATCACACCAAATCAAAAAGTATTGATCTGGCTATCCCGGAAACATCGGCAATCTTTAACGAAAAAGAGTTAAAAAATCTTTTTGAGTTTATCTCGAAAAAAAATATCAGCATAACTCTAATCTCCAATGACAATACCGGTCTGCAAATTGCTCAAAAAATCGGTTTACCGATCAAATCAACCAATCCCCAAGTCACTATCAACTCCAAACCGTCCAACAAAATCAAAATCATCTACAAAAAAGGCAAGTCAAAAACAAAAGACATAGTAGTGAAAAAAAATACCAACACTTCACCCCAAAAGAAAGAGAAAGAAGTCAAAAAAGTCAAACCCAGTTTTTTAAGCCAACTTCTCTTTGGTTTTTTAACAATTCTCAGTATCATCGTTATTATCACTGTTTTCCTAATCATCGTACCTACTACCAAAATTAGCATTACCACTCAGGTTGATAGTATTCCGGTGAATTATAGTTTCACGCTCGACACCGAACAGAAAAACGTTGATTTTATCAATGGTGTTATTCCGTCTCAATCCATAACTATTGATGAAGAACTAACTCAAGAATCCCGTGCTACCGGCGAAAAAAACGATGGCACTCCGGCATCAGGCACTATCACAGTTTACAATCAATCTCAGTCCGAATTACCGCTGGTTGGCAATACACGATTTTTGTCCACCGGCGGAGTTTTGTTTCGATCGACCAATGCCGTCAATGTTCCGGCCGGTGGCAGTGCCAATGTCACAGTAGTGGCTGATGAGGCCGGCAGTCAAGGCAATATTAGCCCGAGCAAATTTACTCTTCCCGCCCTTCCTGATTCCGGTTCTTATTTTTACGGTCAGTCATCCGCCAACATGACCGGAGGTGCGGACAATATTATTTATTATCTATCAGACACGGATATCCATTACTCAACGGACGAAATTCGTCAAAGTCTATACAATATGGCCATTAATGATCTGATCAACAAACTCCCTGCCGGTCGTAAATACATTTCTCCCGACATACAAGACATTCAGATTGAAACCTCCACCGATGCCAAAGTCGGAGATCAAGTTGATACTTTCAATATCAAAGCCAAAACAACCGTTACTTTCATCGTTTACGATGACAAAGATCTCACTCAATTAACCACAAACAATCTCTCCAAACAGATTTCCAAAGAAAGAGTTTTTGTATCAAACGGTATTGACGATATGTCGGTTACGGTCAAAGAAATTGATGTTAATGATGGATTTGCCAAGCTCGATATCTCCACCAATGCTTTGAGTGCACCACTATACAATACCGATATTATCAAGAGCGAAATATCCGGCAAATCCAAAGAACAAGTCAAGGAATATTTCCTCCAATATCCGGAAATTCAACAAATCGATATCGAATTCTGGCCGGATTGGGTTAAACGCGTTAGTAACATACCTTCCCGCATCTATATCGACATAGTCTGGTAAAATTTTTAATCGATACCAACATATTCCCCGCAAGAATTTTTATCCATTTAACATATATGGACAAAATCACTTCGCGGGGAATAACCAATAATTACAAAAAACTCATGACAAATATTTTAGCCATTGATTACGGTTCTAAAAACATCGGTTTAGCCGGAAAAATAGGTGATGACAATCCTATTGTGCCTTATGATATTTTAGCCAACGATCAAAATACATTTATCAATCTTGATAAAATTATCAATGAAAAAAATATCAATTTTATCCTAATCGGAATGCCATATTGTCTGAGTGGTAAATCCGGCCCACAAGCGGAAATCGTCCAAAAATTCGCTCAAAATATTGAGGATAAATTCAACCTCGAAATTGAATTTATCGACGAACGCTTAACATCAAAACTGTTTGATGATCAAATGCCAAATTCCGACAGTATGGTTGCCTATCATTTATTGGATTCGTATCTAAAAAGGAGCAAAAAATGACCAAAGAAAAAAAATCAAATTGTTTCAGTTGTTTGCTAATTTTATTGATAATTGGGTTTTTAGCCGTTCTATCACCTATATATTACTTCTACACCAACTACAATTACACTTCAAAAAATGCAGTTCAAATTGACATCCAAGAGGGAGATGGCACCGATGACATTAGTCGAAAATTGGCCACCTCCAAAGTGGTCAAATCCGATCTTTTCTTTCAAATATACACATTTTACACCAATGATTATCAACTTTTTCAACCCGGAAGTTATAACATCCCTGCCGGATCAACTATCGATGATACTATAAAAATTTTAACTACTATCAAAGAAACCGAGGTCAAATTGACTTTTCCGGAAGGGATGACCACCGATGAAATTTTCGATCTTGTTTCCGCCAACACATCTGTCAGCAAATCCGAATTATTAAAAGAATCATTAAAACAATCATCCAATTTGCCATTTGATATTTCAAATTATCCCATCAATGACCATTTGGAAGGATTTATTTTCCCTGATACCTATATCTTCAATATTGACACCACCGCATCCGAAGTGGTTGAAAAAATTCTGGATAATTTCAACAAAAAATGGAATAGTCTGGAAAAAAACGAAACCGAGCTCTCAGATTATGATATATTAATATTGGCCTCAATTATTGAAAAAGAAGCCGCCAATGCGGATGAAAGTCAAATTATTTCCGGAATCCTGCATGATCGATTAAAATACAATATTTACCTTGGAGTCAATTCCACTATCAATTATATTTTGAACGAACCGGAAGCATTTTTTTCCAACGGCGAGAACAATATTGACTCACCATACAATACCTATCTAAATTACGGCCTGCCCCCAACGCCCATCTGCAATCCCGGTCTTTCCTCCATCAAAGCCGCTCTCAATCCCGAATTTACTGACTATGTATTTTATCTGCATACTCCGGATGGCCAGATAATTTACTCCGAAACTCTCGACGAACACAACCTCAACATCGCCAAATACTATTAATTTATATCCGATACATTTTTAATTCAAAAAATTTTGTTGATAATTATTCATAATTTTTCCCGTTTGAAAAGTTTGAATATGTTTGAACAAGTTTGCTAAGTTTATTATAATGCTTTCCAATTTTCTCGGACTATTTTCGCATGATATCGGCATTGATTTGGGTACTGCCAATACCCTGGTTTTTGTTCGTGGCAAAGGGATTATCATCAACGAACCATCTGTTGTTGCCATCAACAATCGTACCAACCAGATACTGGCCATTGGGCAAGAAGCCAAAAGAATGGTTGGACGCACTCCCGGACACATAGTTGCTACCAGACCGTTGATTGATGGTGTCGTTTCAGACTTTGAAATCACTGAACAGATGCTCCGTTACTTTATCGAAAAAGTCCATCGCGAAACATTTACCATCCTGCCTCGTCCTCGCGTTGTTATCGGTGTACCGTACGGAGTTACCGAAGTTGAAAAAAGGGCCGCCCAAGAAGCTGCCATCAACGCCGGCGCACGCGAAGTTTACTTGATAGAAGAACCAATGGCCGCCGCTATCGGTGCCAGATTGCCTGTCCAGGAAGCCACCGGTTGTATGATTGTCGATATCGGTGGTGGTACCAGTGAAATCGCCGTTATCTCCCTCGGAGGTATAGTTGTGTCCAAATCATTACGTATTGCCGGTGATGAATTAAACCAAGACATCATCAACTATGCCCGCGATAAATTCAATCTGCTTATCGGTGAAAGAACGGCTGAGGAAATCAAAATACAGATAGGCAACGTTTTCCATCATACTGAGGTTGAAGAGTATATCATGCGTGGCCGTGACCTGGTTACCGGCTTACCCAAAGCGATAACGGTAAATTCCAAAGAAATTCAGGAAGCTCTCTCCAAATCCATTACACACATTGTCGATTCCATTAATTACATCATCGAAGAAACTCCCCCCGAACTTCTGGCCGACATTATGCAACGTGGCATATGGTTGGCCGGTGGCGGAGCTTTATTGACCGGCCTAGATCAGCTCATCGCTAAAACAACATCGATTCCAACCCATGTTGTTGACGATCCGTTAACCGCTGTCTCGCGTGGCACCGGTTATGTTCTCGAAGAACTCGAACAATTAAAATCGGTATTGGTGGATACCGATATTAGTCCTAGTCTGTAAGAAGCTTATGGCTTACAATTACGAAAAACTAAAGAAAAATCTCTCGCAAAAACGCCGTTTCCTCACTATAACCATTATCAGCTTGATGGTTATAATACTATTTTTTGGCAGAAATTTGATCTATGATTATAGCAATTATTTATTATCAATCGTATATAAACCATACAACGATATAGTTGGTGATAGTTACGATTTTTTTGATATGCTTCAAAATATAAATCAGCTTTACAATGAAAACACGATTTTGAAAGAAAAAAATGTAAAATTATTGCAAGAAAACACCAATCTGCAATATCTGATCGAAGAAAATACTGAGCTTAAGAAAAATCTTAACTATTCCAAAACCAATCCTGACCTCACATATCTAACTGCCAAAATTTATGCCCAAGACCCATTAAATATTACCAATCTGATTTCGATTGACAAGGGTAGCACCAATGGTATAAAGATTGGTCAAAATGTAGTTTACAATGGTATTTACCTGGGACAAATCATCGAAGTAAACAAATACACCTCACAAGTCAAGATGCTCACTGATCCCACTTTACAAATTGTGGCACAAATTCCCTCCGCCAACACCAATGGGATCGTTCATGGTCAGATTGGTTTCGGTATGATTATGCAGGACATACCACCGGATGCTACACTGGAAATTGGCCAACTGGTAACAACTTCAGCTATTGATTACAATATGCCGGAAAATTTGTTAATTGGAGAGATCATCGAAATCGAACATACCGATCAAGACATATTCCAAAAAGTCATCGTCAAACCCTATTACAATCCCAACGATTTAAAATTTGTTCTTGTTTATATCAATGATGAAAATTGATCTCAAATCAGATCTGTTAAAAACCAAATTAGTTAACGAAAAATCATACCAGCTTTTGAAATTGAATGGTATCACTTCCGTTTTTGATTTATTGCATTATTTTCCTTTACGCTACGAAGATTACTCCACCAAATTGACGACCAATCAAATCAAACAAGCGGGTTTTTTCCACATTATCGCCACCGTTCAATCAATAAACACCAGGCGTTCTTTTCGTCGTGGTATTTCTATGGCCGAAGTAACCGTCAAAGACGATACCGGATTCTTTAAATTCACTTTTTTTAACAATCGATTTATTGCCAAAATTTTAAAAAAAGAACAAAAATATATATTTCTGTGCCAAGCTGGCATCACCAACTACGGACTACAAGTTACCAATCCACTTTTTTATTCATATCATCGAGATATAATCATCGAGAAAATCATTCCCATCTATTCGGAAACCAAATCGATTAAATCCAATTGGTTTAAATTAAAGATTTCTAAAATTATCAACTCAAGCCACGATTTACCAGATTATTTACCTGATCACATCATCAAAGAATTAAAACTTTTACCGCTATCAGAAGCAATTTACAAAATTCATAAACCGTCCAATTTCCATGATATAAAACTGGCAACCAAAAGAATTTCTTTCAATGAAATTTTTCTCATGCAGTTAAGAAATTTTTACCGGCAAACAGGTTATCGTAAACAGCGCAGTCATCAGGTAAAATTCGATCTATCATATCTGAAAAAAGATTTAAAAAATATCTCATTTGATTTAACAAATTACCAAAAAAAATCACTTTGGGAAATTTTGCAAGATTTGGATCAAAAGACACCCATGAATCGACTGCTGGAAGGTGATGTCGGTTCCGGTAAAACCGTTATTGCTGCCTTGGCCGCATCTCACAATACAAATAGTAAATTTCAAACGGTCATAGTAGCCCCAACAGAAATACTGGCCTTACAACATTATCAAAAATTCAGTGATTATCTTTCCCATCGCAACTATCAAATCGGAATTTTTACTCAATCAACCATTCAAATCAATCAAAACAAGATAAATAAAGAAAAATTTATCAGAGCTACTGGCAAGGGTTCGATAGATATTATCATCGCCACTCATGCTATCTGGCACAATCAGATAAAATTTAAAAATCTCAACCTTGTTATCATCGATGAACAACATCGTTTTGGAGTCAAACAACGCAATCTGCTTTCATCCGATTCGCACTTTGTCCCACACACACTTACCATGTCAGCGACTCCGATTCCCCGTAGTCTGGCTCTATCGGTATACGGACATATCAAAATTTCTCAAATCAAATCATTGCCCCAAGGTCGAAAACCGATTATTACCAAAATCATACATCCCAACTATCGTCAACAAACATACGATTTTGTAAATATGGAAATAAAAAAAGGCCGTCAGGCATTTGTTATATGTCCTTTGGTCGAAGAATCGGAAAAAATTTCCGTCAAATCCGTCACGGATGAATACAAAAAACTTGGCAAAATTTTCCCTAAATTCAAAATTGCCCTTTTGCATGGTCAACTCAAAGATAAAGAAAAAGAAGAAGTTATGAATCAATTCAATGCGGGAAAAATCGATATCATCGTCTCCACATCGGTCATCGAAGTTGGTATCGATGTTCCCAACGCCAATATCATCATTATCGAAGGATCGGAGAGATTTGGTTTATCTCAACTTCATCAATTCCGCGGCCGGGTCGGCCGCGGTGAACATCAATCATACTGCTTTTTGTTTACCGATTTACCAAACCCCAAAGTCATCGCCCGCTTACGTGTTCTGGTCAAAACCAACGACGGTTTCAAGATTGCCGAAGCCGATCTCAAGCTCCGCGGTCCGGGAGATATGTCCGGATTTCGCCAATCCGGTTTACCCGACCTCAAAATGGCTAGTCTCTCTGACCAAAAATTAATTGAATTATCACTAAAATCTGTCAAAGATTTACTAAAAAAAGATCCGGTTTTATCTCATCACCCCAACCTCCTCGCCAAAATCTCCTCAACATCAAATTTTTTAAATTAAATATGTCATCCTTAAACCTGATCCGCCTTGCCTGCCCGCCTTGGGTGGGGGCGGACAAGCGATTCAGGATCTCCAAATCTCGAATCCAAAGCGTCATCGTATTTGTTTGAGTCTTGTCCGCCGAAGTTTTTAGGAGGCAGGGGGATCCAGAAAAAAATTTCTTTTTTTTAAAAACTTTTTACTTCAATATGTTTAATATGTTTGATATTTGATGAGTAGTGCTAATTAATTTTCTTATCTGTCATCCTCGAGTCGAAAGCGAGGGACGAGCGATTAGACAACTTGTCCGGCGAATGCTGGATCGGGGATCCATACCATATTTCTTATTTTTATTTAGCACTACTCATTATTTGATATGTTTGATAAGTTTTACTTAAGTTTTTATTAAACATTTCTTAATCTCTAAATTATTATCATGAGAGTATCTGCCGGAAAATTCAAAGGACGAAACCTCCACTTTCCCAGAAACATCCGCCCATCCTCCCAGCTTCACAAAAAAGTAATCTTTGATACCATTCGACCCTTCCTCACTAATTCCACTTTTTTGGATCTCTACGCCGGTAGTGGCCAAATCGGTATTGAAGCGTTATCACAAGGAGCGCTTCGCATAACTTTTGTTGAAAAAAACAAACTCAGCATCAAATCCGTCACCTCAAATCTACAAAATTGTTCGATAGAAAACAAATATTACCAAATCATTCACTCCAACGTTTCATCTTTTTTATCCAAAACTGATGAGCAATTTGACATAATCTTCGCCGACCCGCCATACCTAAACGTGAACTGGCATGATTTCGAACAAATCTCAAAACTGATGACACTAGGCAGTATTTTTATCCTAAAATACTCACCTAAAAATCCGCCTCCCGATTTCCCCGGACTTACCGTCTTCAAAACAAAAGACTTCCAAGACACCAACCTAAAATTTTATCGAGTATCAAGTTCTAATTTCTGTGACTTGTAACTTGATACTTCACAACCTGATCTGTAATTGCTCAATTATTAATTTAGCTTACATATAAAATTGTCCAATTTACTATTAAAATTCTATCCCTACCTCACCACATTTCTCGGTATTACACTCATAATTGCCTTTTTCATCATATTTTACGACTTTACCAAACCTTTCCCCGATCCGATTCAAATCATCAATTCTAGCGAATGCCAAGCATCCGACAATACTGAAATTATTGAAGATAAAGATAACAAGGATTCAACTGACAAATTAACCATTTACCTATCCGGTGCCGTGCAAAACCCGGGAGAATACCAATTAATTCCCGGTTCGATTGTCTATGACGCCATTACCATGGCCGGTGGCCTGAAAGACACGGCTAATTTAGTAAATTCTCAAATCAATACATCTGGTCTGATTACAGATCAAATGTCAATCTACATTCCAGGTGAAAATGATCAAACTACATCCAATACTCCGGCCTTCATAACCGATATGGACAATTACTCAAACAATTCAAATAATTCAAATCTTATCAACATTAACACCGCCGACAAAACTAAACTGATGGAACTGACCGGAGTAGGGGAAGTCACTGCCCAAAAAATCATTGATTATCGTTCTTCAAATCCATTTGACAATATCGAGGAAATAATGGAAGTCAAAGGAATTGGTGAAAAAAGCTTCGCCAAAATCAAAGACCAAATCACAACATGATAAACACCGGCTATAAAGCTGGTGTTTCTCATATCTTTCAAAGATTACAACTTACATCAGTAAATGGGGGCGGAGAGACTCGAACTCACACAGGTATTACCCCACTTGGTCCTAAGCCAAGCGCGTCTACCAATTCCGCCACGCCCCCTTACAAACTAAAACAGTTACCCATAACTATTTTTATTAGCACAATCTAACCGTAAATACATTTTAACAAATTTTTGGCCACAAATAAATATCTTATGTATTACAATATCAATGTGACATATATTCTCTTTCAAAGATTGCTTTAATGATAATAAATACATACAAACCAATCGGGATTACTTCATACGACGTGATAAGGATTTTGAAATTTATCCTACATCATCCGAAACTGTATTCCGATATTTCTACTTGGAAAGATATCATCGATAACTATCAAGGCGGCAAAATCGGCCATGCCGGCACTCTTGACCCCTTTGCCGAAGGTGTCTTGGTCGTATGCACTGACCAGGACACCAAAAAAATCTCCGATATCCAATCTCAATCAAAAGAATACATTGCCAATATCAATCTTGGATCCATATCCAATACATATGACGTGGATGGAGATATTACACCCGTACGGGCGGACCCATGTGTCCGCCCTACAAAAAAAATAATTCAAAACACTCTCAATTCCCATTTCACCGGTGAAATCTTGCAAACACCACCTGCTTTTTCCGCCAAAAAAATCAACGGTAAACGTGCCTATGATCTGGCAAGAGCCGGAAAAAGTGTAAAACTTGACCGTAAAAAAGTGGTAGTATATAACATAGGTGTTAATAAATATGATTATCCCGATTTGGAATTGATCATAAATTGCGGATCCGGAACATACATTCGCTCCATTGCCCATGACCTGGGCCAACTATTGCATGTGGGAGCATATTGTCATTCACTAATTCGCACTAAAATAGGGGAGTATGCTATCAAAAATTCCCTCCATTTACCGGAAAATGAAATCAAATATATTTTAAACAAAAAAAATGCTTAATTATCTTTTATTATTCCTCCTGATTATCGCCATCCTTATTTTGCTTTACATTGCCTATCAATTGACATTCAATCGACCGAGCGAAAACAAAGATGATAGTCAATCCAATTTGATGCTACAAAATCAACTGCAAGATTTGACCAAACAATTATCTGATCGTATGCGAGAAACCAATGAAAGACTGGATAAGACATACGCCTCATCCAGCCAGATTTCTCAAGACACTCACAAGACTCTGCAACAAGTTACCGCCAAATTGGTTCAACTTGACGAAACCAACAAACAGGTTGTAAATTTTGCCACCCAACTGCAAAGCTTGGAAAATATTCTGAAAAATCCAAAACAGAGAGGAGTTTTAGGCGAATACTTTTTGGAAACGCTTTTGAACAATGTTTTGCAACCCAATCAATATCAAATGCAATACAAATTTAGCAATGGTGAAATTGTTGATGCCGCCATATTTGTCAAAGATACCATTATCCCCGTCGATGCCAAATTTTCTCTGGAAAAATTTAATATAATTCAAGACACAAAAGACAAACAAGAACGAGCTAAACTGGAAAATGAGTTTAAAATTGATATCAAAAACCGTATTGACGAAACCGCCAAATACATTCGGCCAAGCGAAAATACCACCGAATTTGCTTTCATGTTTATACCGGCCGAAGGAGTATTTTACAACCTCTTGATATACAAAGTTGGCACCACCGATATTTCTTCCAAAGACTTGATCGAATATGCTTTTTCTAAAAGAGTTATCATAGTTTCTCCGACATCGTTTTTCGCTTATTTGCAAACCGTCTTGCAAGCTTTGAAATCACTCCGAGTCGAAGAATCCGTCAAAGATATCATTAAACACGTGCAAAACTTGGACCGACATGTGAAAACCTATGACAATATCTACAATGGCATTGGCAAAAATCTTGCCACCGTAATCAACAAATACAATGACGGATACAAAGAGCTAAAAAAAATCGATAAAGATGTGGCTCACATCACCAGCGGGGAATCTACCATCGAACCACTTGCTCTCGATAAACCAAATTTATAAACTCTCTTCATCATCCCTATATGTACGGGCGACCCTTGCCTGTCCGCCTTGGGTGGGCGGTCGCCCTCGTGCTTTTATAGCGGACCCTTTACTTGCCCGCCGATGAGGCGGGCGGTCGACTAAAAAGAACTATAATCATCCAAAACACTCATAACAAGCACATTGTCGTCAATGTGATACTTTTATCATAAAACAATTGACATTTATAGCATAAAAATGCTACAATAACAGGATTAAAAAAATATTATGTCAAAAACAAAAACAAATACCAAATCGATCATACATATTGCCTCCGATCATCGCGGTTATATCTTGAAATATGAATTGAAGAAATACTTACAAAAAAATAATTTTAAAATCATTGATCATGGTAATCACGAATATCAAGTACGCGACGATTACCCGGACTTTGCCAAAGCACTATGCAAAACCATACAGAAAAAACCATCTGATTTTGGCATCTTGATTTGCGGTTCCGGAATCGGGATGGCTATTGTTGCCAATAGATATTCCAAAATTCGAGCCGCCAATTGCTGGCATGCAAAAGTTGCCGAATCGGCCAGAAATGATGACGATGCCAATATTTTGGTACTTCCGGCAGACTTTATCACCAAAACACAAGCCATGGAAACTGTCAAAAAATTTTTACATACCAAATTCTCCGCTAAAACAAAACACATCCGGAGATTGAAAAAAATATAAAAACAAAAATGACAAAAAAAATCTTAATTCCGGCCATTTTAGCCCACGACGCCAATCAATTGGAGTCATTGATCGCTAGAGTTGAAGATCTGGTTGAATACATCCAAATCGACTACATGGATGGCAAATTCGTCAAAGAAAAAAGCAAATTCGACTATCGTGATTTCTATCGCATCAATCCCGTGGCTAAGCCGGAATTGCATCTGATGGTTGAACATCCGGAAAAAGTCATCGAAAACTGGATAGCGGCCGGAATCGAGAAATTTATCATACATGCCGAAGCGCCGACAAATTGGGACAAAATACGCGAAATATATGAAGATAATTACATCAAACTTTATATTGCTCTCAATCCCGACACGCCCATCAATAAAATAACCGACAAAATGCAAATAATTGACGGAATTACTGTCATGGGAGTAAATCCCGGTCAAGGCCGCCAGAAATTTTTACCCAAAGTATTGGGAAAGATAAAAGCACTGCGTAACCGATATCCGGAATTAAACATTCAAATAGATGGTGGTATGCATACCAAACCCACCAATACGATCAGACAGGCCATCTTGGCCGGTGCCAACGAAATAGTCGCCGGTTCCGAGATTTTTATGTCGGCTGACATTATGAAAAAAATTGATGAACTGTATCATGAATTGAAGATATAAACAAATGGAAAAACTCACTCAAAAACAACTCAAAGAAATAGCCAATGATATTCGTCGCGATATCATAAAAATGTTAGCGCGTGCCGGCTCCGGACACACAGCCGGTTCACTCGGTATGGCTGATGTATTTACCGCCCTTTATTTCAATATTTTGAATCATAATCCGAAAAATCCCAAGTGGCCGAATCGAGACCGCTTGATTCTCTCAAATGGCCATATTTGCCCGGTTTTATACGCCACATTGGCACACGCCGGCTATTTTCCTAAAAAAGATTTATCAACCCTCCGCCAACTTGGTAGTGGATTGCAAGGGCATCCTCATCGGGGCTCTTTACCCGGTATTGAAAACACTTCCGGCCCGCTTGGTCAGGGATTGTCTCAATCCTGCGGTATGGCTCAAGCAGCCAAACTTGATGGAGAAAAACATCGTATATATTGTTTAACCTCCGATGGTGAACACAATGAAGGTCAAACCTGGGAAGCCATCATGTACGCCGGCAAATACAAAATCAACAATTTAACCCAGATCATCGACCGTAACAATATCCAGATCGATGGCCACACCGAAAATGTGATGCCTCTGGAACCTCTTCGCAAAAAATATGAAGCATTTGGTTGGTATGTGATCGATATCGATGGTCACAATATGGAAGAAATTATCGACGCCTGCAATCATGCCAAGGCCGTTTATGAAAAACCCACTTTAATAATCGCCCACACTATCCCCGGCAAGGGAGTTGATTTCATGGAGAACGATCCTAAATGGCATGGCATCCCACCCACACCCGAACAAGCCAAACAAGCACTAAAACAATTGGAGAAATAAATGGGATATTTTTTTAGAATAATAATCTGGTTTTCATATCTAGGAATAATAACAAAAATTGACCACAAATATACATATCTTATTCTCGCTTTTTTAGATACAATAATTGGAATTATTCTCGATTTAATATCTCATGATTATGGTGAAAATTCATCTTTGTACAATCTATTTTTCTTAATATTTTTTGTTACAATTGTATTTATCAAAAACACAGTATATTTTTATTTACTACAAAAATCAGTTGGCACCTTTTGGTTCTATTTAATATTTCTTTTTGGGTTCTTATTTATCTAAAAACGAATCTATTACATAGAGAAAAGAATTTAGAAAATATCATAACCAAGCCCTACTACAACAAAAAAACATAAGTTAATAATATATTATGGAACCTCAAACTAACAAAGACAATTCATCAACATTTCCAAGTATTGGTCAGGTATTTACCAATTCATGGAAAACTTACAAAGAAAATTTTGGTAAATTTATTGCTGTTGCAGTTTTTATCTTGATATCCTATCTAGTTCTTTTTCTTATTACACAATACAGTGATTTTATATTGTCAATTATTGGCAATCAATCTGAAAACAATATTATTTATGCTTTACAGATTTTTGCAGTAATATCCTATCTTGTTTTAATAATTCTATATATTATCGCCATCATCAACTGGCAAACATATTCCGTAATCTACATTTTCAAAAACAGAAATAACAACCCGAACGCAATCGAAGCCGTGAAATATGCGATCAAAAAAACCGGTACCGCTATTTGGACCAACCTGATTAAAAGCATCATTATCTTTGGAGGCAATTTATTGTTGGGCATTCCCGGACTAATACTAACAATCAATACCGTATTCTCAGATATTAGTATTGTTTATAATCAGACCTCCGGTTATCAAGCACTATCAACCAGCCGGTATTATGCCAATGGCAAATGGTGGAGAATATTATTCTTTGTATTTTTACTGGGAGTAATATATGGAACTTTATACCAAATTCAAGATATCGCAAACTTAATCCTCGAAAAAATAAACATTGTTAGTTATGTTCAAACAATTATCGATTATGTATTTATTTTTGTTTTCTCCGTATTGCTACCATTTTCAATAATTGTTCTGGGGCATATCTATGAATACCTACAACTCGAAAAATCACCGCCCTCTGAAGAAATAATTATCAAAGATCGAAAAAAACTTATCTGGTATTTGGTGGGATCAATTCTATCAGTAATTGCAATCATGGTAATATTTATTGGCATGATTGGACTAATTCTAAGTCTCTATATCAATAATAACCCTTCAAAAAATTTGGATACAAATACCACCGAAGAATTATCTGATGATGTTAAATATCCTTATGGCATGACTATTGATCAAGAATTGGATAAATCGATTGAAAATATCAATCAATCCTTAAACAATTATTTTCAAGAGAATAATTATTTTCCATATTCCAACAATATTTCCACAGCAATAACCGATGACTTCGAAATCCCTTATCAATGCGGGACCATCAACCAACCCGCTGAATTTTGCGGTATAAACTATCTATGGATCTCACCGGATAAATACCAACTGGAAATTAATTATTTCTCTGAAATAGACCAAACTGTCACATCGGTCCCAATATCCAAATAATTTCCCATACACATATACAATGAAAAACAAAACCAAAAAAATCAGAAAGCAAATATTTATCGAATCAATTCCAACCAGAAATGGTTACGGCGATGCTTTATTGGAATTAGGCAAAACCAATTCCAATGTCGTGGTTTTAAGCGGTGACCTGACCGAATCCACTCGGGCTGATAAATTTGCTAAAGAATATCCAAACAGATTTTTTCAATGCGGCGTAGCCGAACAAAATATGATGGGTATTGCTGTCGGTATGGCCGTGGAAGGAAAAATTCCCTTCGTCTCCAGTTATGCTGTTTTTAATCCCGGCCGCAACTGGGATCAATTGCGCACCAATGTCTGTTACAACAACACAAATGTGAAAATTATCGGTGCTCACACCGGCGTATCAGTCGGTCCTGACGGTGCGACTCACCAAGCACTAGAAGACATTGCCATCACACGTGTCCTGCCAAATTTAGTGGTTATCGCCCCTTTGGACTACCATGAAACCTACAAAGCCACTATCGCCGCCGCCAATTTTGATGGACCGGTCTATATCCGTTTCGCTCGTGAAAAAACTCCCCTTATCACCAATCCAAAAACATCATTTCAAATTGGCAAAGCAAATATTTTGAAACCGGGAACAGATATTACACTCATTGGTTGTGGACCAGTTCTAGCCAATGGATTAAAAGCGGCACATGAAATGGAAAAACAAGGTATATCAGTAGAAGTGATAAATTCTCACACCATCAAACCACTCGATACTAAAACTATATTAAAATCAGTCAAAAAAACAAATCAAGTTATAACTCTTGAAGAACATCAAATTACCGGAGGTCTGGGGGGAGCTGTCTGCGAATATTTGTCCGAGGTATATCCCGTCCCGATACACAGAATCGGCATGCCCGACACTTTTGGCGAATCAGGAACCCCAAACGAACTAATCGCCAAATACGGCATGGACACTCAATCAATAACCAAAACTATCAAAATCTTTATAAATAATAAATAATCGTCCCAAGATCATCGAGGGACACCACACTTGGATATTGATACTTGAAACTTGATACTTTCTAAACTAATAAATATTTCTCAATAAATATAATATCTTTTACCACCATGAAACTCGACATTTTATCAATCGGCGACTGCACTATCGATGTTTTTCTCACACTGGTTGAGGGAAATGTGCAATGCAGTATTGACAAAAATTATTGCCAAATATGTTTTAACTATGGTGACAAAATTCCGGTTCGTGAAGTTATTCAAATTCCAGGAACCGGCAACGCCGCCAACCTGGCAATCGGCGCCAGTCGCTTGGGACTCAAAAGCGGCATCAATTGCATTATCGGCAACAAAACAGTTGGCGAAGCAATTATCAACAATTTCAAAAATGAAAAAGTAAATATCAAATATCTAATCAAAGATTTGAAATCTCCAACCAACTATTCCGCCATCCTAAACTATAAAGGCGAACGTACGATTTTCTCTCATCACGAGGATCGCCATTATCACCTCCCAAAAATTATCATCCCACCAAAATGGATATATCTGACATCTGTTGGTCATGGTTATGAAAATCTCTACCAAAAAGTGGTTAAATATTGCCAAACCCATAATGTAAAATTGGGCTTTAATCCGGGTACTCTACAAATACGAAACGGTCTTTCAAAAATTAAAAATGTTATCGATCAGTCACAAGTGATCTTGGTCAACAAAGAAGAAGCCAACATGATACTAAATACTTCCAAAAAAGACATCAAATCACTACTTAAAAAACTCTTTGATCTCGGTCCCGATTATGCCGTTATCACCGATGGTCAAAATGGCGCGTATTCTTTTGACGGACATGAATTCATCCACATACCCGCCACAAAAACAAATGTAGTTGAAAGAACCGGCGCCGGCGATGCTTTCTCAACCGGATTTATCTCCGCTATCATTCACGGTAAAAATCATCGGGAAGCACTTGTTTGGGGCACGATGAACTCCGACGAAGTTATCAAATTTGTAGGTCCGCAAAAAGGACTTTTGACTTTGAAAAAAATAAAACACAAAGTCAAAAGTTGTCCGGTAAAAGTAAAAAATATCTAAAAATATCACAATGGAAATAAAAATCAAAATCAGTAAAAGTTCTATCAAAAGACTGCAACTTACTTTGGCCAGTATCGTATTATGTACAATATTATTTCTTTTCTAAAAACATTATCAATAATTTAACCATTTAACAATTTATCAATATTCATTTTTTTACAATATTTCAATAAAACAAATATCATCATGAAAACAAAAACAAAAAAAGCCACTACCACTTGCAAAAACAAACCACAGATTAAAAACTCTTTCAATCCAGAACACTTAAAGTACTCCATCTGTGTTTCCGGTTCCGCCAATGCGGAAATTTGCGATGTTGATGCTGCCTCAAAAGTGGAAGAATTGGGACGTCAAATTGCCCTCCACAACGCTTTCCTAATGACCGGAGCCACCACCGGCATGCCGGACTATGCTGCCAAAGGATGCCAAGACGCCGGCGGTATCAGTATCGGTGTCTCACCGGCCTACTCCAAACACGATCACGTTAATCGCTACAATCTCCCGCTCAAAAATTATGATCTCATCATGTACACCGGTTTTGGGTACTCCGGCAGAAATCTACTCCTAACCCGTATGGCCGACGCAGTAATAAATGTTTGCGGACGAATCGGCACTCTCAATGAATTTACCATTGCTTTCGAAGATAAAAAAATTATTGGAGTTCTGGAAGGTACCGGAGGGTTGGTCAATGAATTCAGAAAAATTGTCAACAAAGGATACCGTGGCCCGGGTAAAATAGTTTACGATCATGACCCTAAAAAATTGGTAGAAAAAGTAATTGCCCTGATTGCCGAAGAAAATAAATTCAAAAATAAATAAATATATGAGTAGTGCTAATTAATTTTTTTATCTGTCATCCTCGAATCGAAAGCCATTTTATGGCGCTTCGATATCGGGGATCCATGCCATATTTTTTATTTTTATTTAGCACTACTTATAAATATATATTTTCATGAGAAAACTATTCTCAAATCTTA
Source organism: uncultured bacterium (assembly GCA_938004065.1). GTDB lineage: Bacteria > Patescibacteriota > JAHJAL01 > JAHJAL01 > JAHJAL01 > CALKWM01. The sequence goes on from CALKWM010000041.1 coordinate 47,502, forward strand.
TCGACAAAATATCCAAAAACCAAACCTATGCTTTGGTATTTGGCTTAATACTATTTATTGCCATAGTAATTGGCATTCCATATCTCGACTCAATTAATAAAAATCAGACACTTGAACTAAACCACCCATTGACAGAACGAATTGGCGATAACCACAAAATTTCAACTCCCACAGACGAAACAGATTATACCGTTCCATCAGAAAACGACAGTACAATAACAGCCAAAACCGATACGGATGAAACGGTTATTTCTGATAATTCATCATCAACTGTTAGCAATCAAACCAATATTTCAAACCAACCCTCAAACGACAATGACACTAGTTATGCCATCATTGACATTTCCTCAAACATTATCTCTCCCGTGCAGGACACCGAACCAATAGTTATCAACGAAACCGCTCCTTGGGATGAGGGATACTATCAATACCAGGATGATACAATCGAAGTTAAATTTGGCGACAAAGACGAACAAAATCCAAAAGTTACATACAAGGCACCTATTTGGCAAGACATAAACGGCGAGTTATTTAATTCAGTTTCCAATTGGCTCGATCGCATCACCAACCGTAATATCAAATCAATCGAATTTTCTCTGGTTGATGCTTATGATTCCAGAACCCAATCAGAACCCAAAATTGATCTTCCAATTTCCGATTTTGAATCTAGTTTTTGGAATCAAATCAAAAATTTCTTTGTACGAATTTTCGAAGACAATCCAAACAACATCTTATTGTTCCAAGAAGATGGCCACGACATAATTTTAAACAAAAGTGTTCTAAAAAATATCAATGTCAAATATCAGATTTTAAATAATCGAGGAATCAAAGAAGAAATAGTTATTGTAAATAGAGACGATCTAAAAAACTCATTTGTCTTCAGTCTAAAACTGGACAAAGGGATGAAGTATAATCGCAACCAGGAAATGGTTGTTGATGCGCCGGCCAATGTCTATTATTTCTATGACGAACAAAATCGATACATTGCCCATTTCGTGTCACTTTATGCCGAGGATCAGGCCGGCGCCAAGACGGAAAACGTTACCATGAAAATTAGCCAACTTTCCGATACGGATCACAAGATAACTATCACCGTCGATCCTGAATGGCTTTATAGCTCAGAACGTAAATTCCCGATAATCATCGACCCATCGATCGTCCACGACACCCAGACTGAATTTGATACCGCCAAATCGTTAAATCGGGTTACTACCAACGCCAATCCGTCGATCGAACTGTCCGGACCCCCATACAAAAATTATGGAGTTTATACTTCTGATGTAATCGACTTTGGCATAGCTGACCCAAATCTATACAATATGATCTGGACCGAAAACGGAGTGCAGACCGGCAGTGGCGAAACCGATTTAACCACTAATGGACTGGTAGCCAAATGGAATTTCAATGAAACTTCCGGTACAAGTGTCAGCGATTCCTCCGGTAACGGCCACACCGGCACGCTAACCAATATGACTACCACTGGGCAGGACGCCAGCGTCAATTCCGGCTGGACGGCTAACAATAAAAAGTGGGGGACTGGATCCGTGATGTTTGACGGTTCAAATGATTATATTGATGTTCCATCATTTACTTTTAATGAAAATGGTATATTTGCAGTCTCATTTTGGATGAATCCTGTAAAAACCGGTACAAATCTGCATTATTTATTGGATTTTCGCAACGCTGATGCTAACGGACAAAGCGCAGTTATCAGTTATGATCATAACAACACGGGCGCGATCGATTACACTATCTTTGGCGAATCCAATTGGCATAATGGTACCATTCCGTTAAATGAGAGATCGTGGAACCATGTCGTGGTTATTCACAACTCAAACTCTAACAATTTAAAAACATACATAAATGGTCAATTAGATCAAAATGTCAGCGTTAATGATTTTACGATAACCGGCTCTCCTTTGAGAATCGGAGCCAGGAGACTCACCGGCGCCGCTCCCTATAAAGGTTCTATTGATGCGATAAAAATATTCAACCGTGATCTGTCGGAAAATGAAATTATATCACTATATAACTCTACCAACATCGAATTCCAGACCCGCACCGGCTCCGACGATAATCCCTATAATGGTGGATGGGAAGAATGGAAACCGGCCGGATCGGGCACCGAAACACAATTAGACAGCTTTGATAATCAATTTCTCTATCCCACCAGCGAAACCGGTTTGACCAACTACTGGCCAATGGATGAATTGTCCGGTTCAAACGTTGACGAACCGGTTAATTCAGCTGACGGCACCGCCACCGGCACTAAAATCATTGACGGTAAGTACGCCAAAGCCCGTTATTTTAACGGGACAAGTGATTATCTTTCCGTAACCAATAGTTCGGTCCTAAATCCGGGCAACAATTTTACTATTGAAAGTTGGATCTATCAGCCGACTATCAGTGACAATGGGGCGATTATTAGTACACTGGATATTACAAATGGAGTAGTAACCAAAGGTTATGCTTTCAAAACAAATACCAGCTCATTATATGGTTGGAGGGCCAATAGTCTGATGTTACAATTGGGTACTCCCACCTGGAACTGGGGATATTGGACATCCCCAACCAACAGTTTGACTGCCGGTCGCTGGCACCATGTGGCTGTAACCGTGGCCAATGCCAATACTGCATCTAAAACCGTCTATTTTTACATCGACGGCAAACAATACCCCGGCGCTTTTTGGACCAATAACAGTCAACAAGTGGTCAATTTTAACACCAACACCACATCCAGCCGAATCGGTGGAATATATACTGCCACCATGCCTTCTTACAATACAACATATTTCAACGGCAATATTGACGAACTAAAAATTTACAGCGCCATACTAAGCGCTGATCAAATCAGTCAAAAATATTTGGAAGGAAAAGAATTATTTAATCTCCAACCATGTATATATCAAACCAACGACTCCGATATTAAAGTTGAAGGTTCTTATTCATCCAGAAATTCCTTTGGTCATGCTATTACCAGCCAAAATCTCGTCGCTCTCTGGCACTTGGACGAAACCGGCGGTAGTGGGGCTTATCTGAAAGACAGTTCCGGTAACAACAACCACGCCACCCCTTCGAGTTCGAACAACAATATTGAAAATGGCATTACCGGTAAAGGCAGAAAAACGGTAAATGGCGGCAATATCACTATTCCCGATTCAACATCGTTACGACCAGCCGGCGCTTTTTCCTTTAATTTTTGGATTAAAACTAATGGTTTAAACTCTACCGCCCAATCATATTTCATCAACAAAGAAACCTGGTCGTCGAGTGGCTGGGCAATTATGGATAATGGTTCCTATACCAGTGATGTTATGTTCAGAGTTTTACCATCGGGTACCGGAACTTGTGGAACGGGTGTAGCATGTATGAGCCGTACCCTGGTAAATGACAACAACTGGCATATGATTTCCGGTGTTTATAATGGCTCTAATATTTTTTTGTATCTCGACGGTGTCCAAAAAGACAGCCGTAGTGCCGGCAGTTTTACTACCAGCAATAACAATGTTTTAATAAATCAAACAAGCGGTAGCGCCAATGGCGTCCTGATGGATGAAATATCAATCCATGGTACTGCATTGAGTGTTGATGAAATCAACGAATTATACCGTCTCGGCCGTGATCATTATGTGAACAACAACATTGACTCAATTGATCTAAGTGATAGCTCTAAAATCGCTTTTTATACCGCCTCCGATCAACCAGGCGAAAATTATGATTTAATTGTTGGCGAATCCACCTTTGCCAACTACCAAACTGACGCTAACACAATTGGTTTGTGGCATTTAAATGATAAAACAAACAATATTTTTGACTCAAGTGGATACTACAACAACGGAACAACTTCAGGGACTACGGCTGTGAATGCTTATTTAGATTATGGCAGATCATTTAACGGAACTAGTGACTGGATCAATATCGACAGTGAGGCCGCCGACATGCCCACCACTACCAGTAACCTATCCGTTTCCGCTTGGGTAAAATGGGATGATGCTCCAACCACTAATGAAGTTGTGATTAGTTATGGAGGCAATAACAGCGCCACGGGCTGGTTGTTGCAATACGAAACTACCGGAAAAATTCAGTTTTCCGTTCGTAATGCAAATTCTGTATCATCCGGTATTACACCTGTCGGCGGACACTGGTACCACCTCACCGGCACCTATGACCATTCCAATGTCAAACTCTATATCGACGGACAACTGGTAGGTAGTTCGCCGGCCACATCGAATATTATCACCGCCACTACTCTTCGTTTTGGCAATGAATACAATCGCAGTTATTATTTTGATGGTGTTCTTGATGAGATAAGAATTGACAAAATCGCCCGCACTCCCGAAGAAATTCGCCAGGCCTATGAAATCGGCAAACGAACTCATTCCATCACTTTCGACTTCGCCGCCGGCTTGGATAGTGCCAATACCATCAGTGGCTCCGGCGACTATTCATTCACCGTCGACGCCACCACCAAAGGATTAGGAACCAAAGGCGAGGGATTATATGTCGGCGACAAAATTATTATCAAAGAAAACTATGACGGTACTGAATACATCGCCCAAGGTATCGTCGAAGCCGTCAATCAAACTACCGGCGCCACTGTCGTTTCCGCCTGGGATGTCGGCTCTACTTTCCCGTCAGGCGGATTTACTCAATACGCCGATGCTTTCAAATGGCAGCGGGAATACTTTGATCTGACCGGAATTCTGGATGATCATCTGGAAACCACTCAACTGATCACCATCCGCAAAACCACCGGCACCTCCGGCAGCACCATCTGGCTGGACGATTTAAATTCAATCGATAGTTATCTGACGGATCCACTGGGCAGTGAAATTAACTCAAGTGATAATCAATATCTACAGTATCGGGCGATATTTACCACGCAGGATGAAAACATCACCCCGTCAATTTCCGATGTTACCATCAATTTCGATAACGCACCCGAACCGTCATTTGATTCCGCCGACACCTCCCAGTCATCCATCAACCTCAACAACCAGAATGCTTTCAACGTCCAGTGTCAGAATGCCATGGTCTATGCTTCGGGACAAACGGTCACCTGTCAGGGATCATGGGATAACAGCAATTGGAACACGGTGGTCAGTACCACTTCACCCGTTTCCGGCACCATTCAGGGTACTCCAGATATTACAACCTGGACCGGCTATCCCGCTGACGGTAACGTTACCATATACGTCCGCATGCTGGTTGAATCCACTCCTTACGGACCGGAGACGTTCAGTGTCACCAAGGACACCGTCCGACCAACCATAAACTCGATAAATTCCGTCGCCGGCGATACATCCGACCCATATCTCGACCCTACTGATGATGGTTCGACAATAGTCAGTTTAAACACCACCGACGCGAGTACCTGCCGTTGGGATGAAAGTGACACCGACTACGCCAGCATGAGCAATACCTGCAGTTCACCAACCAATTGTGACTTGGATATGACTGGTGAGGGAGGTCATATTGTTTATTTCCAATGTATTGATTCCTCATCCAATTCTACTGCTAATTCCTATGAATTAACATATTCACTCACTTACCTGGAAGACTGGGACGGCATTCCCTATGCTTCCGACAACTGTCCGGAGACATATAATCCCAATCAATCAGACATGGATGGGGACACTAGCGGCGACGCCTGTGACCCGGAAACTCTAATAAGCGCCAATACCACCTGGCCCGCGGGAGAATATAATTTCAAATATTTACATGTGACAAATAACGCCACTCTCACTCTAAACTCTAACACCGGTTCACCCTTCCCCGGTGTCAGTATTACTGGTGAAAACATCACCGTTGATAATGGATCAAAAATAAGTGCTGACCAAAAAGGTTACGGCAGTGCTCAAGGGCCCGGGGCCGGTGCAAATGGAAACACCGTGTTGCAACCTGTCGGTGGTACCGGCGCTGATCATGGCAGTCGTGGCGGTAACGGCATCAATCATACCAATAACGATAATTCATATGGCAATGCTTATGAACCGACTACTTTGGGCAGTGGTGGTGGTAGTGAAGATTCCTTTCATAACACTTATGGTGGTCCTGGTGGTGGAGCCATCAAAATAAATATTTCTGGTATCCTGACAAATAACGGAATTATAAGCACCAACGCCGGCAATGCCATTTTTAGCGGTTACGGCATTCCACAAGGTAGCGGCGGCGGATCCGGCGGTAGTATCTGGATTATAACTAATACTATAAATGGTAATGGTAGTATCCAATCCAATGGTGGTGCGGCCACCACCGGCGCCAACTGCTCAAACTGTTACGGTGGCGGTGGTTCGGGCGGACGTATCAGTATCAATTTTTCTACAAGCAATTATGCTGGCGCAATTAAAGCCATGGGTGGTACCGGTCATCAGCAAGGAGAAGACGGCACAATTTCTTACAACGGCAACATGTCGAATTCGTGCGACACCGGCAATCCTTTTAGTCATTGTTATATTGATCAAATTCACCACTTACCGAACAATCTATCCTACAAATACAATAATCTTACCATCGAATCAGGCGGTCAGATGGAGTTTAAAGATGATTATACCGGCACACTGGAGCCTGGCAATTTATCAATTGAGACTGATGGTATGATTAAAATCGACAACTCAGCCGAAATTGATATCACCGGGGTCAATACTATTGATATAGATGGGGAAATATATCTCGAATCGGGCACATCCGGAAATCATAGTGTTTTATCGCTCAGCGGTGATGATATTACCATCTCAGGTAATTCGGTCGAAGGCGAGCGCTGGTCGGAAATAAATATTCATGCTAATGACGCTTTATTGGTGGATGGATTAGTCAAAGCTACCTGGATCGATATAACCGGCGACAATTTTAATATAACTTCAAGTGGACAAATTATAACCGACACATTGGGACACCCCAGCACTTCCGGTCCCGGAGCCGGTTCGTATGGTAATTCCACCCTGGGACCGGTAGGCGCTACTGGCGCCGGTCATGGTGCTGTTGGTGGCGACGGCTATGATCATACTCCAGGCGGTTCCAGCTATGGCGATCAAAATGCCCCGGTTGATCTCGGTTCAGGTGGTGGTAGCCAAAACTCTTCTTATCCCGATTTTGGTGGTCCTGGTGGCGGCGCTTTAAAAATTAATTTAAATGGTACTTTAAACAATAACGGTCTTATCAGTAGTAATGCTAGCGATGCCATTTACAGTGGTTATGGTTTTCCTCAAGGTTCCGGTGGTGGTTCCGGCGGTAGTATATGGATAATCTCTGACGCATTAAATGGTAGCGGTCAAATTGAAGCCGATGGCGGCGATGGTAACGATGGTATTAACGCTCCGGTAGCTTATGGTGGTTGCGGTTCCGGCGGCAGGATTAAAATTGAATATGTCACAAATAGTTTTACTGGCGATGTCACCGCCGACGGTGGCACGATCGGTCATGCCGTTCCTTGTTCAGCCGGTTCTATCGTCTACACTCAAAATTCTTCAAGTTTACCACGGGTTAATTCGATCACTTCAGTTGCCGGTGATACATCTTTACCCTATGAAGACACTACGGATAACAGTCAAACGCTGGTTGAATTCACCACCTTAAACAGCCCAACCAACGTCAAATGGGATACCATCGATACCAACTATGATTCCATGACCAATAGTTGTGGCAGTATTACTCAATGTTTGCTTGATCTATCCGGCAACGGTGTTAAAACCGTCTATTTCCGGGCCACCGATGGTTCCGGTAATAACTCGGCCTCCTCCTATGTTTTGCAATACACCATCAATGACACATCAGTTTCGGAGCCATTTGTCAGTGCTATTATCTCTGTGGCCGGTGATGACACCCCGCCATATGTCGATGTCAGCGATGACGAACACACAATGGTTAATTTTTCTACCATCAATAATTCAACCAATGTCAAATGGGATAACACTGACACCGACTACGATAGTATGTCCAATAGTTGTGACAGCATAACTGAATGTGACTTGAATCTTGCCGGCGACGGTATTCACGTTGTTTATTTCCGCGCCACTGATGGTTCAGGAAATAAATCGTCTTCTTCAACCCAACTACAATACACTATCCGACAAACAGAATATTCTAATCAACTCAGTAGTTCATTTCCTTCCGAAAATGACTTAACTCTAACTGTTAGTTTTAAACCCAGTTTTTCTGAACCCATCACCGACGGCAGTATCAAACTAATCATGGATGATGAATTTGACTTTAGCGGTTTGACTATCAATGATGTCTCCGCCAGTGGTGGCGATGTCACCTGGACCAATGACGAGCAGATCTATGCCGGTGGAATTCAAATCGCGAGATCAAATATTCCATTTGTAAGTATTGCTAAGGCTCAAGGAGAAAATTCCATTACCTTTAACTTCACCGGTGATATTTCTTCTGAAGATGGAGAGATAACTTTCATCATTGGTGGCTTAAATCAACCCGGTAATCCACCCACCGAAGGACCATATAGTTACATCCTCGAATGGTATGAAGAAAATAACGCCGGTGGTTCACCTTTGTATATTCAGGACGGTAAAGTACATATCAATACCGGCACAACAGTTTCCGCTTCAGTACCGACTGCTTTTTCATTTATCATCGATCCGGTTGGTACGGGCACCGTCAATGGCGCCAACATCACCACCTCCACCACAACCGGCAATACTGCCAATTTTGGAACATTCACTTCCGCCGACGATCGCATTGCCGCCCATGACCTCATTGTCTCTACCAACTCGACCAGCGGTTACATTATCACTACTCAGTATTCCGGACTATTTTCTTCCGCTACTGACAATATGAATAATTTTACCGGATCAAATACCGCACCAACCACCTGGACCACACCCCCCGGATCCGGAGTGGAAAGCTATTTTGCTTATACAACTAATGATTCTTCACTCTTGAATTCTTCAACAGACAGATTTACCTCTTCCGGTGGCAATAAATGGGCCTCCTTCGCTACCACTCCCTCCGAAGTGTCATATTCCAACACTGCCGTGATAGATGAAACCACCAGAGTAGGATACCGTCTGGAAATTACCAATCTGCAACCGGCCGGCATATATTCCACAAATGTCATGTATATCGCTACACCAACATTCTAACGAGCAATTTTCAAGTTCTAAGTTTTAAGTATCAAGTAAAACACAATACATAAAGCACAATATCTCAATATTTCAATATCTAATTTTTATTCAAATGAAAACAAAAATCAAAAACATCAAGCATGCACAGATGATGACAATTATGCTCATCTCCATCTTCACCATCCTGCTCAACAATCTGGGCAACATGTATTAAACTCTATAATATTTACCAAAAAATTTATTAACAAAAACAAAAATGAAAAAAATTCTGTCCTTTCTAGCCAATTTATTTGACAACAACGGCATGTCGATGATTTGCAAAAAAGAACTTGGATTCACAATCCGCAAAGTAAAATAATTCTTTACTTCCATGACAAATCGGTATCACAAATACTTTTCGATTCTGTTAATTTCGTTGCTCACTACAACAACCTATTTGTCAATTCAAAAACACTCTCATGCTCAAACACTAACCGAGACTAGAAACACAACCATTACCGTCTCCATCCCGCAACATCTTACTTTTATTATCAATGGAGTCAACACCGGCGACCCCTGTCCCAATGCCAGTGTCGCCGAACTCGCCGAAATTGATTCTACGGCTACTGATATCGATTATGGCACATTCAACGGCGCCAATCGAAAAATCGCCTGCCAGGAAACTATCGTTACCACCAACGCCGCATCCGGCTACCGTCTCACAATCCAACAAGACCATCCGATTCAATCATCACCCACAGTACAGATTAGTAATTTCCAGGGTTCATCCGGCTCCGCCGACACCTGGACCACACCGGAAACCTGGTCTTCACCAACCGCCACTCATCATTCATACTTTGGATTTTCCACCAGTGACACCATCGATTACTCCAGGTTCTCACTAAATCGTTACGGCAGTTTTCAATCGGACGCAACCGAGCACGAAATCGCCTCCGCCCCCGGACCGGTTATCGACGACACCAACCACATCTCCTTTCAACTCGAAACCGACGACCTCCAAGCTTCCGGTAATTACTCAAATACTGTTACCTATATTGTTACTGCTTATTTTTAGTTTTTTCTTTACCATTAGAATATTTATCATTTTTTCCCAAGACAGTTTTTTTGTTTGTTATGTTTGATTTTTAATAAGTTTACTATCTTTAAATCTACTTCCCAAACGACACTCTATCACCAATCTCCTCCGTCCACCCATGCCAACTACCCCTCGAAACCGTAAACTCTCCATATCGATCATTGATTTTATCCATTGATTCAATCAAACGGATTTTTTTCAATTTATCCTCCAATATCGACAACTGCACTTTGGCGCTTGATTCCAACCCGGACACACTAACAAAAATTTTACTGATCTTGTCATGCAAAACCTTTCTCTCCAGATGTTTATAAACCCCTCGGAAAATATCCCAACTGTCATCCGTTGCCTCGGCAATTTTCTCCTGTCGGCCAAATCCACCACCATACAGATACTGCCAACCCACCCACAAAACCTTTGCCCGCAATTTCTTCCGCCGCAATCTGCGTCCCGTTTTCTCCGCCATCTTCATCATCAGCATTGCAATCTCATCTTTGTTAGCCGTTTTTTTAAGTAAGGTATAGGAGTGTCCTACCGACTTTGGCTTGCGATCTTCATCGATATTCAATTTATCCACCTCCAAACCATTCATCCTAGACCACAAGAAATATCCCATTTTACCCATTTTTTTGAGTAAAAAAGAGGGCTTGGCATATTTGATTTCCAAGGGAGTAACTATCCCCAAAGCATTGAGTTGCCTCTTTAAGCCCCAGGAAATTCCCCAAACATCAGTTAGTTCCAGCTCGCCCAACAGATAATCCACATTTTGATCATTTACCAAAGTCAAACCATCCGGCTTCTTAAAATCCGACCCCAATTTGGCAAAAAATTTAGTCCCGGCAATCCCAATCGAACAAGTCAACCAATCTCCCACTTCCTCTCTTATTCTTCTCTTAATCTCCCCAGCAATCACCTCCACCTCATCATACAAATCCCCAACACGCTTATTGTCATCCCCACCTTGTGCAGGGATCTCAACCGCTCTATTCCATTTATTTTCTTTATCAGCTTTGAGTTGTGGTTTTGCACTTTGAGTTTTGCACTTTGAGTTTTTTCTCGTTTGGAATTTCAAAAAACTCTCATCAATACTATAATTCTCCACGTCCGGCGTATAACTATTGAATATCGCCTGAATCCTTTCCGTAATTACTCGGTACTTGGTCGGATCGTCTCGCACTAACACAATATCCGGACAAATTTGTTTGGCCTCCCACACTTTGGTTCCGGTACCAATACCGATAGTTTTTGCCTCTCGACTGGCCGCGATTATCGTGCCTTTCGGATGCAAATAACTACACACTCCCAATGGCCGTCCCCGCCAGGCCGGATTGGCTTGCTGTTCACAAGTGGCAAAATAACTATTCATATCCACATGCATGATTATTTTCTCACTCTGAGGCATTTCAAATAAATCATTATTTTCTTGTTTAAACATAATTTCACCTCCAAAATAAAACTAAAACGTCAAAACAAAAAACTCAAAACCATAACCCTAAAACTAAAAACATTTTTGTGATTTAATTTGGATTTTTTTAGTTGTGGTTTTGAGTTCTAAGATTTGAGCTTTCACATTTCACTAAAACGTAATCTCCTCAAGTACCCAACTCAAATTTCCCGTATCAAAACACAACTTATACCCGTTATTATCGGCATCACTCACACAAAAATAATAAAACAATTTCTCACCAATTTTTTTATGAAAATACAAATTCGTCCGTTTGACATAAATCTTACGACCTTTCCATTGCAAGAGTAGGGGAGTGCTTTTAGCTGAAAAAAGCATCACCACCTTTACTTTCTCATCAATTTTTTCCGAACTGTTTGATATCATTCAATTCTCCTATCATCCCGGAAAAGACTTTCGCATCGCCTTGGGCGATAAGAAAATTCTTTATCCGGGACACATTTCCTCATTATAAAAATATGTTTATTAATCATTAACACTTTAGTTAATTATCACCCTAAATTCATCTTAACACAACTGTTAATTTAAACACAAGAAAAAAATGATTATCGCAGATACCAATAATCATTATTTAAATTCCATATTTATTTTTCCAACTTTTCCTCTAACTCCGCCAACAAAAAAGCCAACTTGAAAAAATCACTGCAACTACATTTATTGATTTTTCCTTCCTTGAATAATTTTAATGTTCTGGGAGTTATCAATAAACCGTCAATTAGTTCTTTTTCATTAACACCCTCCTTTTTCAAATAATCCAAATACAACTTCAATGGCTCTTCCATCGCTCGGGACAATTTGCCGAATTGATCGCTCAATCGCCTGATTTCTTTCACTCTTATCACTATTTTCCACCCCCAAACTTTTTTTAAAACACCAAACAAATCCAATATATCTAATAATCAATTATCTAACAACCAGTCTTGACTTTAAAAACCTAAAAAACATATAATCACCATATGAAAAATCTTATCGAAAAAAACAAATAACAACTTGAGGGAGGTGATTATCATTTTCCGATCAGAAAAACAAAAACACCTGTTCTTTTTTATTTCTCTAGCTCTATTATTTACTCTAATATTGTGTAACTTCAATCTACACAATATAATTATTAACAATCTGATTATTATATTACTCATTCCCGCAGTATCTTTCGGAGCCAGCAAAATAACCAAAGAAAAAAACATGACCGGAAAAATTCTTTTCGCAACGATTTCAATATCAGCGTTGTTAACAATAATAAACATCAAATTTATATCTGCCGTATTGGCAATATTAAAATGAAATTGTGTTACGCACCGGATTTGTTAAAAACATATCCGGTCTTTTTATTTATAAAACCACTTTCTCTAAAGTATAATAAAAATAAGAAGTTTTCTTACTTCTTGCTTCTTACTTCTTACTCCTTATATTGTCTCCTTCAATCTTTTTCTACAATCAAGTTCTTGACATCATGGGCCGTACGGCCATCATTTTGATCATTGCCTTTGTCATCAGTCATCTGGTTATCAAAAACAACTTCAATATCGTCCGCCCCGGCCTCAAAGAAAAATTCCTCCTGGCACTTACTTTCATCCTCATCTACACTTTTACATTGCTTTTTAACTACGGCGAAGAAAAACTACTCATCTTTGATCTGGCCCTGCCGATCGTTATCGTTTCCGGCATCCTGGGTGGCTTACGAGTCAGTATCCTGGTATCCGGCGTAACCGCCATTCTCATCAATTTCTTTTTCCCACTGTCATGGCTCTACGCCATCTTGACCATTATCGCCGGCATATCCAGTGGCATTTTTCACCACATCAAAAGCAGCAATCGCCTCAAAATGCTTTTCGCCAGCATCATGCAATTTGTATTTTCATTTATGCAAATCAGTCTGGTATATTTTGTTTTTGAAGGATATCTCTATTCCATCCTCTGGCAAAACATTGTCGCCGCCGTAACTATCGGGCTCATTCAAGTGGCCAGCGTACTGGTATTTTTGTACATTATTTACTCCATTATCGATTACCAAAAACAACAGCAGGAAATCTATATGCAACATCAATACCGTCTGAAAACTCTCCAATCCCAACTCAATCCGCACTTTCTTTTCAATTCTCTCAACACCATCGGCTCTCTAACTCGCACCAAACCGGAAAAAGCCCATGAATTGATTATCGAACTTTCTTCACTACTTCGATCCAGTCTGCGCAAACAAGGCGAACACGTTCCTTTGATCGATGAAATTCAAAATATCAACAGCTATCTATCCATTGCTAAAGCCCGTTTTGGTGATAGAATTCAAATTAAAATTGACGTCCCTGATTTTTATCTGAAATACCAGGTACCAAACTTAATTTGGGAACCGATTGTCGAAAATGCCATCATTCACAACATCAAAAAACAAGATATTATCAATTTGCATTTATATGTCAAAAAAGACCAAAAATATTTGCATCTAATAACATCCGATGACGGGCAGGGGATAGCCCCGGAAAAATTGGAGGAATTGCGTCAAGACAATCCAAATGTTAAACATCTGGGACTACCCAGCACTATCGCCCGCTTGAAAAATCAATACCATGGAGAGGAATTGGTACAAATCAACACCTCGACCAAAGGTACCGTCATCACCCTCAAAATTCCAATATAACCAAGCATCAAGTTCTAATTTCTAATTTTCAAGCCGTTTTATTTTTTTTGATTTTTTATATTTTATTTTCGATTTTTGCCTTCCATGCTCACCATCAATACCCTCATTATCGACGATGAACAACCCGCCATCGAAGAACTACACTATCATTGCAGTCAATTCATCAACCAATCACATATCTACGACCTCACCAATCCCAAAAAAGCCATCGATGCCATTTGTGAATACGATATCAAGCTGGTTTTTTGCGACATCAACATGCCCTACATCTCCGGTATCGAACTGGCCGAAGAAATATCAAAACTGGAAAAACCGCCTCTGGTAGTTTTTGTTACCGCCTATGACGAATTCGCCGTCAAAGCATTTGAACTCAATGCTATAGATTACGTTTTGAAACCAATCGATCCAAAAAGATTTCAACAAACATTTTCCAAAATTCAAGAAAAAATTTCCAAACATCCGGAAAACATTGACAATACTGAATTAATCGAACAAACACGAAATTTTATCAACGGCAAAATCACAGCTGTCGGTACCAATCCCAATGATCGCTACATATTCAAACTGACAGATATTACCCATTTCGAAGCCGAAGGACCAATAGTTTACGCCCATACTACTGATCAAAACAAAAAGCGTGTTCATTACCAGATGCAAGAATTGGAAAATGCACTACCGGAAAATTTTGTCCGCACTCATAAATCACACATTGTCAATATCGACCACGTCGCCCGCATGTACCTCTGGCAAAAATCCAACTATCAAATCGAGTTGGAAAACAAAAAAACTATTCCCGTCTCCCGCCGCTTGAGCCAAAGGGTCAAAGACAAACTAAATTGGTAAATAATATATCATCTACACCTGTGTTGTCATCACGCAAATCGTCAAAAATTTGATTATTTTGCGATTCCTTATTTCATTTATTACTTTTTACTAATTTATCACCAAATTGCCACTTATTCTATTTTTCCTACCGCTCATTAAACTTCCATGTTTAATGAGCTTTTTTATAGTTACAATAAATTTAGTTTAAGCTTAATCGCTTAGTTAAAGGAGTGAACAATCATGAAATTAAATGACAAAAAACAACTGGCCAACTTAATTACCGATTACAAACTCTGGGTGGCTTTTATCGAACAATTTTTAGACGACCACCAAATTGACAATCAAACTATCAATCACCAACTCAACCACATCAAAAAACAACTAAATTTTCTGCTCAAAACCAACACTATACCAATCATTATCGACCGCATACTTTTAATCGATGAACAACTCAAAGACATTCAGCTTAAAGTTCCACAACTGGTTTTTCAGCCCGCATAAATTTGTTTTCATTTTTTTCGCCTTACCAAAAAACTCTCAATCTCAACCCTCATTTTAAATAGAGGGTTTTTTGGTAAATTTGGCTTTTTTTATCTATTAATTATAATATATAAATATATATTATATTTATCATTTAACTTACCATCCCCAAACTAAAAATGAAAAAATCATCACTACTCCCACTAGTATTAGTTTTTGCTTTTTCTTTTTTTGTCCCAAATTTAAATTTTGAAGCAAAAAAAGCAGTAGCATCTGACAACAAAGTTATTGATATTTCGATCAATGACCAACAGATGACAATTGTGGAAAACAACATGGCTATCAAAAAATTTGCCATTTCTACCGGCAAATGGGATATGCCCACACCACTTGGCACTTTTTACATCCAAAACCATATCTACGACGCTTACTCACAACCCTATGATCTGTATATGCCATATTGGATGGGAATTGGCGGTGGCTACGGCATACACGGTTTGCCATATTGGAAATACAGTTGGGGCAATGTGTATGAAGGCGTTAACCATCTGGGCATTAGAGTAAGTCATGGTTGCATCCGATTATCAGTTGACAACGCCGCCTGGTTATACGATTGGGCTCCCAATGGAACCAGAGTGGTCATTCATCAAGAATCCGGAACCCAGGTTGCCATCACTCCACCAGATTACGACGGTGTGATAACCGCCCAATCAGCACAAAATATCACACTCAGACCCGGGGAATCAACCGAGGTTTGGGTCAAACTCAAAAACACCGGGAAGCATTGGTGGTACAACGTTGGTGATCACCCAATTCATTTGGCAACCTACAAAGACGCTGATCGCGTGTCTGATTTTGGAAACTCTAGCTGGCTTACTTTCAATCGACCAGCCATTATCGACAATACCGGGGTTGGATATGGCCAGGAAGCAACTTTTAAATTTACTATTACCGCTCCCACCAAACAAATGCAATACGAAGAACACTTCAAGCCGGTTGCTGAAGGTCATTCCTGGTTTTTTGATCCTGATTTGGATATCGTCTGGTACATCAATGTTTATCAACCCGAATACTCCAATCAATGGTTCAGCCAATCCGACTGGCCCATCATCACCGCCGGAGATACCAAGACCCTCGCTTTTAAATTCAAAAACATGGGCTATGCCACCTGGTACAATAGTGGATCAAATCCCATCCGCTTGGCCACCAGCAATCCGATCGACCGCAGTAGCGTATTTTTCAATCCCGCTTCTTGGCTTTCCTCAAACCGCGCCACCGCCATGGATGAAGCCCAAGTATTGCCCGGTGAGATTGGTACATTTACTTTCACCGTAAAAGCACCGCTAAGTCCCGGTACCTATGACGAGTATTTCCGATTGGTTGCCGAAAACAAAACTTGGATGGAAGATCAAGGTGTATTTTTACGCATCAAAGTAGTTCAAAATCCTGATCTATCAACAACATACAGTAGCGAAACCGATCTAACCAAATAGTCAACGAATTATATTTTCTAATCATCTATTTTGCAAAACATCCCCAAATCAATCGCCAATCTGATACACCACTTTTCTAAACTTCCGGGAATTGGACCAAAAAGTGCCAGTCGTTTAACATACTTTCTACTTAAAAAACCTAAAAATGACGTGCAACAATTCGGTCAGGCCCTGTATACACTTCAGGAAAATTTGATTTACTGTTCCAACTGCCACAACTACACCGAAATCGATCCCTGCGAAATATGTCAAAATCCCAAAAAAAATCCTCGAGTTATTTGTGTAGTAGAACAACCACTGGATATTCTGGCTTTTGAAAAAACATCATTCGCCGGTACTTATCATGTTTTACACGGCGCACTCGCTCCCATCGAAGGAATCGGCCCGGAACACCTGACTCTGGAGAGTCTCAACAAAAAAGCTCGTCAAGGCAATATTGAAGAAATCATAATCGCCACCAACCCCAATCTGGAAGGAGAAGCCACCGCTATCTACATCCAAAACATGTTAGAAAATATCCCTGAAATTAAAATTACTCGTCTGGCTTTTGGACTACCCATGGGATCAGACTTGGAATACATCGATGAATTGACTTTAAATAAAGCTATCGAAGGACGTAAATAATTTTTCAAAAATGGGCAAAAATCAAATCATTGAAACAAAAATCGGCAACAAAATCTGGATAGATATCACCAATCCGACACACAAAAAACTTATCGAATTCAAAGATAAATATAAAATCCACGAAGCCGATATCCATGACGCCATGGATAAAGTTGTAATTCCAAAAACATTTGAACATAAAAATTACTTATTCATTGCCATCCATGCCATTCATTATTCAAACAACCAAATCAATTTACAAGAAATAGATTTCTTCTTTTCCAAACACTTTATTATTACCATTCACAATCAGCCAATAGATTTTCTGGACAATATCTGTGAAGAAATATACCCGGAGATATCTTGCCACAACACCGCCCATGTTCTTTTTAGAATCCTTAAACACATCAATATTTCTCAAAGAGAAATTATCAAAAATTATGCCAACGACATCAATCAATTGGAAATTGACATCACCACTGAAAAAAACAATGAACGAAAAACCATCAGTAACATTCTCTCAATTCGCAAAAACATCTTACAACTAATCAACGTTTCCCAACCTAACATCGTGGTCATCAAAGAAATTCATAAGTCAGATATTATAAAAAACAGTTTCAGTAACTATCAGGTATATTTTGACAGTTTGGTTGAATCTCAAGAAAAGTCATATAACATGCTCAAGCACTATCTGGAAGTTACTAACGGTTTGATCGATACGATTAACATTATGGTCAATTATCGTTTTAACGATATTATCAAAATTTTAACCATAGTCTCAGTTTCGCTACTTCCCCTTACACTTATTTCCGGAATTTTGGGTATGAATTTTTCCAGTTCCATCTTTGATATGCCATACGGTTTTACCATTACTATCATTTTTATGATTCTTTTGGAAATATTAATAATTCAATATTTTAAATACAAAAAATGGCTCTAAAACTATTCAATACATTTACCAGGCAAAAAGAAGAATTTAAACCCCAAAAAGAAGGTCAAGTCAAAATGTACACCTGCGGACCTACCGTTTACAACTATGTTCATCTGGGAAATTTGCGGGCATACACCTGGGTGGATATTTTGCGTAAATACTTCGAATTCAATGAATGGGACGTAAAACACGTCATGAATATTACCGACGTCGATGACAAAACCATCCAAGCCAGTCAAAAAGAAAATCTGCCACTCACTGATTTAACCGAGAAATACACCTCAATCTTCATGCAAAATTTAATGGACTTAAACATCACTCCACCTACCAAGATCGTCAAAGCTACCGACCACATCAAAGAAATGATTAAAATCATTCAAAAACTGGTTGATGAAAAATTTGCCTATATCGGCAAAGATGGATCAGTTTATTTTTCCATCGTCAAATTTCCCGAATACGGTAAATTATCAAAACTAGACAAGAGTGGTATCAAAATCGGTTTCCGAGTTGATCACCAAGAATACGACAAAGACCAAGCGGCTGATTTTGCCCTCTGGAAAGCCCACAGTGAATCCGATGGTGAAGTTTACTGGAATTCTCCATGGGGCAAAGGCCGTCCCGGTTGGCACATCGAATGCTCAGCCATGAGTATGAAACATCTCGGCGATACAATTGATATTCACACCGGTGCGGTGGACAACATCTTTCCCCACCATGAAAACGAAATTGCTCAATCCGAATGTTATACCGGCAAAAAATTCGTCCGATATTGGCTTCACAACGAACACATGCTGGTCAATGGCCAGAAAATGTCAAAAAGCAAAAATAACTTTTTTACTCTGGACTCGATCCGCGACAATAAATTAAATCCACGCGATCTACGATATTTGATAGTCAGCTCTCATTATCGTTCCAAAATGAATTTTACCTGGGACAGTATCAATGCGGCACACAACGTCCTAAAAAATATCGATAAATTTATCAATCGTTTAGAAAAAGTCAACAAAGAAAAACCCCAAATCCCGGCTAACAGCTACGAAAGTCTGTTTAATTCATCAACCACCCAATTTTTCGATGCTATCGAAGATGATCTAAATACCCCCAAAGCACTGGCAGTTATTCATAACCTGATTAAAAAAATCAATATTCTGCTCGATGAAGACAAAATAGGAAAAAGAGCAGCCAAAAAAACTCTCAAAATGTTGCATGATTTCGACCAGATATTTGGAATATTGTTTGTTGCTTCTGACAAAATCCCTTTAAAAATCAAAAAAATAGTAACCGACCGTGAAGAAGCACGCAAAATCAAAGATTTTAATACCGCCGATAAACTTCGCAAAGAGATAGAAAAAGCCGGCTACGAAATAGAAGACACTGAACTGGGAACCAATGTTACTAAAAAATAATCTTTTCTTGATTTTTATCGCACCTATTCATAAATAACTCAAAAAATAGTACACTTTCATGTGAACTATTTTTTTCATCCACCAACTCTTCCAATACTCTTACTTTTTACTTATCCCGATGAATTTCACCTGGCACCAAAAACATCCCATCATCTGCTCTGCACCCATGCATGGGATAACCAATAGTTCTCAACGGCAAATTTTTAAAAAATTCGGGGCCGACTTGCTCTTTACTGAAATGGTAAGTTCTATGGGTTTAAAGTATGAAAATAGAAAAACCCAATCCAAGATACATTTTACCTCCCGTGAAAAACCGATTATCGTCC
The DNA here is from genome assembly GCA_938004065.1 of uncultured bacterium. Lineage (GTDB taxonomy): Bacteria > Patescibacteriota > JAHJAL01 > JAHJAL01 > JAHJAL01 > CALKWM01. The sequence goes on from CALKWM010000041.1 coordinate 67,818, forward strand.
AAATATTTGGCAATACGATCACCGAAACTATTCTTTCCGCCCAGTATGCGGAAAAAATGGGTGCCGACGGGATCGATTTTAACTGCGGTTGCCCCGCCCGCAATATGATTGCTTCCGGAAATGGAGGAAAATTACTACTGGAACCGGATAAACTTATTGAAGTCCTCACCAGTATTAAAAAAAATATTCACATACCACTTTCACTTAAAACTCGAATTGGATATGACAAAATACTACCACCAAAATTCTATGATAAAATAGCCAAAAAAACAGGTATTGATTGCTTAATAATTCATGGCCGTACCGTCAAACAAAAATACCGAGGAAAAAGTGATTGGAAACAAATCAAAAAAATTTCCCAAAAAATTTCAATACCGGTTATTGGCAGCGGTGATATTATCAATGCCTACATCGCCCAGAATCGCATCAATAATTTTACACCGGCCGGCATCATGATCGGTCGCGGAGCATTGGGCAACCCATGGATTTTTAACCAAACCAAAAAAGTATTATCCGGAATCAAAATACGACCACATATCAATCTCAAAAAAATTATTCAAACAATTTTATTTCACGCTCGACTCAATATCAAAGAATTTTTACACAATCCATATTACACTGCCAAATTCACTCGCGATGAAATCGAACACCACGCGATTTGCAATATGAGAAAACATTTTGGTTGGTATTTTAAAGGTTTCGTAGGCGCCAAAACTATCAGAATGGATTTGTTTACAATATCCACCTACGAAGAACTGGAAAAATATCTAAATAAACTAACTTAATCCCATTTTCTCATTTTTTAGTATTGCATTATTTACCGATGTCAATTTTTAAAATCTATGCAAAAAAAATTTACATCTACATCTGCCGGGCGCCTTGATAAAATTATCAATTCACATATTGACGATCTTTCTCGCAACTACATTTCCAAATTGATAAAAGACAATCACATAACAGTTAACAACATACTAACCAATAAACCATCTACCAACGTCAAAGTAGGGGACATCATCCAATTTACTATTCCCCCGGCCATTTCTCAAGATATTGTCCCCAAAAATGATCACCTGGATATAGTTTTCGAAGACAAACATATGTTTGTCATTAACAAACCACCTCATTTACCTGTACATCCCAGCTATGGTCATTTTGATGATACTCTGGTCAATATTCTCATGTATCACTATCCCAAATTTAAAACCTTCGCTCCTATCAACGGAATTCATCGTCCCGGCATAATTCATCGTTTGGATCAAGATACATCGGGATTAATTGTCATTGCCAAAACTGTACAAGCAATGCAAAAACTAGCAAATGATTTAAAAAACAAAAAATGGACCAAAAAATACTTCGCCCTATGCCTCAATAATACAAATAAAACTAACGGCACAATTACAAAAAATATCATCCGCAATCCCAGAGATCGAAAAAAATTTATCGCCACATCTTTTGACCGAGGAAAAACCGCCATTACACATTACCAATCTTTAGAAAACTACACATATCAAAAAAACACTATCAGTTTAATGGATATATCGATTGAAACCGGCCGCACTCATCAAATCAGGGTACATTTAAATTCTGAAAAAATGCCAATCTTGGGCGATAAACAGTATTTTACCAAAGAATCACAAAAATTTTCCAAAACATTACAAATCGATCGTCAACTACTACATTCCTACTATTTAAAACTAATTCATCCTGATAACGGCAAGATAATTGAATTTTCAACCCCTAAACCACTGGATTTCAAACAAGCTATCAACAACTTAAAAAAACCAATTTGATACAATAGATTTATAAAAACTATTTCACAATATCTCATATCATCTCATATATTCATCCAATTAATTAATTACTAAAAAAATGTATATCGTTATCATGGCCGGCGGGCAAGGCACCAGACTTTGGCCTATGAGTCGGCAAAATCGGCCCAAACAACTGTTTGATCTGGTATCCAATCAAACACTTCTAAAAGACACGATCGATCGCTTAGTGCCACAATACCCAATTGACCAAATCTATATTGCCACCAACCATAATTATGTCTCGGAAATCAGAAAACAAATTCCCGATTTCCCGGCTGAAAATATTTTTTCCGAACCCGAGCTTAGGGACACTTCCGCTTGCATCGGATTGGCAACCGCCAAAATCTGCAAAAAAGATCCTGATGCAGTTATCGCTATCTTGCCCTCAGATCATTACATAGAAAAAGAAACCAAATTTCTCAAAATTCTTGCTTGCGCCGACAAACTGTGTCAACGTGAAAATCAAATCGTTATTCTCGGTATTCAACCAACCAGACCAGCCACCGAATTGGGCTATATTCATATCAAGTCCGGTACCAAAAGTATCAACGGTTGCAAAGTATTTCGAGTCAAAAATTTCGTTGAAAAACCTGATATCGCCACCGCCAAAAAATACGTCAAAAGTTGGCGATATTTCTGGAATGCCGGTATGTTTATCTATCCGGCCCAAGTCATGCTGGAATCTTTCAAAAAACACATGCCTCAAAACTATCTCATCACCGAAAAAATACTTGCCGCCATCGACACCCCACAAGAAAAAAAAGTAATTGATAACGAATACAAAAAATATGAAAAACTATCGATCGATTACGGCATCATGGAAAAATCCGATGATCTGTTGATGATTCCAGCCGATATCGGCTGGAATGATATCGGTACCTGGGGCGCTCTCAAAGACGTTTTGGCAATTGATGAAACCGCCAATGTTACCAAAGGCAACCTAATCACCATCGACACTACCGGATCACTGATCTACGGCTCCCAAAAACCGATTGCCACCATCGGCATCGACAATCTGGTAATAGTCGATACTGACGATATTCTTATGATTTGTCCCAAAGACAAAACCGCCGATATGAAAAAACTGGTTCAACATCTCAAAGATACGCGCCAAGATAAATTGTTATAAGAAGACCAAGCAACTATTGTTTTTAGTTATAGATTTTACTACAATAACAAATAGCAATGCTTTTCATTGCTATTTTCTTAAATTTTTTAGTCTAATTTTTTTATCCTTTAATTACACCTGCCGTGCAAAGAAACACTTTTTTATTAACAATTCTTATTATTATCATCACCATTTTTGCCGGTTTGATAACATGGCCGAAAGGACCCGACCTTAACATTCCTCAACTCAACATTTCTCAAGAACTGAAAATCCATGAAGGGCTAGACTTGAAAGGTGGAACACAATTGACCTATCAAGCCGATATTTCAGAAATTCCCTTGGCCGAACAAGCCAATGCTATTCAAGGAGTAATAAACATCATCGATTTTCGAATCAACCAGTTAGGTGTCGCCGAACCGCTCATCCAATCATCCGGCGAGGACAAAATTCTAGTCGAATTACCCGGAGTCAATGACATCAATCAAGCGATAAATCTAATCGGTAAAACAGCTCAATTAAAATTTTTAAGTGAACCAACCGAACCACATCCCGATCTAAACGAATTGGACATGGGATGGTGGACACCGACAAATTTAACCGGTGCCAATTTAAAAAAAGCTGACATTGAAATCGATCCTCAAACCAGTAAACCGATTGTAACCCTGGAATTCGACGACCAAGGCAAACAACTTTTTGCCGAACTTACCAAAAACAATATCCAAAAAAGAATCGCTATATTCCTGGACAACATTTTAATTTCCGCTCCCACCGTCCAAACCGAAATTTCAGACGGTAACGCTATCATCGAAGGAAATTTTACCATCGAACAAGCCAAAGATCTAAAAATTCAACTTAATTCCGGTGCTTTGCCTGTACCGGTAAAACTAATCAGTCAATCAAATGTTGGCGCTACTCTTGGCAATGAAACCATGAAAATGAGTGCCATCGCCGGCATTATCGGCTTTTTGTTGGTAGTAATTTTCTTGCTGATCAACTACCGTATGCCCGGCCTTATAGCATCCGTTGCGCTAGTAATCTATATTTTAATCTCCATTAGTATCTTTAAACTGATTCCGATTACTATCACCCTCGCCGGTGCTGCCGCTTTTATCCTTTCTATCGGCATGGCAGTCGATGCCAACATCTTGATATTTGAAAGAACCAAGGAAGAACTTCGTACCGGAAAAACTCTTCGTTCTGCCATAGAGGCCGGCTTTAACCGTGCCTGGCCATCAATCCGAGATGCCAATATCTCAACACTGATCACCACCTCGATTTTGTGGTATTTGGGAACCGGCACCATACGCGGATTTGCATTAACTCTGGCTATTGGTGTTTTAGTCAGTATGTTTTCAGCTATCACTACCACTCGCACTCTTCTGAGACTTTTCTACGGCGCAAACGACGATCCCCAAGTTTTTGGTATCAAACCTCTAAACAAATAACATTTTATTTAAACTTAATACTTTTTTAACTAGTTACTATGTACAATATCATCGGCAAAAGAAATCTTTGGTATATCATATCCGCAATTATCATTATTCCCGGATTAATCTCTCTCTTAACCAATGGTTTAAAACTGGGAATCGACTTTCGTGGCGGTACTCTTTTGGAACTTCAATTTAACGACCAGAAAAAAATTGATACTGAACAAGTAAGAGAAAGTTTGTCCGGACTGGACTTGGGCAATCTTTCACTGCAATCTTCCGGTGCCAATTCAATCATTATCCGCACCGATACTTTAACCGTTGACAACACCGAATTTGAAAAACCAGCCAACTCTACTATCAACGAAACAGACAACAGTTCCACCGCAACACAAGAATCTGACACCACCAATACCAATTCTCAAGCCGGTATATTTTTTCAAATTGCTCACGCCCAAGAATCAACACCCGCAACAACTCTGGAAAATGACAGCACCGTTCAACCTGAGTCCATCGACAATCACATAGTGCTTGGTGGAACGGAAAAATACAACGAAATTATAGATAAACTCCAAGCGGACTTTGGCAACATCACCGAATTGCGATCTGAGTCAGTTGGCCCGACCATATCCAGTGAATTAACTACCAATACTATCTGGTCAGTATTTTTAGCGTCACTATTTATCATTTTGTATCTCGCGTGGGCATTTCGAAATGTACCCGCTCCGGCCAGCTCCTGGCGATTTGGCATCTGTGCCATCGCCGCTCTGCTACACGACGTATTATTTGTACTTGGCGTTTACTCCATTCTTGGCGCTTTTTACAATGTTGAATTGGATATCCTCTTCCTACCTGCTATCCTAACTATTATGAGTTTCTCGGTACACGACAGCATCGTAGTCTTTGATCGTGTCCGTGAAAATCTACGCAAATACACCAAAGAATCTTTTGAAGAGGTTGTAAATATCTCTGTCAATGAAACTTTGGTTCGATCACTCAATCTATCTTTGACAGTAGTTATTACACTCCTTGCCTTATACCTTTTCGGCGCCAACTCTATAAAACCATTTTTGTTTACTCTAATAATTGGTTTGATCTCCGGTACCTACAGCTCTATCTTTAACGCTTCACCACTTCTTGTTACTTGGCATAACTGGACTAACAAGAAATAATCTATTTAAATTTATAACCTTTCATAATCCCCGCCAACCAAAAACCCAAGAATATTTGTAAACACTTTCTTGTGGTCGGTAGCGGGGGTTTTCATTTAATAAATGAATAATCATATCCCAAATATCCTCTTTGAAGACAACCACATCATCGTCGTTGACAAACCTTTCAATATCCTTACTCAAGGAGACAATACGGGTGATCAAAGCTTGTATTCACAGGTCAAACAATACATCAAAAACAAATATCACAAACCTGGCAAAGTTTATCTGGGACTTATACATCGACTTGATCGACCGGTACGGGGAATAATTGTCTTTGCCAAAACCTCCAAAGCCGCATCCAGACTATCCGAACAAATCAGAGTAGGGGACTTTACTAAAAAATATATCGCCATCAGTGAATCATCTCCGTATGGGCAACCCTTGCCTGCCCGCCGAATGGCTGAGCAGATATCCAAATGGCAAACCATAACCCATTACTTGAAAAAAAATCCGCATACAAATACCACCAAAGTGTCAGATATTCCCAAAACTGACTACAAAAAATCTATCCTGAAATTTAGATTATTTCCAAAATCTGGTAATTCGTCATTAGTAATTAGCAATTCAAATATCATTCAACACTTTCTTTTGCCCAAAAACACTATTTTAAAAAATTCAAATATTATCGAGGTCAAACTCCTCACCGGCCGTTCTCATCAGATACGATCGCAGTTAAGCCACATAGGACTGCCGATTTTAGGCGATATCAAATACGGTGCATCAAATCCACTCCCAAACAAAAATATCGCTCTCATCGCAAATTGCTTAAAATTGACTCATCCCACTACAAAAAAAGTATTAATATTCAAATTATAAAAAAACCCTTTCTTTTTTCAAAAGGGCACTTGCTAACCATAACTATCTTTTAAATCTAAAAACATTTTATCATCAGTCAAAGCTTTTAGATATTTTTTAAAATTATCATAAGTCTGCGATTCCAACTCTTTCCATGACAGAGGGCTAGCTTCCAATACCAGAAAAAATGGAATACTGATCCTATCATTTCGAATTGCCCAACCAACCATAGAAAATATTTTTCTAAAATCAATAATTCCATCATATACACTCGCATGGGCATTGTGACCATCTTTTGGTAAATTACTGATCTCAATCATCCGAACCAATCGAGCAATTTTGGGATCAAGCACAAATCTCATCAACCATTTCTCCGCTTCAACATTTTCACAGCACTTATACATACTTCTTGCCCGATGAAAATGACCGGCATCAAATGATATCCAAAATTTTCTACCATTGCCTATATTCAAATCCTGGATCAATTTAACAAAATCCATTGGTGTATGCAATTCCGGATAATACTCAACCAATACATTTATTTCCTCCGGAAGGCAGTCTATCATATCCAGATTTTCTACTAAACCTCGAGAATCCCATCTAATCCATTTTGAACTTTTAATGCAAGTCGTATATTTCAGTAATTTTTTTATTTTACACTTCAGATCATCCTTGTTTCTAACACTAAAAAATCTCCACGCGATCATTTGTAAAAACATTCTTTTGAAATATCTCGCCCACAAATCTAATTTCATACCTTGTGGCTTATCCCGATTAACCATTTCCAAATCATACTTGAATCTCTCGACATTCCAGTTAATATCGGGGATATCACCGCAATAATGGTCAAATGTTTTTGAACGGATGTTCTTTACTGTTTTTTCAATGTTAACTACCATTCCTCCCAACACACTCAAACCCACATGCCCAAAACCGACTTTTCTAAGTAATTTGCAGACTTTGGTATCAAATTTTTTATCCCCAATCGATGATACCAAAAGATATATATTGTCTTTAAAATACTTTTCCAATTTGCATTCACCTCTTTTTTTTAATATTTCGAAAACACAATCATTATAATATTTATCGCCATCAAATACAACAAAAGACCTGTTTTTTTTCACAGGTCTTTCTAATACATCTTCTTGCTTTTAATATTTTTCTTCTCGATTCACCTCCTCACATACTTTATTCATTTCCCGAACGTCATCGAAAAATTTGTCACCCAGATTATCTCTATCCGCTGGGTTGATTTCGATGACGATCTCTTCCAAAGTATCAGGAAAATACTCTAATACTTTTTTCAGATACTTTGGATAATCGATAACATTTTGATCCGGATGGCAATGCATTTTTATCACTTCATCCATTGCCTCCTCGGATCGATCGACAGATTTAGAATCAAATGCCTTCTGATTGAGAATCTGCACCGGATTGTAATCCAGAGAAAACACATTATGCCTGAAACCCGGCACCACGGGTCTTCTGATATTTTCCAAGACATTATAAATGTCACCCCACAATCCCATCGCTTCTCCCTGAAGTAAATGAGCCGGATCAAGAGCAATTCCTATATTCTCTCGCTTTAAAAACCTTTTATAATCCAATATATCATGAAGATAGGAAAAAAAATCTTTACAAGAAAAACTATCAATTTCAAATCCAATCTTCATTTTTGATGAAATGTTTAACAATTCAATTATTTTCTCCTCATCTTTGACAAATGTTTTTCCAATTCCGGATCTTATATATGTTATTTCTGTATTATTTATCAAATAACTCATGTTTCTCATGAGCTCTTTAATATTTGGATAATTTATCAGTCTCCAACCGATATGTGCCTTCATGCGGGAGATAAAAGAGGAAATAGCTTGTTTCCGAAGAAATTCATTTATCATCCTCCGGTCAAAGAAATTGACTATATCCGGAATATCAATATCATTGACCATTATTTTTTCTTCCTCAAGCATTCCTAAAAATTTTTTAGAATCAATTATCCTCATCGGATGAAAACTTAAACCAACACAATCGATACCGCATCTTTCCTCGATTTCCTGTGCCAGTCTATTAAAATTCGACAACAATACTTTTGGGTCAAACATCCTCCATAATGTTTTTATATCAGTATGAATACAAGATCCCATAGAAATTGACCATTTCATTATCCATCACAATCCTTTCTTTTTTAATTTGCATCCTATCAGCAATACCCCAAGACTATATTACTTTATTAACCAGATGTCAATATTTATATCCCATATATTCAAATCCACTCTTCAAAAAAGAGTGGATTATTTTGCGATAACCAATTCAATATTTTCCCGAATATTTTTCAAAAAATTTTTGAAATTACTCGGATTAAATTTGAAAACAATTAACGGTTCGTCAGTGTTTTTATTTATATTCCTGCACAAAAATATTTTTTTATCTATAGATATTTTTTGGTCATCCCAATCCATAATCAATACTTTCACTGAACCAGGGCAAATCTTTTCAATTTCATGATATATTTCCTTAGGATCTTCCAATTTTGATATATCCAATGATAAATATAAATCTACCGAAGATGATAAAAGTTTTCTGACTCTACAAAATTGACATAAAAATTTTTCTACATCATCATTTGGAATATCAACTGTCGCTATATAACGACCGATATTTTTGAAATTATCCATCAAACTAATATAAAACCAAAAATTTTCAAATCTGATTATCTTGAGTTTGTTAAGATTGTACTTTTTGTCCCTTCTACAATAATTCCAAACTAATATCTCCTGCTTAATTTCAGGTAATAATTGATCTAAAGCAACATTTATCGCAGAACATGACTTTTTTGAAATATCTTTTTTGGAGGTCATTATATCCGGTATAAACATACCAAATATACCTATTTTGTGTTTTCTGGCAATATTTTTAACATTCAACCTCTTAGTGCCATTTACAAACATTCCTATGGAGATATCTAGATCTGAAATATTTTCAAGTACTTTCAAATAATTATTTACTATTATACTAGTCGGAAATACCTTTCTTAATTTATTTTTTATAAAAACTTTGCTATCCAGTGTGAGCAAACTACTGGAATCGATAGCAAAATACATCATTTTTTTCACCTCCTTTTTAAGATTCATATTTCTAAAGCCATTATATCAATTTTTTTTCTTTTTTCTCTTATCTTCTTGTTTAAATCAGAGTAGGGAAGTACCAAATTTACAAGTTTGTAAATATCGTCTATGTCATATATATTATTAGAAAAAGATTTACATAATGCGTTATATTTTATTTTATTATTTTATAGAGAAATAAAGCTGATTAATTTTGTGCGACATAAGATTTTAAATTACATTTGCTTAGTCGAATAATCGAGGATCAATTATTCGCAGTAAAAATATTATTATCAAACATTAATTTATCTATAAATATCACACAATCACAAACACGACAAAAGTTTCACCTTATATTAATATAGTCGCACAAGATACATTGTACGACTATTTATTTTACTTATTTTCCCACTCCTCTATTGATCTCCAATTCCTCTAAACCTCATCACCATCTATGTCTTCAAATACCTCACCGTCCGTACCGATAACTATCTCACCCATATTGGAAAACTTTGAGTTTTTACTATTTTGGATACTCTTGGTATCACCCACACCTTTATTGCTCGCCTTGAGTGTTTTATTGACATTTTTAACATCATTTTGCATATCTTTACTCTGCTTCAATTTCGCTAATTTTGCCTTGACATAATCTGCTTTTTGAATAGATTGTTCGTCTTTAATCACTTTTGGCATTACATCAACTTTCTTCTTTTTGGGTGGTTTTATGTAAACTTTTTTTTCAACGGTTTTATTATTAAATTTTTGAGAATCCTTAACAACATTGCTAACTGCTTTTTTCACATCTACATTTTCATTTTCGCTTTTGATAACATTTGTATCAGACTTCTTTTGCTGAAACTTTTTCAATTTTTCAATCAAACTACTCTGCTTTTTTATCTGTTCTTCGTTCATTACTTCCGGTTTAGTGTTTTCAACTGGAAATCGTCCCCTACCCCCTCGGCGATTGCCTTTTTGTTGCTTTTCTATCATTTCTCCTTCGACTTTTCGTTTATCCAACGATTCCGCCCATTCATTTAGTTTTTTTTCAACAAAACTCCTCTGTGTACCATATCTTTCTCTGGAAACACGTTGAATTTTTTCTTTGTTTCCCGTCTTTTTTTCGGGCAAATCCAAAGTGGTGGCACTAAATGGCGCTGAAGAAATACCGTCAATAGTCATCCGTAAATAGATCTGAAATCTTTCCAAATTTACCAAATCCTCATTGGTAAAAGTCGGCGCAAACTCTTTGGCCAGGTGATCAGCATCGTTAGCTCCCACACGAAATGATACGAGTGTACCTACGTTACCAAAAATTGCTTCTCGCACACTATCCTCCATCTGAGCAATATATTGATTGGCTACATGAAGGTTCAGATTGTATTTTCTCGCTTCGGACAAAATAGCCGCAAAACTCTCGGTAGCAAAGTTTTGAAATTCATCAACGTACAAATTGAAAGGTACACGTTCACTCTTGGGAATATCTTGACGACTCATAGCCGCCAACTGAATCTTGGTCACCATCGTGGCACCCAACAAAGCTGAATTATCTTCACCCACAATACCTTTTGATACTTTTACCAAAAATATTTTACTCTCATCCATTATTTGTCTGATATTCATGGAACTCGTTGGCTGTCCAATCATATTGCGAATAGTTGCACTGGCCAGAAATTGACCAACTTTATTTTGGATAGGCATCACCGCTTCCTGCCTGATTTTATCGGGGTATCCTTCAAATTCAGTCATCCAGAAATCCCTGACAACCGGATCTTTCACTTTTTTCAAAACCTCTTCACGATAAAATTTATCTGTTAACAATCGGGGCACACCCAAAAAAGTACTACCCGGATAATCCAGAAGTGCCAAAAACGTGTATCGTAATATATGCTCCAATCGAGGCCCCCATGAATCAGCAAAAAGTTTTTTGAAAATCCCAACCAATCCCGAAGTTACAATCGGTTTGTAATCATCTTCAACTTGTTCCAACAAATTGAACGCCATTGGGTTTTCTTTGTCTCCCGGATCAAACAATATCACGTCATTTACTCGACTTTTCGGAACGTACTCTAAAATAGTATCAACAAAATCTCCATGCGGATCAACCACTGCCACTCCCCGACCTTTGTAAATGTCATCGATAACCATGTTTTGCAACAAAGATGTTTTACCCATACCGGTCTTACCAACTATATATGTGTGATAAGATCTGTCTCCTATCTTTAAACCAAATTTATTCTCCAAACCCCTAAAATTTGTTTGCCCAAAGATAGTTAAATCTTCCTTGGGGGTATTCATCAATGTTGGTAAATTACTTGGCGGTTCAGCCGTTTTGGCAGTTGACCAAACTATAGCCGGTGTTTCTACCGATATACTTGGCAAATGATACAAACTAGCCAATTCTTTTACGTTTAAAACATACCCCCTGCCCCAGAAACTTCTCTTGATATAGGCATTGATATCTGATTTTTGATTTATATTTACCGTTTTACAATAAAAACCGTTGATATTGCTGGCATTATATTGTTTAAAAGTACTGACAATGGAATTCATTTTGCTTTTAGCATCATTAGTATCATCAGCAAAGCAAATTACTCTGATTTTTGTCTCATAGCCCAATTTGGTAGTCTTTTCACCGATCGCTTTGATTGCCTCCTCCTCTTGCACGGTTAAAACCTTTTTTGTTCCGGCCGCTTCTTCCGTTTTAGCACCCGAAGTCAATAAATGTGTAATTATTATCGACAGAAAATGCCAAAAAGAGCCAAATATTCCCATAGAATGGTATTCGCCTCTGATTTTTTGTACTTGTTGTTTAGATTTCTCCATCCACTTGTTATCCGTCGGACGTACCAAAATTTGCACCCAAATCTGATTATTCAAGTCACCCATTTTACTCAAAACCGCCGTCACACCGGCCAACGGATCAACTTCAAATGTATCAAAAGTTCTAATTGGAAATGCTTCACTTTTTTCCAATTCGATTTCACAACTACTAAAATTACGATTCAATCCATCGTATTCCTGGGTATAATCATCCACTCTTTCAATAAGTAAAGTTGGATATTGAGCATACATCTGACCTTCCAAAAACTCGATTATCTGTTCCGGAGCGGTTGCATAAAACTTGATATATTTACTGGAAGAGACAACTTCAAAACTGATATGTTCTTGCAAGCTACCCTCGACAAAACGATCCCACTTTTTACGATAGATACCATGCAAACTGGCGAACATTTGTTCGGCCGAGAGAGCTGTCTTCTCGTTATTTTTCGGCACTTTCAACAACAACGTAACCATCTTCTGTTTCGAAAGCCAATTACGATAACGCCGACTCTGCACAGCTAAAAATATCAGATAGATTACACCTACCCATACCGCCAAAAGCAGCAAAAATATCCCAAAATAATAGATAAACATGATCTAAATAAATCCTTTTTTAAAAATTTTCTTTGTTATTTATTTTTCTTTTATCCGATACATACCATCTGCGGTACGCTCAAAGTATTCTTTATTGTGTAAATTAATTACAATCGTATTTTTCTTCACCATTCTGGATTTAGCTACGGCATCGATTATTTCTTCTCTAGTTAACGGACCCTTTTTCTTCAAAACATCGACAATCACATCCACTACCGTACCGGGTTTGTAACCCCATTCTTTCAATGCGTATATACCCTTACCAATCAGAACATATCGATCATCTGCAATCAATTCATTGTGAACCGCTTGGTGAGTAATTTTTTTCTGATGGATAAAATCCTCATTTTCAATACTTTCGGTTAATTCCAAAAAATGCATCGGTTTGCTATTTTTTTTCAAAATATAATAAATTTTATCACGAATATTTTTTGGGTTTATAAAAGTCCACTCATACAAACCATATTTATCGTTTTCAATAAGCATAACTGATTTAGACAAATCCAACACTGATTCCAATAGATTTTTATCAACCCCATGTCTATCCACTACATAGTCATAAATATGATCAATATGTTTAACATCTTTTTCACTTTGCAAATATGCTTTCACGTCCTTCAGTAACTCCAACACTACTTTTTCCTCACAATCTTCCAAACACCAGGATGGGTTTTTGTGATCACATTCTTTCACATAATACAGCTCCGGATGGACTTCAAAAATCAATCTTAAAGCATTGGCATTGATTTCATCATATTTATTTTGCAAAAGTTTTTTTATCAAAGTCTCTTCAGACATAATCCCACCGGCATTTTCCAATTCATGCACTACCATATAACTGATTGGTGAAAAATGTTTATAATTGACTTCCTTGGCCAATCTTTTTATAGCCGCTTTTTCAATCTGTCTAATCCTCTCCCGTGTTACACCATAACTATCACCTATTTCCTGCAAAGTTTTGATTTCACCATTGTTTAAACCAAATCTTTTTTTTAAAACATGACGTTGTTTCCGTTTTAAACCCGAAAAAGCTTTACCAATAATCTTGTTCAAATCCGCCTCCGACATCTCTTCACGATACTGTGAAGCCATGATGCCATCAATCATCTTTCCTCCATTTCGTTGATTATCATTGCTATTTTCCATTTTTACCTTCTTACCAACAAAAAATTAAATAAACGCCCGCATAAACACAATATATAACTTTGTAATACCTAAAACTATAATATCATTATACTATCCATACATCAATAGTTTTTATCATAATACTTTATCAACCAAACCATACTTTTTCGCTTCTTCCGGCACCATGAAAAAATCTCTATCCGTATCATGTTCTATCTTGTCAAATTTTTGTCCGGTGTGTTTTACCAATATCTCATTTAATCTCTTTTTCATCCTCAGCATCTCCTTGGCCTGAATTTCTACATCGGAAGCTTGACCTTCCACCCCGCCCATAATCTGATGAATCATTACTCTGGAATTTGGCAAAGCGAATCTTTTACCTTTTTGCCCGGCTGTTAGCAATACCGCTCCCATAGACGCCGCTTGACCGATACATATTGTTACCACATCCGGTTTTACGTGTTGCATAGTATCATAAATCGCCAATCCGGCAGTAACTGATCCTCCGGGTGAATTGATATAGAACATAATGTCTTTTTTACTATCATCACTCTGCAAAAACAATAATTGAGCTACAATCAAATTTGCCACATCGTCATTGATCGGTGAACCCAAAAAAATAATCCTTTCTTTAAGTAATCTGGAATAAATATCAAAAGCTCGTTCACCAAAACTCGATTTTTCCACCACCATTGGTACCAATTGTTCAATCAAATCTTTCTTCATAAAAAAATCCTTTTTATTTAGACATTTTACCGATTAATAATTCAAACAATTTATCAATCATTAACTGCTGTTCAAAATAGTTTCTTCGATCTTTGGAGTTATACTCTTTCTCATAATCTTTTAAGATTTCCCTCCAGTTTTGTCGATGGTTATATTTTAAACTTTCGGCGACTTTATCCAATTCTCGTTTAATATAATCACTTATTTCATCTTTGTCAACAGTTATTTTAAACTCCTTTACCATTTCACCAACAATCAAAGCTATTTTCGCTCTTTTATCCGCTTGCTCTTTCCAACCTTCTTTCACCTTTGTTTCGTCCAAACCTTCTTTTTGCATATAATCAGTTGGTTCAATTCCTCTCTTTTTCAAGTTATCCTCAAATTCATGCCACATCATATGCAATTCCCTCTCCTGCAAACTTAACGGTATCTCCGCCGCAACATTTTTTTCAATTTCGCTGATAATATCATTTTTCAATTTTTCTGCAGAAGTTATATCTTTCTCCTTTTGTAAACTTTCCTGCAAATATTTTTTAAAAGATTCTACCCCTTCCACACCCTCAATCGATAATGTTTTGACAAATTCATCATCCAAAACAGGGGGAACGAGTTTTTTGATCTCATTGACCTTAACATTAAACTTCACTTTTTTACCGGCCATTCTTTTATCTCGAAAACCATCATCAATATCCAAGTCAAATTCTTTTTCACTACCCTTTTGCAATCCTATCAAATTATCTTCAAAACCGGGTATCATTGTATTGTTTCCCACAACCAACGGAAAATTTTTACTGCCCAACTCCGGCTCAATTTTATCATCGATCAAAATATCAAAATCCACATCCACCCAATCACCTTTTTCAGATTTATGTTTTTCATCGTGTAATTCCAATTTGGATCTTTTTTTCAAAATATCATCGATAGTCGCTAACAATTCCTTTTCAGTTACGGTCGAATCTTCCTTTTTAACTTTTAATTTATCAATATCCGGCAACACAATTTCCGGATAAATATCTACCTCTACATTGATCGTAAAACCTTTCTCGAAAACATCTCGGTCAACTTGCGATGCAAATTCAATCTTTGGAGTACCGATAGTTAAAAATTCTTCCTTTTTTTCCATTACGAAATCGTAATACGCATTTTTGACTGCAATATCTACTGTTTCCAATAACAGTTTCTCTTTATCAACATTTTTTTCGATCACACTAATCGGCGCCTTACCTTTACGAAAACCACCAACCTCAATCTTTTCACCAATTTCCGCCAAAGCCAATTTTTTAGATTTTTCCATCTGTACGGCATCAACACTAACAGAAAACTTAACTCTTGAGCCCGAAATTTTTTCGATTTTTTCCTGTTTAGAATTAGTCACGATTTATTCTCCAATCATTATAATTATACAATACCACCAAATATATATTTGGTCAATCTAGCTAAATTTTTAATTTTATTGTCCTAAATTTTTAGTACATCCAAACCGGGCAAACTGCCAAATGCAATGTATTCCATCATCGCGCCCCCACTGGTCGAAACGTATTTAAATTTATCTTCCAATTCATACTTTTTTACAAACGACACCGTATCTCCTCCACCAACCATCGTTATCGCTTTTGATTCAACCATGGATTTTGCCATCAGTTCCGTCATCTTAGCAAAATTATCCAATTCCACATAACCAAACGGCCCATTCCAAAATATCGATCCGGTCTTAGCAATTATTGACCGATATTTTTCCAAACTCTTTTCACCCACATCGTACACCGCTTCCGAAGACTCACAAATGCTAAATGGTTTTATCTTTCCCGACAATACCTGATTGATATCAATATTTATCACACTTTTTATCTCTTGTTTGTTGATATCCGCCACGATCAAATCCTCGGGATAAACAACATTGATCTTTAATTTATCCAAAAACTCCAAAAAACTATCTACTGCCTGATTGCTATCTTCAGAAACCACGCTATCGCCGATCTCAAATCCATATCTCTTTAAAAAAGCTACGGCCACACTCGAACCAAATACTACACCATCAAGTTTGGTTGAAAGCGCTTTAATCACCGGAATTTTGTCAGACAATTTGACGCCACCGAAAAACCCCCAAAAAGGTTTGCGGATATTTCCTAAAAAATCATCAATTTTTTGTTTTTCCTTTATCAAACCAATCCCACCGTAACTGGGCAAAATTTGAGCAACTTTGGTTACACTGGCATGTTCCCTGTGCGCCACCGAAAAACC
Source organism: uncultured bacterium (assembly GCA_938004065.1). Lineage (GTDB taxonomy): Bacteria > Patescibacteriota > JAHJAL01 > JAHJAL01 > JAHJAL01 > CALKWM01. Next base: position 84,783 of record CALKWM010000041.1, read on the forward strand.
ATCCAAAACGAACATGTCGGCCAACTTGGATAACTTGATAGCTAGCTTTTCTTCGCCCTTTTCCTCACCAAATTCAAATCGGATGTTTTCCAACAAAATTACTTTCCGATGGCAGGCGGTAATATCTTTTTTAGTCACTTCCGTTACCGGCTTGGATATATATTCAACATCTTCACCCAAATACCGATCCAGTTCTTCCGCCACGATCTTCATCTTTAAATCTTCCACCACCACACCCCCCGGACGACCGATATGCGAAACGATTACCACTTTCTTGGCACCTTTTTCCAGAATATATTTTGAATTTTCAATACTATCCAAAATTCTCGTGTTATCAGCAATTTTTCCAAACTCAATCGGCACATTATAATCCGTTCTCACCAATACAACCTTGTCTTTAACATCCGCTTCGGCAACTGACTTAATTTGCATATTTATCCTCCATTGATTTCACCAACTCAAATAACCGGTTGCTATAACCCCACTCATTGTCATACCACGCAATCAATTTCAACATGTTTCCATCAACAACTTTGGTCAAATCCAAATTTACTATCGCCGAATGTTCATTACCGATAATATCTTTTGAAACCAATGGTTCATAAGTTACTTCAATCAATCCCTTATAATCTCCAGCTGCCGCTTTCTCTAAAACTTGATTTACTTCTTCTTCGGTAACGTTTTTTTTGAGTAGAAAAGTAAAATCAGACAAAGAGCCACAAATTACCGGTACCCTGATCGCCATCCCATCAAATTTACCCTCCAGACTTGGAATAGTTTTGGTGGTGGCGATAGCCGCCCCCGTCGTTGTCGGCACGATATTCGCTCCCGCCGCTCTGCCTCGCCTTTTGTCTTTGTGCGGTGCATCCACCAATTTTTGATCGGCAGTATAGGCATGTATGGTTGTCATCATGGCTTTTTCAATTCCGAAATTATCATCCACCACTTTGGCTACCGGTGAAATACAATTTGTCGTACAACTGGCATTGGATATAATATCTTGATCTTTTAAATCCTTCTCATTTACACCAATTACAAATGTTTCCACATCATCAGACTTGGCCGGAGCTGAGATAACCACTCTTTTCGCTCCCGCAGTCAAATGAGCGCTGGCCTTTGTTCGATCGGTAAAAAAACCGGTTGACTCGACTACCACATCCACACCTAGATCTTTCCAAGGTAAAACAGCTGGATCTTTTTGTGACAAAACACCGATTTTATGACCATCAATTAGTAAAAAGCCCTGATATACATCATCTCCTGATTCAAATCCAATCTCTCCATCAAATTTTTCATAAACACTATCATATTTAAACAAATGCGCCAACGTTTCCACATCGGTTAAATCATTTACCGCTACGATATGGTGATGCCAATCGTTTTTGACTGCCGCCCGCATCACCTGCCGGCCTATTCGCCCGAATCCATTGATTGCTACTTTCATATATCTCTCCTTTAAGTTAGTTATACAAATAAATACAAAATAACTTACACTACCAGAGCTTTAAAAATGCTAAATTGTTAAATTGATATATTGTTATTTTTCAACAATTTGACCATTTAACAATTCTTTATTCTTAAGTCTTTATTCTTGCGTCTTAACTTAAACCATTTAGCAATTTGACCATATTCATTTATTTTTTGCATTCCATTATTTGTAATTTAAAATTTGGTATTTCAATATTACTTTCTATTTTTACTATCATTATAAGTATCAAATGCTTTCAAAATTTCCAATGGAACAGCAAACACTACCGTATTTGACTCATCACTTGATATATCATTTATAGTAGCTAATGTCCTAAGATGTAACGCTCCTGGTGCTGATGACAATTTATTAGCTGCTTCTACTAGATTATCAGCTGCCTGTAATTCTCCTTCAGCTTTGATAATAGTTGAACGCTTTTCACGTTCTGATTCTGCCTGTTTGGCAATTGTTCTGACCATATTTTCCGGTAATATTACATCTTTTAATGCTACTGTTTCTACTTCGATTCCCCAGGTATCCGTAGTTTTCTCAACTATATCTTTAATTTTTTGTGAAATTTGTTCTCTCTTGGATAACAATTCATCCATTTCTACTTCACCCACGATATTTCTCATCGTCACTTGAGCCAGTTGAAATATGGCATAATTATAATTTTCTACATCCAGTATAGCTTTGCTGGCATCAATAACTTTATAGTAAATAACCGCACTGATTCTAACTGATATATTATCCTTGGTAATAGTCTCCTGTTCAGGTACTTCTACTACCTTCGTTCGCAAATCTACTTTCATCCACGTCTGAAAAATAGGTAATACCAATCTCCAACCTGGATCCATCAGGCCACTATAACGTCCGAAAGAAAATTTAACCCCCTTTTCATATTGATTTACCTGTTTGATCGATGACAAAATAATAAAAAACAAAACTATACCGACCGGCGTAGCCAAACCCAACAAAGCAATTATTATATCCATTGTTACTTTCTCCAAGATTAAAAAAATATCTTAAATTAATTATAAAATAAGTTACACACTACGTAAATATGAAAAAGACAATATTCAATATACAATATACAATAAGCAAGAATTAAGAAAAATAATAAAAAACATCTATAATTCTTAATTTAAGTAGCGCTACATAAAAATTAGAAATATACGACTTGTGTGAAATCAATTCTTCTCCTGTCATCCTCGAATCGGAAGCGTTATCGCGATCCGATAACTTGTCCGGCGAACCTGTCCGGCGAATGCCCGGATGCGGGATCGGGGATCCAGATATCTTATATTTGTTTTTTAATTCACACAACTCGTTAATATGTGATACGAATCCCCAATCCCGCATACAAAACATTAATTATTTATTTTTCTTATCATCGAATATTCAGGAAATTCATATCCAGCCACATAAAATACAAAATTGGTATTCACCACCTCTCCCAAATCATTCCCATCAATATCTAAAAACTTTTCAATTTTCATTTCCTTGATCCCCAAAGGTGTGATTACATCCAAACTATCACCTAGTTTAATCTGATTACGAGCTTCAATTTTTAACAAATCCCCTACTCTACCTATCACTTTGCCAACGAACTGTTTTTCTTTTTCTTTTCTTTGAAATTCCAAATTAACCATATTGGCCCCATCCGCTCCAAAAAAACCAGTGGTATAATTTCTACTTGTGGCGGCCTGTAATTCATTTAAATATCTCGATAAATTATTCTTATACTTATCCTTATTTTCAAAATAATCATCCATTGCTTGCCGATACACACTTACCACATTTGCCAAATAGTATTCACTCTTGTTGCGGCCTTCAATTTTCCAGCTCATCGCTCCCGTTTTAATCAACTCATCTATCATTTCAATCAAACACAAATCTTTTGAATTAAAAAAATAACTTCCTCGCTCATCCTCCTCGACCTTCATAAACTCACCCGGTCTGGTTTTCTCTTCCAGATAAAAATCATAATTCCACCGGCAACAATGCGAACAATCACCCTGATTGGCATCCCTGTTAGTTAAATAATTACTGATATTGCAACGACCGGAATACGACATACACATCGCTCCATGCACAAAAATTTCCAGATCAATTTCCGGCAATTTATTTTTAATATCTTTTATCTCCTTCCAGTGCAATTCTCGAGCCAGTATCACTCGTTCAAATTTGGACTGATCAACCCACCATTTTACCGCTCGCCAATTGGTAATATTGGCCTGTGTACTGATATGCAAAGGGGTATTTATCTTTTCATCAGCTATTATTCCCATCACCCCCGGATCAGCCACAATCAATGCATCCGGATTTATATTTTCCAGCTTATGTAAAAACTCCGGTAGCAATTCGATGTCCTTGTTTTTGGCAAAGATATTGACCGTCACATAAACTTTTTTGCCCAATTTATGAGCATAATCGATACCCTTAGCCAAACTTTCCATATTGAACCCAATCTCCTTGACTCTCATCCCAAACTCCGGTACTCCGGCATATACCGCATCCGCCCCATACAAAAAAGCAACCTTCAATCTTTCCAAATCTCCCGCCGGCGCTAAAAGCTCCGGCTTCTCTTTATTCATAATACTTTATTAATAATATCTTGATCAATTCTAACATTTTTAAAATAAAAATACTTTTCCTACCCCATAGACAAAAAAAGACATCCACATAGAATCTCTTTGCTTATTGTTTATTGCTTATTGTTTATTGCTTATTGCTTATTGTTTATTGTGTATTGCTTATTGTGTATTGTTTATTGTGTATTGTTTATTGCTTAATACGGCAAAGCAATATCCAAAAACAAATGCGGATTTACACTATTTCCAAACGCATCATTTATCTCAAAATGCAAATGTGGACCGGTTGTAAAATACCCCGCCCCTCTCGTGCCAGGCGCACCACCGGAAAGTCCGATTGCCTCACCACGCGACACGTATTGACCATTGGAAACAAAAATCTCACTCATATGTAAATACTTGGTTAAATAGCCGTTTCCATGTTGAATCGCAATGTAACTAAGTCCGGAATTGCCGGAATCATACGCCACCACCACCACACCACTGGCTGCAGCATACACCGGTGTACCTTGACCGGCCGCTAAATCAATCCCGGTATGTGGGAACCCGAAACCATAATACGGATCCATATAATCACCACCAACCACACTAACTCTATTGAACCCCGCCAAAGGATAACCGAAACCATCACCACCGGATAAATTTGGATATTCAATTTCCAGTTTTTTTCTGGCTTCCTCGATCAATCTGTCAATCTCCGATGAAACGGATTGTTCTTCGGCAACCGCATCCGCTAGCTGTCTTTGAAACTCCTCTTCCTCTCCCTTGGTTTGTTCCAGCAACAAATTTTTGGCATCCTTTTGACTCTGAAGTGCGGATTGTTCTTCTTCCTTTCTCGACAACAAATCTTCCAACTCATCTTTCTCTCCGTTCAACTGCACTCTTTGCGCTTCCAAATTACTCTTAATTTTATTTATTTCCGTTATTGTTATCCTCACCTGCTCCTTGACCGCTTCTACATATGTTACTTGTTTAACAAAATCGGAAAAATTTTGCGAGGACAGCAAAATCATCACCACATTTTGTTCACGTTGTTCATACAACATCTGTAAACTCTCATCGAGAATCACTTTTTGATAATCAAGCATCCTCTGCTGTCTGGCAATTTCATTTGTCAATACATCAATCCTGTCTTGCTTTTCAGTAATCTGATACTCTGTATCTTTTATCTGCAATCCCAACTGTTCAATTTTTGCATCAAAAATTGCAATCTGATTTTCCAGATTGACAGACTCATTTTTCTTTTGTTCAACCAATTTATTTATCTCATCCATCCGATTTTGGATCTCTTCTCTTTGTTGTTTCAAATCATTGACACTTTGGGCATGCAAAAAACCACCACTTACCAAAATCAGTGCCAATATCATAACTATACAAATTCTATTCCAAATGCTCTTCATCAAAAACCATTATCCAATGAATTAAAAAAAATATACAATAAGCAACAAACAATATACATCAATGAGTAGTGCAAAATAAAAACTTGAAACTTGCTACTTGATACTTATCATTTAAGGTGTTTTCTAATCGCCACAAACGCACTTGCTACACTGATAGTAACACCAAGCAATATTTGAAACGCCAAAACAAATAGCAAATATTGGGCAACAAAATCGTTGAAAAAACCTCCTGAAAGACCGAGATAAGACTGAGCGATCAAAGACACATAATACCCGATTGCTGTCACAAATATAGTCGATAAAATCGCCGCCAACAAGCCATACAAACCGCTTTCTATCAAAAACGGCGCATGCACAAACCAATCCGTCGCCCCCACCAATTTCATAATCTCAATCTCATCCTTACGCGAAAATATTGCAATTCTAACCGTGCTAAACACCACCGATACGGCAATTATTATAAATATCAAACCAATCAATATTCCCGCTTTTTGCACAAAATCAATTACACCGATCAATTTTACAATTACCGCTCTATTTCTGGAATAACTACTGGAATATATCATATCTTTGTAATCATCTCTTTCAACCACTTGACTTACTTTGTCCAAATCACTGGTATTTTTGGTCTTTACCACCAAACTTTCTTTCAAAGGATTTTCCTGTTCGATATAAGCAATCAAACTTTCTTTGTCGCCAAATATTTCTTTGTATCTCTCCACCGCCTGCTCTTTGGTGATAAATTCGATACTTGTAACTTCCACCGCATTGTTTATCGCTTCTTTCAAAACACTTATCTTGTCAGCACTCACATTGTCATTCAGATATATTTCAAAATCAATTTTGTTTTCGATATTTTTTATCTCGTTTTGGATAAATAACGCCGAGATTATCAATACGGTAATGGTCATCAAGGTTAACGACATCACAAAAGTTGCAATTAGATTTAACCACAAATTGCGCACAAAATTAACAAATCCAAATTTTGCCAGTCTGATTATAGTTAACAAAACTTCCTCCTTGCATCTAGATTACATATTTGCCTTCTTTGCGTTGATCTTTAACCAATTTACCATTTTCCAAAGTAATTACTCTTTTTTTGACCGAATTTACTATCTCTTTATCATGAGTTGCCAAAAATACGGTCGTTCCCACCTCATTGATTTTCAATAACAATTGAATAATTTCCCAGGCATTCACCGGATCCAGATTTCCCGTCGGCTCATCGGCAATCAATAATTGAGGTTGATTGACCAACGCCCTGGCAATCGCCACTCGTTGCATTTCACCGGCGGATAACATACCCGGCAAATAATCATACCGCTTACTCAATCCCACCATCTCCAAAATTTTCGGCACTCTATCCACAATCACCCGATTTGCCTTGTTACATACCTCCAGCGCAAATGCCACGTTTTCATATACCGTTCGTTGTTGCAACAATTTAAAATCCTGAAACACCACCCCGATTCCTCGGCGATAATAAGGAACATCACCTTTCATTAAATTGGCGATATCATATCCACGCACATAAATACTGCCACTGGAGGGTTTCTCCTCTGCGATCAAAAGCTTTATCAAAGTCGATTTACCGGCACCCGATGGCCCCACCAAAGAAATAAAATCACCTTCCTCTACATCCAAATTGACATCATCTAAAACCAGAGTTTCACCGTATTTTTTATAAACATGATCAATTCTTATCATGAAAATTTTTAGAAATAATAAATAAACCCACAACAATATTATACCAATATTTATATCCAACCTGCACAAATATTTTATTATAGCAATATTGCCACATCTTCATTATAATTGTATATAACAAATTATTGATTGCATATTGATTATTGCATATTAGATCGGAAGAGCGTCGTGTAGGGAAAGAGTGTAGATCTCGGTGG